>NZ_CP192634.1:0-545206 GCF_051903975.1 Streptomyces sp. P9-2
TCCGCCGATACCTGCCAGGAGTGCGTTGTTGTGCTGGCGGGCCAGTCTGGCGGTGTTCACGCTCCAAATGAGCGCGGCGCGGGCGCCGGGGACCTTGTTCGCGGCGATCTGTTCCCCGTTGCCGGAGCCGCCGATGACGAGACCGAGGCTGCCCTTGTCCGCCACAACGCGCCGTGCCGCCTCGACGCAGAACGGTGGGTAGTCGTCGTCCGCGTCGTAGACGGTGGGACCGACGTCGGTCACCTCGTAGCCGAGGTCGGAAAGCCTACTGACGAGGTGGTTCTTGAGTTCGAATCCGGCATGATCAGAGCCAAGGTAGATGCGCACGCTGACAGTGCTCCTCATTTCGCGGATCGGTGGGTGTTCGGTGGATTGGCGTGGGAAGCAGGTCGGGACTACTGGGGGTGTCGGGGTCCTGATTCAGGCTCACGGGATGGCACCGCACGCCTCAATGTCCGGCTACTGATCGGCTCGTCTGTTGCGTGGCTTGTTTCGGCTGGACAAGTCCGAGCTGTCGTTCGATCGTTGCCCACAGGCCGGCATGGTCGGAGACCGCACGACCCTCGTCGCGAGCGGCCCACGCCATGGTGACAACGGATTGCAGCCGTGTGCCGTTGTCGCCGACACTCGGCACACGTGGTACGGCGTCCGGCCCGAGTTCGACGAGGTGGTCGGGTGAGGTGGTGTGCAGTGGCAGTCCGGGCGCGAGCAGTCCGCTCAGGTCGGCGGCGACATAGGTTGGACGCGAAGACCGCTCGGCGAATGCCAGGTCCCGCAGGCGGGAGGCCCCGCTCAGGACGAAGAGCGAGTCGAGGCCGGCCGAGTTGGCGCCCTTGATGTCGGTGTCCAGCCTGTCCCCGCACACAAGGGTCTCCGGCTGAGCGGTGCCGAGCCGGGAACGTGCCAGGTCGAACAAGGCTGCCTGCGGCTTGCCGACCACGTGCGGTGATGCGCTGGTCGCCGTCTGCACCAGCGCGACCAGCGCACCGTTGCCAGGCGCTTGCCCGTACGGCGTGGGCAACGTGAGGTCGACGTTGGTTGCTACCCAGATGGTTCCGGCTTCGACGAGGTAGCCCACCGCCGTGAGCTCGCTCCAGGTGACGTCGGTTCCCAGTCCCTGAACGACTGCCTCGACCGGCGTGTCGCCCAGATCCGCGACGCGGACCGGGGTCAACCCGGCTTCGGTGAGTGCCTCAGCGACACCCGGCCCTCCCACCGCACACACCGGCGCTCCTTGAGCCAGACGCTCCGCCAGGTGTGCCGCGGCCGCCTGGGAACTAGTGACCACCGACCAGCCCTGCTGTGCGATGCCCAGCCCGCGGAGGTGGTCGCCCACGCTCCGGGGAGAGCGGGATGCATTGTTGGTCGCGAACACGACCGGTACGCCGTGCGCCGTCACCCGGTTCAAGGTCTCCACCGCATGAGGAACAGCCGTGGCGCCGCGGTAGACCACACCGTCGAGATCACAGATCAGTCCGCGGTAGCGCGTGATGACGGGTTCGGCCCGGACGGACGTCGTGGTGGTCTCACCCATCATTCGAATCGGTGCTCCTCTTGAGTGCGTTTGCGGTTTTCGTCAGCCTCGCCATCGTCGGGGTGGTAGCTACTCGGCTTCCGGGGAAGAAGTGCGGGAAGCCGGCCTTTTCCACTCACCCGAATCCATCCCGAGGTGCTCGCGCCACCTGCCGGTGTTCGGACTTGACGAACCGCATTGTGTGCGGACTCGAACACATCACAAGGGACTGTGTAGTGGTGCGGCCCGAGTGGTGCTGTACACCGCTGAGCAGTTCGCTGCCGGTCACTCCGGTGGCGCAGAACAAGACGTTCTCTCCGCGCACCAGGTCGCCGGTGCAGAGAACGGTGTCGGCGTCATGGCCGGCTGCGGGCTTCTTTCCGCCTTGCTCGAAGCCGTGGGGCCGTAGCCGGGCCTGCAACGATCCACCCATGCAGAACAGGGCAGCCGCGGCGATGACTCCCTCCGCTGCTCCCCCTGTGCCCCACAGCATGTCCACCTGGCTCTCGGGACACGCCGCGGCAATCGCGCCCGCGACGTCGCCTCCCTCCATCAAGTGGACCCGCGCACCTGCCTCGCGGATTTCGCGCACGAGCTCGTGATGCCGGGGCCGGTTGAGAACGGCAACGATGACATCCGGCACTCGAACGCCCTTGACCGTGGCAACCGCTCGCAGGTTCTCCACGACCGGACGGCTGATGTCGACGACGTCGACGTAGTCGGGGCCGACGGCCAGCTTCTCCATGTGGAGAACCGGCGACGGGTCGTACAGGGCACCGCGCTCGGCTGCCGCGGCCATCGAAAGGGTGCCGTCGTCTGCGCTGATCCCGATGTCGCATGCCGGCCCGTCCCCATCGCCGACGCGCTCCCCCTTGAACAGGACAGGCGTATCTTTCTTCTCGCCCTCGCCAATCACCACAACGCCGCGCATCGGCACCGGCATGATGAGTCTGTGCATCGCATCGATGGCAGCGGCCTTGCCGCTGTTCCTGGCGCCGCGTCCGGCCCACCTGTCGGCCGCGATCGCGGCGGCCTCGGTGACACGTACGAGTTCGAGAGCAAGAGTGTGATCGGGTCCCGAGGTGCCGGCGGATGACACTGCGCCACATTCTGGAGTCCTCATCGGCATCCATTCCACCGGACGAGCAACGGCACGAGACTGTGCGAAGGGTCTGCAACGCACTCGGCCACGACGACCATGGACATCAAGCCGCGGGCGACCGGACCGGCGACTCACGTGGCCGATCCGGTCGCCCTCTTCATCGAGACGCAGGCCGCCGGCGAAGTGCAGCAACAGGCATCGACGGGCTGCCGGCTCGAAGAACGGAGCCGGCAGCATCGGGCCGGCTGACCCGTCAGCGGGCGGCGGCGTTCGCGATGGCTCGCTCGGAGAGCGCCTTCTGGGCGGCATCCCAGTTGGCGTTGTCGCCCCGCCATGTCTCCAGAGCCGGCCCGACCAGCGCCCTTCCGAACGAGTAGGTGAGCTCCCAGGGAAGCGGACTGAGACCCTGCATCGCCCCGAGGTGCTTCGTCGCTACTTCCGGACTCTGTCCACCGGAAAGGAAGGCGATGCCCGGCACGGACGCCGGCACCGTCTCCCGCAGGGCGTCCACCGTGGCCCGGGCGACGTCTGTCACCGAGGGCTGCTCCGAGCTGTCGGTCCCGGCAACCACCATGTTGGGCTTGAGGACGATGCCGTCGAGCTGCACCTGCATCAGGTCGAGCTCGTCGAACAGCGACTCCAGCACGGCAGTCGTCACCTTCTGGCACTGCGCCAGCGAGTGGGCACCGTCCATCAGCACCTCGGGCTCCACGATGGGCACCAGGCCTCCTTCCTGGCAGAGGCCGGCATACCGCGCCAGCGCGTGCACGTTCGCTCGCACTGCACGGTCCGACGGCAGATTGTCACCGATCTTGATCACCGCGCGCCACTTGGCGAACGTCGCGCCGAGGCGCACATAATCCTTCACTCGCTCGCGCAGCCCGTCGAGACCCTCGGTGATCGTCTCGTTCGGGGCTCCCGCCAGCGGCTTCGCTCCGGTGTCGACCTTGATTCCGGTGAGAATCCCGAGATCGGCGAGGAACTCTGGAAACGTGCGCCCGTTGGACACCTTCTGACGGAACGTCTCGTCCGCGAGAATGATGCCGCTGATCGATTCCGAGAGCCGAGGGGTCGTAACAATCAGCTCACGGTACACCCGACGATTTTCCTCCGTTGCCGCGACCCCCACCTTCTCCAGCCTGGAGGACATCGTCCCGATACTCTCATCGGCAGCAAGGATTCCGCGCCTGTTGGAGACAAGTGTACGCGCAATTTCATTCAGAGCTGACATCTGTCGTTAATCCTCCTGTGCTCGGCACCGAACGGTGTGGCATGTTCGTGATGGGTTCGACAATCCGGTCATCGACGCGCTGGGAACAGACCGTGACGCTAGATCGCTGTGGCGACGTTCGCCTCCGCGAGTTGAGCACCCTGGACTTTCTGTCCAGTCTTGACGACTCGCATCGGACTACCCTTCGACGCTGCAGTCTCCACAAGTTCCCGCGCATACTCCGGGAGACCCCGGCGTTCACTCCAAGCCGCATAAATGGGTTTTGCCGGCATCTCTTGGTCAACGGCCACCTGATGCAGCCGGCCTTCCGCGAGTTCGGACCTCACGGTGGAAATATTCAGCACTGTCACCCGCTGGCTTGTAGCAACTGCCTGCTTGATCGCAGCGTTAGAGGGAAGCTCAATGTAATTTCGCGGGGCGCGTGCAGCTCCCAGTAGCTCGTCTGTGAACTCCCGGAGTCCTGAGCCGCGCTCGCGCAGGACAAGTTGAGCGTCTGCCAACTCCTGCACCGACAGGGGACTGGGCCTCATGGCCCACGGGTGCCTCGAGCCGACCACCACGGCCAGCTTGTCGTCGCATATGTACCGGGTGACCAGGTCTTCGCGATAGCTCTTCTGCACCTGGCTTCCGGCCTGACACCAGCCGTCGATGAACGCGAGGTCGACATGGCTCGCAAGGATCAGCTGGTGAAGCGTGTCGACACTGCCGGTCTGCACCTCGACACGTGCCTCGCCGAACGAGAACCCGGAACGGTTCAACCATTCAGGGATCAAGTGCTCCGAGACAGCCGGGCTGGCCGCAATCCGTAGACGTTTCACATCGGAGGAATGGGACCCGGGCCCAAATTCCAGCAGTTCTCGTGCCGCATGCATCAGATTACGGGCGTACTTGGCCAGCATTTCTCCTTCCTCGGTGAGCTTCGAACCGGCAGGAGAGCGGTCCAGCAGCCGAAGACCAAGGCGACGTTCCATCGCTCTGATCCGAATACTGGCGGCCGGCTGTGAAAGGTTATGCGCTTGAGCTGCCTTTCCTACGCTGCCATAGCTCTCGACCGACAGCAGCAAATCGAGGTCGGCGAGCTGAGGCATCTTTGATGGAAGCACCATGTTTTCACCTCTCGCTCCAGACTGACCTGTCGTCAGCATGCGCGGCGTGCGAAGCGTGCCGGAAGCAGGCGTCCCGCGACGCTTCAAGTCCCGCAAGGAAAAGCCGGACGACACTGTCGGTCTACCGGTTGAGTACAGCTGTGCCGCATTGCTGCAGCAGCACAACTGGTCGCGCCAAGCGCATGAATCCGCTTGCTATGCCTTCCCCGTCTCGAGCTCACAGTTGTCGGCTGCACCTGAGGCGGTGTGCAAGAAGCCTGCAACGGACCTCAATGAGTGGTCAATCTCTTGGCCACGAACGCGCGCCGAGCGCGTATGAACGGTGTCCACATGGTTACCTGCGGGCCATAAGCCCTTGTTCAGCGTTGTACCTGTGCAGGGTGGCGACGGGGGCCTGGTGATGACGGTTGTGCGGTCACCGGCTGATGCGGGCCCGGACTTCGGGCCGTGCCGTGCCGCGTTCGACGGGGCGCTCGGTCCTGGGCCAGTGCACGGTCGACGGTTTGTGGTGTGTGGGGTGGGTAGCCGCCGGGTGGCCGTTTGAGCCCGGTGGTGACCTGGGGCCGGCGCCCTGTCCGGCGCGGTCGGGCCAGGCGGGGACGCCCTGTTGCCCGCAGACCCGGATGATCCGGGCCGTGGCCGGGCCACGGGTGCGGCCCGGCCGGCCCGCGTCGCGCGCGAGGGTGTCGTGACGGCGCAGGTGGACCGGAGCGTCCGGCGCACGCCGGTGCGGTGGACGCCACACCGCCGGCCACCCTCCACCGCGGCTGAGCCACCCGGAGTTGCCGTGCCCGGCCGTCGCGCGGATTTTGCTCGGCTTCTGCAACACGGCACGTCCGCGCCCGATACTGCGAGTACAGTGCGGTTACGAGGGTAATCAAGCGCGTCCATACAAGGGACCTTGGGCACCCTCGCCTCATGCCCGCAGGCATTCGGGAACCTATCGGCGCCACGCCGCACCATGTCACCGCGGATCTCGACGAAGGGCCCATCACCGAGCAGGAGATGGTCCGGATGGACCACGCCCTCGGTTTCGAGGAGACGGCCGCCGCCGGCCGTGACGCGGAGTCTGTGGCATTGGCCCACGCCGTGCAGTGGCACGTGGGACACCGGGTACTGCGCAAGGCACCGGTACGGTCGTCCTCCGCTGACCGTACCCGACATAACACGCGAAAGAGGGAACTCCGACATGACTCACGAGGTGCGCGGCGTCGTCGCCCGGAGCAAGAAGGCGCCGGTGTCGCTGGAGACGATCCTGGTCCCCGACCCCGGTCCCGGCGAGGCGCTGGTGAAGGTCCAGGCTTGCGGGGTGTGCCACACCGACCTGCACTACCGGGAGGGCGGAATCAACGACGCCTTCCCCTTCCTGCTGGGCCATGAGGCGGCCGGGGTCGTGGAGGCCGTCGGCGAGGGCGTCGACGAGGTGGCTCCCGGCGACTACGTCATCCTCAACTGGCGCGCCGTGTGCGGCCAGTGCCGCGCCTGCAAGCGCGGACGCCCGCAGTACTGCTTCAGCACCCGGAACGCGACACAGAAGATGACCCTTGAGGACGGCACCGAGCTGGAGCCGGCCCTGGGCATCGGCGCCTTCGCGGAGAAGACCCTGGTCGCCGCCGGCCAGTGCACCAAGGTAGACCCGAGCGCCGCGCCGACGGCCGCCGGCCTGCTCGGCTGCGGCGTGATGGCCGGCCTCGGAGCGGCGATCAACACCGGCAACGTCGGCCGCGGCGACTCCGTTGCCGTGATCGGTTGCGGCGGTGTCGGCAACGCGGCCATCGCCGGCGCCCGCCTCGCCGGCGCGGCGAAGATCATCGCTGTCGACGTGGAGGAGAGAAAGCTGAACTGGGCCAAGGGCTTCGGCGCCACCCACACCGTCAACTCCCGCCAGACCGACCCGGTCGAGGCCATCAGGGAGCTGACCGGCGGCTTCGGCGCCAACGTCGTCATCGACGCCGTCGGCCGCCCTCAGACCTACGAGCAGGCCTTCTACGCCCGCGACCTGGCCGGCACCGTCGTCCTCGTCGGCGTACCCACCCCGGAGATGAAGCTGGAACTGCCGCTGCTGGACGTCTTCGGACGCGGGGGCGCGCTGAAGTCCTCCTGGTACGGCGACTGCCTGCCCTCCCGCGACTTCCCCATGCTCATCGACCTCTACCAGCAGGGCCGGCTCGACCTGGACGCCTTCGTCACCGAGACCATCAAGTTGGACGAGGTGGAGAAGGCGTTCGAGAAGATGCACGACGGCGACGTGCTGCGCTCGGTGGTGGTGCTGTGATGACCGCCCGCATCGAACGCCTCGTCACCTCCGGCACCTTCAGCCTCGACGGCGGCACCTGGGACGTCGACAACAACGTCTGGATCATCGGCGACGACGACGAGGTCCTGGTCATCGACCCGGCCCACGACGCGCAGGCCGTCCAGAAGGCCATCGGCGGCCGTCGGGTGACCGCCATCGTCGCCACCCACGGCCACAACGACCACGTCAACGCCGCCCCCGCCCTCGCCGACCTCACCGGCGCCCCGGTCCACCTCCACCCCCAGGACGAGGTGCTGTGGCGCATGACCCACCCCGACCGCCCCGCCGATCGCGCCCTGGCCGACGGCGACGTCTTGGAGGTGGCCGGCACCGCTCTCACGGTCATCCACACCCCGGGCCACGCACCCGGCGCCGTCTGCCTGTACGCGCCCGCGCTGCGCGCCCTCTTCTCCGGCGACACCCTCTTCCAGGGCGGTCCCGGAGCCACGGGCCGCTCCTACAGCGACTACGACACCATCCTGGCCTCCATCCGGGACCGGCTGATGCCGTTGCCGGGAGAGACCGTCGTCCACACGGGTCATGGCGACACGACCACACTCGCCGCCGAGGCGCCCCACCTGAGGGAGCTGCTCGCCAAGGGCTCCTGACCGAGCCCCTCCCGTGCCGGGGGGGGCGGGCCCGTCCGTGCGGGACCCGGTACGAAGATGTCTCACGTGGCGAATCGCGAGCTTCCTGGAGCAGGGTGAGGCGGCGGCGAGGCCACGTCTGGCAGGCACGCGGGTTGGCCGGTGGGCCCGTCCGGGCAGGGGCCCGGCGAGCAGAAACAGAGGGTGACACCGTGACATAGCGGTGTTGTTGCTGTTCGTAAGGCCGGCGTCGCCTGCCGGTGGCAGCCGGCCCTGGGTGTGTTGTCCGGACAGGTTGGTGACGTGGCCGGCTGGGGTCTGGCTGTCGATGCCGGTGCGGGGCCGGTGGTGGTTGTACCGGTCCAGCCGGTCAGGAACCGCTGTCTGCCGTTCGGTCTTTGAGGTGTAGGGCCGCTGGTGGGCCCGTTCCTCGAGCAGGTGCGGTGGGAACGTTCGCCTTGCCGTTGGTCTGCGGCCGCCAGGGCCGGGTCCAGTGAGGGCTGATGCCCTGGTCGGCGAACCAGGCCGTGGCGCGGGTGGGGAAGGAAGGCAGACGTAGCCTGCCATGGACGGCTTCCGGTTGGCGCGACCCGCCTGGTGGCCGAGGACCTTGTGGCCGCCGCCGTCGGGGATGCGGCCGGGCTTTTTGACGTCGATGTGGACCGGCTCGCCGGGGCGGGCGCGTTCGTAGCGTCGACGTCGACGGGGTTGCCGGTGGCCCGGTCCGGCACGGCAGGCGCAGGCAGGCCGTGGCGGCGCAGGATGCGGTAGGCGGTGGAGGATGCGACACCGGCACGGGCCGCCGGCCGCGCAGGTCCGGTGCGGTGCTCGCGCCGCAGGTGTACGACCCGTGGCTCCACGGCGGCCGGGGCGCGGCGCGGGATGGTGGTGCGGACGGCTGAAACGGTCGTGCATGCCCTCGGTGCCCAGCTGCCGGTAACGGTCCGTTCAGCGGGCCGCGGTCGTGCGGCTGACCTGGAAGCGTTCCGCTGGCTGGCGCAGCGGCCGGCCGTCGTCCACGACACGCCGGGCCAGACGTGGTCGGCCGGTCGGCGTCAGCGGGGCATTGCGACGGCACATGGGGGCCTTCTGGAGGCCGGTTGCAGGTGTCGCCATCCACACCGGCCCCGGAAATGCCCTCACCCGTTCCAGCATCCGGCACGCGTGTCACCGACGTCCCGGCACACCACGCCTAGCCCGTTCTGTGCGCCGCGTCGCACGCTCGTGCTGCCTGCATGATGAGGAGCTCGGTTCGCTCCTCTCTGACGGCCTTCAGCACGTTTGCGGAGAGCAGCTTGGTGTCCAGCAGGTCGTCCGTGCCCGCCAGCACGCTTTGCTCATCGTTGGTGAAATGAGGATAGAGCGCGCGGGCGAACGCCAACACGAACTCGGGCGCGGCGGTTCCTGCCATGCTCTGCAACGCCCGCAAGTAGCGGTCCGTGTACGGAGTGAGCAACGCCTCCTGTGCCGGTTGCCGCAGCCCCGCCATGATGGCTTTCCGTTCTGCAAGGGAAAATCCATCGCTGAACAGCCGGGTCCACGCTTCTTCTTTGGCGGCACGGGTGGGGCGTGCGGCTTCCACCATCAAGGCGTTCCGGCGGCCGCTGTCCCCCGGGTCGGCTTCCATCGCGACGTGCAAGAGCCCGTCGATGTCGCCTCCGGTCGACGCGAGGCGGAGCAGTGCCCGCCACCGCAGATCTCGGTCGACCTCGAGTCCTGCCCAGGGGGACCGCCCACACACTATGTCGCTCAGCAGAGCGTGGCCGTCGGCCTGGAGGACACCCGCGAGGATGCGGGCAAGGACCAGTTGGTGATCGGTGCCCGCAGCGGCGCCGTCCAACTGCTCACGTACGTGGCGCGCCAGGACCGCGAGCATTCGGCAACTGCTGATGGGGTCTCCGTAGACCTGCACCGCCCGCACCGCCCGCTCCAGGAGCACTTGCAGGACGCCGACGTCGCTCTCCAGCACTCCATGCGTGAGAACCGCGGCTGCGTAAGTCCGCGCGGGCAAGCGTGCGTCGAGCACGTCGTCCCACAATGCTCCCCAGACGACTGCCCGCGTTCGTCGATCATCCAGTGCGGACAGGCTGCACAAGGCCGTCCGTCGAGATCGTGGGTCCAGCCTGATCTTGACATGACTCACCGCATCGTCATTGGGCACCAGCAGGTCCGGGCTCGCGTCGAAGACGGCGAGTTCACCTTCGCGTCTACGGGGACTGAGCGACACATGCGTGCGTTGCCGCAGCACCAACTTGGCATCGTGGTCGTCGAACGCGGCGATCCGCAGATTCAGGTGACGCGGCGGAACATCGGGATCGGGACACTGCGCCACCCGGTCGCCACCCGCATGGCGGACCACCTCCACCGTGTTGACACCGCGGCGCAGCAGCCATTCGTCCACCCACCGGTCCACGTCTTCGTTCGACACCTGTCGCAGCGCCGCCACAAAGTCATCGAGGCCGGCGTTTCCCCACGCATGCGTCCGCAGATATGTCCGCACACCGGCGACGAAAGATTCCCAGCCCAAGCGCTCCGCGAGGTCATGCAGCACCGCTGCGCCTCTCAGGTAGACGATCGGGCCGAGATTCGACCGCGCAGCATCGGTGTCGGCGGTTTCCACCCGGATCGCGTGGCTGGTGGGCAGCTGGTCGGCATGTCGAGCTACTGGCAGGGCGTGGTGTGCGAAGGCGGTCCAGCCTTCCCCGTACCGCGTCGTTTCAGCCTGTGCGACGACCGCCATCATCGTCGCGAAGGCCTCATTCAGCCACAGATCGTCCCACCAGCGCATCGTCACGTAGTCGCCGAACCACATGTGCGCCATCTCGTGCAGCAAGACGTCGGCTCGTCTTCGCCGCGCGTCCTCAGTGACACGATGCCGGAACAGGAGTCCCTCGTTGAGCGTCACACAGCCCGGATGTTCCATTCCTCCGAAGGCGTACTCGGGGGCGAAGACGTGGTCGTACTTGGTGAACGGGTACGGAAGGTCGAACAACTCGCTGTAGTGGTCGAGGCCACGGCTGATCACGTCGAACAGTTCGGGCGCTTCGCCGGCGAGCTCCTCGAAGAGCGAGTTCCGCGCGTACAGCGCCAGCGGCACTCCGCTGTGACGGGAACGCAGTCGCCGGAACGGGCCGGCGGCGAAGGCCACCAGATACGGCGGCAGCGGTGGCGTGCGTCCGAAGCGCCACGTCGAACGCTCCTCGCCTGCGGGCGACGGCGGCTCCTCGTGGTCGGTGTTGGCAACCACGACCCAGTGGGTGTCAGCGGTGACGGTCAGGTCGACCGTTGCCTTGAGATCGGGCTGGTCGAAACAGGCGTACACCGTGTGCGCCGCGAAAGGTTCGAATTTGGTGTGTACGTAGACCTGTCCGTCAAGCGGGTCGCGGAAACGGTGCAGCCCTTCACCCGTTCGCGAATATGAAGCGGAACCGACCACTCGAACCGTGTTCTCACCGGGGCGCACGTCGAGCCGGACACGCGTCCCGTCGTGCGCGTCCGGCCCGAGCGCACGGCCGTTGCACTCGACCGATTCGACCTCCCCCGCGAAGTCGAGAAAGATGAACGCATCCCCCGAACAGGCCTGGAAGCGAGCCACAGTACTCGTCGCGAACTTCCGGTCACCCACGGTCAGGTCGAGTTCCACCGCGTAGTGGACGTCGGAGATCTCGGCCGAACGCGCTGCCGCCTCTCCCTTCGTCAGCACGTTTCTGGACACGGCGCGGCCTTCGCCCGGCATACGTCAGTTACCGCGCGCCGACCCGTGCGGGCGGCGGTAGACGAGCTCCTCGCGGATCGTTTCGCCGTCTGCCGCGACATCCGCCTGATGGGCGCGAACGAGAGCGTCCTGCACCAAGTGGTGGTCGGGTGAGTGCATGCAAACCGGATCGGTGCGCGCCGGATCGCCGGTCAAGGCGAAGGCCTGGCACCGGCATCCGCCGAAATCCATCTCCTTGCGAGGACAGCTACGGCACGGATCAGCCATCCACTCGGTTCCCCGGAATGCCTCGAACGCGTCGGACTTCGACCAGATCCACGCGAGGTCGTGGTCGCGAACCGAGGAGAAGTTCATCGTCGTGATCTCCGCAGCCACCGGACACGGATACACGGTGCCGTCGGGTGCGACGGTCAGTGCCGTCTGCGCCCATCCGCCCATGCACGGCTTCGGATAGGGCTCGTAGTAGTCAGGGAGGATCCAGAGGAGTTCCATGCGCTCCCCCAGCTCGGCCTTCCGGCGTTTGTAGACGCCCACAGCCTCCTCCAGCTGTGCCTTGGTCGGCAGCAGCAGGTCGCGGTTGCGAAGAGCCCAGCCGTAATACTGGGTGTTGGCGAGCTCCAGTCGCTCGGCGCCCCACGCCACACAGACGTCGATGATCGCGTCCAGACGAGGCAGGTTCATCCGGTGCAGAACCACATTCATGTTCAACGGCAGTCCGGCCTCGCGGATGATGCGCGCAGCTTGCTCCTTTTTGTCGAATCGCTTGCTCGCTGCCACCAAGTTCGTCGACTCAGCGGCGTCGCCCTGAATGCTCAGCTGGGCGCTGTTGAGCCCCGCCGAAACGAGCGACCTCGCACGGCTCTCCGTAAGCCCGAGGCCGCTGGTGATCAGGTTCGTGTACAGGCCGAGGCGACGGCACTCGGCGACCAGCGTCTCCAGATCGCCGCGAACGAGCGGTTCACCGCCTGAAAAGTGCACCTGTACGACCCCGAGGCCGGCTGCATCGCGGATCACCCGCAACCAGTCTTCGGTCGCGAGCTCGTCCTGCCGACCGAGCAACGCCAACGGGTTCGAGCAGTAGACGCAGTGCAACGGACACTGGTGCGTGACTTCGGCCAGCAGGGCGTACGGATGCGGCATACCGTTCATGTGACCACCACCCAGCCCCGTTCACGCGCATCATGAAGGAATGTCATTACGTCGTTCGTGAGATCGGCAACCTCGAAATCTTGCTCAAGCTGGGTGACCACCTGCCGCACGGTTCGGCTGCCGTCGCACAACCCCAGGATCGCTGCCCCAGACTTGTTCAGGAGAACGACCCTCTCCGGCAGCAACAGCAACTCCACGCCTCGGACGCTGTCGTGTCTGAGCATCGCCTTGGTCGCCAGCCGAGGAATGGCCGTCAGCTCGGATTCGTCCATCACGGCTTCTTGCTGTACGCGAGCTGCACGGAGTCAAGCAGGCTCCAGAGGACATCACACTTGAACTCCAGCGCTCGTACGCAGGCGTCCTGCTGCTCCCTGGACTTCGCGTGGTTGATCACCAGGTCGAGCAGATGCGCAATGTCTTTGGGCTGCTGGGTGAGTCGCGCACGGAAGTACTCCAAACCTTCCGTTGCGATCCACGGGTAGTGCTGCTGGACGTCGGCAATCCTACGGCTGAGCAGATCCGGCGCGAACAGCTCGGTCAGGGCCGATGCCACGGCCTCCAGCCACGGCTTCCGGTGACAAAAATCGACGTAGGCGTCCACGGCGAACCGCACTCCGGGCAGCACCGAGTCGCCGTCGAACAATTCTCGACGGGTCAATCCGACAGCTTCACCGAGGCGGACCCACTTTTCGATACCGCCTTCGTCTCCCGTCCGCCCGTCATGATCGATGATGCGCTGAATCCACTGGCGCCTGTCCTCCCGACCAGGAAGCTTGGTCAGGATGAAAGCGTCCTTCACCGGCAGGTTCACCTGATAATAGAAGCGATTCCGCACCCAACCTCGGAACTCCTCCTCGGTCAGCAAGCCCGCGTGCATTCGCTCGTTGAACGGGTGCAGATGGTGGTACCGCTTTTCCCCGATCGACCGCAGCTGCGCTTCGAACTCCTCAGCAGACCAAGCGTTCATATTTCCACCTCCAAGCCGGCTCGACCAACCTCGATACCCAAGCCCGTCAGCCAGCGCCGCTCCTTGGAATCTTCGTCGAGGATAGGGTTCGTGTTGTTGATGTGGGTGTAGATCTTCCGTTTCGCAGGAAGCGCAGCCAGAGCGCGGGCAGAACCGTCCTCGCCACTGATGGGCATGTGCCCCATGGAACGTCCGGTGCGACTTCCTGCCCCTTGGCGGGACATTTCGTCGTCCGTCCAGAACGTGCCGTCCAGGAAGACGCAGTCAGCCGACGCAACCTGCTCGGTGAACTCCTCGTCCCACCGGGGCAGCGTCGGCGCGTACACCAGGGTCCCGCCGGTCACCTTGTCCTCCAAGCGGAAGCCCACCTCCCACTCCGACCCGCCAAGCCCTGAACCTCCTACGTAGCGAGGCGGCTTGGATCCCGTCAGAAAGGCAGTCGCGCGCAACCGATCGTCCAGGTCAACCGGCTTGCCGATGTCAACCGGACACCATGAGAGATCCGCGTAGTCGCTCAGCAACTCCCGAACCGGGAACCGCCGGGTCAGCGCCTCCAGCACGGGGTTCGTCCCGTACACCGTCAGCGACGACTCCTCACGCAGCATCAGCAAGCCGATCGTGTGATCGAACTCTGCGTCCGTCAGCAGCACACCGGCAACCGGCGTCGTCCGAATACCGGGACCCGGATGCAAAGAAGGATCCGCCGCTATCTGATGATGGACGTCCGGCGTGGCATTCAACAGAAGCCACCGCTCGCCGTCTCCGGAAACCGCAATCCCTGCGTGTGTCGTCGCGACTTCAGGCTTGACGCGGGCCTTTCGGCACCCCGCGCAAGCGCAATTCCACTGCGGATAACCTCCGCCTGCCGCCGCCCCGAGGCAATGAATAAACACAGTATGAAAAACAATCTGTTAACGCCGGCGCAGGCGGTCGCCAGCTTCAGAGTACGCCTCGACCACCGAAAGAACAGGCGTTTCCCACCTCATGGCGTCCTCCTCAAGTTCGACCATCGACAATGGCCGTACAACAACAGGCACCGTTGCCTGTCGAGGGTTTGGTCAGGGCGACCATCAGTTACAGTCGTCCTGAACTCACCTTTTCTTTTCACAGCTTATTCGTCCTCGCCCACCTGACAACCGACTGCGAACGAACGGCACCGAACCGCTGACGGACGGCTGCCGTGCCGCCACGAGCGGACTGCTGCAAACACTGAGCGTTTTCAGCGTGGCCACCGAATCGGGTGATGACCACGGTGCCCGCAACGCACAGGGCGGCTCCCACACCGACGGGTGCGGGGTTCGAAGCCTCAATCTGTTGGCCCGGGAGCCTGGTTGGTCCCCTGGTTTGCCGCACTCGACCTGTCGCATGCGCTGGTCAAGTGGGTCACAAGGCTCGTCGTCACCAGTGAGGGTGGTGCGGCGCTGCAGGCTCCCGCCGCCCCAGCATGCCCTCGTCGGCCTGGTCCACCTGCGCCGTCACGACACGCTTGGGCAGATCGCCGCCGGGGTCGGCATATCCGCCTCCAGGCCGTCACCGACCCCGAGGGCCGGCTTCTGTGGCTCTCGCCGACCCGGCCGGGCCGCACCCGTGGCCCGACCACGGCCCGCGGCCCGCGGCCCGGATCAACCGGATACACGAGCAACAGGACGTCCCCGCCTGGCCCGACCGCGCCGGACAGGGCGCCGGCCCCAGGTCACCACCGGGCTCGAACGGCCACCCGGCGGCGAACCACCCCACACACCACAGCCGTCGACCGCGCACTGGCCCAGGACCGAGCGCCCCGTCGAACGCGGCACGGCACGGCCCGAAGCCCGCCCCGCATCAGCCGGTGACCGCACAACCGTCATCGCCAACGCCGTCCCCACCCTGCACAGGCACAACGCTGGACAAGGCTCATCGCAGGAGCGCTGACTTCCGGTATACGACACGCTGCGCTCCCCCGCCCTGCGGCCGCACGCGATCCAAACGGAAAACTCAACCGGCGGTGACGGGTGGTTATTTATTGTGCGCATCACGGGATTGTGCTTTCGCATGACGCGGGGTGTTGCCGGGTTTTGGGCGGTGGGCAATTGTTGTGAGGGTTGGTAACCGATCTTGTGCTCGGTGGCGGGTGTGCGGATGTCCATGCCCTTAGCCCGAGGTGTGTACCGACGTGTGCGGAGCACCGTCTTCACCGATGAGGAGAATGTAATGCAGTTGCAGGTTGCGCTGGATGTCCTTGACCTTCCCTCGGCGCTGACTCTGGCGAATCAGGTGTCCGAGCACGTGGACATCCTCGAGCTGGGGACGCCCCTGGTGAAGTCCGTGGGCATCGGCGCGGTGAGCGCGATCAAGGCCGCGCACCCGGACAAGCTGGTGTTCGCCGACCTGAAGACGGCCGACGCCGGCGAGCTGGAGGCCACTCTTGCGTTCGAGGCGGGAGCGGACCTCATCACGGTGATGGGCGCGGCCGACGACGACACCGTGCGCGGGGCGGTGTCGGCCGGCCGCAAGTACGGCAAGAGCGTCGTCGCCGACATGATCGCCGTGGTGGACGGCCGGGTGGAGCGGATCCGCGAAGTGGCCGAGCTGGGCGTGACGTTCGTCGAGATCCACGCCGGCCTCGACGAGCAGGCCCGGCCCGGCTACACGATCGACACCCTGCTCGAGGACGGCCGCCGGGCCGGCGTCCCCTTCTCGATCGCCGGCGGTGTCGGCATCGGCACCATCGCCTCCGTCCGGGAAGCCGGGGCCACCGTGGCCGTGGCCGGCGGAGCGATCTACAACGCCCCGGACCCGGCCGCGGCCGCCTACGAACTCAAGAAGCGCGCAACCGCCTGACACGACCCGCCCCAACACCGCATCCCATTCCATGTAGTTTCGAATTTGACCGGAATGCGCCGAGTGAGTCTCGAGCTGAATCGTGACTTCGGTCCTTGGCGCGCTGTCTGCGGCGGCGTCGGGGCGGTGCCTGCGACGCCAGGCCGTCCTTGATCTGCTTGAGCGCATTTCCCAGGGTCTTGCCCCGCCCTTTGCAGGCCCGATCGAAAAGGGCGGTTGCTGGCGGCCGTCATGACGGATTCCCCTCGGTACGAATTCGAGAAAAACCGAAATTATTCAGGAGTGCGCGTCTATGGCAGCGAACGAATCGATCTCCAGTGACCACGCGATCGAATCAACTGACGAGGTTGTTCGCTTGACTACCAAGCGACTCCCCGAGGACTGGACCGAGTTGGACCAGCGCGCGGTGGACACCGCCCGCGTGCTGGCCGCTGACGCGGTCGAGCACTGTGGGAGCGGACACCCCGGCACGGCCATGAGCCTCGCGCCCGTCGCCTACGCGCTGTTCCAGCGGGTCATGCGGCATGACCCCAACGACGCGCAATGGCTGGGGCGCGACCGGTTCGTGCTCTCAGCCGGCCATTCGAGCCTCACCCTGTACATTCAGCTGTTCCTGTCCGGTTACGGCCTGGAGCTCGATGACCTGAAGGCCTTGCGGAAGTGGGGTTCGCTGACTCCTGGTCATCCCGAGTACGGGCACACCGTGGGCGTGGAGACCACCACCGGCCCACTCGGCCAGGGCCTGGCCAACGCGGTCGGTATGGCCATGGCCGCCCGCCGCGAGCGTGGCCTGCTGGACCCGGACGCCGAGCAGGGCAGGAGCGTGTTCGACCATCAGATCTACGTGATCGCCTCGGACGGCGACATCGAGGAGGGCGTCACCTCGGAGGCTTCGTCGTTGGCCGGCACCCAGCAACTCGGCAACCTCACGGTGATCTACGACAGCAACGAGATCTCCATCGAGGACGACACCCGCATCGCGCTGTCCGAGGACACCGCCAAGCGCTACGAAGCCTATGGCTGGCACGTCCTCACGGTGCACGGCGGCGAGGACGTGGCAGGGTTCCTGGACGCGGTTGAGCAGGCCAAGGCCGAGACCACCCGCCCGACCCTGATCGTGCTGCGCACCGTGATCGGCTACCCGGCGCCGACCAAGATGAATTCCGGCAAGGTGCACGGTGCCGCGCTGGGCGCCGAGGAACTCGCCGCGGTCAAGCGCGCCGTCGGGTTCGACCCGGAGCAGAGTTTCCAGGTCGACGACGAGGTCCTGCGCCATGCCCGCCAGGTGGCCGAGCGCGGGAGGGCCGACCACGAGAAGTGGCAACTGGAGTTCGATGCCTGGGCGAAGGACAACCCGGAGCGTAAGGCGCTGCTGGACCGGATCAGCAAGCGTGAGCTGCCCCCCGGCTGGGCCGACGGTCTGCCCGCCTGGGAGGCCGGCGCCCAGGCAGTCGCCACCCGCAAGGCGTCGGCCGCGGTACTGGCCAGGCTCGGCGAGGTGCTGCCCGAGCTCTGGGGCGGGTCGGCGGACCTTGCCGAGAGCAACAACACCACGATCAAGGGTGCGGACTCCTTCGGCCCGGCCGAGATTTCCACCAACGCGTGGAAGGCCCATCCCTACGGTCGCACGCTGCACTTCGGTATCCGCGAGCACGCGATGGGCTCGATCCTCAACGGCATCGCGCTGCACGGCGGAACCCGCCCGTACGGCGGCACCTTCCTCGTCTTCAGCGACTACATGCGCCCGGCGGTACGCCTGGCCGCGCTGATGCGGCTGCCGGTCATCTACGTGTGGACGCACGACTCGATCGGCCTCGGTGAGGACGGCCCGACCCACCAGCCCGTCGAGCACTTGGCCTCGCTGCGTGCCATCCCCGGAATGTCGGTGGTGCGCCCCGCCGACGCGAACGAGACCGCGCACGCTTGGAAGGCCGTGCTGGAGGACACCAGCGGCCCGGCCGGGCTGGCGCTTACCCGGCAGGACGTGCCGACACTGGAGGGCACCTCCGCCGAGGGGGTGGCCCGCGGCGGCTACGTACTCGCCGAGGCGTCCTCGGGCAGCCCCGAGGTGGTGCTCGTCGGCACCGGTTCCGAGGTCCAGCTGGCCGTTCAGGCCAGGAAGATCCTCGAGTCCGAAGGGGTTGCCACCCGAGTGGTGTCGATGCCCTGCATGGAGTGGTTCGACCGGCAGGACCGGTCCTACCGGGAACAGGTGCTGCCTCCGTCGGTGCGCGCCCGGGTCGCCGTCGAAGCGGGTACGGCGCAGCCGTGGCACCGGATCGTCGGGGACGCGGGCGAGATCGTGTCGTTGGATCGGTTCGGTGCTTCGGCAGACTACAAGACCCTGTTCAGCCAGTTCGGCATCACCACCGAGGCCGTGGTCGAAGCGGCGCGACGAAGTGTGCGGTCCGTGCAGCCGAGTTGATGCCCGGCCGCAGGCGGCAGGAGGTGTCCGTGATCAGTCCGGAACCTGCTGGACGAGGCTGATGGGATCTCCTGGACAGCGGTTGCACCAGCGGCCCCGGCGAGAAGCCGGGGCCGCTTCCTCTTCCCGGTCTGCTCCCGGCCGCATCGCCTGCGAATAGGTTCTTGCGAACGGTTGGCGGTGGGCCGGCGGTCCTCGAAGCGTCGGTGAACGGCACGGTGACCGCCCTCGATGGCGTCCTGGGCCGGGTTGGCCTCACCTGGCTGCCGGGGCCTTCGCAGGGGGGCACAGCATGCTGTTGCAGCTGCGCCCGCACATACCCCACCTTCGCCGACCCGCAAGACGGAGCACCAGCAATGATGCCGACCGTCATTCATTATCCTAATCACAGGATAATGTTTCTCAATGTCGCAAGCCTTGCCGGTCAGTACGCAGATGGACAATTATTTTGCCCACGTAGATTATCCGCACTCTGGCCCGCGGGTCTCCTGCTGAAGCAGGAACTCCGTCCATGGAGAAGGTGCGGTGTGTCTCTCAGACGATCCGTGCGATGGCTGTCCTGGCCGCAGCGGGCAAAGGGTCCTCTCTGGAGGATCCGGATCCGTGGCAGCGCAAGTGACCAACGAATGCCATCCGCCCCGCAAGTGGAGGACGATCTCGTTGACGCAGTCAATATCAAAGGAACTCGAAGTCGGTCATTTCGTGGATGCAACGCGTGCTGTTGTCGCCGAGGTGGAAAAGGTGCGTGTGGGGGTGCACTCCCCGTCCTGGATCCGTGCCGGCGAATTGCTGCTCAAGGCGCCGAAGGTGTTCACCATCGGCACCGGGCGGAGCGGGCTCGCCCTGCAGATGGCCGCGATGCGGTTCATGCACCTCGGACTGTCCACCCACGTCGTCGGTGAGACGACTGCTCCGGCGATCGGCTCGGGGGACGTCCTGGTGGCGGCATCGGGCTCGGGGTCGACGGCCCGGGTGGTGCGGGCGGCTCAGACTGCTCGTGATCAGGGCGCGGACGTGATTGCGCTGACCACGGCGGCCGATTCGGCGCTGGCTGAAACCGCAACCGAAATACTCATCATTCCGGCTGCGGACAAGCAGGACTTCGACGGTACTGCCTCCGTCCAGTACGCCGGCAGCCTGTTCGAACAGTCTGTCCTGCTGATCACTGACGCGCTTTTTCACACGCTGTGGAAGACCAGCGGGACCCGGGCCCGCGAGCTGTGGCGCCTTCACGCGAATCTCGAGTAACCGCTACGCACTCTGTGAGGCCGGCGCTGAAGGAACGGTGTGATTCGCGCTCGGCGCATGGAAGAAGGAGCAGGCGGTTCATCGAGCTGGTCGCACGGTTTGGATCAATCGAGTATGTGCCGCGATCTCTCTGTCCTGAAGCTACACACAAGAATGGGAGCCCAAAATGCAGTGTGGGAGTGAGGTCGCACCGCGAGCCTGCGTCGATATCCATACTTTGGAGGCGGTGGCTCTGGCGGCTACCCGCAGCGCTGCGGTGGCCAGCTACGCCTGGGTAGGCCGGCACGACCAAAAAGCCGCCGATGCAGCGGCGACGACGGCCATGCGCGAGGCGTTGGCCGATGCACCTGGGCGAGGAACGGTGGTCATCGGGGAGGGAGAGAAGGACGACGCCCCGATGTTGTTCAACGGTGAAGTCGTGGGCAATGGGCACGGCCCGGACTTCGACATCGCCGTCGATCCCCTGGAGGGAACCTCGTTCTGCGCGAAGGACCTGCCCGGTGCCCTGGCCACGATCGCGTTCGGCGAACCAGGAACTCTGTGGTCACCTGGTCCCGGCTTCTACATGGACAAGATCGTGGTGCCTCCCCGGGCGAAGGACGTCATCGATCTGAGCGACCCTCCCGAGCGCACCTTGGTCAAGGTCGCCGAGGCTCTCGGAAAGAAGGTCAGCGAGCTCCGTGTTGTCATCATGGACAAGCCGCGGCACAAGGAGCTGATCGCACGGGTGCTCCGGGCGGGCGCGGCCGTGCAGACGCCGGCAGGAGGCGATGTCGGGGGGAGCCTGGCGGTGCTCCTGCCGACGCTCGACGTTGACCTGCTCCTCGGAGTCGGCGGAACGCCCGAGGGAGTGATGACCGCCGCGGCGGTCCGTGCCCTGGGTGGCGGCATGGTGGGCCGCTTGGCCCCTCAGCGTGACGAGGAAGCGGAGGCCATCCGCGCGGCGGGCATGTCTGTCGACCGCGTCTATCGCTGTGACGAGCTCGTAGCCGGCGATGCCTTCTTCGTTGCCACCGGCGTCAGCGGAGGACCCCTTCTCGGACGTCCTCGGGAATGTGACGGCACGACAATCGCCGAGTCGCTCCTGATCTCCAAGGGGCAGGTTCGCCATGTAACACACACCACCTTCGAAGCGTTTCCCGCATAGTGCGCGCTGCGGTTTCCGGTTCTCCGTGGCGTCCATTCCCGAGCGGACACGTACCAAGTCGCTGCAGATAGCCGTGCCGTGCTCATTCGCCGCTGTTCATCGGCTTGAGGGCGGGGCACACAGACGCCGGCACTGCACCGTGATCAAGGAAGCTCAGCCACGACTTTCTGCAGCTGCCGCACATACACCATCACGATTGAGGAGATTCGGTGACGTTGCACCTGGACGACCTTCGCGTGCGCCGCCTGGGCGAGTGCCGTTACGATTCGCCGTTCTCCGAGGTGCTCTCCACCAAGCAGACCTCTCCGCATTACGTTGCGGAAGGTGACCGCGTCCTGCTCGAGGACACGGTTTCCATGCTTACCGAGCACAGCCTTCCTCCCGACCGCGTTCCGAGTTTCGAAGCAGCCGGGCCGCGCCGGAAGATCTATTTCGACCCCGCGAACGTGACCGCCGGCATCGTCACGTGCGGAGGGCTGTGTCCCGGCCTCAATAATGTCATCCGCGGTCTCGTCCAAGAACTCTCTGTACATTACAAGGTCAAGCGGATTCTAGGGTTCCGGAATGGCCTCAAGGGCCTGACGGCCGAACACCGCAATGACACCATCGAATTGACGCCTGATCGAGTTCGCGACATCCACAACGCCGGCGGCACCATTCTGGGCAGCTCACGCGGTGGCCAGGACGCCGACGAGATGGTCGACAGCCTCGTCATGCGAGGCGTCGACATCCTGTTCGTCATCGGTGGCGACGGGGGGATGCGCGCCGCGACGTTCCTCAGCAAGGCGATCAGGATGCGCGGTCTCGACATTGCTGTCATCGGGGTGCCGAAGACGATCGACAACGACCTGCCCTTCACTGATCAGTCGTTCGGGTTCCAAAGCGCGTTCGCGCGGGCCACCGACTTCATATCCTCGGTCTCCGTCGAAGCTGCAGCCAGCCCGAACGGCGTCGGGATCGTGAAGCTGATGGGTCGCCACTCCGGGTTCATCGCAAGCTACGCTGCGCTGGCCGCCAATTCCGCAGACATCGTCCTGATCCCTGAAATCCCCTTCGCCCTTGGGGGAGCTGACGGCCTGTTGGCCCACGTCGAGCAGCACGTGCGGTCCAAGGGCTTCGTGGTCATCGTCCTCGCCGAGGGGGCAGGCCAAGACCTTTTCGAAAAGCACGGCCTGCATCAGTACAACGGTCGCGGAACCGATGCCTCAGGCAACGTCAAACTCGGCAACATCGGGGAGCTGCTCAAAGAGAGCATCACGGCCCACCTGACTGCGGTCGGCCTTGCCCCCTCGATGCGCTACATCGACCCGAGTTACGCAATCCGCAGCGTCGCCGCCAACGCTTATGACAGTGTCTACTGCCTGCGTCTGGCCCATGCCGCGGTGCACGCTGCCATGTCGGGGCGTACCGAAGCCGCTGTCGCGCGCTGGCGGCGACGCTTCGTGCATGTCCCGTTGTCGCTGATGACCAGCCGTCGCAACCAGGTCGACCCGGACGGTGACCTGTGGATGTCCGTGCTCGAAACCACCTGCCAGCCGGCCAGATTCGGTCCGGCGCCAGACCGTGGTGAGCTGCACCGGGTTTCGTAAGACGGCGCGGGCCGTGGTCCAGGCGGTGCGCAGGTCTTCCTGGCAGGCTTCGCAGTAGTCGCATCCGTACTCGGCGGGCTACGCAGCCGGGGGCGGAGTGGAGACGTCCCTCGGTGTGTACGCGCCCCATGAATCGAAGAAGGACAGGACGCATGTCGCCTCGCACCGCGAACACGGCCGTGGCCGTCCACCCGCTTCTCGCCGAGCGCTGGAGCCCGCGCTCGTTCGACGCGACCCACACGATCACCGACGAAGAGCTGGTGTCTTTGCTGGAGGCGGCCCGGTGGGCACCCTCCGCCCGCAACTCGCAGCCGTGGCGTTTCCTGGTCGGGCGGCGTGGCGACACGACGTACCGGCGCATCTTCGCCACCCTCGCGCCCGGCAACCGGCTGTGGGCAGGCAACAGCTCGCTGCTGGTCGCGGCGGTCGCGGCGGAGCGCCTCGAGAGCGGCACGCCGCACCCCGGCGCCGCATACGACACCGGGCTGGCGGTGGCCCAACTGTCGCTGCAGGCCCGCGCATTGGGGCTGCACGCCCACCAGATGGGCGGCTTCGACCCTGAGCGGCTGCGCACGTCGCTGGGTGTTCCGGACGGCTACCAGCCTCTTTCCATCACCGCGATAGGAGCCCTGGCCGCGCCGGAACTCCTCCCGCAGGAACTGCGGGACCGCGAAACCGCCGCCCGTGAGCGGCGCCCTCCTGCGGAAACCTTCTTCGCACAGAGCTGGGGCAATCCGCTTCCCGTCGGGCCCTGAACCTCGCCCCCTGCCCGTGCCCGCGTATCCCCCTTCGACCACCAACGCCGTATTCCGCGCTGTCCCAGGCGACACACATCGCAGGCATCCCAGCGGCCCGCCGGCCGCTGGGGCGTGGTGCAGCTCGGGCCGGCGCCGGACAACGCCGCCGTGGAGCCGTTCCCCTCGGTTCTCGAGGTCGAGTACGTCGGCCGACGCACCTTCGCCACGCGGGCGAGGCGAGGCTCAAGATCGCGACGTGGATCGCGGACTTCTGCAACAGGGTGCGGGCCGGCTGCCTCGGCGCCGCGGCCGGCCACGGCGGGCCTTCTTGACGCATGGCTCGACGCCGTGGCCGTCCATCCGCGGCAGGTGCAGCAGCATGGCGAACCGCGTCGTGCGCTCCACGAGCGCACCGCCCGCGGACCGGCCGGTGCCTGTTATCAGGTCGTCCTCCCCGTGTCCTGGGACCGCGCGATCCTCGGCAGGCCGCTCGTTGATCATCACCTCGGATGTGGCGTGACCGTTGGGGCGCCGCCGGGCGCCCGCGGGACCGCGGCATACGCCCGGTGCACAGGCAGGCGACCAGCTCGCGCTTGAGCGTGCCACTGACGTTGACCGATTACGCCAAAGCCGTGGTCTTCTGCTCGAGGCGTTCGTAGGGGGCCCTGCCGCCGGGGCCCCCGTGGGGGCGGGGTAGTTGCCGCAGTCCTCCCCTCGCGCAGCTTCTCGTCGAGGACTCGGCGTCGTCGATGACGACGTCCGTCGAGCAGCCGGTAGAACTCCTCGGCGTCGATGCGGTGAGAGCGTTCGACCTTGCCGTTCAGCCGCGGAGTGCGGGGCTTGGTGCAGGGTGCGGGCGATGCCCTTGTCGAGAGCGTGCCGGCAGAAGGCGGACAGGGACCCGGCGCGGTTCCCGCTGACTTCTTGGACGTGGCGTACCGCCGCCAGGCGCCGCTCGGCCTCATGGCCAAGCGGCGGAGTGGTGGGAGGGGACGTCGGCTTGTGGATCTCTGCAGTGACCGGAGCCCCAGGTGTCAACGATGACCGCCAGTTCCGACCGCCGGGAGACGGTCGACGGCGACCGGCTCGGCCTGCGCGCGATCTCCCGCCCCCTACCTCCTGGGCGTTGAGCCACGCGCTCTTCTCGCGCTCCTCGAATGACAGGTACCGGCCCGATGACGGGCTGCGCTTGACCGACGGCATGCGCCACTGCCGTCGCCCACCCTGTCGGTCTTCTCACGCAACACCTCCGCGACCAGGTGTTGCGACGACCACTGGAATCGACCTGCGCGCGCCGTGTGCCGTCGGTTCCCGTTCGTAGGCTCCAGGGTGCCGTTCGACACCGGTTACCGCCCGCTAGTGGAACGCAAGTTGTAACTCTGTTAAATCAAAGATACGGTTTCGAAAACGCGGAATTTCGAGACGCGGTCCTCGAAATTGCGCGGATCACGTTGCCCGATTTTCGCCCAGTCTTCGGGTACAGCCAGCAAGAGGAGGAAGTTATGACGTGGGAGACTCCGGAATACACGGTCATCGAGGTTTGCGCTGAGGCCAGCGGATACTTTTACCGGGGCTGACAGCCGGACTCAACGGGCCGTCCTGCCCGATTTCCCGTAGTCGCGGCAGGTGACTGAACCCTGCGACGGGACTACGTCTGCGTTGGCGCAAGGCCCCGGAGCATCGACAGCCCAGGGGCCTTGCGTCATTCGCTGGAAGCGGGTTCGACGTGCCACGTTCTAACGCCAATCGCATCCGTGATCGGATCCGCGAAGGTGCAGGGCTCAGGCGGGGTGCCCCGCAGCAATGCCGCACGTGGCCGGGGTTCCGGCCGGGAAGAGCGAGCACACCCCAGCAGCAAGTGAGTTCTGGCTACCGAAACAATCTGGATTGTCGTTGAATCTTTGGGGTGGTTCAGATGGCTCTCGAATTTATTCCGCTGGTAACGCTCGCTTTTGGGCTCAGTCTTGACAATTTTCGCTCGGCGATCGCCATAGGGACCATTCCGTTCGGCTGGCGCCGCGCCGTGCAGATATCCCTCATCTTCGGGATATTTGACACTGTGGGCCCGCTATTGGGAGGACTGGTCGGCCACTACCTGGGTGGTTTTCTGGGTGACTGGGCGGAATACATCGGGGCGGCCGCGCTGGGGGTGTACGGTCTGTGCTTCCTTGTCAGCGCGATCCGGAATCCGGAGCCGAAAGAGATGGACCATCCGTGGGTGACGCTCTTCGGCATGCCGCTCACACTGAGCATCGACAATTTCCTCGCAGGCACCGGTCTGGGGATCGCCGGGTTTTCTCTCGTGGTCCCGATGCTGACTTTCGGTGCCATGACGGTGGTCATGTCGTTGACCGGACTGTTCGTGGGGCGGATGGCCGCCAAAGTTGTCCGGATCCGTTCCGACTTGTTCAGCGGTATCTCACTCGTCGGGGCAGCGATCCTGCTGCCACTGGCCTTCAACGGCTGAACGGCGGGCGCCACCGCCGCGCCGGCCCGTTCTCCGGGTTCGCCCTGACCGGGTGCTGAAGCGCCCGGTCAGGGCGACATCCCTGTTCAGCATCTACAAGGGCGAATCGTCGGCCGCGGGCGGCCGGGCGAACCGTGGCCGCGGTGCCGGTCTCCCGACGCGATGCGCCCAGGCACCGACATCTCAGGCTCGGCAACACCTGGGAGGACTTCCATGCCCGAGAATCCCGACACCCACGTCTACCGCACCTACGACAAGGTCTTGAACGAGGGGCAGCCGGCGCGGCGGCGGAATCATCCGACGGCCAGTGGAAATCCCAACGACTGGTGGCCGGACCGGGTCAACCTGAAGGCGTTGCACCGGAACCAACCCGCAGGCAACCCTCTGGACGCGGACTTCGACTACGCCGAGCAATTCAATACCCTGGATCTCGACGAGCTGGCGCGTGATCTCGACGAGGTGATGACGACCTCGCAGGACTGGTGGCCCGCCGACTTCGGTCACTACGGTCCCCTCATGCTGCGCATGGCGTGGCATGCCGCGGGTACGTACCGCGTCAGCGACGGCCGGGGCGGTGCCAGCGCCGGGATGCAACGTTTCGCCCCGCTGAACAGCTGGCCGGACAACCGCAACCTGGACAAGGCGCGCCGGTTGCTCTGGCCGGTGAAAAAGAAGTACGGGCGCAAGATATCCTGGGCGGATCTGATGATCTTCGCCGGCAACCGGGCACTGGAGTCGATGGGCTTCAAAACGTTCGGGTTCGGCGGCGGCCGTGCCGAGGTATGGGAGCCCGACGAGACGTACTGGGGTCCGGAACGCAAGTGGTTGGCCGAAGAACGGTACAGCGGTCTGCACGAACTCGACGAGCCGCTGGCGGCCACCGAAATGGGCCTGATCTACGTCGATCCGCAGGGCCCGGCCACCAATCCCGACCCGGTCCTCGCCGCCCGCGACATCCGGGAGACCTTCAAACGGATGGGGCTGAACGACGAGGAAACGGTGGCGCTCATCGCGGGCGGGCACACCTTCGGCAAGACACATGGTCCGGCGGACCCGAACGTGACCGGCGGCCCCGAGCCCGAGGCAGCGCCCCTCACCGCGCAGGGCCTGGGCTGGCTCGGCGGGTACGGCAGCGGCAACGGGGCGGACACGGTCACCACCGGGCTGGAAGGGATGTGGACGCGCACGCCCGTCCAGTGGGACCACACCTTCCTCGAAACGTTGTACGAGTACAAGTGGGACGTCGAGCTCAGCCCGGCGGGCCTGTGGCAGTGGGTCCCGAGCGACGGCCAGGGCGAGGGCACCGTGCCGGACCCCTTCGACCCGGACAAGAAACACCACCCGGTCATGCTCACCACCGACCTGTCTTTGCAGCAGGACCCGAGTTACGACGCGATCGCGCGGCGGTTCCTGGAGCACCCGGACCAGTTCCAGGACGCGTTCGCACGGGCTTGGTTCAAGCTGACTCACATCGACATGGGACCGATCCAGCGCTACCTGGGGCCGCTCGTCCCGGCCGAACGGCTGATCTGGCAGGACCCGGTGCCCGAGCTGGACCACGGGCTCGTGGACCCCGACGACGTCGCCGCCCTCAAGCGCGAGATCCTCGGATCGGGGCTGACAGTCGCGCAGCTCGTCTCCACGGCGTGGGCGTCGGCTTCGACGTACCGCGACAGCGACAAGCGCGGTGGGGCGAACGGGGCGCGGATCCGGCTCGAACCGCAACGCAGCTGGCCGGTCAACGAACCTGAGCAGCTGGCTGTCGTCCTGTCCTCACTTGAGGCGGTCCAAGAGCGCTTCAACGCCTCCCAACGGGGAGACAAGCGGATCTCGATGGCCGACTTGATCGTGCTCGGCGGCTGTGCCGCGGTGGAAAAGGCCGCCGCGGCCAGCGGCCATGAGGTCGCCGTTCCGTTCCGCCCCGGGCGCACCGACGCCACCCAGGAGTGGACCGACGTCGAGTCGTTCGACGCGTTGCAGCCCACGGCGGACGCCTTCCGCAACTACCTTGGCAAAGGCTTCCGGATGCCGCCGGAGCACATGCTGGTCGACCGGGCCAGCCTGCTGACCCTGAGCGCGCCTGAGATGACCGTGCTGCTCGGCGGGCTGCGGGTACTCGGAGCCAATTACAGAGGTTCCTCCCTGGGTGTGTTGACCTCGGCGCCGGGGTCGTTGACGAACGATTTCTTCGTCAACCTGCTGGACATGGGGACGGTGTGGGCGCCGAGGCAGAACGGGCACGTCTGGACGACGATCTACGAGGGCCGCGACCGGGACACCGGCGAGGTGAAATGGACCGCGAGCCGGGTCGACCTCCTCTTCGGTTCGCACTCCGAGCTGAGGGCGCTCGCGGAGGTCTACGCGAGCGAGGACGCGGGCGAGAAGTTCGTCCAGGACTTCGTCGCCGCGTGGGTGAAAGTCATGGAACTCGACCGCTTCGACCTGCGCTAGGGGAAGACGGGCGAAGCCGCCTTGACCGGGGGTCGAGTGTGTACGTGGGGCAGGGGCGGGATGTGCGCGGCCTGCGTGACCGGCGCGTTTGGGCCCTGCGGGTTGCGCGCGGCACGGAGGACACCTGTTCGTCCCGGTCGCCGAAGGTCTTCCCGGGACGGGAACCCGGCGCGCTTGTGGCGGCGTGGTGTGCAGGTTGACGCGGTCGCGTCCAGCGGCCCCTTCGGCCTGCTGGATGCGCACGGCCTCGGCCGGGTCCCGGCGTCGGACCTTCACGGTGGGGATCGCCCGGCGAGATGCGGCGGATGTGAGGGGATGTCACGCGGCGGGTGAGGGCGATCGCCTCGGCCAGCGGGTCGCCGGCGGAGCGGTGGACCTGGCGGAGCGGGATTACCAGATCGGTCCTGTTCGCGGTGCCGGTGTCGGATACAGGGGTGGGGCGAGGCCGGGTGTGGCCCGTGGAGGTGCCGGGCTGCAGGCTGTGGGTGTCACTCGCTGGGGTCGGCTCGGCGGTGTTCAGGTCGGCCTGGTAGTCCAGGACGAGCGGCATGCCCTCTCGGGGAGGAGGCCGGTGACCGCGGCGTGCGCGGCACGCGGTCAACTGCTGCTCGGGGTGCGGCTTTGACAAGGTGACGTCCTCGGCCGTCTTGGCCGCCTTGACTCGGTGAGTGCTGGAGGCTGCGGCCGGCGATGAGCCAGGTCGCGGCATCGGGGTCATCGTCAAGAACGCGGCCTCGGCGCCGCTGGTGGCTTGCGGGATGCGCTCACCGCGCCGGATCCCCACGTCATCGCCGCCGAGCGCTACCCCGAGCGCGCGGACATGGACGTGCCGCGCGGTGCCGGCGGCCTGGGTGGCGTTGCCGTCCGTGCCGACGGCGGTGACAAGGCCGATCGCCCAATCCCGGTGCCGGTGCCGGTCTCGGGGGGCCTCCGAGGCGGCCACTGCTGCCTCGCCTGCAGCGAGATCACACGGACGAGAGGAAGGAAACCGCCACCGGCTTATGGGAGCCGTGCCCAAGCGTTCTTCACCCAGGCCGGGATCA
This sequence comes from Streptomyces sp. P9-2, assembly GCF_051903975.1. Taxonomy (NCBI): domain Bacteria; kingdom Bacillati; phylum Actinomycetota; class Actinomycetes; order Kitasatosporales; family Streptomycetaceae; genus Streptomyces; species Streptomyces sp. P9-2. Next base: position 29,594 of record NZ_CP192634.1, read on the forward strand.
CCGTTGAACGGGTACTGACCGACAACGGCGCCTGCTACCGCTCACACGACTGGCGCGACACCCTCGCAGCGGCCGGGATCACCCACCAGCGCACCCGGCCCTACCGCCCGCCAGCCAACGGCAAGGTCGAACGCTTCCACCGCACCCCGCTCGACGAGTGGGCCTACGCCCGCCCCTGCCGGTCAGAAGCCGAACGCCGCCAAGGGTTCCCGCAGTGGCTGCACACCTGCAATCACCACCGCGGCACACCGCCCTGCAAGCCGACCACCCGCCAGCCGCGTCCCCCACCTCACGGCTCAGTACGCCTAGCGGGCTCGTGCACGGTAGGCGGTGAGGCGTCGATGGCGGCGGGGGCTCGGTGTTCACCTCTGCCGCGCCGACGTCAGGTCCCCGCTCTGCTGGTGGAACAGCAGACCGGCGACGGTCTGGTCGGTGTCGCTGGTGTGCTCGCGGCGGCCGAGGCGGCGGGTCAGAGCTCGCCAGTTCTTCAGGTGGGCGATGCTGTGCTCGAGGCGGATGCGTCGTGAGGATTGTGCCTTCCGCTGCCGCTCGCGTATCTCCTTGTACCAGTCGGGGGTGTTCTTCTTGAACTTGCGGTGCGGCGGTGTCAGCACCCGACCGCTGGTCTGCGCCGCCCGGGCCCTGGTAGCCGGCATCGGCGAGAAGTTTCCACGGCGGGCCCGTGGGCCAGGAGCTTGACCGGCCCTCACCGGCGGGCGTGGGTGATGTCCGCGCAGCTTCCGGGCTTGGTCGGGCTGCAGAACAGCACCCGGCCGTCCCCGTCCGTGAGCACCCATGGTCTTGGCGGCGTTCTGCTTGCTCCTGCCGGAGATGAACCTGTCCCGGTTCTTGCGCCCGGAGGCGGGATCTCGATGGCGTCGACGATCCCGGTCCTCCCCCTGGAGCCGAGGTGGTCGACGACCTCGGCCGGCGTCCGCAACCGCACGCCGGGACTGACGGTGCAGCCTCGCTCGGCGAGCAGGGGCCGCACTGCGCCGATGGCACGGGTGATGGTGGAGCGGTCTGCGCCGAACCCGCAGGCGAGCACGTCGTGCGGGGGCCCGTGACGGAGGTGCACGAGCGTGGCCAGGAGCCCGTCGACGAGGAGCAGCCGGTGCTTCGTGCCGGCACCGATCGCCGGCTTCCGTGGCCGGGACGCAAGTCTGGCCTGGTGCCGTTCGTGCCACAACGGGCCCAGGTCGGTCATGAGTTCGGCGATCGCGCCGGCCGAGAGGCCCGTGATCCTCCGGTCGCTGATGATCGCGATCGCTGCACGAGACGCGTTCGTCGGCCACACGGCGATGGTCGACGATCAGGAACTCGACGCCTCACGGCCTACCGTGCACGAGCTCGTCAGGGGGCTTTCCGCGGCCGCCGTCACCCGCCCGGTGGGAAGGCAGTTCTTCTCCGGAACCTTCTCCGTGCATGGGACGTACGGCTCGGCACAGCCGGCTTGCTGCAGGCTGCGGGGGCTTTTCAGCCTCGATACCTGTGCACGTCGCACACGCAGTACATGAGACGGCAGCTGAAGCACGGGGGCTTGTCGACGCACGTGATACAGGGCCCGCAGTGCACCGGTTCGGTGTGCCGCGCGTGATCGCCGGGTTCGTAGGCCTCTCCGCAGTAGTGGCACGGCCCACGCTCGGCAGTGTCCTGCTGGGGCACCGGCGGCTGGTTCATCAGATCACCTTTTGTTTCCTCAACTTGGCTTCCCCACGGCCGAGGTGCGGGGCGCAACATCCACCACCGGCGAGACTACGGCGGACCTGGCGTAGCCGTTCTCCTCGCCCGTCGGTGCGAAAACACTGGCCCGGTGATCGCGACGTCACCGGGACGACTCGATCACCGGGCGGGTGAGTGGGGAAACCACCGGGGAGTTACCTCGTGTCTCGCGTCCGTGCCACGTCAGTGGCACCGCCCTGTCACAGGGAGAACGTGATCACCGCGGCACCGTGGCCCTGACCGGACAGGCCGGGCACGATGCCTTCGAGCCAGCCACCCCAGCCGACCGGCACCGTGATGTACTGCTTGCCGTCGACCATGTAGGTACTCGGGCTGCTGTGGTGACCGCTACCGCACTGGAAGCTCCAGAGCTTCTCTCCGGTCTCGGCATGGAGCGCCATGAACTCGCCCGCGGGTGTTCCCGCGAACACCACGTTGCCCGCGGTGCTGAGGGTCGACGCGGCCATCGGCATGTCGAGCCGGTAGCGCCACTTCTCTTCACCGTGCGAGTCGAACGCGCTGACCGACCCGGCCATGTTGTCGATGTCGACCTCGACGGCGGCGCCCCAGTAGGGCATGCCTTCCTTGAACTCGCGACGGCGTCGGGTGGCGGTAGCACCCACGTCGGCCACCGGAACGTAGAACAGATCGTGGTCCGGGTTGTACGACGCGTGCGTCCATTCCTTCGCACCGGCGGGGCCGGGGAAGAAGTGGACGGGCTCGCCTTCCTTGTCCGGGTACTTCCGCGGGGTCACCTTGCCGTCACGGGTGATGACGCCCCAGTCGATCCGGTCGACGAACGGCGTGACGTGCTGCAGCTCGCCGTTGGTGCGGTCGAGGACGAACATGTACCCGTTCTTGTCGAAGTGGGCGAGCAGCTTCTTGCCGTCCCGCTCGAACAGGGTCATCTCCATGGTGGAGTCGTAGTCCCACAGGTCGTGGGGGGTGAACTGGTAGTGCCACTTGATCTCGCCGGTGTCGACATCCAGCGCGACCACGCTGTCGCTGTAGAGGTTGTCCCCCTCACGGACCTCGCCGTCGAAGTCGGGAGCCGGGTTGCCGGTGCCTGCGTAGTAGAGGTTCAGCTCCGGGTCGTAGGTTCCGGTGACCCAGTGGTTCGCGCCTCCGCGCTGCCAGGCCTCCCCGTCGGCGGGCCAGGTCTCCGAGCCGGGCTCACCCGGCTTGGGCACGGTGTAGGTGCGCCAGCGATGCTCACCGGTCTCCAGGTCCCAGCAGTCGATGTGGCCACGGACGCCGTACTCGCCGCCGGCGGAACCGGTGATGAGCGTGTCCTTGATGACCAGCGGAGCGATCGAAGCGCTCTCGCCCGCCCGCACGTCGCCGATGGTCTTCTGCCAGACCTTCTGGCCGTTGGTGGCGTCGATCGCCACCAGCTGGGCGTTCTGGGTCACCATGTAGACCTTGCCGTTGGCCACCGCACAGCCGCGGTTGACGTTGGCGCAGCACAGCGTCACGTCGAAGGGAATCGCGTGCTTGTAACGCCACAGCTGCTCGCCGGTCGTCGCGTCGAGCGCCCAGAGCCAGCCGTCCCAGCCGGTGACGAACATGACGCCGTCGACGACCAGCGGACAGGCCTCGAACGCGTAGGTCGAGGTGGAGGCCATCATGCCGGTCGCGCTCGCCTGGTGGATCCAGGCGACCTTCAGGTTTTTGACGTTCTCGGCGTTGATCTGGTCGAGCAGGCTGTGCCGCTTGCCGTCGTAGTCGCCGTAGTAGGTGATCCAGTTCTGCGGTTCGCTGCGCGCCTGGAGGATGCGCTCGTAGTTGATGCCGCGCGTCACGTCCGGAGCGCTGTGCGGCATGTTGGAGAGCTTGCTGTGGTTGAACGCCTCGCCGGCGTCGACGTATTCGACGGTCATGGTGGTTCCTACCTTTCTACGGCCGAGGCTGGGCGGGTCGGTCGAGCTTGGCTTCCGGCGGTACTTCGCCGGTCACGACGATGGCGGCGGTCAGTCCCCTGCCCTCGTCGTTGCCGGCCGGCGAGCCGTACCAGTAGTAGCCGGGGCCGTCCAGTTCGAGCGTCGCGCGGCCCTTCGAGTGGTTCACCAGACCGATGAACTTCCTGTCGCCGTTACTGGGCAGCAGGCAGGCGTGGGTGTTCTTGTCGTCGTTGATGATCGTCAGCTCGACGGTGCCGGCGTGCGGCAGCACCAGGACCGCGGGCTCCCACGCCATCGCATCCTCCGGGATGCGGATGGTCGCCTCCATCGTCCCGTCGGCACGCTCGGTTGCCTTGGCGATTGAGCCGGTCCCGAGCAGGGCACCCATGGTCGCCTTGTTCTGTCCGCCGATTTCGGCCAGGAGATCGGCTTGTTCCTGGGCAGTCGTCATCGGACTTCACCTCCTCGTGAGCAAGAAATGAAAATTCTGACGGGTTTTCACGGGACATGTCACCAACGGAAAGCGTCGGCTCGTTGACGGCAACGTCGGAAACTTTCAAGCGCTACGCCACCCCGGCACGCCATTCCGATATTCGTCGCCACGGCCAGCCCGAGCCCGCCGTTCCCCCGGCAGGAGATACCGTTCGTGTCAATCCTGTGCCTGGGTCCAGGTTTAATCCCTGGTGCGGTCAGACCTATGGCGGCAAATCGCTGTCTCGGGGGGTAGGCCACGGAGGCCACCTTCACCCCGCATACCGCTCCCACGCCCTGTGCAGCGTTGCCTCGCCATGACTGCGAGAGGCCGGGTCGAGCCAGCGTACCTGTGCCATGTAGGACCGCCTTTGGTCTGTTGCCAACCCGGACGGCACACAGGCGTTTGGTGCCGATGATCGCTCGTGTGCTGTACGTATCGGGCCGGGCCGCGTTGCTTGACCTTTGACGTAAATTAAACTGGCCCTCGCTTTGAGGACAAGCAGAGCGGGATGAGTGCGCGCGAACAACCTACGAACGGTCGTGAAGCGGAGATCATCGGTGGGCATCCACCCACGAGCGGTCGACATGCCTTCGCGTCGGCTTGAGGTTGTTCTGGCCGATGTTTTGACGATTGGTCAGGCGTTAAATGAGTTGTCCGCCTTTGTGACTTGGCGGCCGGCTGCTACAAGCAGGCCCGTTGATTCGTGCCCCTGCCTGCGCAAGCACGTGAGGCTCGCGCGCAGGCAGGGGCGGGTTTCGGCGTCTCGGAGCCGACGGTCCGGCGGCATGTGGACGAGAGACTCGAGGCCCTGGCCGCTTGGGGGGCCGAGTCCCCATGAAGCAGCCCTGCCGGTACGGACGAGGGCGGCTTCGTCGGCGAACGGGCACCGTCATCCCGTGCGGTACACAGGACGCGCCCACGACCTGACCGCAGCCGGCGCCCACGGCGTCTGGCGGGCATGCCTGGCCCGTGGCAGGTTCTGATCCCGGTCGGCCGGGCCCGCCCCGGCACCGCCGTCCGCCCCCCCCCTGCCGGGCCGCCGCGCACTCGTGCCCCCGCCGGATCGAGGTCCTGGCGGGCACTGCGCGCCGCACGTTCCGTTCATCCCGGCCAGCCGCGCCGTCCAGGCCTCCGCACTCTCACGACCTGCCCATACACACGATGAAGACCGCACACACGTCTTGAGATGTCGTGCGCCATACGGTTTCCTGCTCAGTGGTTGGGAACCGCTACGCCGGGCAACAAGGAGTCACATGACCGGGACAGTGCCACCGCTGGCGATCGCACCGAGCCGGCCCAGTGAGGACTGCCGTATGGCGGATGGCCCTCTGGTGGCTACCTCATCGGCGAGAGAAGTAGCTCGTGCATGGGAACGCTTCGCCGCGGGTGAAGACATTGAAACGGGCGTCCGGCCTGAGATCCTCGCTTCGTGGTACCGATGCCGTGACCAGTACGAAGTGGACCGCAAGTTGGATGCCGCACCGGCGGCGCCGGCCGACGTCCACCGAACCGACACAGGCGTGATCTTCACTGCGCTCGGCGGCCTCGGCGCCATGGCCGGCAAGCAAGTGGAACGGGACGACGCCGTCGTCACCGTTACGGACGGGGACGGGCGAGTCCTTGGGGCATGGGGCGACCCTACCACACAGCGGCGGGCAGAGTTGCACAATCTCGCCCCATGGTCGTCGTGGTCGGAGGAGTGCACCGGCACGAACGGAATGGGAACCTCGTTCGAGGTGTCCGGCCCGGTGACTGTGACGGGGCCGGAGCACTGGTGCGAAGCCTTCCACCAGTGGTCCTGCGCGGGCATTTCCATACGCGACGTGGTGACCGGCTCGCCGGTCGCGTCGATCAACATCTCGCGATGGAACGCACCGCTCCCCACGTCCATTGCATCGTGGCTGACGAAATCAGTCGCGTGCATCGAACAGGAGATTTACCGGCGCGCCGTCTACGAGGCGGACAAAGTATTCTCCGAGTTCAGGAAAAAATGCTCCCGGGTCACTGGTCCATTTATCGCGATGGACCGTGGAGGGAATGTGATAGCTGCAAACGAAGCAGCTGTCAGACTGCTCGGGCTGACTGACGAGCCCTCCGTTGTCGCGGCTGCGATCGAACCGGCACAGCGCTGGACCCTGGACATTTCAGGGCTTCCTGACGTGCTGCGGTGGGCCATGGACCAGGCGCAAGGAAGCGAACAGTGGAGCGGCTACGCGTGTCTGCCGGTGTCCCCGGGAGGGGAGGCCACTCCCCTGACCATGCGGCCCATCGTCGACTCGAATCACGTGATGGGCATGCTGTGTTTTCTGGGGGTGCAAGAGGGTGAACCTTACGTGGGCAGTCCGGAAGCATCGGTCAACCCGCTTCCTCAGCGCGTCATCGGAATGCGCAATGATCGGCTGGTCCTGCTCGCTCCGTCGGAGATCCGCTATGCCGAGGCGGACCGGAACATCGTGTGGCTGATCACGGAAAGGGGGAGGATCCAAGCTGCGACCCGCGGTCTCGACAATGTCGAGCGGTTGCTGACGTCTTACGGATTTCGTCGAGTACACCGGCGTTTTCTGGTCAACCTTCGCCGTGTGGCAGAACTGGAGCGGGGCATCAAGGGTGAGCTCTTCCTCATCATGAATGCTCGTTCCCATGAGGTCGTTCCCGTTTCGCGGCGCCACGCTCCGGAACTCAGGCGCATGCTCGGTGTGTGACCCCCCCGGTCTCGGTGTCCGGTTACTCCAGCCGGACTTCGAGTACTCGGGCTCGGCCGGCGGCACGGGCCTGAACCAGGTCGCCGTGCACTTCGCCTTCACCTCGTCCACCGGGCAGAGCCTGATCGGCCGGCGCCCGTACTTCACCAAGGAGCGGGCCGGCAACGAGGAACACCACTGACCGGTGTCCCCGACGAGCTGTGCCCCCGCGGCCAAGCCGCGCCTCGCGGCGGACCTACCCCACGCCGCATCCACCCATCAGGTCACCAGCCCACGAAGCTGAGCGTGATCAAGCCGCCGCCCGGCTGCCGAAGTCGGCCTTGCACCGGATGCGGAGACGGCACGGGCACAAGGGCTTACGCGACGTACGACTGGGCAATGACCGAGGCAACTACCGCTGCCCCGACGGGCGGAACCGGATGCAGGGACATCAGTACTGCTGGTCCGCCCTAACCGCTCCCCCGCAATGAGTTCTTCCCAACCTGGTGCGGCAGCTCGGTGGTTGGACTGACAACGTGGTGAAGCCCCTGGTAGATGGGTTTTCGACCAGGAGAACCGTCTCCACCAGAGGCTTCGCCTGCTTGTCCACCCCTCGGGCATCGAGGTGCCGGCTCTGCCCTGCGCTTCCTGGCCGCTCGTCCGCGGCAGCACGTGAGTGCGCGGGTTTCTGCTCCCTGGGGTGCACCGTCTGCTGGTGTCTGCTGTCTGCTCAACTGGCAGGCCACCGCGCAACTGTCCGGGGTGGACGGGCAGTTCGCTCCAGGGGGCACGGTGGCCTTGTCCCAGCACGACCTGCTTCGCCTGCGTGAGCCGCTGCGTTGGGCAGATGGTCTTGAACTCGTCCGCGGGGCCGCCGAGCGGTTGCTGCAGGAACTGATCGAGGCCGAGGCGGGTGTGAGGTTCGGTGCCCAGTGGAACGAGCACACCGCCACCGGCACCACCTGGCGCAACGGGCACCGGGAGAAGACCGTGACCCACGCAGGGGCGGCTGCCTCGAGTTCGCGATCCCGAAGCTGCGGGCCGGGAGCTTCCTCTCCCAGCCTGCTGGAGCGCCGGCGGCGCATCGGCCGGGTTCTCTGCGCGGTCGTCATGGAGGCCTACGGGCACGGCGTCTCCGCCCGCTCGGTCGGTGACCTGGTCAAAGCCCTGGGCTGCGACACCGGCATCTCCCAGAGCGAGGTCTCCCGGAGCTGCGCGGACCTGGACGAACAGCTCGACACCTTCCGGACGCGCCCGCTGGACCACACCCCGGCTTCCCGGCCTGTTCCTCGACGCCACTTACGTCAAGGCCCGTGTCGACCACCGCAACGCCCCCCAGGCGATCGTCATCGCCGCCGGGGGCCGCCCAGGACGGCAGCCGCGAGGTTGCCGGTGTCATGGCCGGCGACAGCGAGACCGAAGGGTTCTGGGCCCAGTTCCTGCGCGAACACGGGCTGTGCGGCGTCCGACTGGTCATCTCAGACGGCCACAGCGGCCCGGTCACAGCGATCCGCAAGGTGTGCCAGGTCCTCACAGATCTTTTCGGTCGGCTGCTGGGGGCCTCGCCGGCCTTGCCCGGTGCCGTCCATGACGTCCGTGCGGCCCGCGAACACGGCATCGTCGACGCGCTCGCCGAGGCCGGCGTCAAGTGCTCGGCGGACAAGGCGTACCGAGGTGCCGGCGGCACGGTGGGCACCTCCTGCCGGGCTCGTTGATACAGGACGGCAGGCTTCAAGATGGTTGCCGCATCGCTGAGTTCACCGGTCCGAACGCCCGTGGGGGCCGGCTGGGGGATGCGGCTGATCATCCGCCGGGGGCGGCAACTGCATCCGCACCGCCACGGCCATGGGGCGGCACAACCTTCCCCCCGGCAGTCATGGCACATCGATATGGCTCCGATGCTCGCCGCGAACCTCCGGGCCGGTCTCCCAGCCCGGCTCCGCCTGCTGCCTTCGGCACGACAACAAGGACTTGGCGAACGTCGCACCGAAACCATGCGTGTGCGCCTGTGCCGCCTGCCTGCCCGTGTGGCCTGCCAGGCTGGAGGTCACTGTCTGCGCATGGTGCGGACCTGGCCCTGGGCAGCGGCGTCCACCGTCCGCTGCGGACGGCTCACCCAGCTGCCGGCCGTCACCTGACGGCCGGCGTCGTCCCCGGCAAGGAGCAGGAAAGCGGCGGCCTCGCGATCTTTTCGGACATGACGGGCGCCCCGCCGGTTTGGTCAGCGATCGCCCGTCGCTGACGGATCGAGGGCATGACTCAGCAGTGTCTGTCTGCGGCTGCCGTATCGATGACAGTCAACGCTTGGTACGCGCGGCAAGGGCCTCCACCTGGCTGCGCAGCCGTTCCACGGCCTGTGCCGGATCCTTGGCGGCGTAGACGGCCGACCCGGCCACGAAGCAGTCGACACCGGCCTCGGCCGCCTGCTCGATCGTGTCGGTGTTGATGCCGCCGTCGATCTCCACCACCAGGTTCAGATGGCCGGTGTCGACCATCGTTCGGGCCTTGCGTACCTTGCCGAGGACCTCGGCGATGAATTTCTGGCCGCCGAAACCGGGCTCCACGGACATCACCAGCAGGGTGTCGTAGTGTCTGAGGACATCGACGTAGGGCTCCAGGGGCGTGTTCGGCTTGATCGCCAACCCGGCCTTGGAGCCTGCGGCCCGCAGGTTCTTCGCGAGCATGACCGGATCGTCGGCGGCCTCGACGTGCACCGTGACGTTGTAGGCACCCGCTTCCGCGTAACCGGTCGCCCAGCGATCCGGGTTCTCGATCATCAGGTGGCAGTCCAACGGTAGGTCAGTGGTTGCCAGCAGCGACTGAACGACCGGCAGCCCCAGGGTCAGGTTCGGCACGAAATGCGCGTCCATGACATCTACGTGCAGCCAATCCGCTCCTCGACCTGGTGGTCCTTTCACGGCAGCCACCTCGTCGGCGAGCCGTGCGAAGTCGGCGGAGAGTATGGACGGAGCGATCAACGGTTGGTTCGACACGACGCCAAGCCTAAAGCTCCGGCGGTGACGGGTGGTTATTTATTGTGCGCATCACGGGATTGTGCTTTCGCATGACGCGGGGTGTTGCCGGGTTTTGGGCGGTGGGCAATTGTTGTGAGGGTTGGTAACCGATCTTGTGCTCGGTGGCGGGTGTGCGGATGTCCATGCCCTTAGCCCGAGGTGTGTACCGACGTGTGCGGAGCACCGTCTTCACCGATGAGGAGAATGTAATGCAGTTGCAGGTTGCGCTGGATGTCCTTGACCTTCCCTCGGCGCTGACTCTGGCGAATCAGGTGTCCGAGCACGTGGACATCCTCGAGCTGGGGACGCCCCTGGTGAAGTCCGTGGGCATCGGCGCGGTGAGCGCGATCAAGGCCGCGCACCCGGACAAGCTGGTGTTCGCCGACCTGAAGACGGCCGACGCCGGCGAGCTGGAGGCCACTCTTGCGTTCGAGGCGGGAGCGGACCTCATCACGGTGATGGGCGCGGCCGACGACGACACCGTGCGCGGGGCGGTGTCGGCCGGCCGCAAGTACGGCAAGAGCGTCGTCGCCGACATGATCGCCGTGGTGGACGGCCGGGTGGAGCGGATCCGCGAAGTGGCCGAGCTGGGCGTGACGTTCGTCGAGATCCACGCCGGCCTCGACGAGCAGGCCCGGCCCGGCTACACGATCGACACCCTGCTCGAGGACGGCCGCCGGGCCGGCGTCCCCTTCTCGATCGCCGGCGGTGTCGGCATCGGCACCATCGCCTCCGTCCGGGAAGCCGGGGCCACCGTGGCCGTGGCCGGCGGAGCGATCTACAACGCCCCGGACCCGGCCGCGGCCGCCTACGAACTCAAGAAGCGCGCAACCGCCTGACACGACCGGCACGTTGTGTGCCGGGCAGTAACCCGGCACACAACGTGCCGGACCGGTCTGAGCATCCCGGCTTCACGGCCCAGGGCGCGTCGTGTTCCGCACCGTTCTGATTCGATTGATTCGTGGTGTTTTTGGATCTGGTTGCGGCCATGGAGCAAGACCAGTCTTCAGCTGTCCGGCCTGCCGGCAGCCGGAAATGGTCGCCGTTCATGAGGCTCTGGTGAGCCGCTTCGGGAGACTTGAAGAGGGAAAAGGGAGTCGGCGTGAAACCCCATGAGTCATGTGCGCGGTCCGATCGGGTGCACGAGGCCAACTGTTCCCTCCTGCGGCTGGCCGCGGGAGTACTGCGGATGCGCTCCGCGCATTTCAGCCGAGACACCGGTCTGTCCCCGGCCGCGGCAGACCGGCTGGCAAACGTCTTGGAGGGTGTCGCCGAGGGGCATTCCGCCTTTGACCAGATCGATCCGGATGAGGCGATCGCCCTGGCGCATCGCCTGGTTGACGACGACCATCCTGAGTTGTCAGGAATGTGGCCCACCCGGTAGGGCGGTCGCAGGTCTCACCGGGCACGCACGGGCCGGTGGCCGTGGCTGAGACCTCGGATCGATACGGTGGCTGTCTTCCCTCACGAAGACCGCCCCGGGCGAAGTGAACGAGACGGCCGGTCATGACTGCGGCGACGACGCTCTCGCCGGACACCCCCAGGCACCTGCTCGCATCGCAGGTGGTCTCACGTCGCGGGGCGAGGGCGTTCTTGACGCCGGCTGCAGCCATGTCCCTCGCTTCGGCCCTGCGCTGGTGAGCGAGCTCGGCGCGGAAAGCGGGTGGTGCCGTGGCGTCCCCTTGCTTCCACCAACAACCGGCCGATAAAGGACCGCCGCCCAGTTGACAGCACTGGGAATCACTCGCAGCTCGACGAGGAGCACACGATGACCGCTGCCGCTGAAGCCCCCGCCCGGCCCGCGCTCGCGGGCGACCCCGCCCTGATCGGCGTGCCCACCTTCGTCGTCGGGGCGGTCGCGCTCGGCCTGGTGCTGACCGGGTACGTTCCGGCCGGCGCCGTCGGTGCCTCGGTCGCGATCATCCTGCCCGCGACCGGCCTGGGCCAACTCGTCGCCGCGGTGTGGGCAGCGGCACTGGGCCAGAACGCCACCGCCGCCGTCTTCGGCGTGTTCAGCGGGTTCTGGCTCAGCTACGCGGCACTTGTACTCGGCCTGATCCACGGCTGGTTCGGCATCTCCGGCGACGCGGCGGTCGCCACGCAGGGCCTGTTCCTGATCTCCTGGCTCGTCACGATCGTCGTGCTGACGCTGGCCACCCTGCGGTTGCCCGCCGCGTTCACACTGCTGTTCACGTTGATCGACATCGCGCTCGCGCTCGTGCTGTACGGCACGGTGAGCGCCTCCGCGGCTGCCGCCGCCGCGGGCGGGTACGTCGTGTTCGCGTTCACCGCGGTGGGGGTGTACATGTTCGCCGGCGCGCTGTTTGCCGCGACGGGCGGCAGGCCGCTGCCGCTGGGCCGTCCGGTGCTGAGCTGAGCGGACACCGGGTGGGCGGCTCAGGTTGCCCGCAAGCAGCCCGGCACGGTCGACGCAGGCCCGTGAGGGTCGTGAAGTCGTCGTTCACACCTCGTTGACAGCAGAACAGGGCCATGGGTCACCCGCCCGGTGCATCTCTTGCGAGAGGGATGAGCAGACGAAGGGAAAAGGCCATGCGCTTCGAAATCGTGCGGCTCGACGACGTCGACGGCACACCCGTGGAAACCACCGTCGTGGACGCCGCCTCCGTCAGCCGTATCGTTCAGCAGGCCGCCGCCCTCGGACAGCGGCTGTGGATCCGCCCGGTCGAAACCTCACACTCATGACCAGCAAAGCCCCTCCCCCATGCGGTTGAGACCCCCCTACCACCGGTTCCCGGTTCCCCCCCGACCCGGTCATCAGCAGGTTCACACACGTGGCGGAGAAAGCGGAGCCCCTCCCCATGCGGTTGAGGACCCCCCTACCACCGGTTCCCGGTTCCGCCCCGACCCGGTCATCAGCAGGTTCACACACGTGGCGGAGCAAGCGGCCGCAGCGGTGAGCGCGACCCGAAGACCCTGGTGACGAGCGCCCGTCCGTCACGCCGCCCAGGGCGTGTGCGCCCGGCATACCCGCCGTCACACACGCGATCCAGCAGTCACTGGGGCAGACCTCGGTGCGGCGCACAGCGCTGACGCTGCTGAACGTCAACCAGGCGGACGGTTCTCGGCGGTGGAACGCCTCGCCCCGGGCCTTTCGGTCGTCTCGTACCCCACGCCGCCGCCCGGCTCCGCCGCCGCCTGCTACCCGAAGACCACCAACGTCCTGGTTCCCCTCGACAGCGTCGCCGACACCAGCAACACCCCCCGCCTCAGAGTGTCATCGTGCGTCCGGAGCCTGTACGGGAGCGGACGGGGCATGGGCCGGGTGACAGCTCGGCGTCGCGTCCCTGCGCGCCCGGGGCGGGAAGACCGCGTACCGCCCGGACACCTCGGCCGTGGAAGAGCCGATGGAGATACCGGCCGCCGACCGCCCGCGCGTGGTGACCCTGCGCACCCCCGGCGACGACTTCGACCTCGCGGCCGGTTCCCTGATTGAGCGAAGGCGTGGTACCGGCGGCAGAGCGCACCAAAGTCCGCCGCCCAGGTGCCGCGGCGGACGGCGCCACCACCTGCACCAGCGTCGACGCCGTCCTGGCCCCACGGGCCGCACCTCCCGACACCTCACTGGAGCGGAACTTCTCCACCGCGTCCTCCTGTGGCCTGTGCGGCAAGGGCCGGCCCCGGCCCCGTGCGCACCACCGCCGCCTGGAGCGTGGCCGTTGACAGCCCGGTGCACCGAGCCGTCAGACGCCGGCCGTTCCACCCCAACGCCTGCGGGCGGCGCAGCGCGTATCCGGGCACCAGCGGCGGGCTGCACACCGCCGGCTCTCTTCACCACCGAGGGCGCGCTGTGGTGCCTCAGGCAGGACACCGGCCGCCACAACGCCGTCGACAAGGGTCGTCGGCCACGGCCTGCGCTCCGGCATGCTGCCGCTACGCGGAAGGGTCCTCATGGTGAGCGGCCGTTTCCTTCGAACTGGTAGGAAGGCCGTGACGGCGGGCATCGCGCTGCTGGCCGCAGTCTGGGCCCCCTCCTCGCCGGCCGTCGCTCTCGCAGCCGAGAGCGGGCCGGCACTCGCCGGCTTCCTGCGCGGCACGTCCGTGAACGTATACGCGGGCCACGAACGCGTTCTCGCCGCACGAGCAGACGCGCTTGAGCAGCACCGCTGATGGAGGCGTTCGTGTGGCCGGAGGCGGCGGCCGCGGGAGACCTCACGCCCCGGCAGCCGCGCACGTACGCGCTCATCGCCTGTGCCGAGGAAGCGAGGCATCGCGCTGACCGAGGCGGAGTCGGCTGCCGATGCGGAACACAGAGCGCGGCAGCAGGAACGAGGGCTCCGCCCGGCCGCCGTACAACGGACCGCGGTTGGCCATGAGCGCGCAGATCTACGCCGTGCTGAAGCCGGTGTGCCTGCGTCTTGAGCGGGTGGACAACGCATCGCCGCGCGGAAGACCGCCCGTGAGGCGGGCCGTCGTCTGCGTCCAGGCATGCCCCTGGGCGGCTTTGTCACCGGCCGAACCGCCCGGTTCGCCGGCGTGATGCACTTCAGACATCCGCGACCCGGGCCGGCGGCTGCTCGGGGCGGCGCTGCCGCGGCGGGGGCTGCGGGCACCTGGACTGCGCGTCCGGGACGATGCGGCCAACCGGCCCCAGGTGCGACGTGTACGTCGAAGCCGCCGCCGGCCGTGCCGCGGCCCGGCAACGTGCCCCGCGCATCGAGCAGGGGCCTGTGCCCCGAACACGCAATCCGTCACGGCCCAGTCGGGTGCCGTGGAGGAGCTGACAGAAGGCCCCGCTGAAGCCATGTCCCCTTCCTTGAGCGCTCGTTGAACGAGGCCTGGGGAAGGGGAACGGTCCGCCGTGGGTGGTGTCGGATGACCTGTGGGGGCGAATCGGGCCGCTGCTGCCGGTCAGGCAGCGCCGCGCACGCAATGCTGGACGGCTGCCGCTGGATGATCGCCGCTGCCTGCAGGGCATCCTGTTCGTGCTGCACACCGGGATCCAGTGGGAGTGGCTGCCACAGGAGCTCGGCTTCGGCCCCGGGATGACCTGCTGGCGTCGGCTGCGGGACTGGCGCACGAGGTCGGCGTGTGGGACCAGCTGCACCAGGTACTGCTGACCGAGCTGCACCGCGCCGGGAAGCTCGACTGGTCCCGGGCGGTGATCGACGGCTCGCACCGCCAGGCCCGTCGGGGCGGCCCAAGACCGGGCCGAGCCCGGTCGACCGCACCCGGCCCGGCTCGAAGCACCATGTCATCAACGACGCTCACGGCACCCCGCTCACCGTCACGTTGACCGGCGGCAACCGCCACGACGCCCAACTGATGCCCTGCTGGACGCCATTCCCCACATACGAGGGGCGACCGGCCGCCCGCGCCGCCGACCCAGGCAGTCGTACGCCCACGACTACGACTACGACAAGTGCCGCCGACTGCTGTGGAAGCGCGGCATCAAACCCGTGATCGCCCGCCGGGGTGTGCCACACGGCTCCGGTCTGGGCACGGTGCGGTGGGCGGCGGAGCGCACGAACGCATGGATCCACGGATTCCGACGGCTTCGGATCCGGGTGGGACATCCGGGATGACATCCATGAGGCGTTCCTCAAGCTGGCCTGCTGCGTGATCACCTACAGACGCGTCCGAGCATGGTGTCAGCTCCTCTTAACCGCCTGCGAGTTGGACGACCTGATCCAGGGTCCTGTCGTGGTTCCGACGACACGGGAACCCATGGTCCGCCGCGGGGCTATGGCGGTGACGGCGGCAGGCGGATCTTTCTGACCGGTCGCGTCCTCGGGGACGTCCTGTGCAGGCCCTGCCGCGAGGAAGCCGCCGCCTCGGCCGGCAACACCCCCGAGACCCTCGCCGCCAAGGCCCAGACGGCGACCTGCCTCCGGCATCGACGGCAGTGTCCCGTGCCACCGGGCAGGTGTGACCGGTCGAGCCCGGGCGCGCGATGAACCGGCCGGACGGGGCGTCATTACGCGGCCAGGCGTCCGTCAGGACGTATGGAGAGCGCGACCCCACCGACCGGTCGGCATGTTACACCCGTAACGGCAGTCACACGCCGGCCCTCACTCGGTGCCGGGAATTTCACGCCGTACAGGCCCGAATGGCGAGGAGACGCCTCCGGTGCGGCTGTTACGGACGTATCATTGCGGGCGTGACGGGTGACGAAGACAACAGGCCGGGTCCGCAGCGGAAAGAAACGGCAGCCGAGGATGCCTGGCTGCTGGTGGCGGTGAGCACCGCAGGCGGCGCGGATTCCCTGCGCGTGCACGTGTGGCGCAAGCTGCGCGGGCTGGGGGCGGTGTACGTGCAACAGTCGGTGTGCCTGCTGCCCGACCGCCCGCCGGTCGCCGCAACTGTACGCAAGCTGGCGGACAAGGTACGTGCCGGCGGCGGCACCGCCCGCTGCCTGCACCTGACCCTGACCGACCCGGTCGAGCGCGGCGAGCTGATCGGCGAGTTCCGTGCATCCGTCACCGCCGAGTACAGCGAGGTCCTGCAACGCCTGCCTGCCTTCTTCACCGAGATCGAGACCGAGACCGCCAAGGGACACACCACCTTCGCCGAGGTCGAAGAATCCGAGGCCGACCTGGCCCGCTTCGAGGCATGGGTAGCCAAGATCGAGGCCCGCGACTACTTCGCCGCCCCCATCGGCGCCGAGGTCCGCGCCGAACTCGACCGCGCCCGCAAGGCCATGAAGGCGTTCGAGGCCGCCGCCCTCGCCGCCGAGACGGCTCCCCACACCGGCACCGGGCACGGCGCGCTCCAGCCGGACGCCGCCGAACGACAAGGACACCGCCCGTGAACACCTGGCTCTCCATCGCCCTCGCCGCCGCCGGCGGCCTGCTGCTGGCCTGGCTGCTCGTCATCGCCGCCCTGCTGACCGTCCGGCCGCGCGGCAGCCTGCTCACCGAGGCCGTCCGGCTGCTGCCCGACCTGCTGCGGCTCATCCCCCGCCTGGCCCGCGACCCGAGCCTGCCGCGCGGGGTGCGGGTCCGGCTGTGGCTCCTGCTGGCCTACCTCGCGATGCCCATCGACCTGGTGCCCGACTTCATCCCCGTCCTGGGCCACGCCGACGACGTCATCGTGGTCGCCGCCGTCCTGCGCGCGATCGTCCGCCGCACCGGCCCACAGGCCCTCAACCGCCACTGGCCCGGCACCGACGACGGCCTCGCCGCCGTGCGCCGCCTCGCCGGCCTGCCCGCCATGACGAACCCGTAAAAGCCGTGGAGACAACACCGACCGCCAGTACAGCAGCCGCGGCCGTCTCCGACACCGCCGCGCTTTCAGCGGCAAACAGCCCACGCCAGGGACAACGTCCGGCAATTGACCTCAAGATCCCCCATAGTGCTGGGAACGATTTTCGGACCTGATACGACCACTCGGACGGCAAGGACCAGGAACCGAAGGCGAAGTCCGGTATGGAGCGAACAAGAATGCAGACTGATGCCGGCTCAGGCCTTGCCGAAGACTTCCTGCTGGCTGTGTACCTGGACGGACAAGGCCGTGTACCCCACTACCGCACCGGCCTCGACTTCGGTCTGAGCGCGGCGCTGCTGATGGAACTCGCCCTGGGCGGCTTCATCCACACCGCCGACGGATACATCGTCGCCGACCACGGCACAGACCCGCGTGACCCCGCACTCCGCGAGGTCCTCACCCGGATCCGGTCCTCCCGCACACCCCGCAGAACATCGGAATGGGTCAAAACCCTGAGCGTCAGCGCCCACAAACAACTCTCGGCCGGCTTGATCACCCACGGCGTCCTAGCTCGCGCACCCAGACGCCTCCCGTTGCCCACCCGGCCGGCCCGTCGCTACAACCTCCTCCAACCCACCCGGCGGGACGCCGCCCTCCGCTCCCTGAACGACCCCTCCGACCACTCCGACCACTCCACCGCACCGGCCGCGCCGGCCGCACCGGCCGCACCGGCCGCACTGGCCGCACTGGCAAGCGCATGCGAAGCCACACCGGGCGGCCAGGAACACAGCGAACCCGAAGCACAACTGCAATCCCTCAGCCCCACCTGCCGCCAGATACTCAACGCCGTCACCGACTGCATACAGCCGCTGAAGTACACCTGGGACTGAACCCCACACAAAGCAGCATCCCCACTGACGGCCCCGCCGAGGATGCGGTGACACAGAAGCCCGCGGACATCGAAATCGTGTACTCAACTGCATCATCTTGCCTTCGAAGCACCCACACGCCGAAGAACAGGCCGGGAAGCCGGATGTGGTCCAACGGGCGCGTCCGGAAGGCGTCCAACTGTCCGCCCAGGTCCGCGCACATCCGGGAGACCTCGCTCTGGGAGATGCCGGCGTCGCAGCCCAGGGCCTTGACCAGGTCACCGACCGAGCGGACGGAAACGCCGTGCCCCTAGGCCCCCATGACGACCACGCAGAAAGGCCCGGCCGATGCGCCTTCGACGCCCCACCAGACCGGGGAAGAAGCTCCCGGCCCGCAGCTTCGCGAGCGCCAGCTCAACACCGCCACCCCCACTGGGTCACCCCCCTCCCCCAATAACCACTGCGCCAGGTGACGCGGGCGCCGGCGTGCTCGCCCCAATTCGGCACCCAACCTCACACCCCCTCGGCCTCGATCACTTCCTACAACAACCGCTCGACGACCCCACGAACAAACCCAAGACCATCCGCCGAACGCAGCGACTCACGCCAACGGGGCAATGACAGTGCAGCAGCCGCTCCGGCGCCTAGGACCTGTCTGATAATTGATCTTGTGGTGGGTCGTGGTGAGCTGACGGATGAGGCGTGGGAGCGGATGCGCCCCTGCTGCCTGGTGTTGACGGTCGTGGGCGGCCGTGGCGGGATCACCGGCAGGTGATCAACGGGGTGTTGTGGCGGTTGAGGACCGGTGCCCCGTGGCGTGACCTGCCGGAACGCTACGGGCCGTGGCAGACCGCCTATGAACGGTTCGCCCGCTGGGAGGCGGACGGTACCTGGGCTCGTCTGCTCGAACAGGTCCAGGTCCGCGACGACTCCGTCGGAGCCGTGGAGTGGACCGTGTCGGTCGACTCCACGATCAGCCGGGCCCATCAGCACGCCGCCGGCGCCCGCAAAAAGGGGCGACGGCAGGGGACGAACTGGAAGATCCGGCACGTCCGTCGGCTGGCCAGGCGCTGGGCCGGTCCCGCGGCGGGCTGACCACCAAGGTCCATCTCGCCTGCGACGGCCGGGGCCTGCCCCTGGCTGTCGTCGTCACGCCCGGCAACGTCAACGACTCCACCGTCTTCGAAACGGTCATGGACGAGCTGAGGGTGCCCCGGACCGGTGCCGGGCGGCCCCGCCGCAGGCCCGACGCAGTCATCGCGGACAAGGCGTACTCGTCCCGGGCGATCCGCCAGGTCCTGCGCAGGCGAGGCATCCAGGCCGTGATCCCAGAACGGGCCGACCAGAAGGCCAACCGCCTGCGACGAGGGAAGGCCGGTGGCAGACCGCCGGCCTTCGACCGTGAGCTCTACAAAGCCCGCAACGTGGTCGAACGCTGCTTCAACCGCCTCAAGCAGTTCCGCGCGATCGCCACCCGGTTCGACAAACTCGCCACCCGCTACAAGGCCGGCGTCCACCTTGCCGCACTCATCCTCTGGCTTCGCGAACCCATCCAAGATCGTTTGTCAGACAGGTCCTAGGAGAGCAGGCCGGCGACGTCGCGGGCGGCGTCCCGGGCGGTGCGGCCGACGCCGATGAGGGTGGCCGACGCCCATGAGGGTGGCCGACACCGGGTGGGTCCAGTCGCCGTAGCCGAGCAGGTGCAGTCACGGCTCGCCGAGAGCCCGTGTCCGTCGGTGGGATGTGTCCGCGCGGGCCCCGCAGGTCCAGCGGGGCGAGATGTGCCAGTGCCGGGCGGAAGCCGGGTCACGGGGCCGTCGTGACCGTGTCGGCCGCGAACCTCCTTCGCCAGGCGAGCGCGACGTGGACCAGGCCGATCAGCACCGGCACTTCGATGAGCGGGCCGACGACACCGGACAGGGCCTGGCCCGAGGTGACGCCGAAGGTGGCGACGGCGACCGCGATGGCCAGCTCGAAGTTGTTGCCCGCCGCGGTGAAGGCGAGCGTCGCGGTGCGGTCGTAGGCCAGGCCCAGGCCCTTGCCGAGGAGGAAGGCGCCGAAGAACATGACGGCGAAGTACACCAGGAGCGGCAGCGCGATCCGGACGACGTCCAGCGGCTGCGACGTGATGGTCTTCCCCTGCAACGCGAAGAGGATGACGATCGTGAACAGCAGCCCGTACAGCGCCCACGGGCCGATCTTCGGCAGGAACCGCTGCTCGTAGTCGGTGCGGCCGAGCTTCTTCTCGCCCAGGCGGCGGGTGAGGAAGCCTGCTGCGAGCGGGACGCCGAGGAAGACGACGACGTTGAGCGCGATCTTCCCCATGGAGATGTCGAGGTGCTCGCCGTCGCCGAGGCCGAGCCAGCCGGGCAGCAGGTCGAGGTAGAACCAGCCGAGCAGGCCGAAGGCGAGGACCTGGAAGACGGAGTTCAGGGCGACGAGGACGGCGGCGGCCTCGCGGTCGCCGCAGGCGAGGTCGTTCCAGATGATGACCATGGCGATGCAGCGGGCCAGGCCGACGACGATCAGGCCGGTGCGGTACTCGGGCAGGTCCGGCAGGAAGATCCAGGCGAGCGCGAACATGACCGCCGGGCCGACGATCCAGTTGACGACCAGCGAGGAGACCATCAGTCTGCGGTCGCCGGTGACGGCGTCGAGCCGGTCGTAGCGCACCTTCGCCAGCACCGGATACATCATGATCAGCAGGCCGAGCGCGATCGGCAGCGAGACCCCGCCCGTCTCCACCTTCGCCAGCGCGTCGTTCAGCCCTGGGACGAGCCTGCCGAGTCCGAGCCCGAGGGCCATGGCGAGCAGGATCCACACCGCGAGGTAACGGTCGAGGGTGGAAAGCTTCTTGACGATCGACTCGTCCCCGGCCGCATCGGTGCTCCGGGCGCGGGCGGTAGCGGGATCGGCGGAGGTCACGGGCAGGCCCTCTTGTTCTCGGCGGCGGTGCGGGCGGATTCGGCGAGCTCGGCGAACCGCTCCGAGAGACCGGCCAGGACGTCGGCCGTGAGCTTGTAGTAGGTGAAGCGGCCGCACGGCTCGGTCTCCACCAGCCCGGCCTCGCGCAGCACCTTCATGTGGTTGGACAGGTTGGTCTGCCTGGCCCCGGTCTCCTCCACCAGGTGCGTGGTGCACAGCGTCTCGCGCGCCAGCAGCGTCACGATCCGCAGCCGGAGCGGATCGCCCAGCGCCCGGATCACATCAGGATCAACTGAAGTCAGCATGCACTGATACTGTCACATCACTGTCCGCCGACAGGAGCGGATGCCGATGTCATGGGTGGCGTGCAGCCGCCTCGAGACGAAAGAGCCCTTCATGCCCGAGAGCGCCGGCAGGAAGCCGTCCGTCCTGTTCGTCTGCATCCACAACGCAGGCCGCTCGCAGATGGCCGCTGCCTGGCTGACCCACCTCGCCGGGGACCGCGTCGAGGTGCGCTCCGCCGGCTCCGCCCCGGGCGAACAGGTCAACCCGGCCGCCGTCGCCGCGATGGCCGAGGTCGGCATCGACATCTCCGCCGAGGTCCCGAAGATCCTTACCGTGGACGCGGTGAGGGAGTCCGACGTGTGCATCACCATGGGCTGCGGCGACACCTGCCCCGTCTTCCCCGGCAAACGCCACCTGGACTGGAAGCTGGACGACCCGGCCGGACAGGGCGTCGACGCGCTCCGCCCGATCCGCGACCAGATCAAGACCCTGGTCGAGACCCTGATCGCCGACATCGCCCCCTCCGAGCCGGAAGCGACGGCGTAGAGGCAAACGCGACATCCTCATCGCGGCGCACAGCCCTCGCGCCGAAGGGCCCCGCCGGCACACGGGGCGGCCGTCGCACTGCGACTGCTGTTCACCGTGTTCGCGCCGGGCCGGTACGCCGCGGCGATCTCCCAGCCGATACCGCCCCTGAGGCCCAGCACGCCCCAGCGGTGACCGACCCATACATCATTCCCCCAGAGCCGTGACGCAACTGCACGCCTCCCACAGGGCCGGCCGTTCCCTCCCCCCGCTCCGCCCCCGGAGGACTCCCACCATGCCCGCCACGATCCGCGCCCACCGTTCCCGCAAGGCCCACTCCCCCCCCCTGGACCGACCGCCGCCCCAGGCCCGCCGCAGCACCCTCGACGCGCCCCACCGTCACAACCGCCCGCGCCACCCCCACCCGCTCCTACCCGTACGGCCAGCACCGTTCCACGCCATGACTCAAAGCCCGAGTGGATCAGGAAGACACCACACGCTACGCAGCCTACGGCCGGCCGGTGCCGTACCCACCGGTCAATCAACCGACGCCCCCAAACAACACACCCAAGGACCGCCCCTACCGGCTGGGACCGCTGACCTTCGAAATGACAGCAGAACATGCACGCCTATGACAGGCCGGCGGCATCAGGCATCCTCGGATGCGAATATTCACGACACACATCTGACCGGCACAGTGCGCCACATCGGCCGACCTCTGCCGGACGACCCGCTCAACGCGCCGTGGCCCACGGTAGAACACCTGGCCGCACAGATCAGATGCGGGTACCCGGCCGATCGATGCACACTGCGCCCGCAGAGATGGTCCCGGCAGACGGGCTTTCCCTCGCCCTCGGGCGCCTGCTCCCCGCGCCCGAGGGGATGGTCTCAACTCCGGTGCGCTGCGCTGCTCCCCGCACCCGCGGGGGTAGCTCATGGGCTGGTTGGGGAGCCGTCCGGACAGGAACCTGGTGGCCTGAGCGTCCCGCTCCCCGCATCGGGGATAGTTTCATACCGGGACGATTCAGACAATCCGGCGATCCTGCTTCCCGTACCGGCAAGGATGGTCCCAGTGCTCCCAGCAGACGAGACCCGCACTCGCCGCCCTCGCACCCGCAGGGATGGCACCGGTGGCCATCTACGGCCGCCGCATCTCCGTCGCTGCTCCCCGCACCTGCGGCTCCTGAAGACCCGCGCCAAAATCGCTACGGACGTCACCCCTCACAGGATGACCCGCACCCCCCTCTACAGCCGCCATAATGGGGACATGCCCTCTAGCCCACACCGCCCCGCACCCGCGCCGAGGAAGCTCTCGGGCGCGGACGCCGAGGACCTCGCGCTTTACCGGGAGAAGTTCCGAGGCCGTCTGCCGGAGTCGCTGGAAGAGTTGCACGGCCCAGCCAAGGGGGTCGTCGAGCTGCCGCTGCACATGGCCTGGTCCGGGCTGACCACGTACGACTTGGACAAGCCACGCCAGCGTATGGGCCTGTACCGCACCATCCTGCACGAGGGCCTGCGCGAGGACCTGCCCCGCTACCTCAACCGGGACCTGCTCCTTGAGCTGTGGCCGGTGCTGCGCACCCTCGTCGGACGCACGGTGCGCACGGTATGGGAAGACGCCTTCCCCCAGCTCAGCTCCCGCACCCAGGCAGCCGCGTGACGGATATGCCGGAGCTGCACACGCGGCTCCTGGCAGATGTGATCGCCGTCGGCTCCCCCTACCCCCTGGTCCTCACTGGCGGCTATGCCGTCCGGGCACACCGCCTGGTAAACCGCCCCAGCCAAGACCTTGATGTCGCCACTGAGAATCCCGCGCCCATGACCGAGATTGCGGCTACGCTGCGCGCCGGCCTGGAAGCCCGCGGCTGGAGAGTGCACTCGCTGGAGACCGCTCCGCTGTCCGCCCGATTCACCGTGACCGAGCCGGCCACCGGACAGGAATGCGAGGTCGACATCCTCAAGGAGAACCTCTGGCGGCCGGTCACACACAGCCCCTACGGGCCAGTCCTCGCGGAAGAGGACGTGATCGGGACCAAGGTCCGCGCCCTCGCCGACCGCGGAGCCCCGCGTGACCTGATCGACGTGTTCGCAGCCTCCCTCCGCTGGAGCACTACCGACCTCGAAGAATTCGGCCGCCGCCACGCCCGCGGCCGCTTCGAGAGCGAAGACCTGCAGGCAAATCTCACCGGCGCCGAGTGGACCGACGACGAAGCCTTCGCCGCCTACGGCCTGGACGAGGCCGCCATCACCGCTCTTCGTACCTGGGCCTTGGAGTGGGCCGACGATCTCGCGACCCGCCTGCTCGAAGAGTCCAGCAATCCGGACATTGACTGATCACGTCCGGGTGCCGATGAAGAGCAGGCTGCTCCCCGCACCCGCGGGGATGGCCCCTCGACGCCGTCCAGTGCGGCGCGGCGGACCAGCCACTCAGACACGAAGTGGGAGCGACTCGCAACACCCACTGCCATGGCAGGGGCACCGGCCCGCGCGCATCGGTTCAACTGCAGCGGATGCGGCGGCCGACAACCTGCCGGGACTTTACGGAATTTCCACGCAAGATTCTCGCGCGTATTACAGTTTTCTCCGCGCGGCTCGTCAGCTTGTGCCGTGAAATAGATCTATGGGCCGGAATGTATCCGTGTGCCCAAGGTACGCCGTGGGGGGCTTTGTGCAGCAGATGGTCAAGGGCGCGAACGCAACCCTGACGGACCTGAGTGATGATGTCGGTTCGGTGATCGTCAGTCTCGGCTGGGCCAGCCCCACCGGCGAGGGCGACGCTGATGTGTCGGTGCTGCTGCTCGACTCGAGCGGCAAGGTACGCAGCGACGGCGACTTCTACTTCTACAACCACCCGGTGGCTGCCGACGGAAGCGTGCAACTGCTGGGGAAGACGCCGACGGCGAACGGCAGCGAGGACCGGATCAGTTTCGATCTGTCTGCAGTGCCGGGCGAGGTCGAGCGGATCGTCGTCGCCGCGAGCAGGTACGAGGGCTCCAGTTTCGGTGAACTGGACGACGTGAGGATCACGTTGGCCGATGCGGCCGGGGAGGGGCTGCTGCGGTTCGCCGTCGACGACGCCGACTCGGTGACGGCGGTCATCTTCGGTGAGCTGTACCGGCGGGGTGAGGCATGGAAGTTCCGCGCCGTCGGGCAGGGGTACGCCACCGGGCTCGCCGGGCTGGCCACCGACTTCGGCGTCGACATCGAGGACGACGCGGCCGCGGAAGCCCAAGCGGACATGGAGGCGGGAGCGGACGCGGAGGCGGAGGCGGGAACCGTGCCCGCCGGCAGCGGTACGCAGGCCGGCCCCGAGAGGCAGACGGACGCGGCGGCGCCTGTGCCCGCCGGGCAGGGGCTGATGAACGCCGTTCCGGCTCCCCGTCGGCCCGACAGTCAGGCAGAGGGGGTGAAGAAGCGGGCCGCCCGCCCTCGCACCGCGAAGAAGAAGGTCACCCTTCCCGCGACGGTGAAGAACACCCTGGCAGAGAACGACTCCTGGAAAACGGCCAGACTGTTCCCCGTGTCCGTGCTCAAGAGCGACCGGGACCGGGAGATGCGGGCCACCTCCGTGCTGCTGTCGGTGATGGCGCAAGTTCCGGAGTTCAGCCGACGGCTCACTGCGGCATTCGGTGCCCCGGCGGGCCGTCTGGAGACATTCACGGAGGTCTCCCTCCCCCACGGCGACAGCCCGCGCCGCCCGGACGGCGTCATTCGCGTAGAGCGGGCCGGGAAGCTGTGGACGGCCCTGGTGGAGACGAAGACCAACGGCAACGTGCTCAAGGCCGAACAGGTGCAGGCGTACATGGACATCGCCGCACGTCGCGGCTACGAGGCCGTGATCACGCTGACCAACGACGTCGCCCTGGAGGGCAGCCCGCTCGTCGACGTCAAGATCGACCGGCGGCGCAAGCACAAGGTCGCCCTGTGGCACCTGTCCTGGGCGGAAGTCGCCCATCAGGCGCAGATGCTGATCCGGCATGAGGGAGTGGGCAACGCCGCGCACGCCTGGTTGCTGCAGGAACTGCTGCACTACCTGCAGCACGAGAACTCCGGCTGCCACGGCTTCCAGAACATGGGGCCCTCCTGGGCCCCGGTGCGTAACGGCATCGACGACGAGACCCTCTGCCAGGGCGACGCACGGGCGCTCGAGGTCGTCGAGAACTGGGAGCGGCTCATCCGCCAGGTCTGCCTCAGGCTGGGCGGTGAACTCGGGCAAAAAGTTCTGCCCGTTCAGCGCGCCAAGCGGGGAACGGATCCCAAGGAGCGCCGCGACCGCCTCGCCGACCAACTCTGCCTCGAAGGACGTCTACAGGCCGAGTTGCGTATCGACGGCACTCCCGGCGTCCTCATCGTCAGCGCGGACCTGCGGACCGGCAAGCTGCGCACCGCCATCGACGTCCCCGCCCCCGAACAGGGCTATCCGCTGAGCTGGACCAAGCGGCTCGTCCGGCGTCTGGAACAGGCACCGGCCGACCTCCACGTCGAAACTCTCGTCGACGGCGCCGGGCCGGGTCCGCGCGGCACCCTGGAACGGCTGCGCCCCGAACCGGCGGACCTCCTCCCCAAGGACAGCGCCACAAGGATCACCGGGTTCCGGCTGTCCCTGATCAAGGGCATGGGCAGTGGTCGCGGCAACGCCGAGACCGGTTTCATCCGCAGCGTCGACGATGCCGTGCACCGCTTCTACACCACCGTCGTCGTCCACCTGGACGCGCCCGCGGGACGCCGCCGGCCCGCCAAGCAGAACGCGGCGGCGTCAGCCTCCGGGTGACGCGACGAGCCGTGTCGTGTGCGCGGCGTGCGTACGGCGCACACGACACGGCAACACGCACCGGGAGGGGGCCACCACGCGAGATGTGCCCAGGCTCCCAACATCGCTCTGCACCCACTGGCCGGTCGAAGATCCCCCGGCGAACCCAACTCGCTGCAGCACAGACTGCCGAACCCTGGGGGAACATGTGAGAGCCGTTCCCAACCAGCGGAAGCGACGTTCATGAGTCGCCTCAAGGACGCCGTCCAGACGGTCGGCCAGGACTCGTTCTGAGCTGCCCCCGGTTTCGTGGAGTCCCTGAAGCCAGGCTTATGATCCTGGCCCGAAGGAGAACCACGAGCAGTGCCAGCACCACGTAAGTACCCGGACGAGCTCCGGGAGCGAGCCGTCCGCGAGGTTCGTACCACCGGCCGTCCGATCGCGCATGTCGCAAAGGACCTGGGCATCCACAAGGAGGCCCTGCGCGGCTGGGTCCGCCAGGCCGAGGCGGACACCGGCGAACGCGACGACCGGCTGACCACCGCCGAGCGGGAAGAGCTGAGGCAGCTCCGTCGGGAGAACGCGGAGTTGAGGCGGGCGAACGAGATCCTTAAGGCCGCGAGCGCGTTTTTTGCGGCGGAGCTCGACCGTCCCCGGACGAGGCCGACCAGGTGATCGAGCACCTCAGGGACAAGGGCCTCGGGGTCGGGTTCACCTGCCGGGTGCTGGGGCTGTCGGAGTCGGCGTACTACGCGCGCAAGAAGCGGCCGAAGTCGGCCCGCCGGCTGCGTGACGAGCAGCTCATGCCGCTGATCGAACAGGTCCATGCCGAGTCCGGCGGCACCTACGGCGTCCGCCGGATCACCCGCGCGCTGCGGCGCAAGGGTGTGCAAGTGGCCCGCTGCACCGTCGAGCGGCTGATGGCCGAGCTGGGTATCGAGGGCGTCATCCGTGGTCAGCGACGCCGCACCACCGTGCCGGAGCCGTCGGCACCCAGGCCGCCGGACCTGGTCGACCGCGACTTCACCGCGAGCCGGCCCGACCAGCTCTGGGTGGCCGATATGACCTATGTCCGCA
This sequence comes from Streptomyces sp. P9-2, assembly GCF_051903975.1. Classification (NCBI taxonomy): domain Bacteria; kingdom Bacillati; phylum Actinomycetota; class Actinomycetes; order Kitasatosporales; family Streptomycetaceae; genus Streptomyces; species Streptomyces sp. P9-2. Next base: position 56,982 of record NZ_CP192634.1, read on the forward strand.
CCTGGTCCGGCTGGGCGTACGTGGCGTTCGTCCTGGACGTCTTCTCCCGGGTGATCGTCGGCTGGCAGGTCGCGAACCATATGCGGACCGAACTCCCGCTGGACGCGCTGGAGATGGCCCTGTGGAGACGGAAGATCAAGAAGGACTCCGGGCTGATCCACCACAGCGACCGCGGCTCGCAATACGTATCCATCCGCTACACCGACCGGCTCACCGAGATCGGTGCCTCCGCGTCCGTCGGCTCGGTCGCGGACTCGTATGACAATGCGATGGCCGAGGCGCTGAACGGCACCTTCAAGGCCGAGCTGATCGAGATGCAGGGTCCCTGGAAGGACGTCGACCAGGTCGAACGGGCGATCTTCCAGTGGGTCACCTGGTACAACGATGAACGGCTCCACTCCGCCCTCGACTACGTACCGCCCGCCGAGTACGAACGCGACTGGTGGCGACAACAGGAAGCCACCCCGCAGTCCGCCTGAAACAAGATCACCGGACTCTACGAAACTCGGGACAGCTCATTCGAGGTCCTCGACGAAGACCAGGGACAGGTGGCTGGTCGACTTGTCAGGAACCAGCTGTGCCCCTCCCACCGACCGCAAGCGGGCTCCCTGGAGTGGTGGCCGAACGCCCCCGCAGACAACCGCACCCAAACGGAGCCAGCGTGGAACAACCGCTCCGGCGGGCACGGTACGGGGTCGCCCACAAGGGGGTATGCCAAACGAGCGGTGTAACTGGGTGTTGAAGTTACTGACGGGCTGCGGAGAGGCGGCCGTCGAAGGCGATGTCGAAGGCGTTCAGTGCGGTCTTCCAGCGCATGGTCCAGCGGGCCTGTCCCTTGCCAGTGGGGTCGAGGGACATGACCGCCATGTAGACGCATTTCAGGGCGGCCTGCTCGCTGGGGAAGTGCCCGCGGGCCTTACCGCCCGGCGGATACGGGCGTTCACCGACTCGATCGCGTTCGTCGTGCAGACGATGCGGCGGATCTCGGTGTCGAACCGCAGGAACGGGGTGAACTCCTCCCAGGCGTTCTCCCACAGTTTCACGATCGCCGGACACTTACGGCCCCAGGCATCGGCGAACTCGGCGAACCGGTCCAGGGCGGCCTCTTCGGTGGGAGCGGTGTAGACGGGCTTGAGAAGCTTGGCGATCTAGTCCCAGTCCTGGCGGGCGGCATAGCGGAAGGAGTTCCGCAGCAGATGCACCACGTAGGTTTGCACGATCGTCCGGGGCCAGACGGTCTCCACCGCCTCGCCAGTACCCGGGCACGAGCCGAAGCGCCCGCCACGGCCAGCTGACAGATCCGCGGGCTCGGCGCCCGTGAGGGCTCACCGCCCTCACGGGCGGCGAGCCGTCACCAGAAGATCAGCCGACCCGACACGTGGTTTCCCGTTGAGCGAAAAAGCTTCATCGCTCCCAGATGCCGAGTTGGTTCGCGGCGGCTTCCACGGTCTGCGCGAGCAAGACGGCGATGGTCATCGGTCCAACGCCGCCGGGCACTGGAGTGATCAGACGGGCGCGGGTGAGGGCGGTATCGAAGTCCACGTCACCGACGTTGCCCGGGTTGTACCCGGCGTCGATCACCACCGCGCCGGGTTTGATGTCTTCACCTCGGATGAGCCGGGGTCGCCCTACGGCCGCTACCACGACGTCTGCTTCCCGGACGATTGCGGACAGGTCCGCTGTGCGCGAGTGGCAGTACGTCACCGTTGCGTCCTTCGCGAGAAGGAGCATCCCCACCGGTTTGCCAAGAATCGCGCTGCGGCCCACCACGACCGCATGCTTGCCAGCGAGGTCGACGTCGTATGCCTCCAACAGCTGCATGATCCCGCCGGGAGTGCAGGACACGAAGCCTGGCAGCGCGAAGCTCATCGCGGCGAAGGAATGCATCGTGACCCCGTCGACATCCTTCTCCGGGGCAATGGCCTCGAACGCCGCTCGTTCGTCGATGTGCGGGCCGCAAGGATGCTGAAGCAGGATTCCGTGGACTTCCGGATCACCGGACAGGCCAGCAAGGGTGTCGATCAGTTCGGCGGTCGTGGTGGCGGCCGGCAGACCGATGTGCCGGGACTGGATGCCTGCTTTCGCGCACCGTGCCCGCTTCATGCGGACATACGTGACCGATGCGCGATCCTCTCCCACCAGCACCGTCGCCAGACAGGGACTGGTACCCGTGCGCTGTGAGATCTCCGCCGCCTTCACTGCAGCTTCTTCGACGATGCGTTTGGCGAGGCCCGTGCCGTCCATGAGCTGAGCCGTCTGCGTCGAGGACATCGTTGCCTCCAGGCGTTGCTGACCACTCGCCCAGGCGCACGGCATCGACGTCTCGTCAGACCGCTCCCCGGTGGTGCTCCACCTCAGCGCCAGTCACGGCCCACGCTGCACTGTAGTAGACGCTGGATCCTCGCCAGGCATCGATCAGCGTCCTCGGCCAGGAAGCGACTTTGAGTCCGAGCCCGGCGCCGCCGTCGTCGCAGCTGCGGGCGGCGTCAAGCCGTACGACGACCCTCACCCTCCTCTGCACTGACGTCAATTCTCGGGTTCTGGCTCGCTTTCCGTGAACTGGTCACACTCTGTTCAGTGACGTCGGCCGCTGAGATGATCACTGCTCACCCCTAGCTGAGGAGTCGGGGCCCCAGATGAGTAGCTGGTCGCCAGAGGTAGATGAGGTGTTGGAGGCGTCGGGCTGGACGCCTGGACGGAAGGTAGACACGGCCCGCTGGCGATCCATGTTCGAAGGAGTCGGCCTCGCCATGCACGACGCTGCGGAAGCCTTCCTGCAAGAGTTCGCCGGTTTGACTGTTAACGTCAGCGGACCAGGGATCAGCTGTGCACGCACGCCGTTCGAGCTGGACCCCGAGCTGGCCTGGGGCGAGGATGATCGATTCACGGAGTGGGGCGAAGCGATCGGGCGCCATCTCTACCCGCTCGGTGAGCTGGACCACGGCCGGTTCTTCCTGGGTATCGACGAAGAGGGCGTGATCTATCTCGTCGAGACCTGGATTGCCAGCTTCGGAGCGGTGCCTCACGCCATGGAGAACTTGGTTCTCGGCGTGGCTCCTCGCCGAATCGATGAGGGGTACGAGCCAGCGGGACATCCGTCCTGACGCGTCGGTCACCTGTAGAGCAGTACTCGCTTTCGGAGGAGCAGGAATCCGGCTCGGCCGAACATCTGCCGTTTGAGCATCTTAATCCGGTTGACATGCCCCTCTACGACGCCCGAGTTCCAGGGCAGGGTGAGACCGGCGATGACAGCGTCGCGGTCGCGGTCGATACCGGCGGCGAGGGTGTGGAGGCCGGGCAGGTTGTCCTTGCGGACGGCGTCGAGCCACTCGGGCAGCCGCTGGCCATGCCGCTCGGTGAGGATCTTGGCGAAGGACCGGACATGTCCGGTGAGTGCATCCAGTTCGGGGCAGTGGACCAGGACGGCCTTGAGGCGGAGCTGTTCCGCCTCGGTGAGGGTGTCGGGGTGGCGGAGGATCCAGCCAGCGACCGTGCGAGGTGAAGGCGGCGGTGCAGTGACCGGATCCGTCGAGAGCCGCTTGGCGCGGAAGTAGGCGCGAACTCGCTGGTAACTGCCCTTGTAGCCGAGCGGCATGATCTCCTCCCATGTGCCTTCCAGGCGTTGGTGCAGCCTTGGTTCCAACGATCGTCCAGGTAGGGCTTGTACTCATCGAGTACGGAAGGGCGCCCCTGCCATTGGCCGGGGAAGAGATCCTCGGGCGCGGTGGCGTCGGCGTGGAGCTTGACGGTGCGGTACGTCATGCCGAGTTGGCGTTGGATCGCGCGGCGGCTGTGGCCGGCGGCGAGCAGCGCGTGGACGGCCGCGTGGTTGGCCCGAGTCCGGTCGGCGAACCGGTGGCCGGTGGGCCACGGCGAGCCAGAGCTGTCCGTGGGGGCATCGGGCTCAACCGGGCGGGGGGCCCGGGCGCCGTGCCCCGTAGGCAAGCTCGGTGATCGGCGACGCACCGTTCAGCGGCCTCCCCGAGGTTGTGCCAAAGGTGCCACCGATCAGCAACTTGGACCGCCTGACTGGCTGTTCTCTATCCGCTCGGGTGGTCGGTGGGGTTCGAACAGGGGTCTGGTCTGGGTGAGTCTGCAGGTGCGGATGCATGGAAGAAGGGCCTCTTGGTAGCTCGCGGATGTCGAGTCCAGCGAGAAGCAAGAGGCCCTGTTGTCGAAGTGTCGCGTAGTCACGGTTGCCGGGTCCAGTTGGTCCACTCCTGAGTGTGACTGCCTCGCCCACAGGTTCGGGCACGCAGCCGACCGGCCAGGGCGCCGGCCCCGGTACGACTCGGACATGAGCGATGACGAGTGGGCCGTGGTGCGGGACTTGCTGCCGGTTCCGGAATGGCTGACCGGCCGGGGCGGACGGCCGGAGGGCTACTGCCACCGACAGATGCCCGACGCGATTCGCTACCTCGTCGGCAACGGCATCAAGCGGCGGTCGATGCCCTCGGACTTCCCGCCCTGGCCACGGGTATACGCCTTCTTCGCCCGCTGGCGGGATGCGGGACTCGTGGCCGAGCTGCACGACCGGCTGCGCGAGATTCGTCCGCGATGCCGAAGGCCGTGATCCGGAACCGACTGCGGCGATCATCGACTCGCAGTCGGTGAAGGCAGACGCCACCGTCACCCACGGCTCGCGAGGTTTCGACGCCGGGAAGAAGATCAACGGACGCAAGCGGCACCTGCTCACCGACACGCTCGGGCTGCTGCTGGACGTGTGGTCACCCCGGCCTCGACCACCGGCCGGGACGCCGCCCGCATCCTCCTGCCAGCGGCCCAGGGACGCTTCGGGCGACTGGCACGAGTCTGGGCCGACGGCGGATACACCGGCCACCTCGTCGACTGGAGTGCCACGCAACTCGGCGTCGTCCTGGACATCGTCCGCCGCAGCGACGACACCCGCGGCTTCGAGGTGCTGCCCCGCCGCTGGGTCGTGGAAAGATCTTTCGCCTGGTGCCTGCGCAGCCGGCGTCTGGTCCGGGACTACGAACGCCGCACCGATACCAGCGAAGCCGTCATTTTGTGGTCGATGACCATGCTCATGAGCCGCCGCCTGGCCGTCCAGCACCAGCAGCGTCTTGCCCCGGCAGCGACAGGGGCAGCGTGAACCTGCCCGGCTTCGCCTCGACCAGCCAGCCCCGTTCCACCAGTCGCTTCAGCCGTGCCCTGGCTCCTTCGACGCGGGAGGCGGATGCACTGTCCCAACCCAGCACCACCGCCGCCCGCCCGGCACCCAGCCCGTCGCCTCCCGCATCGACTGCGGCGGCCATCAACGCCTGATAGTCCGGCGACAACTCCGCCACCTCACTCGCGTGTCGCCGGTGAGGCACCGCCCGGCGCGGTCCGACCGGCTTCCCCCTCGGCGCCTCGCCGGCCACGTCGGCGGACGCCTCCTCCTCGGCCAGCGCCTCCAGATACTGCTCCAGGCCGATCACCCGGCACCGGTGCACCTCCTCGGCGGTCCGCCAGAGCCGCCCGCACCCGTTCCAACTCGGGTTCGAGTTCCCTCACCTGCGCGGCCGCGGCCTTCTGCCGCGCTTCCAGAACCGCCCGCATCGACGGCATCCGCCACCCCCACGACCTCTCGCCCGGCAACAAGCCGAGGCTTTCGCAGCAGCAGCTACTTCATGCCTGCCCAGCCAATACGTCACACGAAGTTCGGAAAGAGAACGGCCTCTAACAAAATGGGCGCTGGGGCCTGTGCTTGCAGGTATCCCGGATCACAGTCGGTTTTGAACCTTGTCAGGGAGCGCTCCAGCAGCTCCAAAAACTGTCGTAGGTCATCGGCCACCTTGTCGAGCTCCGGTTCGTCCAGCGACGCCGTCCGCGTCCGGTAGACGGTCCCATCAGGCCCCGCGACATAGATCAGGCCGCCGCCGTTCGAGCCGATGACCAGGCCTTGGGCCTTGCGGTCCGTGCCGACGTCGACAACGCCGTACTCCTGGAGCCGCAGCAGGACGTCACCGGCCGGATCGAGGAAGTGACCGTTGCCGACGTCCGCCCAGGTGACATCGCCGATGCATTCGTAGAAGGTGACCAGGTCAGCTGTTGTAGGGGTGACTTGGGCAAGCGTGCGAGCCGCGGCTTGATCGTCGTGGTCGGCTGGCCGGACCTGGTTGGTCCCAGGTGGGAAGCCGTGCCGATACTCGAACTCGCCTGTCATGGCCGTGAGAATCCCGGAAACTCTGTCTGTCCACGAGGCCAGCCAGGCAGGTGAAAGCGATCGGTCACTCATGAGGCCGGATCATGGCATGAGCCATGGACATCCAGGGGGTGCCCAGCGTTTCCGGTGTCAGCACAATGCCCTGAGTTGCCGATGGGTGATGAGACAGCAGGCGAGTTTGAGGAACGCCTCGTGGATGTCGGCTCGCCGTTCCCAGCGGATGCGCAGGCGTCGGAAGCCGTGCAGCCAGGCAAAACTCCTCTCCACAACCCAGCGGTAGGTGCCCAGTCCGGTGCCGTGGAGGGTGCAAGAGGGCGGGAGTGACCGACCGCTCCGTCCCTCCCACGTTCACCGAAGTCCCGTGGAAGACCCCCTGCCGCGCGCCGCAGCTTCCGGCTCAGCGAAGCGGCCCGCCGGGGAAGAACCCCGACGGGCCGCTTCGGTCACACTGTTGTGTCACCTACCACTCGTGTGCGTCACGTACCACCCGTGGTGGCCGACTGCAGCACCGTGCACTCGGAGTCCCACCACGGGAGGTCCTCACGGATCTCGCTCAGCGTGCGGTCCGTGTAGTCCGGCGGAGCGGGAGGGACCCCCGCGGCCGCGAGCAGGTTGAACTCGGCCGCCACGCCGGCAACGGACAGCCGACCGTCCGGGAAGAGACCGAGGTCCATCCGCCACCCCCTCCGGGACGCCGACGGCGTGCTCGACATGATCGCGAAGGATGTCAGGTCGCGCTCCAGCGGCTCCTCGCTCCACCGGAACAACGCCAGACCGCGGACCACGAGCAGGGCGGCGTCGCCTGTGCGGTACTGCAGGGCCGTACGCATGTCGAGGAGCAGCCCCGCCCGCCCGGTGAGAGGGCACACCCTGCAGTCGAGCAGGCCGGCCTCCTGCAACGCGTCGGCCTCCAGCAGCGGGTCCCAGTCGACGGGATCCGCCGACGTGCCGTTCTGTTCGCCTCGGAAGAGGTCTTCGATGGAGGTCATGCGATCGGGATGTGGTTGTAGGGGTCGCTCTTGGGGATACCGACCTGGCCCGTAATCGGGTTCATCGTCTGGCCGCTCCCGTTCATGTAGATCACGTATCCGTTCGGGTACTGGTAGTTGCCCTTCGTGACCGGGTCCATCACACGGACGTACCTGACCTTCTTGTCGAGCCCGTTGGCGAGGGCCTCGCTCTCCTTGATCTCGTAGACCCAGCCCCTGCCATTGTGATCGGTCGAGTTCCTGGGGTCCGAGTGGGCAACCGCCGCTCGCGTTTCCAGGACCCAGTAGCGGTCTCCGTATGACCAATGCCATCACCGTGGGTGCTGCCGGACCTCACCGGTCGAGGGTGCCATCCGCGTACTCCGGGTCGTCGGCGCCGGGCAGTGCCTCGGGCCAGGCGGGGTCGGCCAGTGGGGTCCGGCGGTGTCGTACGGCCGAGTTACGGAGCTGCATGGTCGCCTGGGCCAGGTAGGCGCTGTCCGCGAGCCACCGGAGCGCGTCGTCGCGTACGGGGTCGTGGCGGCGATGGGCCACGGCCAGGTCGAGGACGTTGAGGAGCATGCGCTCCGGGCCCCCCGACAGCCCCCGTACGAGCCGCTCGAGGTCGGCGTAGTCGGTGGCGCGGACCAGGTGTCTGAGGGGATGAGGCCAGCGATGCACCATGCTCTTGACGTGGTGGCCTTCGTGCTTGCCCTGCTGTGCCGTTCTGGCGGCGACCAGGGTGGTGAGGGTGACCGCGGCGGAGGGTTCCACCAGGCACAGGCGTTCCACGAGGAAGCCGGTGGTTGAGATCGCGGTCGTGGTGTCGGCGACGCGGACGGCTTCCGTGGCCCTCTCGATCATGTGTGCGCGTTCGACCGTCTCGCCGATGGGTGCGAAGCGGCACAGGCAGTGGAAGCGCAGCGCGGCAGCGGCGGGTGCGCGACCGGCCTGGGAATGGCCGGCGGGGAGCTCGGCGATCGGCGCCAGCGCCGCGTCCAGCCTCTCCCAGCCGTCCTCGCCCTCCGGGCCGGCGAGTTCGCTGACGCCGTGGGCGTTCCACCGGGCCAGGGCCTCCAGGCCCGACCTCCACTGCGTCGGGTTGAGGTACTCGGTCAGCAGGTCGGCCTGTGCGGTGAGGGACGGCCGCTCGGCAGCCCGCATCCAGACCAGGCCACTCCACAGCCGGAGCGCCGCCTTCTTGGTCTCGTCGTCGGGGAGGGCTTGTTGTCCGGTCCACAACCGCTCGCACCAGTCGGCCAGCTCGGGACCATGCCGCATCAGCAGAGTGTGGGCGATGTCGACGTGGGGGTGGTCGGCGGCCTGGCTGACCAGCTTGGCCAGCCAGGGGATGTCGGCCAGTGCGACTTTCTCGTCCAGGGCGTGCGCCACGAGGTCGGGCTGGGCCGGGGCGTGGTCGCGCAGAGAGGCGTGCAGGATGGAGTTGACCGCGTTGCGCTCCGGCTTGCCCCAGGTGCCGCCGTCGCCGTAGGACGGCCAGTCGTTGGCCCCGCGGGACAGCTGCCGGGTGCGTTCCTGTTCCAGGGCCCGCCATCGTCGTAGGGCCTTCGACTCCCGCCCGCGGCCGGTGGTGTCGGTGGCCGCCATCGGCGCGAGGAGGCGGGTGGCGCTGTCACGCACGAGGAACGCGCGGTCCAGGCGGTCCGGTTGCCAGCCCCGGCCCCCGTCCCAGGCGTCCTTGACGACTTCCCGGATCTCGGCGGCGGGCAGGGGGTGCAGGCCGCTGGCGGCGAAGCGGGCCGCACGGTGCGGGCGCGTGCCCGGCGCCCGCTCGCCCATCTCCTTCAGCTGCCGCGCGCACCAGTGCCGGGCGGAGCGGGTCCCGGGCTCGTCGCCCGGTGAGCGGAGCAGTTCGGGCAGCAGGGTCTCCGCGACGTCGTCGATCTGGTCGCTGACCCCGCAGCGTGCCACGGCATGGTCCAGGAACTCGGGCACCCCGTTCTCGGCGGTGCGCAGGCGGGCGCCGAGAGCGGCGACGCGCGCCCGGATCCGCATCTGCGGGCCGCTGAAGACGCCGCCCGCTTCCACGAGTTGGTCGAACACGGTGACGGGCGGCTCATCGGCGAGGGTCTCGGCCCAGTGGGCGGCGAGCAGGACATGGGCCTCCTGCCGCTCGCGCTCCTCACTCTCGTAGCTCTCGCCGTTGGCCTCCCAGCTCGGGCCCGCCAGCACGGTACCGGCGGCGGTGCCGGCCTTGCGGACGAATGCCGCGGGGCGGTTCTGGCGACGGATCCGGTCCGGATTGCCGAGCTTCTCCGCCAGCACAGCGGCACGTTCGATGAGCGCGTCCCAGCCGCTGAGGTGGCGATGGGCGCTGATGGGCGGAATGCACTGCCACAGCCAGCGCGCGGAACGGTGGTGCTCGGCGAGGTCAAGCAACTCGGCCATGCGCGCGGCAGCCCAGTCCGGCTCGGCCGAGGCCATCGCCGTGACGAGGCGCACGGCGTGGTTGCCGTGGCTGGTGGCCTCCTGCACGCGCAGCCCCACCAGCCAGGACCACAGGCAGGTCTGCTCAGAGCAGCAGCCCCGAGGCACACCCGAGCCAGGCGCGTGGTCGGCGCACACCTGGGGACGGGTGCACAGGTCCCTCAGTAGGTCTCTGACCGCGGTGGCCGCCCCGCGTCCGTCGTCCTTCCCGTCCATGCCCGCGAACCGGCACAACAAGTCGAGTGCCTTGCGCCGAACCTTCGGCAGCTGATGCTGCTGGAGGATGACGAAGATGTCCTCGGTGACGCGTCGGGGGTCGGTGTGGTGGCGAGTGGGCAGCAGCTCCATCATCGTGGTGACGAGCGCGAGCGGCGCCTCGGACAGGAAACGGTGCACCACCCCCTTGACCGCGTGCGGTACGGAGGGGAGCAGGGCGTAGGCGCGCAGGGCGGTGTACCGGAGGTAGTGGTTGTCGCTGGTGAGGAGCTGCTTTATGAGGTCGGCGGCCGCCGGGCGGGCCGCCCGTTGGTCCCGGACGCCTTGCACGATGGCCTGCTCCGCGATCACGGAACGCAGGAAGTCGTCCGGGGTGGCCTCCAGCCGCCGGCCCAGCTGCTCGAAGATCTCCGGCTGGTGACGGGCGTTCACCAGGGAGACCAGACAGCGCCCGGCCGCGTACTCGTACAGCGTCTGGTGGAAGAAGCGGGCGCTCGACCCGTCGTGGCCCTCGCTCCCTGTCAGGACGTTGCGCCGGTGCAGAGCGGTGAGAGCGGCGGCGGCGGTGACGGGAAGCGGGCGCGGGGCCGCGGTGCAGAGCAGCCGGACGGCGTACGCCGAGGTGACGGCGACACCACCGTCCCGGAGCATGATCCTCGCCACGCCCTCGGCCGCCGGTGACAGATCGTCGGCATCGACGATGCCGACGCTGCCGTGGCGACGGTCACCGGCCACGCGTTTCGTCCAGTAGGCGTCGTACAGGCCCGCGGCGTCGATCTCCGTGGTCGGCACCTGGGGGGCGTAGACCTCGAACAGCATGCGCAGGGTCAGTGGCCGGGCCACGACCTCCCGCATCGGCAGGCCACGGACGGCGGCACCGATGACCGCGTCGTACGCCTCGCGGCGGCGTGCCGCCGGCTGATCGCGGTAGTAGTGCGCGCAGTACGCGTCGACGGCGTGCTCGGCCTCTCCGCCGAAGCGGAAGTCGCCCAGCTCCTGCACGGCGGACGGTGTCGTGCCGAGGACGTCGTACAGGAGGTCCTGGTCACGAGTGCGGCAGGAGATCACCAGCGGCACCCCGTGCTCCGCGCAGCAGTCGACCAGTTCGCGGCACACGGCCCGCCCGTGGTCGTCGGCCAGCAGCACGTCCGCGCTGTCGAGGAGGACGATCACCGAGGCGCGGTACGTCGGCTGGTGCAGCAGTCCGTCGAAGGAGGTCAGCAGGTCCGTCGTCTCGCGGGACAGCAGCAGGTCGTCGGCGCGGAGCAGCAGCGGTTGGCAGTGCACGCGCGGTGCGCCGTCCCGGGTCTCGCCGTCCTCTCCGCCCTGAGGATCCGGAAGGGAAGAGCGACCGGTGAGCCGCGTGGTGAGGTTCCACAGCAGGCTGGTCTTACCGGTGCCGGGTTCGCCCAGCACGAGTTCCACGCGGGGCGCCCGGTTCGCTCGCGCCAGGCCGGTGAGCAGTCTCCGGGCGAGGCGCTCCTCACAGCCCCGGGTGATGTAGACCTGGCTCAGGCTGACGTCGGCTTCGTCATTGAGCCGGTCGGCCGCTCTCAGCGCCGCCGAAGTGGCCGCCTCCAGCTCCTTTTTACCTGCCCAGCCGCCGCCACCCGCGGTGCGGGACGGCGGCAGCAGCTGGCCGGCCTTCTTCAGCTCACCGGCCAGGGAACCCGGGATGTAGCCGCGGAAGGGTGGTTCCACGCACAGGTGGGCCACGGCTTCGACGAGTGCCTGACGGTCACTGCCCAGTTCCGCCTCCGGTTGTTCGAGTTCCGAGTACAGCCGCTGGAGCGTCACGGGGTGGACGACCGTCATCCGGCCGGGCAGCCGGGGCTGGCCCTTTCGTTTGCGGTCCTCGCGGTCCTTCCTGAGCTGCCAGCGGACCAGTTCCCGCCAGGCGTCCGACGCCTGTTGCTCGTCCAGTTGCTGCTTGGTGCGCAACAGCAGCAACTGGTGGCCGATCAGCTCCTTCAGCAGCCGTGCCGCCCTGACGCCGGGTGCGGTGCCGGGGCCGCTGTCCCGGCCGGCCGACCGCGGTGTACGCCGTGTGCCCCCTGATGCCATCGAGCCCCCCCACGCAATACGGAACGCCAGGGTAGAGCAGCATAACCGCCGCGCGGCGCCCTCCCGTTTGCGCCGGACCTCAATCCCATTCGGTCCTCCCCGCCCTGACCAGCGGGTTTCTCCTCTCCTTTGAAGGTCACCCCGGATCGCTTCGCCCGCGGCGACGCCCTCAGCAGCATCGGTCACACGCCGGCTTCCACCGGGGTGTGGCCACGCCTCGCCGATCGACACCTGGTGAGGTACTCATGTTCCGTCCGTTTCAATCCGTCCTCTCCGCATGCGCGGGGTACCTCCGTCGACTCACCGTCTACGGCTCGCCGCTGCCGTCCGCTCTGCGCCACCTGCTGGACCACGCTCCGGCCCTCGCCGAGCTGTGGGCTCACCCCGTTGCCAAGCTGGTGACGGACCTCCTGTTGGACAAGTGCTTCCGGCTCACCGTGCTCGTCGTCGCCTCCCTGGTCCGGGCACGCGTCCAGGCCTGGTACGCGCGCCTGAGGCACAGGAACTGACACCCACGGGCCGGGCCTCAGCACGAGGAGGGCTCCGCGTCGACGCCGGATAAGAGCCGGAGCCCACCAGCGGCGGGCGCCGTACGCGATCGCCCTCCGGCTCCCGGAGGGCGATCGCGAACCGGTTACCAGTCGGAGCGCCGGTGAGGTCGAGCGGAGAGCAGCACTGCGAAATCTCAGCAACACGGCACCTCGGGAGGGAAGGCGGCACCAGTCCCTGGGGGACCGGTCCCAACCGGACTGCTCCGTGCCAACGGCAGGCGAGGAGGCCGAAGCCGGGCCCCGGTGCGGGGACTTACTCGGGCTGGGCACCGTCAGGGACCAGCGGATGATGTCGTTCGAGGCGTCCACGCCGACGATGAACGAGCCCGGCGCCACCACTCCGGTGTCCATGGTCACCGAGCCCACGCCAACACGGTCGGCGGGACAATCCACCGCCAAGACGGCTACCCGCCCCCGCTGGTCGTCCATCGTGACCGCCACGCTGCCGCCGCCCTCACACGCCACGGTGGGCAGTCTGTCCCAAACCCCGCCCATCGACGAGCGCGATCGCGTCCCGCTTGAACTCCTCGGTGTACCGCTTCACTTGCTTCCCACCTGGTGCTACTTCCTCTGGAACCTCAGGATCCCAGTCTCCAGGTGTCCACGATCAAGGGGAAGCTTCAGAGTCTCGGACACGGTCACCACCGGCGCTCCCGCGAGCACCCCGTCGTACACAGGCGCCCGCTACGAGACCACCACCGGCAACCTCGACCTGCACGCGCGCCAGTACAACACCAGCACCGGCCGATTCAACCGGCCCGACCCGGCGGTTCCCGATCGCAGCAGCCCCTACGTGTCGGCGTACGCCTACGCCAACAACACACCCACGCTGTACACCGACCCGAGCGGCATGACACCAGTGCCGGGCGACAACGGCAACGGGAAGGTCGACAACCTCGGCGAAGGCCTGAAGATCTTCGGGAACGGTTACCTTCAGGGCCTGAAGGCGCCCTTCGAATTCCTCGGCGACGCCCAGGATGCCGTCACAGGTGAGAATGGCGGCGCCGGAGCCTTCATCGACAAGTACCTGCCCGTCCGCCCCGCCTACCGGCTCTACCGCGCCGAGTCCATGCTCCGCCAGCAGGGCTGCGACGCCCTCGCAGATCTCTACGCCGACGCGGCGGACGAACTCGCCCAACAGATCGCTGTCGTGGGGATCGGCGGTCTCACGGGGTGGCGGCGGGCTGCGGTCGAGCCGGACATCAGTCAGTATCCCGGAGAAGCTGGCAGTCTGAGGCGCTACGGGCCCGGCGGGCGTGGGTAATGTCTGCGCAGCTGCCGGGCCTGGTCGGGCTGCAGAAGAGCATGCGGCCGTCCCCGTCCGTGACGACCATGGTCTTGACCGCGTTCTGCTTGTTCTTGCCGGAGATGAATTTGTCGCGGTCCTTGCGTCCGGCGGCCGGGCGGCGGACCCGGATCTCGGTGCCGTCGATGATCCCGGTCTTCCCGTCGGTACCGAGGTGGTGATGACCTCGGCGAGGGTCCGCAGCCGCACTCCGGGGCTGATGGTGCACCCTCGCTCGGCGAGTAAGGGCCGCACCTCTGCGATGGCCCGGGTGATGGTGGAGCGGTCGACACCGAACCAGCAGGCGAGCACGTCGTGCGTGGTGGCATGCCGGAGGTGCACGAGCGTGGCCAGAAGCCGGTCGACGAACACCAACCGGTGCTTCGCTCCGGCGCCCACAGCGCGCTTCCGCGGACGGGACGCAAGCCTGGCCTGGTGCCGTTCGTGCCACAACGGTCTAAGACCGTGTCCTACGTGGTGAGGCGGACGAGCCGCTTGTAGCAGCACAGGGCGGCGGCGAGGCCGAGAAAGGCCAGGTAGTTGCGGGGATCTCGCTCGTAGCGAGGACTCAGGCGGCGGTAGCCGGACAGCCAGGACATCGTCCGCTCGATGACCCAGCGGCGACGCCCTAATCGTTCGCTGGACTCGATGCCCTTGCGGGCGATGCGCACGCCGATCCGCTTGCCCCGGAGCCATCTGCGCAGGTCGGCCCGGTCGTAGGCTTTGTCCGCATGCAGGCGCTGGGGCTTGAAGTACCGGCCGCGGTAGGGGTCGTGTCTCGTTTGGTGACCCTCCACCATCGGCTTCAGACCTTCGCTGTCGTGGATGTTGCCGGCGGAGACTCCGACGAGGAGGGGCAGGCCGTTCGTGTCCGACAGGATGTGCATCTTGGAACCCGGCTTGCCCCGATCCACGGGGCTCGGACCTGTGTGTTCGCCCCCTTTTTCGCCCTCACGTGGGCGGTGTCGAGGACGACGCGGGTGACGTCGATGAGGCCGGCGTCGTCGAGCCGATGCAGCACGGCCTCGTGCAACCGCCCCCAGACACCGGCTCTCGACCAGATCAGGAACCGCCGATGGGCGGTCGACTTCGAGACGCCGAAGCAGGGCGGCAACGCCCGCCAGGCGCAGCCGGACACCAGGACGTAGATGATCGCGGCGAACAGCGTCTCATCAGGCGTGTCCTGTGTTCCGCCGCCCTGCGGCCGCACCTTCGACGGCGGGATCAGCGGCTTCGCGATCTCCCACAACCCGTCCGGAACAATCCAACTCCACGTACCCCGCCCCATGAACGAAACAACGACGCCTCACCACGTAGGACACGGTCTAAGACGTCGTTTCACTTGGTGAGTCGGCGGTGGGCGATGAGGGCTGCGGCGATGCCGACGAAGGCGAGGAAGTGTTCGGCCTTTCGCTCGTAGCGGCGGTGCAGCCTTCGGCATCCGGCCAGCCAGGAGACCGTTCTTTCGACGACCCAGCGGTGTCGGGCCAGTCGGGTGGAAGACTCGGTGCCCTTGCGGGCGATGCGGTGGCGGATGCGACGCTCGCGAAGCCATTTCCGCAGGTGGTCGTAGTCGTAGCCCTTGTCGGCGTGGAGCTTGGCAGGACGCCGGCGGCGCGGTCCGCGGCGGGAGCGGATGGGCGGAATCCCGCGCACGAGCGGCTGCAGGCCAAGGCTGTCGTGCATGTTGGCGCCGGAGATGCCCAGCTACAGCGGCACGCCGTTGCGGTCGGTGATGAGGTGGATTTTCGATCCGCTCTTGCCACGGTCGGTCGGATTCGGTCCGGTCAGAGGCCCCCTTTTGCCGCCCGGACGCTGACCGAATCGATCGCGCACCGGCGACCAGTCCAGCTCGCCCCGCGCACCGAGTTCGTCGAGGACGACCCGGTGGAGCCTGGCCCACACCCTGGCCTGGCTCCACTGGGCGAAGCGCCGGTAAACGGTGGGCCAGGCCGGCCCGAACACCGGCGGCAGCTGCCGCCAGGTGCAGCCCGAGGTGGCCACGAAGATGATCGCTGCCAGGCATTCGCGGTCACCGGCCCTCCGTTTGCCGCCACCCTGCGGACGTATGACCTCCGTCGGCGGGACCACCCGCCGGAACAGCGCCCACAACTCGTCCGGCACCAACCGCTCAACCAGATCCGTCATGCACTGCTCAACGAACGATCACGCCATCAGAAACGGCGTCTAAGCTCTGCAACGAGTTCAGCGATCACGTCGGCCGACAGGCCCGTGATCCTCCGGTCGCTGATGATCGCTGCACGAGACGCGTTCCCCACCACACGACCATGATCGACGATCAGAAGACGAACGCCTCACCGCCTACCGTGCACGAGCTCGTTAGGGCGCCCCGGCCGACCAGGTCGTCAATCCCGGAGCCGTCGACAACCCCGAAATCATCGACTTCTACACCCGGTTGGGCGCCGGCCGTCGGGCCCGGAGGACCCCTGCATGACAGCCCCGGCCGACACCGTGCACGAGGGCCCACCGCTCGGCAGAGCCATCGACGTGCACGCCCACTTCCTCACCGCGCGACTGTGCGCCGCGATGGAGGAGGCGGGGCCACGGCCAGCCGGATGGCATGCCCGAGGTGCCCGACTGGAGCCCGAGGCGGCGCTGGCCGTGATGGACCGGAAGGGCATTGCCGCGGCCCTGCTGTCGGTGTCCTCACCTGGAGTGCACTACGGCGACGACCACGCCGCCCGTGAACTGGCCCGCGCGGTCAACGACGAGGGAGCGGCCTTGGTCTGATCCCACTCCAGTCGCTTCGGGTTGCTGGCCTCCCTCCCCCTGCCGGATCTGCCGGCTGCGCTGGCCGAAACCCGGTACGCGTTCGAGGACCTGGGCGTCGACGGCATCACCTTGCTCACCTCCTACTCCGGCCGTCACCTCGGCGACCCGTACTACGAGCCGCTGATGGCCGAACTCGACCGCTTCTCTGTGGTCGTCCTACTGCACCCGGCCTCGCCGCCGTGCTGGGAGGCAACCACCGTGGTGCGACCGCGACCGACGTTGGGGTTCCTGTTGGAGAGCACACGCGCGGTGGCCAACCTGGTCCTGAAGGGCGTCCTCCAGCGGTACCCGGCCATCCGCTTCGTCGACCCGCACGCGGGCGCCGCGCTTCCGGCCCTCGTCGGCCGGATCGCGGCACTCGCCTTCGTGGGCGAGGACCGGCCCGTCGAGGCGCAGCCACACCTGCAGTCAGCAGCTGCAGCTGCGCCTTCGTGTATTTGCCTCAGAGGCAACGGTGCGTGCACGACTACTCACATGACGTGAGGATCATGTAACGCCGCCTTATTCCGGATGCCTCGGTTCGGTAATCGCTCCTGGCTGAAGTTGTCCTCACAAGCAGCGGCGAGGTGTCAATGCCTCGGCGTCTCGCATGGAGGACTTCATGCCTGAGATCTATTTCCATGTGCGCTGGCCCGATGGTGTGACCCAGCGCTGCTACTCCCCCTCCACGGTAGTCGAGGACTACCTCATGGCGGGCCACGAGTACGAACTCACCGACTTCGTTGAGCGCAGCCGCACTGCGCTCGGTATCGCCGGTGAGCGGGTGAAGGAGAAGTTCGGTATCTACTGCACCGGCGCCTATGACCAACTCGCCCAGATCGAGCGGACCGCCGCCGCCTTCGCGGTCGTCGACGGAGCCAAGGTCACCGTCGAGTCCCTGGTCAACGCTAACGGGAGTACGCGATGAGCCCCACGGTCGGGCTGGCCGGCGCCCACTACTCGGTGGCCGTGATCGGCGGCGGACAGGCTGGTCTGTCGGTCAGCTACTGCCTACGGCAACGAGGTATCGACCACGTCGTGGTCGAGGCGAACCGGGTCGGCCACGAGTGGCGCGAGCGCCGCTGGGACTCCTTTTGCCTGGTGACCCCGAACTGGCAGTGCCGACTGCCGGGTTTCCCCTACCAGGGCGACGATCCGGACGGGTTCATGGTCCGGGACGAGATCATTCAGTATCTCCAGGACTACGTGGCCTTCTTCCGGCCGCCGCTGGTGGAGGGCGTATCGGTGACCCGGCTGCGGCGCGCCGCGGACGGCCGCTTCGAAGTGGCCACCATGGACGGGGAGTTCACCGCCGATCAGGTGGTGGTGGCCACCGGTTCGTACCACGCCCCGTCCATCCCGCGGTTGGCCGAGCGGCTGCCCTCCCACGTCGAGCAGATCCACTCCTCCCGCTACCGCAACGCGGACCAGCTCCCCGAGGGGGGCGTCCTGGTCGTCGGCACCGGTCAGTCCGGCTGCCAGATCGCCGAAGACCTACATCTGGCCGGGCGGCAGGTCCACCTGGCCGTCGGCAGCGCGCCCCGCGTCGCCCGCTTCTACCGCGGCCGGGACTGTGTGGCCTGGCTCGACGACATGGGCCACTACGCGAAGAACATAGACGAGTTCGACGACGCCGATGCCGTCCGGATGCGGGTCAACCACTACGTCACCGGGCGCGACGGCGGGCGCGACATCGACCTGCGGGCCTTCGCCCGGGACGGCATGCGCCTGTACGGGCGGCTGACCGGGATCGACGGCGCGACGCTGGAGTTCGCCGACGACCTGAAGGTCAACCTGGACCGGGCGGACGCGGTGGCCGAGGGCATCAAGGACGCCATCGACGCCCACATCGCGGCGCAGGGGATCGAGGCCCCCGCCGAGGCACGGTACGTACCGGTGTGGGAGCCCCCCGGGCACGTGGCCGAACTCGATCTGGCCGAGGCGGGTGTCACCTCCGTCGTCTGGGCCACGGGCTTCACCCGCGACCACCGGTGGATCGAGATACCCGTCTTCGACGGCCGCGGCTACCCCATGCACTGGCGCGGCGCGACGAGCACACCCGGCCTGTACTTCCTTGGTCTGCCCTGGCAGTACTCGTGGGGCTCCGGCCGCTTCGAAGCGGTGGGCCGGGACGCCGAGTTCCTCGCCGGCCACATCGACACCAGCCGCCGCCTCGCCGACGTGTGCGGCGCGCTCACCGGAGCACCGGCCTCCGTCGCCTCCGCCCTTCCCCTGGGCTGACAGGAACCACAGTCATGGTCTACGACGCACACCGCCACATCGGCGTCCTGCCCGCCTACCCGTTCTACGGCGGACCGCCCGTCAACCCGGACACCACCGCCCGCGCCACCGTCAAGCAGCTCGTCGCCGACCTCGATGACGAGGGCACCGAACGCGCCCTCGTCATCCCCAACTACGGCGTCCCCAACCCCGCCATCGCCTTCTCCTTCAACGAGCTTGCGATCGAGGCGGCCCAGAGCGACGACCGCATCCGAGCCGGCCTGTGGGTGTCCCCCCGCCCCGAGGACGCCGAACGCACCGAGCAGGCCCTCGCCCTGGCGGGAGAGGAGGGCGTACGAGCCCTGAAGCTCAGCTTCCTGCTCGGCGGCCGCCCCACGGACCCGGCCTGCCGCCCGCGACTGGACCGGATCTTCAAGGCGGCACAGGAGCACGGGCTGGTCGTTCATGTCCACACCTCCCCGGGTGCCGCGTCCGACATCGACGAGGTCGGCCACCTCGTCGACTGGTACGCCGGTCAAGTTCCCGTCCATCTCGTGCACTTCGGCGGCGGAATGAGCGGTCACATCAAGCTCGTCGGCTCTCGCTTCTTCGACTGGATCGAGTCCGGCAAGCGCGTCTACACCGACCTTTCTTGGGCCATCGGCTTCACGCCTCGCTGGCTGGCCCAGGAGATCGAGCGCCGCGGCATCGGCCACGACCGGGTGCTCTTTGCCAGCGACCAGCCGTGGGGCGACTTCACAGGCGAGTACGCCCGCCTCGCCGAAGCGACCGGCGGCGGCGAACTCGGCGAACTCGTCTTCAGGGACACCTTCGCCGCGCTCTACGACTGACCCGCCCCACCCGGTTTCCGTACCAAGCAGCCACCAAGCAAGGAGACAGCCATGTCCGAATCCGTCGTCACCGCCGAGCTCTCCGAGGTCGAGCAGAAGTCCCTCAACGAGATCCCGCACCCCTCCCTGCCCGAGGGCTCCAGCATCTACGGCTCCACCAAGGTCTTCCCCGACTACCAGGCCGAGAACGGCGAGACCTACTTCACCCTCGTACACGGCATCGCCCACGAGTCCTCGGTCTCCTTCGTCGCCGTCCTCCAGGCCACCCGGGCCCTGCGCAAGGGCTTCGAGACCGCCATCTACTTCTACGGCCCCGGCTCCCTCAACTGCCTTGCCACCCGAGGCTTCCCGACCACCGGCAACTCCGCCTTCCCGGGCGAGCACAACATCAACAACCAGCTCAAGACGTTCATCGCCGAGGGCGGCAAGGTCTACTGCTGCCGCTTCGGACTGTCCCTGCACGGCGCCCGCGAGGAAGACCTCATCGAGGGCGTCATCCCCACCCACCCCCTCGACGTCCAGGACGCGCTGATCCACTACGCGCGCAAGGGCGCCATCATCAACTCCACCTACCAGCTGTAAGGGGCACGCCGTGAGCGTTGGCACCGAGCCGACAGTGACAGAGCGTACGGCCGTGGACGTGCGGATCATGACCCGCGCCGAACTCGCCCTGCGCGGAATCCGTCAGGACGTTGAGGTCCAACGGCCGGACGGTGCGGGCCCCAGCGACGACGGACACGTCCTCGTCGACGGTGCCAACGCC
Source organism: Streptomyces sp. P9-2 (assembly GCF_051903975.1). Classification (NCBI taxonomy): domain Bacteria; kingdom Bacillati; phylum Actinomycetota; class Actinomycetes; order Kitasatosporales; family Streptomycetaceae; genus Streptomyces; species Streptomyces sp. P9-2. The sequence continues at coordinate 77,289 of NZ_CP192634.1, forward strand.
GCCCTGCCCCGCAACCCCGACAGCCCCTACACAGTCCGCGACGGCAAGGTCTGGCTCGGCGACGAGACCGGAGGCCTCACCGACACCGGGCTCTCCCTCACCCCCGTACGACGGCCCAGGTTCTACGACCTGACGACGGCCGACGGCACCCGCTACGAGCAGATCGCCCGCCTGCACGGCTCCGACGTCCTGGCCACCACCGTCGTGCAGACCTGCATCCGCTACGCCGAGGCCGACCGCTGCCGCTTCTGCACCATCGAGGAGTCCCTGCGCTCGGGCGCCACCGTCGCCGCCAAAACCCCGACGCAGCTCGCCGAAGTCGCCGAAGCGGCGGTCCGGCTGGACAGTGTCCGGCAGATGGTGATGACCACAGGCACGACCACCGGTCCGGACCGGGGTGCCCGCAATCTCGTCCGTTCGGTGCGCGCCGTTCTCGAAGCGGTGCCCGGACTGCCCATTCAGGTCCAGTGCGAGCCGCCGGGGGACCTCGCGTGGATCCGTGAGTTGTACGACGCCGGCGCCACCGCCATCGGCATCCATGTCGAGTCCCTCGACGACGAGGTACGGCGGCGCTGGATGCCCGGCAAGTCGAGAGTCCCGATGGCCGAGTACGAGGCCGCGTGGGACGAGGCGGTTCGGGTCTTCGGGCCCAACCGGGTCTCCACGTACCTGCTGGTCGGGCTCGGCGAGGACCCGGATGAACTCATCGCGGGCGTGGGGAAGTTGATCGACCGCGGGGTGTACCCGTTCGTCGTCCCGTTCCGGCCGATGCGGGGAACGCTGGCCGCCCGCGACGGGGTCGAGGCCCCGAGCGCGGAACTGCTGCGGTACGTCACCGAAGGCGTCGCCGCAAAGCTGCGCGCGGCCGGGATGAGCGGCGCCGACCAGAAGGCCGGCTGCGCGGCCTGCGGGGCATGCAGCGTGCTGAAAACGGCAGGGGGGTGACGATGTACCTCGACGGATCCAGCGCACCGACGGCGGCCGACCGTCCGGTCGACGTCCTGGCACTGCTCGGAGACCGCAGCACCCTGGCGCGCCAATCCCGCTTCCACATCGAACAGGCGTGTTCCGCAGCCGAGTTGTCCGACTACCGGCGCCTGCGCCGGGAGGCATTCGTCCACGAACAGGGGCTTTTCACCGGCCATGACCTGGACGACCGGGACACCGATCCCCGCACCCTCGTCCTGGTCGCCAAGGACCAGGACGCCACCGTGGTGGGCGGTGTACGCCTCGGACCGGTCGGCGACGGCCCCGACATCGGCTGGTGGCAGGGCGGCCGCCTCGTCGTGGCCCGCCGGGCCCGCGGCCCGCACGGCATCGGTGCGGCACTGGTCCGCGCGGCCTGCGCCCGCGCGGAGGCCGAAGGCGTCCTGCGCTTCGACGCGACCGTCCAGGCCCAGGGCGAAGTCCTCTTCAAGCGGCTCGGCTGGCGCTCCGTGCGCGAGATCGAGGCCGCGGGCGCGCTGCACATGCTGATGCGCTGGCCGATCGGCCGGATCGCGGCACAGGCAGCGGCCGCCAAGTCCGCACTCGGGCCGCTCCTCGCAGCCCTCCGCGCACCGGCCGCCCTCGGCGGCGCCGGGTTCGTCGGCGACGACGGCGCCCCCCTCCCCGGCACCGACGTGATCGCCGCGTGCGACGCGATCGTGCCGTCGATGGTCGAACGCGACCCGGGATGGGCGGGCTGGTGCTCGGTCCTCGTCAACATCAACGACCTTGCCGCGATGGGTGCTTCGCCGATCGGCCTGCTCGACGCCGTGGGCGCCAAGGACACAGCGCATGCCGCACGGGTCCTCGACGGGCTCGGGCGCGCGGCACAGGCGTACGGTGTGCCGGTGCTGGGCGGGCACACCCAACTCGGTGTCCCCGCGGCACTGTCCGTGACCGCGCTGGGCCGGACGGACCACCCGGTGCCCGGCGGCGGCGGACGGCCCGGACACGCGGTACGGCTCACCGCCGACCTGGGCGGCGGCTGGCGCACGGGCTACCAGGGCCGCCAGTGGGATTCGTCCACCCACCGCCGTACGGACGAACTGCGCGCCATGACCGGCGCGGTGGCCGCCGCCCGACCCGCCGCGGCGAAGGACGTGTCGATGGCCGGCATCGCCGGCACCCTCGGCATGCTCGCCGAGGCGAGCGGATGCCGCGCCGTCCTCGACGTGGCCGCCGTACCCCGCCCGAGGGCCGTGCCCATGGGCGACTGGCTCACCTGCTTCCCCGGCTTCGCCATGCTGACGGCCGACGAGCCGGGCGCCCCACCGCTGCCCGCCGGACCCGCCACGGGGGCCGTGTGCGGGGAACTGACCCAAGGACAAGGCGTCGGGCTGCGCTGGCCCGACGGAGAGATCACCGAAGCGGTCGCGGCCACCGTGACCGGAATGGGGACCGCATGACCACCCTGCGCATGGCCGCCGTCGCCGCCGAGTTCGGCCGCGACCTCGAAGAGGACTTCGCGATCACCGAGCGGCTGATCAAGGAGGCCCGGGCCGACGGCGTACGCCTGCTCGCCCTGCCCGAAGCCTGTCTCGGCGGCTATCTGCTCAGCCTCGACAACACCGCGCCAGCCCAGGCGGGGGAACTCGACGAGGGTCCGCCCGCGCTCGCCCTCGATGGCCCCGAGGTCCGGCGACTGGCCGCGCTGGCGGGCGAGATGACCGTCGTCGCCGGTTACTGCGAGGCCGGCGTGGACGGACGGCGCTACAACAGCGTGGTGTGCGTCAACGGCGACGGCGTCCTCGGCAACCACCGCAAGGTTCACCAGCCGCTCAGCGAGGACGCCAGCTACGCCTCCGGCGACCGCTTCCACGCCTTCGACACACCGGTCGGCCGGATCGGCATGATGATCTGCTACGACAAGGCGTTCCCGGAGTCGGCGCGCGCCCTCGCGCTGGACGGTGCGGAGATCGGCGTGGTCGTCTCGGCCTGGCCGGCCGCGCGCACCAACCCCACCACCGATCTCACCGATGACCGCTGGAAGCGGCGCTTCGACCTGTTCGACAGGGCCCGCGCCCTGGAAAACCAGATCGTATGGGTCTCCGCCAACCAGGCCGGCACGTTCGGGTCGCTACGCTTCGTCGGCAGCGCCAAGGTCGTCGACCCCGGCGGTGACATACTCGCGGACACCGGTGTCGGCGCGGGCCTGGCGGTCGCCGAACTCGACGTCGCCCAGGCCCTGGAGACCGCTCGCCGCTCCATGGGCCACCTGCGCGACCGGCGCCCGGAAACCTACACGTACGCAGGAGCAGTCAGCGCATGAGCACGATCCGGATCGCGGCCGCCGCCGCCCACTTCGGCCGCGACCTGGAGTTCGACCTGGCCCGTGTCGCCAAACTCATCGATGACGCCCGCAAGTCGGGCGCCGGGCTGCTCGTGCTGCCCGACGCGGCCCTCGGCGGCTATCTCGCCGATCTGCGCCACCCCGACCCGGAGGCGCTTCCCCCGGCCCTCAAGCCCGACGATCCGCTGATCCTGGAGGTCGCCCGGCTGGCCGCCGAGATGGTGGTCTGCGTCGGCTACTGCGAGGACGGCGGCGACGAGCGCTACAACGCGGCCGTCTGCGTCAGCGGCGACGGCATCCTCGGCCGCCACCGCAAGGTCCACCTGCCCGCCGGGGAAACCGCCGCCTACACCCCCGGCGACCGCTTCGACGCCTTCGACACACCCGTCGGCCGCATCGGCATGCTCATCGACTACGATAAGACCTTCCCCGAGTCGGCCCGCTCCCTCGCCCTGGACAGCGCCGAGATCCTCGCCTGCCTCTCCGCCTGGCCCACCAGCATCACCAACCGCGCCCCGCGCATGGCCCAGGACCGCCAGGCCAAGCTCTTCGACCTGTACGACCAGGCACGCGCCGCCGAGAACCAGGTCGTCCTCGCCTCCTCCAACCAGACCGGCGCCATGGGCGGCATGCGCTTCCTCGGCCAGTCCAAGGTCGTCGGCCCCGGCGGCGACATCCTCGCCCGCACCTGGGCCAAGGCCGGCCTCGCCGTCGCGGAGGTGGACGTGTCCGAGGAGATCGACCGCGCCCGCCGCATCCTGCGCCATCTCGACGAGCGCCGCCCGGCGGCCTACCGGGAGAACCCCTCATGACGTACCGGACCCCCTCATGCCGTGCCGGGAGGACCCTTCGTGAAGATCGCCCTGCTGAGCTACTCCACCAAGCCCCGTGGTGGCGTCGTCCACACTCTCGCCCTCGCCGAGGCCCTCGCCGCCACCGGGCAGGACGTCACGGTCTGGTCCCTGGGCAGGGGCGGCGACGACGGCTTCTTCCGCGCGGTCGACCCGGATGTGCGCGTACGGATCGTGCCGTTCCCCGACGGACCCGCGGCGGAGACCGTCGGGGAACGCATCCTGCGCTCCATCGCCGCCCTCCGCGACGCCTTCGACCCCACCCCGTACGACGTCATCCACGCCCAGGACTGCATCAGCGCCAACGCGGCCGGCCGCTGCGTCCGCACCGTGCACCACGTCGACCACTTCACCACGCCCGAGCTGGCGGCCTGCCACGAGCGCGCCATCGTCGAGCCGTACGCCCACGTCTGCGTCTCGCGTTCGGTCGCCGACGAACTCGCCCAGGGCTGGGGCCTGAAGGCGGAGGTCATACCCAACGGCGTGGCGTATGACCGCTTCGCCGTCACCGACCCGGCGGCCCGCGCTGCCTGGCGAACCCGCATCGGCCGCTACGTCCTCACCGTCGGCGGCATCGAACCCCGCAAGGGCTCCTTGGACCTCCTGGAGGCGTACGCGCTCCTGCGTGCCGACCACCCGGACGTGCGGCTGGTGATCGCGGGCGGCGAGACCCTCTTCGACTACCGCGACTACCGCGCCCGCTGGGAGGAGCGCGCCGCCGAACTCGGCCTCGAACCGGTCGTCCTGGGCCAGGTCCCGGAGGACGATCTCCCGCCGCTCGTCGGCGCCGCAGATGCGTTCGCGTTCCCCTCCGTCAAGGAAGGCTTCGGCCTGGCCGCGATGGAGGCCCTCGCCGCGGGGGTTCCTCTGGTGGTCCGCGACCTGCCCGTCCTGCGTGAGGTGTTCGGCGCTTCCGCCCGCTTCGCCGACACCCCCCGGGACCTGGCCGACGAGCTCGGCACGGCGCTCACGAACGGCGACCCCGTACGCCGCACGGCGGGCCGAGAGCTCGCCGCAGGTCACACCTGGGCCGCCGCGGCCCAGCGCCACCTGAACTTCTACCGCACGCTGCGCTGAACGGCCGGACGACCAACGCCTCATGCTCGGAACGCGAGATGTGTGCCGGGTGGAGGGATGCGCCGTCGCGCGGGACTGCTAACGCGCCGCACGATGTGCGGAACGTCCGACGTGGTCCGGGAGGCACGGCGGTGGGCGGTGGAAAGTGACGGCCAAGCGACCAAAAGGGCGCACGTTCAGCTGGACGCGGTGGCGGCGGATGCCGCGTTCCCGGACTCACTTGGACTCCCACTTCTTGTCACCGCCGTACAGGAAGGTGGCCAGCGCACCGCGCGAGGGTGCTCTCGCCAAGGCGGGCAAGGAATTCGACGAGCTGTCAGTCCTGGACCTGAACGAGGCCTTCGCCGCCCACGTGCTGGGCTGCGTGGCCGAATGGCCCGAGTTCGACCCGGCAATTCTCAACCTGCAGGACGGCGTGATTGCCCTCGGCCAACCGCTCGGCGCCTCCGGCGCCCGCCTCGCCGGCACCGTGGCCACAGCTCGCCCGCAAGGGCGGCGGCATCGGCGTCGCCACCCTCTGCATCGGCGTCCGCCAGGGGCCTCGCCCTCCTCGTCGAACCTTGAGCACTCCGCTGGAAGTCCGGAGCGCATACCGCCAGCCGACTGTGGCTGGCCGCACCCGCAGGGCGTAGCCGCACAGCCCCGAGCCCCGCACGGGAGGACAGCAGGAGAGCCACCTGGCCACCGGTTCCGAGGCCACCGGCCAGGAGGCTCCCCACACCGACGCCATCACGAAAGGGACGTCTGCCATGAACCCTAGCCCCCACAAGGCCCGCACGGGCCGGGAACGGTTCACCGTAGCCCTGCACTGGATCACCCACCGACGGCGCGTCGCCCTGGCGCATCTGCTGCGCGGCGCATGCTACGGCGTCGGAACGGGGGTGATCGGCCTCGCCTTCGTCTGGATGGAGCGCCTGATCTGACCCATCCCGAACGGCAATTCGGCGTCGGTGCTTCGCAAAGGCGGCGCCCGTCGGGCACGCACTCCATCCCGCCGAACGCGGACCGCTCGCCGACCTCACGACCGAGCTGCTGAACACCGGACGCCCGGCGGGCACAGGTGTACTCACCCGCTCCGAACTTGCCGTGCGCCAGGCGGCTCGAAGTGCGGTGACTGCTGGCTGGTCTGAGGGGCGCCGCAGTGAGGTGCCGCTCTGCCTGCGCCCGCCCGACGGACGGACGGAGGCTGAGGCGCGCCTTGGTCATGGCGGTGCTGTGGGTCGGGGCCGGGACGCTTGTGGCGTCCCGGCCCGCCGCGTTCCTCTGTCAGGAGGCGGACAGCTCGCTCCGGACGGTGCGGGCGGCGGCGACCAGGTTCTCCAGGGAGGCTCGGGTCTCGGGCCAGGAGCGGGTCTTCAGGCCGCAGTCGGGGTTGACCCAGAGCCGTTCAGCGGGAATGGCTTTCAAGCCGGTGCGCAGCAGTTCTGCAGCCTCCTCAACGCTCGGCACGCGGGGGGAGTGGATGTCGTAGACCCCCGGCCCGACTTCGCGTGGGTAGCCGCGAGTAGCGAGTTCGCGGGCGACCTGCATATGGGAGCGGGCGGCTTCCAGGCTGATGACGTCGGCGTCGAGGTCGTCGATGGCCTGGATGATGTCGCCGAACTCGGCGTAGCACATGTGGGTGTGGATCTGGGTGTCCGGCCGTACGACGGCGGTGGTGAGCCGGAACGCCTTCGTGGCCCACGCCAGGTAGGCCGGGCGGTCGGCGGCCCCCAGGGGCAGGGTCTCGCGGAGGGCGGGTTCGTCGACCTGGATGACCGAGACGCCGGCGGCCTCCAGGTCGTGTACCTCGTCGCGCAGGGCGAGGGCGACCTGCCGGGCGGTGTCGCCGAGCGGCTGGTCGTCGCGGACGAAGGACCAGGCGAGCATGGTGACCGGGCCGGTGAGCATGCCCTTGACCGGCTTCTCGGTGAGCGACTGGGCATACCTGGTCCAGCGCACCGTCATCGGCTCGGGGCGGGAGATGTCGCCGGCGAGGATGGGCGGACGGACGTAGCGGGTTCCGTAGGACTGGACCCAGCCGTGCTGGGTGGCGAGGTAGCCGGTGAGCTGCTCGGCGAAGTACTGGACCATGTCGTTGCGTTCAGGTTCGCCGTGCACCAGGACGTCGATGCCGGTCTTCTCCTGGAAGGAGATCACCTCCCGGATCTCGGCCTTGATGCGCTCCTCGTAGTCGGCGGTGTCGATGCGGCCTGCGCGCAGGTCGGCACGGGCGGTGCGCAGCTCGCCGGTCTGCGGGAAGGAGCCGATGGTCGTAGTGGGCAACAGCGGCAGGCCGAGGCGGGCGCGCTGGGCCGCGGCGCGTTCGGCGTACGGCTGGGACCGGCGAGCGTCGGCGTCCGTCACGGCCTCGGTGCGGGCCCGCAAGGCCGGGTCGCGGGTGATCGGTGAGGCGGCTCGGGAGGCGAGTGCGGCGCGGTTTGCGGTGAGTTCGCCAGTGATGGTGTGGATGCCCCGGGAGAGGCCCTTGGCGAGGGTGACGATCTCGGCGGTCTTCTGCCGGGCGAAGGCCAGCCAGCGCAGGATCTGCGGGTCAATGTCCCGCTCGGCCGTGACGTCCAGCGGAACGTGGAGCAGGGAACAGGAGGCGGCGACATCGACCCGGTCCGCGAGCCCGAGGAGTGTGCCGAGAGTGGACAACGACTTCTGGAGGTCGTTGATCCAGATGTTGCGGCCGTTGACCACGCCGGCGAGCAGCCGCTTGCCGGGCAGTCCGCCGACGGAGGCCAGGGCGTCCAGGTTGGCGGTAGCGGCCTCGGTGAAGTCCAGGGCGAGACCTTCGACCGGAGCCTTGGCCAGGATCGGCAGGGCATCGCCGAGGCGGTCGAAGTAGGAGGCGACGAGCAGCTTGGGCCGGTCGGTGAGGGCGCCCAGGTCGCGGTAGGCGCGCTCGGCGGCGTTCAGGTCGGCCGGGGTGCGGTCCTGGACGAGGGCGGGCTCGTCGAGCTGCACCCACTCGGCGCCGGCCGCGCGCAGGTCGGCGAGCACTTCCGCGTATGCGGGCAGCAGCCGGTCCAGGAGGGTCAGCGGCTGGAAGTCGGCGGGCACGCCGGGGGCGGGCTTGGCGAGCAGGAGGTAGGTGACGGGGCCGACGAGTACAGGCCGGGCCGCGAGGCCATGGGCGAGGGCTTCTTTCAGTTCGGCAACCTGCTTGGTGGAGTCGGCCGCGAAGACGGTGTTGGGGCCCAGTTCGGGGACCAGGTAGTGATAGTTGGTGTCGAACCACTTGGTCATCTCCAGTGGTGCGACATCCTGGGTGCCGCGGGCCATGGCGAAGTAGCCGTCGATCGCGTTGGCGTCGACGGCGGCGCGGTGCCGTTCTGGGATCGCGCCAACCATGACGGTGGTGTCGAGGACGTGGTCGTAGTACGAGAAGTCGCCGGTGGGCACCTCGTTGACGCCAGCATCGGCGAGCTGCCGCCAGTTGCTGCGGCGGATTTCGGCGGCGGTGGCATGGAGGGCGTCAGCGGTGACGCGGCCCTTCCAGTAACCCTCGATGGCCTTCTTCAGCTCCCGGTCGGGGCCCTGGCGGGGGTAACCGTACACGGTGGCTCGTGCTGCAGCGGCTGATGTCACGGAGATCTCCTTCGCGAGATTATTCCCTGAGATCCCGGAGACGGGACGAAAGCGCGAAGGGGATGACGAACCGTCCGGCAACGGCCCGCGTGGTTGGCACGGTCGTTCCGTCCGGTGTGTACGCCGGCCCGCCCTCGAGGTCACCGGGATGTCCGCGCACGGATCGGTCTGCGCGCGGGCAGTTGGCAGGTCTTCGGACTTGCGGGCACGTCCTCCTGCCGGAGGACACCTACTGGCCGTCGCTTCCCAGACCCGTACGTCGGACCCAGTGCGTATGACGGCGGTCGTTCCCGCTCACCGCTGCGGGGCAGTCCCGGATTCCCACCGGGTTCCCTCTTACGACGCATCCCGCCTGGCGGACGGGGCGAACCAGCTGCTGCGGCCAGCCTACGGGGTAGCGCCATGTACAGAAGAACACCGTCCAGAATGCGAAAGTGAGGGAGAGCTCGTCGAAGGAACCACAGCGAGGGGCTGGAAGTGCCGCACTCATGCTTCCCGCCCCTCTCTCCATCGCGCCGCGCGGGCACCCCAGCAGCGGTGCGGGCCCCTCAGCCTATGTCGCGACCATCCGCTGGAACAGCGGAGGCGGAGGCCGCGTGCTCGGGCCCTCGGCCGGCAGAATTGGGAAGCTGTTCTAGAACCCGCAGGGCAAGGGCTACAAGGACGGCGAGCTGTGGCCAGCCATGCAGCGCCCGACCTGGCGCCCGGACATCCGCGCCGCCGTCATCTCCAAGGCCCGGGTCAACATGCACCGTAAGATGCTGAAGATGGCGGAGTTCACCGGCCTGTACCCGCTGGCGGTGCTCTCCGACTACGTCGTCTACCCCTCACCCGGCCCGAGCCCGCTGGACTTCCTGCCCTACGCGGAGTCCGGCAAGCCCATCCCCGGAGCCTTCCGCCTCGGGCCCACGCCCGGCCTGGCGAAGCTGGAGGGCGTCCAGTCGATGCAGTGGGCGGTCGACCTGATGAAGCAGGGCCTCAACCCCGCCCGCCACATCAAGGGCGGCAACGCCGTGCTTGACGAAGGCGAGTAACCGTGGCCGCCCACACCACCCCCGGCACCCGCCGCCCGCGGCTGGCGTGGAGAGGGATCGGATGCCGGACCGCCTCCAGCCGCGCGCGGAGGCCCTGGAGCCTTTCCGCACACGCGGGTGGAACCGCGAGCACCGGCCCCGGACACTGTCCGGTCGTACCGCGCTCGAGGCATGTCCGGCCGATCCGATGCCGTCTGCGGTGTTCCCGACGCCGGTCTGGGCTTCCTCCCCGGAGACGACGGCCGGATGCGGGAGCTGACGAGTCACCGGGAGCATGCCGACTGCACCGGTGCCCTCTATCTCTCGGCGGAACGGTTTCCGGGCGAAGGCGGCCCGCAGTCAGCGCCGCCAGGCCCCTCATTCACTATGTGTGACTGTTATTCACTCGCATGGCTACGCCGTGGTGCCGCGTTCTTCACTCGAATGCAGTGTGGGCAGGAGTCTCTCCCCTCACCTCAGAGGAAGAAGGGTCATGAAGCACATACGACGCACAGCTGCCCGGAGGGCCCTCCCCCTGGCCGTCCTGCTCCCCGCGGCCGCCTTGATGACCGCCGGTCCCTGCCTGGCGTCCGAGAGCGGAGGCGGTACGACTCCCACGGGCGCTACGTCCACAGGTGCCAAACCGACAGTTGTACTGGTGCACGGCTATTGGGCGGACGCCTCCGGCTGGGACCGGATCGTCCAGGCACTGCAGAACCAGGGCTATCCCGTGGTGGCCACCGCCAACCCTCTACGCAGCCTCTCCGGCGACGCCGACTACCTTGCCGCCCAGCTGAAGGCGATCGAGGGCCCCATCGTCCTGGTCGGCCACTCCTACGGAGGAGCCGTGATCACCAACGCGGCCGCCGGCAACCCCAACGTCGAGTCCCTCGTCTACATCGCAGGGTTCGCGCCCGACAAAGGCGAGACGGCCTTCCAGCTCGCTGCCAAGTACCCGGGCAGCCGGGTGACCGACGACCCGAACGCCCCGGTGCCGACCGCCCTGAATGCCGTACCGCTCGGCGGCGACCCCACGAACGTGGACCTGTATCTCAAACCGGAGAAATTCGCTGACGTCTTCCTGAGCAACCGGCTCGACGCCAGCCGCTCACAGGTACTCGCCGCCACCCAGCGGCCCGCGACCGCCGCCTCCGGCAACGAGCCCACGCAGTCCGTCGCGTGGAAGACCATCCCGTCCTGGTATCTCGTCGCCACCGACGACCGCACCATAGGCACCGACAATCTGCGTTTCATGGCGAAGCGGGCCAAGGCCACCACCGTCGAGGTCAACGCACCGCACGCCGTCATGGAGACCAACCCGGACGACGTCACCAAGCTGATCCTCCAGGCCTCTGGCGACGCTCGGCCGAGCCTTGCCCAGACCGGTACCAACGGGCGGACCGCGCTCCTCGGAGGTGCCGCGCTGCTCACCGTCGCCGCTGGCACGGCCATCGTGATCCGCGCCCGCCGCACCTGAGGACCACGGACGACAGCGGTGCTAAAAGCCCTGAACGGGTAAGCGGGGTCCCGCGGGTGACGGTTCGTACCCGCCGGGACACCGCCCACGATGATCTGGTGTGGGTGGGTGGGGCGTAGGCCGGGACCAGTTGCCCCATCATTCTGCGAGATCACCCCGTGGGTTGTTCTCCGTCGAGGGGTGTATCCGTTCATTGCAGCACGCCGTGACCGGGCCGATCCAGCAGCCTTCCGTTCAGGTTCCATGCCGACGGTTGACTTCCTTGTACTCGTCCACTGTGGGCTTGGACAACTGTGTGCCCGGCCCGTAGAAGCCACGACTGAGTCTCCCGCCGGGTGGGGGACCAACGAGACGCTGAACGTGAACATGGTGGAGCCGGAGCTGGTGGTGGTCGGCGTCGACGTCGCCCGCGACAGCGGCGGCCGGTGGAGGCACGCCGCGCGCGGCCACCGGGCGCGCCCCGACGTCGCCCCCCGGGCGAGGCGCCACCGTTCGAACAGTGAGCGCTTTCAGCGTTGCCTCTCCAGGACGAGGACAGCAATCCGGCACGGCCCCGGCCTCAGCGGAACGACCTGGAACGCCGAAACCTCCATGTCGCACGGGGCCCTAGGGTCGGTCGAGGAGCCGCTCGAACGCCAGCCGTCCGCCTTCCCAGACGATGAGCTCCCCGTCGAGGACTGTACGGTCCGGGAGCTGCGCGGCGGCCGCGCGCAGTTCGGGGAACGCGTCGGCGAGCGGTGTGCCCTGCCGGGAGCGCGGGACGAGGTTTCCGCGGTTCCAGGACAACTGCGCGCGCCATCCGTCGAACTTCACCTCGGCCGCCCATTCCGGGGGAACGGTGGGGCCGGGGCGGCGGCGAGCATCGGCTCAGGCAGGGTCCACATGAGCGCGCGCTTCCCCGCAGGGGGTCAGCCGTCCACATAGCCGAGTTCGGAGTCCGGGCGGCAGTGCGGGCACGACCTCCTCCAGGAAGCGGAGCAGCGCGAGACGCGACGACCCCTTGACATCGCTCATCATTCGATTCTGCGATGTGCTAGCCACACGGCCACACCCCGTGGAAGGGGGCTCCGACCTCGGGCTGAGCCCGGCGCAGCGAGCCGAGCAGGCCCGGGCGCCGACCTCGTCGGTCACGGCTCCTGCTAGCCAGGTGCGTCGACGAGAGCCTCGAAGTCCCGGGGCAGTTGGGACATCACCTGGCGGAACTCGCCATCACTGACCGCGTCCCTCAGGGTGTTCAGTTCCGCCCGTACGCCCTCGCGGGCCTCGTGCGGGCTCACGTCTGCTCGGCTGCTCACGCGATTGATGAACTCTTCGAGTCCGAAGGACTCGGCCTGCGGAGTGGGAGAGACCAGCGGTTCCTGCAGCGGCTTGGGCAGTTCGGACGCGAGGTCCTCCGCCTCACCCCGGGTGAGCCGCTCGGCCAGGGTTTCCAGGGTGGCCCGGGTGAGGCGCTCCGCCTTCTCCGGGGGGACAGGGGCACGCCGGTGGATGGTGTCGATGAAGGTGTTGTAGTCCATATGCCGTTCCCTTTCCGAAGCTTTTCAACTCCCTGGCGTGGGACCTGAGGCAGCCGCTGAAGGGGTGCGTCGTGCGTGGAGGGCTGACGCGCGTCACGCGGTGCGTGCGTCTCAGCAGAAGCCATTTCCATGCTCCGGATGCGGGCCGCACCCTGCCTGCTCCCGACGGGCGGAAATGCGGTGGGCTCCATGGACCTCCGAGCACAAGGCAGACGGTTTCCGCCACGACACAGGGGGCACCGTCGGCGGTCTGCCTGATGCGCGTCAGGGCGCTGTGCCGTTGTTCCCTCGGCCGGCATGCATGCGGCGGCCGGCGTGGCGGCCCTCCCGGGTCCCGGCGACGCTCCCCGAGATCGCGGCGGACCTGCGCGCAGCCGCCCGGGCGGTGGGGGCTGCGCGGCTGGTGCTCGTTTTACTGGCATGTTCACTCATCTGAATCGACCGCTCCACTTGTGTGCCTGGCCCCGCTGTGCACTGCGCAGCCTTGCTGTGCGGGGTCCACGACCGGGACCCCGGTGGCACACCGTGCCGGCAGACAGCACAACAAGGGGACGCCCTGGAAGTATGGGCACTTGGAGCAAGTGGGAAGACTTCGGCGGCGCGATCTTGTCGGCGCCGAGCGTGGCGTCACGGACGGAGCGACCGCATAAACGTGGTGGTGGCGTGCGGAACGAGGAACCAGATCGTGCGCCGACTGGTACGGCCACGGCGCCCGCTCCCCGCTGTGCGAACACTGCGACAAGGTGGCCGTGCGGAAGTGGGGCGAGCCGCTGCGCGCCGCCCGGGCCTGAGGGCTGCGAGCACCACGGCCCGGGTAGCTCGCGGCGGGTGTGGGTGGAGCTGCCAGGTGGGACAGAAGGGGGCGCGAGGATGCCCGGCCGGCCCGCAACCGTGGCTGCCTGACTGGGCTTACGGAGCCCGGTGGATGCGATCAACGCCCGGTGGGCGGCGTCTTCAGGCTCCGGTGAATCCGCGTGCCGCGTGTTGCGCGGCCAGCCGCACCGGTGCGTTCGGGGCGCCGTAACCCCGGTAGGCGCCTTCCCGCTGGACGAGCTCGAAGAAGACCCGGCCGACGGTGTGCGTGTAGCAGTGACGGAAGGTGCCCTGCGCGTCGCGGTCGTAGAGGATGCCCAGCTCCTGGTACGTCTCCAGCTCGCCGTCGGCGAACTCGAAGCGGGCCGCGAGGTCGGCGTAGTAGTTGTCGGGGATCGGCAGCAGCCTGCCCCCGGCCGCACGGTAGGCGCGGGCGGCGCCGACCACGTCATCGGTGGCCAGCGCGATGTGCTGAGCGTGCGCGGTGTCGTCGACGGGTGCCGCGCCGACGGTCAGCACGATGCGGACGGCGCCGTCGTCGGTGGTGACGGCGCGGCTGCGCAGCAGGCCGTAGGGGTCGGCGACGTCCACGCTCTCCTGCGGCCGCAGCCCGAGGACGGCGCGGTGGAAGAGCACCGCTTCGTCGAACTGGTGCCAGGGCTGGGTGAGGGAGAGATGGTCGACGCGCCACCGGGCGTCATCGTCGGGAGTGGACCCGGCACCCTCGACGTATCCGAAGTCCGCTCGCCAGTCGGGCAGTCGGGGGTGTCCGGTGGCGCAGAAGAACAGCTCCGTGCCGTCGGGTGCGGCGACCGCTTCCAGCGGGGCGTCCTCGGGACTCCGGCGGCGTGGCAGCACCGGTGCCAGCAGGGCCTCGGCGCGGTGGGCCGTGGCGGCGGGATCGGGTGTCTCCAGGCCGACGGCGGCCAGCCGGGTGCCCTCGCGGCGCTCGGCCGGTCCGGTGTTGACCAGGATGCGGGCGTCGCCCCGCTGCCACAGGTCGACGGGCTTGCTCCGGTGCCGGGCGGTCCGGGCGAAGCCCAGCGCGCCGAGCACGGCCGAGACGGGGGCGGCGTCGGGCGTGACCAGTTCGGCGAAGGCGACCCCGGTGGGCGTGGTGGGTGCGGGCGGTGCGGCGATGCCGACCTGTTCCTGGAGGACCAGCAGGGAGCGCCGGGCGTCCACGGCGGTGGGCCCGGCGTCGGACTGCCGGAAGACGTCGTTGAAGACTTCCAGGGAGAGGGGCCCTGTGTACCCGGCGCGCAGGACGTGCCGCAGCAGTCCGGCGAGGTCGAAGCCGCCCTGGCCGGGGAAGCAGCGGTAGTGGCGGCTCCACTGCAGGAGGTCCATTCCCAGCAGCGGGGCGTCGGCCAGCTGGAGGAAGAAGATCTTGTCGCCGGGGATGTCCTCGATCCCCTCGATGTCCTTCGGGTCGCCGTACCGGGACAGGATGTGGAAGCTGTCCAGGCAGGTGCCGAGCGAAGGGTGCCCGGCGGCCTCGACGACGCGCCAGGCATGGTCGTAGGTGTTGATGTGCCGGCCCCATGCGAGCGCCTCGTAGGCGACGCGGATGCCGTGGTCCTGGGCCAGGTCGGCCAGCCTGCCGAGTTGCTCGGCGGCGAGGGCGTCGTCGTCCAGGGCTTGCGGGGAGACGCTGGAGCACACCAGGACGGTGTCCGCGCCGAGCCTGCCCATCAGCTCGAACTTGTGCCGGGCGCGGCGCAGGGCGCGGGCGAAGTCCTCCTCGGGCAGTGCCTCGACGTCCCGCATGGGCTGGTAGAGGTCGATGGTGAGTCCGAGGTCGGCGCAGCGGGCGCGGATCTCCTCAGGCGTGAGGGAGGAGGCCAGCAGGTCGTTCTCGAAGATCTCGACGCCGTCGAAGCCGGCCCGGGAGGCGGCCGTGAGCTTTTCGGTGAGGGAGCCGCTGAGGGAGACGGTGGCGATGGACGTGCGCATGTCGGTGCCTCTTCCTACTTCGCGCCCACGGCGCCGGTCAGGTCGGTGATGTCGGCGAGCATCCGAGCGGCGTCCGCTTCCCGCCCGGTGAAGAGCTGGAACGCGTCCGCGGCCTGGAAGACGGCCATGCCGCCGCCGTCGAGCGTCCTGCAGCCCCGGGCGCGTGCGGTGCGCAGCAGTTCGGTCTCCAGTGGGCGGTAGACGACCTCGGCGACCCACAGCCCGGGATGGAGAAGTTCGGCGGGCAGCGGCAGCCCGGGGTGTGCGGCCATGCCGGTGGGGGTGGCGTGGACGATGCCGTCGGCGGTGGTCAGCAGCCCGGGGAGCCGGTCGGCGGCGGCGTGGGCGGCGCGGCCGTGTCCGAAGTGCCGGTTCAGCGAGGCGGCGAGGCCGGCGGCCCGGTCGGGCACGGCATCGACGACGGTGACGTGGCCGGCGCCGAGGTTGAGCGTGGCGTGGGCGACGGCCGCGCCCGCGCCGCCCGCACCGAGCTGCACGATCCGCTCCAGGGGTGCGTCGGGCAGTCCGCGGGCGAAGGACGCGGCGAAGCCGGTGACGTCGGTGTTGTGGCCGGTGGTGCGGCCGTCGTCGTCGAAGACGACGGTATTGACGGCTCCGAGCGCCTCCGCCTGCGGAGCGAGGGCGTCCAGGTGCCCGATGACGTGCTGCTTGCACGGGTGGGTGATGTTCAGGCCGTCGAAGCCCAGGTCCCGGGCGGCGCGCAGCAGGTCGCCCACGGCTTCGGGCGGGACAACGAGGGCGTCGATGTCGATCAGCCGGTACACGTAGCGCAGACCCTGCCGGTCGGCCTCCCGCTCGTGCAGTGCGGGGCTGAGCGACGGGCCGATGCCGGAACCGATCAGTCCGACGAGATACGAGTCCTTGGCCACCGGGGAACGACCTCCTGAACGGCTCGGGCTGGCACCCGGGCGGTTAATGTACGAACCAGTACGTTAGTCATATCAGGAGGTCGCATCCGACGGGAAGAAGGCAGGGAAAAGTAGGAGCCTTCTACAATCACCGACAGGCCCCGCCCGCAGCCGAAGGAACCTGATGACCAGCGTCGACGAACCGGCACGAACCGGCGCGCGCACACGCGACGCCGCCCGCACCCAGGCCGAGATCCTCGACGTCGCGACGCGGGAGTTCGCCCGGGCCGGCTACGACGGGGCCCGTGTCGACGAGATCGCCGCACAGACCCGCACCACGAAACGGATGATCTACTACTACTTCGGCGGCAAAGAACAACTGTTCACGGCCGTGCTGGAGCGGGCGTACGGCGTGATCCGGGAAGCCGAGCAGGAACTCGACGTCGACCACCTGGACCCGGTGGCCGCCATCCGGCGCCTGGCCGAACTGACCTTCGACCACCATGAGCGGCACCCCGACTTCATCCGCCTGGTCAGCATCGAGAACATCCACGACGCCGCGCACATCGCATCCTCGGAGATGCTGGCCAGCATCGGCTCCCCGGCACTTGACGTGATCCGCCGCATCCTGGAGGAGGGGCAGCGCACCGGCCTTTTCAGGGCCGACGTCGACGCGGTCGACCTGCACGCCATGATCAGCTCCTTCTGCTTCTTCCGCGTCGCCAACCGGCACACCTTCGGTGCCCTGTTCGGCCGCGATCTGGTCGCCCCGGAGCAGCGGGATCACTACCGGGCGATGCTGGGCGACATGGTGATCGCCTACCTGACGGCGGAGCGTACGGCGGTCTGAGCAGCCCGGCAGCGGGGGCGGCGGGACCTCTTGACAGGTGGGAAACCTACGCGCAACATCCCTTCCCAGCCGCGACTAACTACCCAGTGGGTTAATTAGCGTGCCTCAACCCTCCGCTCTCTCCACCCACGGTGGAGCCCCCCGAAGGAGCACGGCGTGTCAGTCCCCGCCTCCGCGCCCCACGACGCCGCACCGCCCGGTCAGCCGAAGAAGGCGGCACTGGCCGCCTGGATCGGCAGCGCGCTCGAGTACTACGACTTCTTCATCTACGGCAGCGCGGCCGCGCTGATCTTTCCCGACGTCTTCTTCGACGAGTCCGACCCGGCCACCGCGACCCTGCTGTCGCTGGCCACCTTCGGAGTCGCGTATGCCGCCCGCCCGGTCGGCGCGTTCTTCCTCGGCCACATCGGCGACCGCATGGGCCGCAAGAAGATCATGGTGTTCACGCTGATCCTCATGGGCGTGTCGACCTTCGTCATCGGCTGTCTGCCCACCCGCGACCAGGTCGGCA
This sequence comes from Streptomyces sp. P9-2, assembly GCF_051903975.1. Lineage (NCBI taxonomy): Bacteria > Bacillati > Actinomycetota > Actinomycetes > Kitasatosporales > Streptomycetaceae > Streptomyces > Streptomyces sp. P9-2. The sequence continues at coordinate 95,076 of NZ_CP192634.1, forward strand.
CCCTGGCCCCGGTCCTGCTGGTGCTGTGCCGTGTCCTGCAGGGCATATCAGCGGCCGGCGAGCAGGCCAGCGCCAACTCCATGACCCTGGAACACGCTCCGGCGCACAAACGCGGCTTCTACACCAGCTTCACCCTCAGCGGCACGCAGGGCGGCCAACTGCTCGCCACCCTGGTCTTCCTGCCCGTCGCCGCTCTTCCGGAGGAGCACCTGCTGGCCTGGGGCTGGCGCGTGCCGTTCTGGCTGAGCGTCCTGGTCGCGATCGTCGGTTACGTCATCCGCCGCAAGCTCGACGAGACGCCGGCCTTCGCCCAGCAGGCCGTCACGGAGGGTGTCGCGAAGATGCCGCTGGCCGTGCTGGCGCGCGATCACTGGGCGGACGTCCTGCGGGTGGTCGCGGGTGCGCTCATCGCCTCGGTCAGCACGATTTTCACGGTGTGGGCACTGGCGTACGCCACGAGTGACACGGTCGGCATGTCCCGTACGGCGATGCTGTGGGTGGGCGCCCTCGCCAACGTCGCCGCGCTCGCCGCGATTCCGCTGTGGGCGATGCTGTCCGACCGGATCGGCCGGCGTCCGGTGTACCTGATCGGCGCGGTCGGCAGCGCGGTGACGATGTTCCTGTACCTGTGGGCGATCTCCACCGGCTCCTACCCGCTGACGTTCCTGACCGGCATCGTCGCCTTCGGCGTCGTCTACAGCGCCGCGAACGGCGTGTGGCCCGCCTTCTACGGGGAGATGTTCTCCACCCGGGTCAGGCTGTCCGGCGTGGCGATCGGCACGCAGATCGGCTTCGCGGTGGCCGGGTTCGCGGTCACCTTCGCCGCGCAGATCGCGGGTCCGGACGGCGACAACTGGCTCGCGGTGGCGCTGTTCACGGCGGCGCTGTGCGTCCCGCCGGTGATCGCCGCGCTCTCGGCCCGCGAAACCCACAAGGTCTCCACGGAGGAGCTTGGCAAGCCGGCCCGCCGGAACGCGGCAGAGCCGGAGACCGTGACGGCCTGACGCCGTCCGCCCGGCCGCCGGCTCGAGTCGGCGGCCGGGCTCAGGCGGTCGCCCTGGGGTCTGCCGACCTCGCGGGCGACAGTCGTCAGGGCCCGGGCGTGCGGACCGAGCGGAGTGGATCGTACGTGCGGGGTCCGGCGACGACGGAACCGGCCGCCGCGCGCTCGGCGACCGAGGGGTGCGCCGGGCGTTTCGAGCCACCGCGACGGCGGAGCGCTGGTTCAAACACGCCGGCGAGGCGAGGCGGGCACCGGGGGCGCTGTGACGCAGCACGACAGTTCGCGAGCGAGTTGCCGGTGACGCTCCGTGCGGTGGCCCGGAGGAGCGGTTCTGTCCCCGCGTTGTGCAGGCAGTCCGGCTCTTCTGTTGGCGCGTGCGTCAGCGTCCCGGTCATGTGTGGGCGGGCTTCACGGAGGCCGGCTCGAAAGCTCCGGCTGTCGTGACTACGCGGGACAGGCGTACGCCTTCATGCCGAGTGGGTTGACGGTGGAGGTCATGGCAGGAACCCGGCAGGCCGTTGTCACGAACTACGCTGACATCCCCTTCCCACAGTCCAGGGAGCAGCGTGCCGCCGTCCTTCGCCTTCCGGACAACCAAGTACAGCCCTGCCGACCGCGACGAGCGTGGGCACTGCAACGGCGCTGAGGACACGGTGAGCGACCACGGGCCGGTCGAGGCGTCTTACTTGGAGGCGATCGCCGCCTTCGCGCAGGAGTCGGGCATCGACCGGCTGGAGATCCGTGAACCGGAGGTCACCGGCTTCGTCAACTTCGGCCTGGAGACGCCGGTTGACGGGCATGGCCTCGCTGAGCTGTTCCCGCACGGCCTCACCGGCTACTACGACGGTGCCGTGGTCTCGGTGCCGGTCGCGCCGGAGCTGGTCCGGGCCATGCTCCGTGACCGGGGCGCCTGGTGCCGGCTGGAGCAGCAGCGCACGTTCACCGTGCACGTCGGGTGGGATCAGTATGTGTACGTCGGCAGCGACCAGCCGTGCGAAGCAGCCGTCGTCCGGACCCGCGAGCTGGGCCTGTTCGCGGAACCGATCACGTCCTCGCCCTACGACGCAGACCTTGAGGAACCAGAGGTGACACAGGCTGCGGACGAGGAGTTCTGGGAACGAGTACGCGCTGAACTGGCCGCACCGCGGATGCTCCTCGTGGAGGAGACCTACCTCCGCAACGCCACCCGCTGGCACCGTCTCACCGAGAACAACCTCGATAGCGTCCGCGCCGCGCTCGGCCCACGCGCTCTCCTGACCGTCTGGCCCGACCTCACCCCTGATGTCGATGCAGTCCTTGCCGCGCTGCCCGAGGACGAGTCCGTGGACTTCGTCTGGGAGGCGGCGAACGGAACGATTCGCCATGTGACCGTCGATGAGACCCACCACCATCAGCTCACCACTTTGGCGGCAGGCGCGAGGGCGGCCTGCACCCTGCCCCTGGCCGTCGAGGAGCGTCACCCCCTGTTCCACGTTGCTCTACCTGACAGTGACGGCGTGCTGCGCGCCAGGTGGTGACCTGGTTCGCCATGTCCTGTCCACGGGTCGGCCCAACGCTGCTGCCTGGCTCCGCGGGTGATCCATCACCGCAACGGCCGTGTCGACGTTCGGCGCATCCTACGCGTCCGGTCTCCGCGCCCCCAGAAAAAGCGAACTCCGCATCCCTGAGGGAGAGATGCCGAACGAGGCTATTGCGAGTGCCACCCTGGCGCGGCAGAGAGCCGTCGGCACCGTGTCTGTCTCGGCTTCGCCTTGAAGAAATCACCCACCCCGGCACCGCGGGCGTGTACCCAACCGTCGTCATCCGCCCGGGCGTCGGGCTGCTGGGCGGCGGGACAGCTGTCGCGCGGCCCGTCACGCCTACGAGGCGGCTGGAGGCATCTGAGGCATCGGTCGAACTGCTCGCGGTGTACGACGTCGAGATGCGGCGCGGATGAGGCTGCGGTCATGGTCGGCGGTCCGGGCAGCTGTGCGTCCACGCGACTGAGGACCCTGGGCACTTCGGTGTCCGGGGCCCTCTGCGCTGTGCGGGGCCTCACCGGCTGTCTGAAACATCGGGCGCCCGATGTTTCGCCTCGACCGCGCAGCAACCCACGGTGAGATGACGCCGGTCCAGGAGGCAGGCATCCGGTGCCGTGCCCCCACCAGCCGTTCGGCGTGGGGCTGGGTGAGTTCCCGGCCACCGAAACGGTAGAACTCGTATCCGGCCGGCCGCAGCCGGCGGTCCTCGGCGACCCCGCGTACAGCCGCCGTGCGGCGGAGATCCACACGAGGCAGTGAGTCGCTGCACGAGGGATGGTGGGGGAAACTGATGAACATGAGCGTGGCTCCTCCGCGTTTCCAGGGAGTCGGCACACCGACTGCGGTGGTCGGGTGAGCCGGTTTCCCCTGGCCGTCCAGGAGTATCGCGGCCCGGCGGGCGGATCGGGGCATCACAACTGAAACGCTTCCCGCCGGGGCTGTGGACGATCCGAGCGGGAACGGCGCGCTCATCACAGTCGGTGCGGCCCACGACATGGCGTGGCCGCCCCAGGTTCAGGCCCTCGTCCACCCGCACACCCCTCTGCTCGCCGCGACGGGACGTATGACCCTTCAGCGTGGAAGGGGCCGGCTTCTCCACACGCGTGGAAGGCACTGGTCGCCAAGGAGGAAAGACATGCGTGATCGACGATGGGGCCGACCGGCTGCCTCCCCGTGGTCACGATCTGTTCCCGGGTGTCGGAGAACCTGATCACCTGACGCGGGGCGGGCGTGTGAAGGTCCGGGCCGTGGCTGCGCTACGGCGACTGCCGCTACTGGCCCGCCGTCGACACCGCAGCGCGGGAGATCAGTGGTGGCACGGACCGCCGCCGGCACGAGAAGGCGGAGGAACCCAACATCGATTGTCTGGCGATGCTCGCCGTGGTCTACGGGCCGCCGACCATGACCGCTGCGATTGATCTTGCCGTAGTCGCCCATCGCCGTGCAGCGAGACCTGATCCGCACCCGCTCCCTCCTTGGCACGGTTCCGGGCGGTGGCGTGTGCGGGCCGGGCCCTCGCGAAGGCAGCAGGCAGGGCTTCACCCGTATGCGAAGGAAGGAGCGGCGCATGAGCCCGCAGGACAAGAGCCATGACGACTTCGTCCCGCCGACGAACGGCCTGAACGAGAAGAATCTGGACCAGCTGGCGCAGGACCTTCAGCAGGTCCCCCAAGCGCACGGGCGGGTGCAGGATCTGCTGAACGCGGTCCTTCTGATCAGTCGGGAGCTGGACCTCAACCTCGTCCTGCACAAAATCATCGGCACCGCGCGGCGCCTGGTCGGCGCCCGCTACGGGGCCCTGGGCGTCCTCGGGCCGGACGGCGGGTTCACGGACCTGCTCACGTCCGGGGTCGGCGCGGACCTGACCGCTTGTCTCGGCGGCACCCTCCCGCACGGCACCGGTCTGCTCGGCACCCTGGTGCGTGATCCCCGGCCGCTGCGCGTGCAGGACCTGGCGAAGCACCCCCAGGCCGCCGGTTTCCCCGAGGGCCACCCGCGGATGACCACCCTGCTGGGGGTGCCCATCCGGGTCCGCAACACGGTCTACGGAAACCTCTACCTGACGGACAAGGCCGGCGGCGGCGCGTTCACGGACGACGACGAGGCCGTCGTCACCGGTCTGGCGAGTGCGGCCGGTGTGGCGATCGAGAACGCACGCCTGTACGAGCGGCTGTGCCGAGGGATCGAGGATTTCCAGCGGCGCCTACTACCGCAGACGCCGAGTGTGGACGGCCTGGAGCTGCACGCGTACTACCAGCCGTCCACCGAGGCGCCGCGGGTCGGGGGTGACTGGTACGACTTCATCCGGATGCCCGATCGCGTGCCGTGCCTGATACTCGGCGACGTCATGGGGCACGGCGTCCCCGCCGCGGCAGCGATGAGCCAGATCAGCAACATGCTCCGGGTCATCGCCTTCGACCAGCAGCAACCGCCCAGCCGCATCCTGCACCGCCTGGACTCCGTCCTGCACGAACTGCACGGCGGCCCGATGGCCACCGTCATCATCGCCCGTCTCGAACCCGAGGGCACCGGCCGCCGCCTGCGATGGGCCAGCGCCGGCCACCTTCCTCCTCTCCTGGTCACCCCGGGCCACGAAGCCTCCTACCTGCACGCCGACACCGGCCTGCCGCTCGGCGTCGACCCCGACATCCCCCGCCGCGACCACGAACAGCACCTCCCTGCTGGAACCACCGTGCTGCTGCACACCGACGGCCTGGTCGAACAGCGCGGCGCATCCCTCGACGCCGGCATGGCCGAAGCCGCCGGCATCGCAGCCACCCGTGTCGGCGAATCCCTCCCCGACCTCGTCGACGCCCTCATCAGCGCCCGCGCCGGAACGTTCGAGGACGACGTCGCACTCCTCGCCGCCCGCATCTCCCCGAGCCCGGACCACAGTTGACCCCCGCCGGGGGGGACACACATGCACTACCGGCCGGGGGGCGAGCCGCTCGCCCCCCACGCCTTGCCGGCGAGACCGGGCGAACCGAGGAGGGGGAAGGGCCTCGAAATCTTGCGGACGCAGCTGGTTCACCGCGGCGTCCATCAGCGGGCGTTGAGGGTTGAGGACCAGCCCCAACCCGCCGTCCGGTCCTCCCTCCCGTCCCGGTGGCGCTGGTTCGGGCTGCCATGCCTGGCCCCGGTCGTGGACGGTCTTTCGGGCCGGCGCGTGGCGGCCCGGGGGCCGGCTCGGCCGCGCCTGTCACCACGCCTGCCCAGCCGGCACCTTCACGCGCTGCCCGCCTCCTGCGTCAGGCCCGTGACGGAACAGCGGACGCCTTGTGAATATCGCTGTCATCTGTTGTGCCCTTCACCACAGCGTGCCTGCAAAGCAGCAGGGCCGAGGCGGGTGGATATGACCCGTCGATGTGTTGAATTGTGCACCCACATCGACCAGCCAGAGGCTGAACTGCGTCGACAGTGGGGCGAGTCACCTGGTCGCGGACGACTTTATGATCATCTATGGACTCGCGTCGCTCTGTCCGTCCACCCGTTGCCGGTGATCCTTGACGATCGCGAACACAACCCGTTGACCGGCCGCGCGATGGGGATGCACATGAAGAAAGGTGAACTCCATGGCTCTCGGCCTGCTCCGACGGCGGCGCTCCCGCAGTGGCTCCGGTGCCGGACCGAGCTTCTCGGTCCCCTTGCCGCCTGCCGCGGGCGCGTTCGGCTTCGAGGTCGTCGATCCCTTCGGACAGCCCCTGGGCGGAGCCGACGTCACCGTGACCGCGCTGGACAGCCACCGGGTGGTGACCCATGGCACCACGGATCCCTACGGATACTTCATGGCGACGCTGCCCCCGGGCTCCTACAGCGTGATGACCATGGCCGAGGGCCTGTCGCCCTCCCGCCAGAACCTCGACATCGCCGCCGGAGTGGCCCTGGCGCCGGAGCGTGTCACACTCCAGCACGCCCGCCAGCTGGAGCTTCCGACAGCCGGCACCTGGCTGTTCGACCCTCCGCACACCGCGATCCGGTTCATCGCCAAGCACGTGGGCATGGCCCATGTCCACGGCCGGTTCACCCGTTTCCAGGGCAGTATCCGCATCGCGCCGAACATGGACGACTCCCGTGTCTCGGTGCGCATCGACGCCTCCAGCATCACCACGGGCAACAACACCCGTGACAACCACCTGCGTTCCGCCGACTTCCTGGACGTCGAGCGCTACCCGTACATCGACTTCACCAGCACCCGGTTCGCTCACCGCGGCGGCTCCAAGTGGACTCTGCACGGCACGCTCACCATGCACGGCACCAGCCGGTCCGTCGGCCTCGGCACCACCTACCTCGGGACGGTGAACGGCGGCTACGACCAGGAACTGCGCTGCGCGGCACTCGCCAAGGCGGAACTGCACCGCGAGGACTTCACCCTCAACTGGCGCTCCATGCTGGCCCGCGGCATCGCCGTCGTCGGCCCCACCGTCCAGCTGGAACTGGACGTACAGGCGATGTACCGCACCCACGACACCCCCACGCCCCCGGAGTAGACCGCACACGGAGGCGTCTGACGTGGGCGCTGCGGTCCCGCCCTGGCCTCCCCTTGGTCCCGAGAGGGGCACGGTTCCGGGCTGATCCCGCAGAGCACCCCCCGCATCGAGTCGGTCCCGCAGCCGCACAGCCGACCTCAGCACCGAGCGATCAGATGAGAAAGGGCTCAAGAGCATGAACATCTTCAGCCGTCGCCAGTCCGCCGTCGTCGAGCCGGCCCCGGCCTTCGGCACCGCCGCCGCGGAGCCCGCGCTCGATCCCGCGCTGCGCGCCCTGACCGGGCACTGGACCATCGATCGCCCGCACAGCCGAATCGGATTCTCCGTGCGGCACGCCATGGTGACGACGGTTCGAGGCGCCTTCACCGACTACGACAGCACGCTCTACTTCGACGGGGCGCGGCCCTCCCAGTCGCGGGCCGAACTCGTCATCCGGGTCGCCAGCGTCGACACCGGCGTGGAACAACGGGACGCGCACCTCGTCGGCCGCGACTTCTTCGACGCGCGCCGTTACCCGGAGATGGTGTTCCGGAGCACCTCCACCGTCCACGAGGGCGGGGAAACCTTCCGCATGACCGGGGATCTGACCATCCGCGACGTCACCCGGCCTGTGGAACTGCAGCTCGACTACCTCGGCTCGGTCGTGGATCCGTTCGGTTACGAGCGGACCGGCTTCGACGGCACCACCACGATCGACCGCACCGAGTGGGGTCTGGTCTACAACCAGCGTCTCAAGGCGGGCGGCACCATGGTGAGCGAGAAGGTGCGCCTTCAGTTCGACATCTCCGCGGTCCGGTTGGCGTCGTAAGCAGTCATCAGCAGCCCCGGCATCGCCAGGACCGCTCAAGGGGGGTCGGGGACGCGGGCCGGTCACGTCGCGCGGGACGCGTGCCGTGACGGCCCGTTCCGTGGCCGCGTGACGCCCCCGTGACGCTCCGGCCACCAACGCCTCTGCACACGCATCACCGCATAACCCAGCGCCGACAGCGCGCACGCGATCGCCAGGTCGCCCGGCGACAGCGGCTCCGTGCCCAGCAGGTCCTGCAGGAACGGCACGTACACGCCGGCCACCTGCAGGGCCAAGGCCGTGCCCACGGCCGCCAGGAGGAAGGGGTTGGCCAGTGTGCCGGGGCGGACACGGGAGCCCAGGGCCACGCCCATCTGGGTCGCGCCCAGCACCAGGAAGATCATCGTCTGCCAGGGGCGGTCCGTCTCCCTCGCCCAGACTCCGACCACCAGCGTCACCACCGCGATGAACGCCCCGAGGAGCAGGACCCGAGGCCACAGCCCCGCTCCCAGCACGCTCTCCTCCGGCGGCCGGGGCGGGCGGCGCATCGCCTCGGGAGCGACCGGCTCCGCGCCCAGGGCCACGCCCGGCAGGCCGTGCGTCAGCAGGTTGATCCACAGGATCTGCGCCGGCAGCAGAGGCAGCGGCATGCCCAGGAACGGGCCCAGGAGCATGACCACGATCTCGGCCATGCCGCCGGCCAGGCCGTAGAGCAGGAAGCGGCGCACGTTGTCGTACACCCGGCGCCCCTCCTCGACCGCCGACACGATCGTGGCCGGGTTGTCGTCGGCCAGGACCAGGTCGGCCGCCTGACGGGCCACCTCCGTGCCGCGCCGCCCCATCGCGACCCCGATGTCGGCGCGGCGCAGGGCCGGGCCGTCGTTGACCCCGTCGCCCGTCATCGCCACCACCTGGCCGGCGCCCCGCCAGGCCTCGACGATGTCCAGCTTCTGCTCCGGCGTGGTGCGGGCGTACACGCGGACGTCGCTCAGTGCGCCCGCGGTGCCCTCCCGGATGTGCTGCCCCGTCGTGATCTCGTCGTCCCGGCCCGTGGTGATGCCCAGGCGCGCGGCCACCGCCCGTGCCGTCAGCGGATGGTCGCCGGTGATGAGTACGGGGACGATGCCGGCGTTCCTGCACGCGGTGATCGTCGGCTCCGACGCGGTGCGCGGCGGGTCCAGGATGCCGACCAGGCCCAGCAGGGTCAGGCCGGATTCCCAGGCGCCGGTGGGTTCTTGTGCGCCCGGGTGGTCGGCCGTGGCCACCGCGAGTACGCGGTAGCCGTCCCGCGCCAGCTTCTCCGCCCGGGTCGCCGCCCGGGCGAGCAGGTCCGGGCCGTCCGCCAGGATGGACGGACGGAGCAACGCCTCCGGCGCCCCCTTGCACGCCACCCTGACCGTCCCGTCGGGCCCGCGGTGGACCGTCGTCATACGTTTACGCCCGCTGTCGAACGGGATCTCCGCGATGCGCGGCCACTCCCGCAGCAGCGCCGCCTGCTCCAGGCCGAGCCGTGCTCCCGCCACGAGCAGGGCCGCCTCGGTGGGGTCGCCCAGCGCCTTCCACTCCCCCTCCCCCGGCTGCCCCTCCCCCGGCTGTCCCTGCGGCGACGGCTCCAGCGCCGCGTCGTTGCACAGCATCGCCGTGCTCAGGAGTGCCGCCAGGTCGGGGGCGTCGCCGGCCGTCACCGTGCGGCCGCCCCGGACGACCCGGCCCCTCGGCTCGTACCCGGTGCCCGAGACCGTGGCCTCCCCGGCCGGCGTCCACAGCCGTTCGGCCGCCATACGGCCCTCGGTCAACGTGCCCGTCTTGTCGGTGGCGATCACCGTGACCGAGCCCAGCGTCTCCACCGCCGGCAGCCGGCGCACGATCGCGTGCCGGTCCGCCATCCGCCGCGCCCCCAGGGCGAGCGCGAGCGTGACCACGGCGGGCAGCGACTCCGGGACGGCGGCGACCGCCAGGCTGATCGCGGCCACGATCATCAGCTCCACCGGCTGTCCGCGTAGCAGGCCCAGGGCCAGAACCAGCGCGCACAGCGCCACGATCACGGCCGCCAGTACGCGGCCGAACTGGGCCAGCCTTCGCTGCAGCGGCGTCGGACCGGGCGCGGTCCGCATCAGCCCCGTGATACGGCCCAGCGCGCTGTCGGACCCCGTGGCCGTGACGACGACCCGGCCCCGCCCGTGGACGACGACCGTGCCCGCCGACACCCTGCCCCTCGACGCATCCCCGTCGGCATCCCCGCCCGGCGCTTTCTCCACCGGAACGGACTCGCCCGTCAGCGAGGACTCGTCCGTCAGCAGGGCCGCCGCGGCCACGACGTCGCCGTCCGCGGGCACGACGTCGCCGTCCGCGGGCACGATGTCACCCTCGGCCAGCAGGACGACGTCACCGGGTACCACCTCGGCCGCCGGAAGGGAGCGTTCCGCGCCGTCGCGTACGACTCTCGCGGTCGGTGCGCTCAGGGCCGACAGGGCGCGTACGGCCTGTTCCGCCCGGACCTCCTGCACGACGCCCACCGTGGTGTTGACCACGATGACGAAGAGGATCACGGCGGCGTCGGAGAGGTCGCCGGTGGCGATCGTGAGGACCGCGGCCACCAGCAGCACGAGGATCAGCGGGTCGCGCAGCTGCTGCAGCACCCGCCGCCACACGGGTGTGCGCGGCTCCTCCGGGAGCGCGTTCGGGCCGTGGCGGGTCAGCAGGCGCGCGGCCTCGGCGGACGACAGCCCTTCTGCCGGAGGCGTGCGCGACGGTGGCCCGTCGTACGGAGGGGACGGCCGCTCGCTCACGCGCCTCACGTGGTCCGACGTGCCGGTCTCACTTCCGTGCGTAGGTCAGGCAGTCCACCTGCTCGTCCTCGTAGCCCACGGTGATGGCCGGGGCGTGGCACTCGAGTCCGTCGTTGTGGCGGCAGTCGGCCATCTTGCACGCGCCGACCCTGCCGGTGGTCGACGGTTCACCGCCCTCGAGGTCGGCGCCCATGAACGTGTCGCAGACGGGACTGTCGAGGTCCCCGACGGTGATCGCCGCGGCGTGGCACGTGTGGTCGTGGTTGTAGGCGCAGCCCTCGGCCGCGCATTCGCTGATGACGGGCAGTTGCATGACGGGTGCTGCTGCCATGGCGGATCGCCCTTCTCGTGAGATCGTGCGGAGCGTCCGGGGACTCGCGGCACGACATCCCTTCGGGCCGGCCGCTCGCGACATCCTCGGAGCGCTCCTTTCCTGTCTTCCACTGTCCGCGACGGCGCAGGGGTGCGCACGTCCGCAGGAGGGGCGGCGGCCGGAGCCCCGCGGGCTACTTGCCGTCGAGGTGGGTGCTCAGGCGTGACAGCAGGGGCAGCGCCGCTTCGAGCGTCCTGCGTTCGTCGGCGTCGAGGACGTCGCTGATCGCGGCGCCGAGCCAGTCGGCGCGCCGTCGGCGTTCCTCGGCCAGACGGTCTCGGCCCGCCTGCGTGAGGTGGAGCAGCAGCTTGCGGCCGTCGCCGGGGTGGGCCTCGGTCCGTACGAGGTTCTGGGCCAGGAGGTCCTTGACGGTCTTGGCGGCCGACTGGTGCGTGACTCCGCGCTGCTGTGCGATCTCGGCGGTGGTCATGGGGCCGCCGCGGTCCAAGTAGCCGAGGACGGCGGACTCGCCTGGCGGCATCGTGTCGGCGGCACGCACCGTGCGTACGAGCCGGCCGACGGTCAGGCGGAGTTCCTCGGCCAGATGTCTGTCGTCCATGACCGTCACTTTACCTGTTTATGTCAATCGAGTTGTACAGTCTTGTTGTAGATATGTGCCGACGACGGTCCGGAAGGCCCCATGAAGCTCACCAAGCACGCCCATGCCTGCGTCTCCCTCGAGAAGGACGGCACCCGTCTGGTCGTCGACCCCGGCACGTTCACGCCGGACGCGGCCGAAGCCGTCGCCCAGGCCGACGCCGTGCTGATCACCCATGAACACTTCGACCACTTCGACGAACAGGTCGTCGCCGCCGCTCTCGAGGCGCGGCCCGGCCTGCACGTCTACGGCACCGCCGCCGTCGCGGCCGCCCTCGGCAGCCATGACGGGCGCGTGCACGTCGTCGCCGCGGGTGACACCTTCCGCGTCGGGTCCGTCGCCGTCGGCGTGCACGGCCACCTGCACGCGCGGATCCACCCCGACATCCCGTGCCCCGACAACGTCGGCTACCTCCTGGACGACGGCGCCGTCCACCATCCCGGCGACGCCTACTGCGTGCCCGACGCCCCCGTGCGCACCCTGCTGCTGCCGACCAGCGGTCCCTGGACGAAGCTCGGCGAGGCCGCCGACTACGTCCGCGCCGTCAAGCCCGAGCGTGTCGTCGAGATCCACGAACTCATGCTCAGCGAGCTGGGCCGGCAGTCCACCGCCCGTCTGCTCGGCGAGAACGGGCTGACCGGCATCCCCGTCGAGCACCTTGAGCCCGGTGCCACCGTTCAGGTCTGAGACTCCCCCGCGTCTTCGGTGAGGGTCCGGGTCTCCCCCGGTGCCACCGTCACCGTGCGCCCGGCCAGGACCACGCGGATCGGTGACTCCTCCGATTCCGGCACCTCGATCTCGATCTCCCCCTCGCGGCGGCGCACGCCGATGCCCCAGTGGCCGCGGTAGCGCAGGGAGAAGCTGTACTCCGACAGGGCGGGCAGCGGGACCGGGTCGAGGCGGAGGGCGTCCTCGCGGGTCTCCAGGCCGGTCAGCCCCCGCTGCACCAGGTCGAGGGTGCCCGCCATGGCGCCGAGGTGGATGCCCTCGCCCGTGGTGCCACCCTGGATGTCGGCGATGTCGGCCTCCAGTGCCTCACGGACGTAGCGCCATGCGTCGGCCCGTCGGGCGCGGGCGAGGACGAGGCCGTGGACGAGGCCGCTGAGGGTGGAGCCGTGGCTGGTGCGCCGCAGGTAGTGGTCGACGGTCCTGCGCCACGTCGCGTCGTCGAGGTCATAGCCCAACCGCTCGAACAGGCCGTGCAGTTCGGCGGGTGAGAAGAGATGGCCGAGCATCAGGACGTCGGCCTGCTTGGACGCCTGGTAGCGGTTCACGGAGTCGCCCTCGGCCTCGAGGATGCGGTCGAGACGCCGGATGCCGGGGTAGCGGGCGCGGTAGGCGTCCCAGTCCAGCTCGGCGAGGTCGCCGTAGCCGTCGAACTGGCTGATGACACCCTGGTGGAACGGCACGCGCAGTTTGCGGGAGACCTCCTCCCACTCGGGGAGTTCACCGGCGTCCAGGCCTATGCGTTCGAAGAGTTCCTCGCGCCGCCAGGCCGGGACGCGCCGCACCAGGTCCAGCGCCCGGCACAGCACCCAGGCGGCGGTGACGTTGGTGTACGTGTTGTCGTCCAGGCCGGGGCGGTCGGCGTCCGGATAGCGGTCGTGGTACTCGTCGGGGCCGACCACGCCGCGGATGCGGTAGCGGCCGGTGCCGGGGTCGTACTCGGCGCCGTCCGCCCAGAAGCGGGCGATCTGCAGCAGCATCTCGGCACCCTTGGTGTGCAGGTACTCGGTGTCGCCGGTGGCCTCGCAGTACTGCCACACGTTGTAGGCGATCGCCGAGCCGACGTGGTGCTGGAGGTGGGAGTGGTCGGGCAGCCAGCGGCCCGACCGCGGGTTGAGGTGCAGCTGCTGAGTTTCCTCACGGCCGTCGCTGCCGGACTGCCACGGGTACATGGCCCCGCTGCGGCCCGCCGCGCGCGCGGCCCGGCAGGCTCTCGGCAGGCGCCGGTGACGGTAGTCGAGCAGGGCCCGCGAGACCTCCGGGAAGTGCAGGTTGAGGTACGGCAGGACGAAGAGCTCGTCCCAGAAGACGTGCCCCCGGTACGCCTCCCCGTGCAGACCCCGTGCGGGTACCCCCACGTCCAGGTCGGCGGTGTTGGGCGACAGCGTCTGCAGAACGTGGAACAGGTGCAGTCGCAGGATGCGGCCCGCCTCGCCCGGCACGCGGATGTCGGCGCCGCGCCACAGGCGCGCCCATGCCGTGGTGTGCGAGGCGAGGAGCGCCGGGAGGTCGTCGGCCGCGGCCACGCGGTCGAGCGCCGCGCCGAGGGGGCCGGCGATCGCCCGGTCGCGGGAGGTGTGCAGGGCCACCTTCTTGTCGACGACGGCGGGCCGGCCGGGGCCGACCGGCACGACCAGCCGGTGCACGACCCTGCGGTGGGAGGGACGGATCTCCGACGTCGTGGCCGGTTCGGAGGTGACCGTGCGGGCGGCCATGGCGATGCCGATGTCGGAGGCGCTCGTGCGGCAGTTCAGCCAGGCCGTGTCCGGCGCGGAGGCGCCGGTGTGCATGCGGACCAGGTGGTGGCGGGCCAGCGACCGGTAGCGGCGGACGTTGCTGTTGGTGACGTCGCCGTCGAGGGCCGACTCCACCTCGATCTCCCCGGTCCAGTCCTCGGCCGTGACGACGGTCCGCAGCGCGGCGAGGTGCGGGTCCACCATGTGCACCAGGCGGACCTGCTCCACCTCCAGCACGCCCGCCCCGTGCGCCTGGTAGCGGAATCTGCGGGTGAGGACGGCCCGGCGCAGGTCCAGGGTGTGCCGGTGGTCGAGCAGGTGCCGGGTGTCCGGGGAGAACCAGGGGCCCGTCGCCCCGTCGGGGAAGCGCGGACGGAAGCGCAGCGGCAGCCAGTTGGGGAGGTTCACCATGTCCTCGTTGACCACCTGGCGTCCCGCGACGGTGGACTCGAGGCGGTTGTACACGCCGGCGGCGTAGGTGCCGGGGTAGTGCAGCAGGCCCGCCCGGCTCTCGGGCACGGCGCCCCGGGTGGCGAAGCACCCGTTGCCGAGCGTGCAGAGCGACTCCCGCAGCCGTTCCCCGCCCGGGACGTACCCCTCGTACTCCCAGGTCCACTCCGACATGCTGTCCTCCCCCGGTTGTGCGGGGCGCGCGGCAACGCCGTTACCGGTCAGCTCCGTTGGGGGACGACGGCCACGGGGCACGCGGCGTGGTGCAGCAGCGCGTGGGCCACCCGGCCGAGCTGCAGCCCGAGACGGCCGTGGCGCCGCCGCGCCCCCACGACCAGCAGGTCGGCGTGGGTGGAGACCTCCTGGAGCACATGGTGGGCGGGGCCTTCGACCGTCCGCCGGTTCACGTCGGTCCCGGGATGCTCGCGGACCGCCTCGGCGAGCGCGTCGGTGAGCAGCGCGGAGGCGTGCTCCTCCCGTACGCCCGCCGCGTCGTCGACGACCAGCGGGTGGTCGACGTGCTCGTGGGCCGGGCGGCGCCAGGCGCGTACGGCGTCCAGGGCGCAGCCGCGCGCCTCGGCCTCGCGGAGGGCGAACCGTACGGCGGCCGAGCTCTGCGTGGGGTCGGCGACGCCCACCACGACACGGCCGTAACCGCCCTGGCGGTTCCGTTCCTCGCCGCGCACCACGATCACCGGGCAGACGGAACGGGCGGCCACCGTGAGGCTCACCGAGCCGAGGAGCATCCCCACGATGCCGCCGCGTCCGCGGGAACCCGTGACCAGGGCGGACGCCTCACGGGCCGCGTGCAGGAGCGCCGACACCGCGTCCTCGTCGACGACGCCGGCCGTCATGTCCAGGTCCCGGCGGCGCAGGCGGGCGCGCTCGGCGCCGGCCGCCACGATGTCGTCGGCCATGATCTTCTCGGCGGGGCGGTCGGTGGCGAAGGACGGCACGCGGGTTTCGTACCGTTCCCACAGCGACGCGTGAACGATCCGCAGGGGCAGTCCGAGACGGGCGGCCTCGTCCACGGCCCAGTCGACCGCCTCCATGCTGGAGCCCGATCCGTCGACGCCCACCACCAGGGGGAGCTTCACGGTCACCACCGCCTTCCGGGGTTGCACGGCTGCGTTTCCGGTCGATCGTGGAGGTGAACGGCCGCAGGCAGGCACGCCGGCCCGAGGAGGAACACGGTGCCGGTCACCCCGCACACCGCCAGCGACGTGATGACCCGGACGGTCGTCGCCGTGGGGTGGGACACCTCGTTCAAGGAGATCGCGCGGACCGTGCGGCGGTGGAAGGCCAGCGCGATGCCGGTCCGCGACCGGGAGGAACATGTCGTCGGCGTCGTCTCCGAGGCCGACCTGCTGCCGAAGGAGGAGTGCCACGACAGCGCGCCGCGCCTCGTGGAGCAGGGCCGGCGCCCGGACGGCGTGGCGAACGCCGGGGGTGTGACGGCGGGTGACCTGATGAGCGCCCCGGGGGTCACGGTCCGCGCGGACGCCACACCGGCGCAGGCGGCCCGGATCATGGCGGTCCGTCGGGTGAAGCGGCTGCCGGTGGTCGACGACGGCGGCAGGCTGCGGGGCGTGGTGAGCCGCGCGGACCTGCTGAAGGTGTTCCTGCGCCCGGACGAGGAGATCGAGGAGGAGGTCCGCCGCACGGTGGTGTCGTCCCTGTTCCCGGCCCTCAGCCACGGTGTCCGTGTGCACGTCAGGGACGGGGTCGTCACCCTGGAGGAGCACATCCGGGACACCTCGCTCATCTCCCTCGCCGTGCGGCTCGCGCGGGCCGTGGAGGGCGTCGTGGGCGTCGAGCCCCGGCTCACCGGTGAGCCGGCCGGCCGGCCGGAGTGATGCGCTTGCCGGTGAGCCGCGTCGGCCTGATGGACACCCATTCGTCGCGTGTCCCGCCCGCCCACGGTTCGGTGTGGGCGCGCCGGGCGAGGCCCCGTACGGCGTCGGGGTCGGTGACGGTGGTGGCGGGGCCGACGGCGAGGACGCTCCAGCCCTCGCTCATCGCCTCGTCGACGTGGTCGACCTGGAAGGCGACCTCGTTCCCGGCCGCCGCGGCGGGCAGGGAACCGGGCCTGGTGCGGAAGACGATCGCGTCGTCCACGACCTCGTAGTTGACCGGGACGACCGCGGGGTGCCCGTCGGGCGCCGTCACGGCGACGCGTCCCACGCCGTGCGTGGACAGCAGCCGCCGGCACTCCTTCTCGTCGAGGTCGTCCAGCCGCGGGTGCAGCAGGGCGTGGCCCTGGCCGGGCGGCCGGTCGACGCCTCCCCCGCGGAGCGCGGCGGCGGTGGTGCCGAGCGCGCCGGCGAGGGCGAGGAGGGTCGCCGTGGCCGGTTCGGCGGGCTGTTCCTCGATGTACGCCAGGTACTGGGGCGAGATGCGGGCGCGGCGCGCGGTCTCCTCGCGGCTGAGCCCGCGGCGGCGGCGTTCCTCCGCCACGCGGCGGCCGACGTCGCCGGGGTTGGGCGTGCCGGGCGCGGCGTTCTGTTCGCCGGTGCCGGTCCGGGAGGGCGCCTCGTCCCCTTCCGCTTCCAGGTGCTGGATGTGCGCGTCGGGGCCGGGGAACACGAGCGTCACGTCGTCCGTGTCCGACCAGCGCACGTCGTACGGGGGTGTTCCGTCCTCGTGGTGGAGTCCGACGATCTCTCCGTCGCGCCTGACGACGCCGGTGGTCGGGCTTTCGACGACGAGCCGGTCGCCGAGGTGAGCGTGCATGAGCGCTGCCCCTCTTCCCGGAGTGGTCCTGTTTCCAACGTGCCACGGGCGGTACGCCGTCGCACGGCACGGCCGCTGTACGGCCGTGGCCCGCGGGCGGGTCGTGTCCGCCCGTGTGTGTCACGGCAGGCCGGCGGCCGCCCTGGTCCGTTCCTCCAGCGCGCGCCGGACGCGCGCCGTGAGGTCTCCGAGCTGCCCGGAGACCGACGCGCGCGGGGGGACGGGCTCCCTGATCCGGCGGGCTTCCGGCGGCAGTGCGGCCAGGTCGGCGGAGAGACGGTCGCGGCACTGGGCGAGCGTGGCGCGGGGGCGGGTGCGCCGTCCGTCGCGCATGACCGTCTCCAGCAGCGGTTCCGTGCCGTCGGGGGCCGGTTCGCCGGCCAGGGCGATCACGTCGGCGTATCCGGGGCCGCGGAACACCTGCTTGGGCGCGGGCGCGGTGACCTTCGCGGACGACAGTTTCATCACCGGACGGCCGTCGTACTCGACCATCTTGTAGGCGGTGTCGAGGTAGGGCGCGTCGGCCGACACGCCGACGCGGGTGCCGACGGCGTAGGTGTCGATCGGCGCGCCGGAGGCGACCAGTTCGTCCACCGCGTACTCGTCCAGGCCTCCGCTCGCGGTGATCCGTACGCCGGGCAGGTCCGCGTCGTCGAGCAGGGTTCGGGCGTGTCGAGCGAGGGCGCCGAGGTCGCCGCTGTCGAGCCGTACCGCGGAACCGGCGTCGTGGACCGCCGGGCCGAGGTCCCGCAGGACGCGTGCCGCGGTGCGGACGCCCTCCTCGGTGTCGTAGGTGTCCACCAGGAAGGTCACGGGGCCGGGGTGGGCGCGTGCGAAGGCGCGGAAGGCGTCCTCCTCGGTGGGGAACGCCTCGATGTAGGAGTGGGCCATCGTGCCCGCGGCGGGGATGCCGAGGGCGGTGGCGGCGGCCACGTTGCTGGTGCCGGCGAAGCCGGCCATGGCGCCCGCGCGCGCCGCCTCGAACCCGGACCGGGTGCCGTGCGTGCGGCGCAGCGAGAAGTCCACCACCGGGCGCCCGCCCGCGGCGAGGACGCAGCGTGCGGCCTTGGACGCGAGGGTGGTCCGGTGGTTGAGCTGGTTGAGCACGTACGTCTCGACGAGCTGCGCCTCGGGCAGGGGCGCGGTCACCTCCAGGAGGGGCTCCCCGGCCAGGACGGTCCGGCCCTCGGGGACGGCCCGTACGTCACCGGTGAGCTCGAGGCCCAGCAGGGGCTGGAGGTCGCGCAGCGGCCGGTGCAGCGCGTCGGCGAACGCCTCCGCGTCGTCGGGGCCGACGAGCAGGCCGGAGAGGTGGTCGAGGGCGGACTCCAGTCCCGCCGCGGCCAGGAAGCCGCGTCCGGGCGGCAGGTCGCGGGCGAAGAGGCTGAACGTCGCGGGTGCGGTCATGCCCTCTTGGAGGTAGGACATGGCCATCGTGACCTCGTACAGGTCCGTGGTCCTGGCGTCGGACATGTGCATCGCCTCTTCCGCCGGTCCGGGGGTTCTTTCACCGGACGCGGCCGTTCTCGTGTCACCGGTGGAAGCGGCCCGCCCACAGGGGTTCGACCCGCTCCCACTCGGCGTCCCACCGCGCGTACCGCCTGCGGTCCAGGGCGTGGCGCGCGCCCACGTGCGCCACGTACACCGCGGCGCCCACGCCGGCCGCCGCCGCGCCGCCCGCGAACCAGCCGGTGGTGACGGCCTGGTTCCTGGTCATCGGGGGCCCGGTGACGTCGCCGTCGCGGGTCGCCCACACCCGCACGGTGGAGCCTTCGCGTGTGTCGGCCTTCACCGGGGTGCTGCCCGTCCGCACGGTGCCGTCGTCGTCGGTCCAGCGGATCCGCGCCTGTTCCTTCGCCGTGGCGCCGACGTTCTCGTCGACCGACCGCACCGTGGCGTCCACCTGCTGCCGCTCGGCCGACTGCGTCTGCACGGTCCGCAGTCCCGACCGGTAGGCGCTCTGTCCCGCGCTCAGGGCGGCCGCGGGCAGGCCCAGGGCGAGGATCAGCAGCAGGACGCAGCTGAGCCAGGACTCGAGCCGGTCGGTCCGACGCCGCAGCGGGTTCGCCGTCCCGGGTGTGCGGTCCGGGTGCGACGGCGGCGGTCCGGAGGACGGACGCGGATCGCGTGCGCTCATGACTCGCCTCCAGCAGGTCGTCGCCGGCCGGTCCCCCTCGTCCTTCTTCCAGCCTGAGGGAAGTGGGCTTACGGGGCACAGGGCCGAAGGTCCCCGGACGGGGCGCCTCGCCGTCCCCGGTCGGCGGGGCGCGGAGGCCGAGGGGCCCGTAGGCGGCGGGGGGCGGGCCGCGGTACTTCTCGAAGTGGAGGACGTTACGTGTGCCGGTGAGGCGCGCGGGATCCGCGTCCTTCGTGCCACCAGCCAGCGAACGAGCCGGAGGGTACCGCCATGTGGCCCATCGTCACCACCGGGCCGGACCGCCCCCGTGCGGAGGTGTGCGAGACGCACACCGCGGTCCTGTTCTTCGCGGGGGACCGCGTCCACAAGCTGAAGAAGCCCGTCGACCTCGGTTTCCTGGACTACACGACGGTGCCGGCGCGCCGGACGGCGTGCGAGCGGGAGGTGGAGCTCAACCGCCGCTTCTCCCCCGACGTCTATCTGGGCCTCGGTGAGCTGCGCGAGCCCGGCGCCCGGGACCCGGAGCCGCTCGTGGTGATGCGCCGGATGCCCGCGGAGCGGCGTCTGTCCCGCCTGGTGCGGGAGGGGGCGGACGTCGACGACGTGCTGCGGGTCGTCGCCCGGCAGCTCGCGGCCTGGCACGCGCGGGCGCCCAGAGGACCGGAGGTGGACGCGCAGGGGACCCGGGACGCGCTCCTCTCCCGCTGGGAGGACAGTTTCCGGCAGGTGCGGGAGCTGGCCGGGGACGGCGGGCTGCCCGACGAGGTGCCGGGGGTGGAGCGGCTGGTGCGTCGCTATCTGGCGGGCCGGGCGCCGCTGTTCGCCACGCGGATCGCGCAGGGCCGGGTGGTCGACGGCCACGGCGATCTGCTCGCCGAGGACGTCTTCTGCCTCGACGACGGCCCGCGCCTGCTCGACTGCCTGGAATTCGACGACCGGCTGCGCCATGTCGACGGCCTGGACGACGCCGCGTTCCTCGCCATGGACCTGGAGCAGCTCGGCGCGCCCGAGGCGGCGGCGTGGTTCCTCGCGCGTTACGGCGAGTTCTCCGGCGACCCGGCGCCGTCCTCGCTGCGGCACCACTACGTCGCCTACCGCGCGTTCGTCCGCGCCAAGGTGTCCCTCATCCAGGCGCGTCAGGGCGCCCCGGGCGCGGAGGCGGCGTTCCGGCGGCTGGTCTCCACGACGCTGCGGCATCTGCGGACCGCGGCCGTCGGTTTGACGCTGGTCGGCGGGCTGCCGGGCAGCGGCAAGTCGACCCTGGCGGGGGCGCTGGCCGACCGGCTGGGGGTCACCCTGCTCAGCAGCGACCGGGTCCGCAAGGAACTGGCGGGCATCCCGGCGGAGCAGTCCGCGGCGGCCGGGTACCGCGAGGGGATCTACACGCCGGAGTGGACGGCGAAGACGTACGCGGCGCTCCTGGACCGTGCGCGGGCTCTGCTGTCCGCCGGGGAGTCCGTCGTCCTGGACGCCACCTGGTACGACACGGCCCGGCGGAAGGCCGCGCACCGTGTCGCCGGGCAGGCGGGCGCCGACCTGGTCGCGCTGCGCTGCCATGTGCCGGGCGAGGTGGCGGCGGCCCGGCTCGACGCGCGTACGTGCGGGTCCTCCGACGCCGACGCCTCGGTCGCCGACGCGATGCGGGCCGCGGAACCGCCGTGGCCGGAGGCCGTCCCGGTCGACACCGGCGGCTCACTGGGCGCCGCGGTCGAGCGGGCCCTGGCCGCCGTGCGGCCGTGGGGCACGGCGCAGGCGCCGGTGTTCCGGCGCCCCTACATGGAGCCCGACTGACGGCGGCGTCCTGCCGTGGCGACGCCGTCGACGTGTGAAGGCGCGGCCCGTGTCCCGGTTGCCCGGGGGTTCGTCCCGGGCGACGGTGGACAGGGGCGGCCGCGCCGTCAGGGAGTGGAAGACCATGCGAGCCCTCGTCTACCACGGTCCCGGACGCATTTCCTGGGACACCGTCGCGGATCCCGTGATCGAGGATCCCGGTGACGCCGTCGTGCGTGTCGGGACGACGACGGTCTGCGGCACCGACCTGCACATCCTGCGCGGGGACCTGGCCGAGGTGACGGCGGGCACGGTCCTCGGCCACGAGGCGGTCGGCGAGGTGGTCGCGACCGGCGACGACGTCCGGCGGCTGCACCCGGGCAACCGGGTCGTCGTCTCGTCCGTGTCCGCCTGCGGCCGCTGCCGGCCGTGCCGCGACCGCCTGTTCGGGCAGTGCCGCGGGGGTGGCGGCTGGATCCTGGGCCATCTGATCCACGGCACCCAGGCCGAGTACGTGCGGGTGCCGTTCGCCGACGACTCGACGCACCGGCTGCCGTTCTCTCCGTCGCCCGACGAGGCGGTCCTGCTCGCGGAGGTCCTCCCCACCGCGTACGAGGTGGGGGTGCGCAACGGCGAGGTCGGCCCCGGGGACACCGTGGTCGTGGTGGGCGCGGGGCCCGTCGGTCTCGCCACGGTGGCGATCGCCCGGCTTTGCTCGCCGCGCCGGGTCGTCGCCGTGGACCTGTCCACGGCCCGGCTGGAGGCGGCGGTCCGCATGGGCGCCGACGCGGCCGAGGTGCCGGGGCGGATGATCGCCGAGCTGTACGAGGGACCGGGCGCCGACGTGGTCGTCGAGGCGTCGGGCGAGCCGGACGGGTTCGTGCTGTGCACGCGCGCCGTCCGGACCGGCGGCCACATCGCCGTCATCGGCACGCCGGGCCGGTCCACCACGCTGCATCTCGAGTCGCTGTGGCGTAAGAACGTGACGATCAGCACCGGCCAGGTCGACACCTCCTCGACGCCCTGGCTGATGGAGCTGCTGCGGCTCGGACGCCTTCAGGTGTCCCCGCTGCTCACCCATTTCTTCGAGCTGGAACGGGCAGTGGAGGCGTACGAGGTGTTCTCGAAGGGCACGGAGTCGGGGGCGCTGAAGGTCGCGCTGCGTCAGCGGTGAGAGGAACTGGCGGTACGCCGGGGCCTGCTGTGATCTCACTGGAACGCCGCGTGGATCTCGTGTTCCGTGGCGGAGTGCGACACGAGCAGGATCTCGTCCCCGGCCCGCAGACGCACCTGCGGGTGCGGCACGGTGGGCCGGCCGTCGCGGACGACCGTCCGTCGCGCAGCACCCGGCAGGTGTGGGGGACCATGGCCTCCAGCGCCTGGGCGGTGCGTTCCGCCGAGTACTCCTGCGCGAAGCCGATGGCTGCGTTCAGCCCCACGACTCCCAGGATCGCCACCGCGAGGGTGAGGGTGCTCGCGTCCCGTGGCTCCTCGAGGGCGTACGCGAGGAAGGTGATGCCGGAGGCGGCGAGCAGCATCACCGCGAAGAGGTCGGTGAACTGCGCCGCCGGCTGCCGCCCCACGGCCCGGGGCGCGGTGCGGGGCAGTCCGTTGACCCCGTGCGTTCTCGGGCGGTCCTCGGCCTGGGCCCTCGACAGCCCGCGCCGCGACGTCTCCAGCGCGGTGAACACGTCGTCGGCGGGGAGCTCCGTCACGGGCGGCCGCGGGCCGGGCTGCCCTGTCACGGGGCGCGTCCACGCGTGGTCTCAGACCGGGACCGTGATGACCGGACAGCGGGCATGAAGCAGCACTCCCTGGCTCACCGAGCCCAGCATCATGCCGGTGAAGCCTCCGTGACCACGGGTGCCCACGACCAGTCCCAGGGCGTGCTCGGACGCCTCCGTCAGGACCTCTACCGGATGGCCTCCGCGGACGACTTCATGATGGAGCTCCACGTCCGGGTGGGCCGCGGTGCGGCCCGCGACCGTCTCGGCCAGGACCCGGCGGCACTCATTCACCGTGGCGTGTTCGTCGAGAACGCCGAGCAGCGGCGGATGCCACACGTACAGCGCCCGCACGATCGCCCCGCGCAGGTCCGCCTCCTCAACAGCCAGGTCCACGCCGGCGGCCGAGTGCGGGCTGCCGTCGACACCGACGACGAAGTACGGCGGCTGCTGGGTGATGTGCTCGGGCTCCGGTACGACCACGACCGGGCAGGCCGCGTGCGCCGCCAGCGGCAGCGCCACCGATGCGGACGAGAACAGTCCGCGCCGCCTGCTCAGGTGCCGGGAGCCGACGACCACAAGCGAGGCGTCGCGTGATTCCTCGTGGAGGATCCATGCGGGTTCTCCCTCCGCCAGCAGCGTCGACAGGTCGACCGCCGGCTGCCGGGACTCCACGAAGGACACCGCGTCCTTGAGCACCTGGTCGCCCAGTCCGTGCAGTTCACGGTTCCACTCCTCCCACGAGGGCCGCACCTCCCCCGACCGGTAGCCGCCGGTCGGGGTGCCCTGGGCGTGCACGAGTCGCAGCGGCAGCTTCCGCCGCTCGGCCTCGTCGGCGGCCCAGGACAGTGCCAGGCGCTTCTCCGGGTCGGGATCGACGCCGACCACGATGGGCCGACGCCCGTCCGCACCAGTCATGACACCTCCAGGCTCTGCTCGCCGTGTTCGCCCCCTCCCAGCGTCGCCTCTGCGGCCGGGTGACGCCACGCCACGCCGGAAGTGCTCGCTCCGGGGGCCCCGGCTGGCGCGGTGGCGCGCGTTCCGTCAGCGTGGAAGGAGGGGGACGGCTGTGTGAGGTGGTGTTCCATGGCATCCTCCGAGGCTCCGCGCATCGTGGTGGGCGTGGACGGTTCCTCGTCGTACGACGCACTGCGCTGGGCGGACCGTTACGCGCGCCTCGTCGGCGGTGCCGTCGAGGCAGTCTGCGTCTGGGAGAGCCCGACCTTCGGGGGGTGGGGCGGGCCGGCGACTGAGCCGGTGTTCGACGTGGAGCAGGCACGGCAGCGCTTCGCCGGGGAGCTGGACGAGGTCTTCGCCGACGGGCTCCCGGAGGGGCTCACGCAGCGTCTGGTCGAGGGTGATCCGTCCGACGTGCTGATCCGCGCCTCCGAGGGGGCCGAGGTGCTCGTCGTGGGCCGGCGTGGGCGCGGCGGCTTCGCCCGGGCGGTGCTGGGGTCGGTGAGCCAGCGGTGCGCGCAGCACGCGGCCTGCCCGGTGGTCGTGGTGCGGCAGGAGGGCGATCCGAGGCGTTGACGCCGACGGCCGGGCGCCTCGGTCCGTGATCGTCGCCGCGTGAGCGTCACAGCCGCTTCCGTGATCGTCACACTCGCTTCCGTGATCGTCATCGGCTTCCGGAGGGACCGGTCATCATGAGCTCACATCTCACCTCCGCCGCCGTACCGCCGCCCGGCCCCGCGGGAGCCGAGGCGTATCCGGCCCGGTTGACGGCGCGGCTGGACGCGCCGCTGTCGCGCTGGCTGTGGCTGGTCAAGTGGCTGTTCGCGCTCCCCCACCACATCGTCCTGTTCTTCCTTTGGGTGGGGGTCGTGCTGGTGAGCGTGGCGGCCTTCTTCGCGATCCTGTTCACCGGCCGGTACCCGCGGCCGCTGTTCGACTTCACCGCCGGTGTGCTGCGCTGGAACTGGCGTGTGGCGTACTACGCGTACGGCACCCTGGGCACCGACCGCTATCCGCCGTTCACCCTGGCCGACGTGCCCGACTACCCGGCGCACTGGGACGTGACGTACCCGGAGCGGCTGTCGCGCGGGCTGGTCCTGGTGAAGTGGTGGCTGCTGGCCCTGCCGCACTATCTGGTCCTCGGCTTCTTCGCCGGGGGCGCCCGCCTGGCCTGGTACTCGGGCGGCCTCATCGGCCTGCTCACGCTGTTCGCGGGCGTCGCCCTGCTCTTCACCGGGCTCTATCCGCGCGGGCTGTACGACCTGCTGCTCGGCCTCAACCGGTGGGTGCTGCGGGTCGCCGCCTACGCGACGCTGCTCACGGACGTGTATCCGCCGTTCCGGCTGGACCAGGGCGGGCGGGAGCCGGGGGCGGCGCATACGACGCGGAAGGTCTGATGAGGAGGAGCACCGAGATGGTCCGTTACGTGTACGCGTTCGGCGAGGGCGGCAAGGAGCAGGCCGACCTGCTGGGCGGCAAGGGCGCCAACCTGGCCGAGATGACCCGGCTCGGGCTGCCGGTGCCGCCCGGTTTCATCGTCACCACGGAGGCCTGCCGGGCGTACCTGGCGACCGGCGGTGAACCTTCTGGTCTGTCGCGTGAGATCTCGGACCATCTGGCCGCGCTGGAGCGGGCCGCGGGGCGGCGGCTGGGGCAGCGGGACGACCCGCTGCTGGTGTCGGTGCGCTCGGGTGCGCGCTATTCGATGCCCGGGATGATGGAGACGATCCTCGACGTCGGTCTCAACGACGACTCGGTGCCGGGACTGGCGAAGTCCGCGGGTGACGAGCGGTTCGCCTGGGACTCGTACCGCCGTCTTGTCCAGATGTTCGGCTGCACGGTGATGGGTGTCGGCGGCGCCTTGTTCGATCAGGCGCTGGAGGATCTGAAGCGAGAGGTGGGCGCGGCGGACGACCTGGGGCTGAACGCGGGCGACCTGGCCGGTCTGGTGGAAACGTACAAGGAGGTGATCCGCCGGGAGACCGGTGAGTCCTTCCCGCAGTCCCCGGCGGAGCAGTTGCAGCGGGCTGTGCTGGCGGTGTTCCAGTCGTGGAACGTCGAGCGTGCCCGGCTGTACCGCCGGCGTGAGCACATCCCGGACGACCTGGGCACGGCCGTCACCGTGCAGACCATGGTGTTCGGAAATCTGGGCCCGGACTCCGGCAGCGGTGTCGCGTTCACCCGTGACCCGGCCACCGGCCGCTCCGGCGTGTACGGCGACTACCTGGCCAACGCGCAGGGCGAGGACGTCGTCTCGGGCATCCGCAACACCGTGCCGCTGGACGAACTCGCCCGCATCGCCCCCGAGGCCTACGAAGAGCTGCGCCGGCACATGGCGACGCTGGAGGCGCACTACCGCGACCTGTGCGACATCGAGTTCACCGTCGAACGCGGCCGGCTGTGGATGCTGCAGACCCGCGTGGGCAAACGCACCGCCGAGGCGGCCTTCGCCATCGCCTCCGCGCTGGCCGACGAGGGGCTCGTCACCGCGGACGAGGCGCTGGAGCGGGTGCACGGTGACCAGTTGGCAAGGCTGATGTTCCCGCGGTTCGACGCGTCCGCCGTCGGGGAGCCGTTGGCGCACGGTGTGCCCGCCTCCCCCGGGGCGGCCGTGGGGGCGGCGGTGTTCGACTCCGCGGAGGCGGTCCGGCGGGCCTCGGAGGGCGAGAAGGTCGTGCTGGTGCGGGAGGAGACCACCCCGGACGACCTGCCCGGCATGGTCGCGGCGCAGGCGATCCTCACCAGCCGTGGCGGCAAGACGAGTCACGCGGCCGTGGTCGCGCGCGGCATGGGCACGGTGTGCGTGTGCGGGGCCGAGGAGATCGCCGTGGACACCCGGCGGCGCCGGTTCACCGTCGGCGGCACGGTCGTGGAGGAGGGCACCGTCATCTCCGTGGACGGATCGGCGGGGGCGGTGCACCCGGGGGCGGTGCCGTTGGTCGACTCGTCCGTCGTGCGGTACTTCGAGACGGGTGAGCGCCCGGACGCGCTGGTCGACGCGGTGGCACGCGCCATGGAGCACGCCGACGGCGTACGCCGGCTGGGCGTTCGCGCCAACGCCGACACCCCCGAGGACGCGGCCCGTGCGCGGCGCTTCGGGGCGGAGGGCATCGGCCTGTGCCGTACGGAGCACATGTTCCTGGGCGACCGGCGCCGGCTGGTCGAGGCGATGATCCTGGCGGAGGGCGACGCGGAACGCGACCGGGCGCTGGAGGCGCTTCTGCCGCTCCAGCGGCAGGACTTCAGCGGCATCCTGGACGCGATGGACGGTCTGCCCGTCACCATCCGGCTCCTCGACCCGCCGCTGCACGAATTCCTCCCCGACCGCACGGAGTTGGCGGTGCGGGTCGCCACGGCGGAGGCGCGGGGCGGTACGCCGGACGAGCATGACGCACGGCTGCTCGACGCCGTGAACCGGATGCACGAGGAGAACCCGATGCTGGGGCTGCGCGGCGTCCGTCTCGGGCTGGTGGCTCCGGGGCTGGTCGCCATGCAGGTACGGGCGGTCGCCGAGGCGGTCGTGGAGCGCAGGCGGGCGGGCGGTGACCCGCGGGCGGAGATCATGGTGCCGCTGATCGACACCGTGGAGGAACTGCGCCTGGTGCGCGAGGAGGTGGACCGGGTGCTGGCCGATGTCTCGGCGGAGGCCGGGATGCCTGTCGACTGCCCGGTCGGCACGATGATCGAGCTGCCGAGGGCGGCGCTCACCGCCGGACTCATCGCGGAGGAGGCCGAGTTCTTCTCGTTCGGCACGAACGATCTGACCCAGACGACGTGGGGTTTCTCCCGCGACGACGTCGAGGCGGCCTTCTTCTCCGCCTACCTCGACAAGGGCGTCTTCACGGTGTCCCCCTTCGAGACGATCGACCGCAAGGGCGTGGGACGCCTGGTGGAGATCGCGGTGAGGGAGGGACGCGCGGCGCGGCCAGGCCTCCAGATGGGCGTGTGCGGCGAACACGGCGGGGACCCGGAGTCGGTGCACTTCTTCCACGGGGTGGGGCTGGATTATGTGTCCTGCTCGCCGTTCCGGGTGCCGGTGGCGCGGTTGGAGGCGGGGAGGGCGGCGCTGGAGGGTGGCGGGTGACGGGGGTCTGCCCCGGTCGGTCCGAAGCGGGCGGGTTGCCCGTGGAGGCGGCTGTGCCGTGCCGGCTGCCTTGTGCGGGGTGCCCCATCGGGCAGGTGACTTGGTCCTTGTGACTGGTGCCGTGTCGATCGCGGAGCGCGTAGCGTTCGCCGTGTTCGAGAACGGGGGAGGCATGCCGGACTGCTGACTGCGGGGGCTGCCGCCGAGAGTGGGAGCAGCAGAACGTGCCCAAGGGCGACGGCGTGGGACAGACCGCATCGCCGACTTCCCCAACTGCCTCCGCCTCGGCGACTGTTGCTGTGTCGCAGCGCCGTCGCGGCCCGGGCGGATGCCTGCTGGTCGTACTGCCGGGTGTGGTGACGCTCGGTGCCGTCTTCGCATTCGTCTCGCTGGTCGGCGGTGAGACGGCCGTTCCGCAGGGTGGGACGCCGGGCCAGGCGGAGTCCGCCGTCAGCAATGTGGACGGCTCGTACGTCCCCTGGCTGCGCAAAGCGACGGCCGACTGCGTGGGGGTCACCCCCGCGCTCCTCGCCGCGCACATCGACCAGCTGTCCGGGTGGCAGAGCGAGAGCGCGAGTCTGTCCGAGCGGGGTATCGCTCGTTTCACCGCTGCCAGTTGGAAGAAGTGGGGCCGGGACGAGGACGGCAACGGTACGTCCACGCCCCTCGACAAGGTGGACGCGATCATGGCGCTGGGGCGTCAGGACTGCTCCTTGTCGAAGCGGATGACCACGCTGCGCACCAAGGGCACCGTGAACGGCGATCTCGCCGACCTCACGCTCGCCGCGTACGCGGTGGGGGTGGACGAGGTGGCGGAGGCCGGCAAAGTCCCGTCGTCGGCGCGCTTGTTCGTGACGGAGGTGAAGAAGAGGCTGCCGCAGTACAGCGCGTTGGTCCGGCGTAATCCCGAGCAGCAGGGCGGCGCTCCGGCCGCGGGCGCGCGGCTGCAGTCGCCCGTCGTCACCCTCTCCGTCACCTCGCCGTTCGGTTCGCGCAAGCACCCGCCGACGGGGATGACCAAACTGCACACGGGCGTCGACTTCGACGCGCCGCAGGGGGCGCAGGTGTCGGCGGCCTGGGGCGGGGTGGTGGAGTTCGCGGGAATGACGCCGGCGTACGGGTACCGGGTGGTGATCGACCACGGCACGGTCGAGGGGAAGCGGCTGCAGACGACGTACAGCCACTTGTCGGCGCTTCAGGTGAGCGCGGGGCAGGGCCTGGCCGCGGGACAGGCGGTGGGGCTGGCCGGCTCGACGGGACTGTCCACCGGCCCGCACCTCCACTTCGAGGTGATCCTCGACGGCCAGTACTCGGACCCGATGGCTTGGCTGAATGCCGGCGGCTGAGGGCGGCCGGTCAGGCGTCCGGGTCGACTTCGGGGTGGGTGAACCGTACCGGCTTGTTCAGTGAGCGGGCGTAGCCGATCTCGGCTCGGGTGCTGTCCCCTATGTAGTCGCCGACCACGAGTACTTCGTCCGCGAGCCGGATCTTCGCCCGGTGCAGGGCGTCGAGCCGCACCTTCAGAGTCTGGGCCTCTGTGGGGTCGGCCCAGAGGGCGTTCGGCGACTTCAGGTCGCAACCCGGCTTGACGACGATCCTCCCCGCTACGGTCTCCCGCAGGTCGGCCTCGGCCATCTCGGCCATGAAGCGGGTGGAGCCGCAGATGGCGACGATGGCCGGGATGTGCAACTGCTTCTTCGCGGCGGCGAGTTGTTCCTCGGGGGTGAGGGGTTGTGACACGGCTCCTCCTGGTGGGCGGTGCGAGCTCCTGACCGTCCCAGCCGATCATGAATGTGCACTGCCTGGCGAGGCCAGGGTCTGCACATGAGATCGATGAAGGACAGCGCCGCCCGGAGCCGTTGGACCCATCACGGCGACCGAGACGCGTAGCGCGCTCCGCGGAAGCTGCCGGACTTCGGCCGACGTCCCAGTACCTTCGCACCTCACGGAGCATCGTGCACCCCCGGAGGGAACCGTGTTGAAGGATGCGACCGCCGTTGTCACCGGCGGGTCCCGGGGGATCGGGCGGGCCATCGTCGAGCGGTTGTGCCGGGACGGACGGGGCGGCCGTGGTGTTCAACCACGCCAAGGACGACGAGGCGGCGGAGGACGTCGTCCGGGTCGTCGAAGACGGCGGCCGCAAGGTCAAGGCGGACCGGGCTGAGTGCGTTGGGACGCGAGTGGGCGCTGGAGCGGCCGGCCGAGCCGCTCACCCTCGAGGACACGGCGCGGCACGCGCACATGAGTGTGCGTACGTTCACGCGCCGCTTCCGGCAGGAGACGGGGCTCAGCCCGCTGAAGTGGCCGGCCCGGCGCCGGCTCGCGCGCGCCCGCCATCTCCTGGAATCCACGACCCTGCCCGTGGCCCGCATCGCGAAGGCCTGCGGTCTCGGCGACCCGGTCGCCCTGCGCCGCCAGTTCCACACGTACGTGGGCCGGTCACCGGCGGCGAACAGCCGCACACACAGCGCACCGGGGGTGACGGCGGGGCGGTGACGCGTCCGGTGATGCCCGGTGTCCAGCGGTGCCGATTGCGGTCGGCGGCGGCGAAGTCGATGCGTAGGGTCGGGCAGGTGCGCGAGGCTGTCGAGCACAGGCCCCGGCCGGCTCGGAGGCGGCCGGGACGAACGCGATGCGAGGGGGCATGGTGGCCAAGGTCAGCATCAGTCTGGACGCCGAACTCGTGGTGGAGGTGATGGTCCTGGCAGGGATCGGATCGCCGCAGGACGCCGTCGAGGCGATCGTGCGGGACTACATCGCCCGCGGGCACCGTACGGAGGCGCGTACCGGGCTCGGGGAGCAGGGGTTGCGCGAGGTCGACGCCAAGCCGCGGGAGCCGGAGGGCTGAGTCGCCCGGGTCGCGCGACAGCGGTAGGCGGTATCGCGCATCCCCTTCCCCACACCGGGCACCCGGGGCCGGGAACTCACTGGTCAGGGGCTGGGAAGGGCGTGTGCGATGGAGGAGCGGGAGCGGGGGGCCGAGCTGCGGCGGGTGGCGCGTGAGCGGTTCGGCTGGAGTGATCTCGGCGCGGAGCAGGCCGAGGCGATGCAGGGGCTGCTGGACGGCCGGGACGTGCTGGTCGTGATGCCGACCGGCTCCGGGAAGTCGGCGATCTACCAGGTGCCGACCGTGCTGCTCGGCGGCCCCACCGTCGTCGTGTCGCCGTTGATCGCCCTTCAGCGTGACCAGGTCACGGGGCTGCGCGACAGTGAGGCCCCGGACGCCGTCGCCGTGAACTCCGCCCAGTCGCAGTCGGTGACGGACGAGGGCTGGCAGGCCGTGGAGGACGGTGACGCCGAGTACCTGTTCCTCTCCCCCGAGCAGCTCGCCAGGAAGGACGTCCTGGAGCGGCTGCGTGAGCTGCGGCCGTCGCTGTTCGTCGTCGACGAGGCCCACTGCGTGTCCGCCTGGGGGCACGACTTCCGGCCGGACTACCTCACCCTCGGTGAGGCCGCCGAGCGGCTGGGCCGGCCGCCTGTTCTCGCGCTCACCGCGACCGCCGCGGCCCCCGTCCGGGAGGACATCGTCGAGCACCTGCACATGCGCGACCCCCACCTCGTGACCACCGGCACGGACCGGCCCGCCATCCAGCTGAGCGTGCACACGTACACCGACGACCCCTCCAAGCGAGAGGCCGTCTCCCGCTGGACCGCCGCCGCTCCCGCACCCGGCATCCTCTACACCGCCACCCGCAAGGACGCCGAGGCGTACGCGGAGCGGCTCCGTGAGGACGGGGTGGACGCCGAGGCGTATCACGCGGGGCTGAGGGCGGCCGAGCGGCGGCGGATCCAGGACGGATTCATGGAGGGAGCTCCCGCCGTGGTCGTCGCCACCTCGGCGTTCGGGATGGGCATCGACAAGCCGGACGTACGGTTCGTCGCGCACGCGTCCGTGCCCGAGTCGCTGGACTCCTACTACCAGGAGGTCGGGCGGGCCGGCCGGGACGGGGAGGCGGCCGACGCCGTGCTGTTCTACCGGCCCGAGGATCTGGGGCTGCAGAAGTTCCTCACGTCCAAGTCGCTGGACAGCGAGGCGCTGCGGCGGATCATGAGCACGCTGTTCCAGCAGGACGCGCCGCAGAGCCGCAGTCGTACGGCGGAGTTGTGCGGGTTGTCGCGCCGGAAGGCCGGCGACCTGCTCAACCTGCTGGAGGAGGCCGGCGCCGTCGCCGTCGAGGGGCGGCGGCGTGCGGTGCGGGCCGTGGCCGGGTGGTCGGCGGAGGACGCCGCGGAGGCTGCGGCGGAGGTGTTCGAACAGCGGCGCCGTATCGACCGCTCGCGCATCGAGATGATGCGCGGGTACGCCGAGACGCCGAGCTGCCGCCGCCAGTATCTGCTCGGCTACTTCGGCGAGCAGCTCGACTCGCCGTGCGGGCGGTGCGACATGTGCGAGCGGCTGGACGACGAGCCCGCTGCGTCCGACCACGCGTCCCCGGCCGGGGAGGCCGGGCCGTACGAACCCAACGAGCGTGTGCAGCACGCCGATTGGGGTGCCGGCACCGTGATGCACATGGAGGACGACCGCGTCACCGTGCTGTTCGAGCAGGTCGGCTACAAGACGCTGTCGTTGTCGGCCGTCGAGGAGGGTGACCTGCTGACCGGCGCGTGAGCCGCGGCGCTCATGTCATGGGCGGGGGCGGACGCGCACCCAGCGTGGGCGCGCGTCACTGCCTCGGCGTCCGGCCACCGACGCGCAACGCGGGCACACCCGCCGCACCTTGTCGGCCGCGCCGCCCGACTCGGGGAACGTGTCGGGCCAGTTGACGTGCGAGAAGCGGACGAGGCGTGAGCGGCTGAGGGACAGGCCGCAGACGGTCTCGTTGCGGCCCGGCTCCCAGGCGTGGACCTCCCCGGCGGGCAGCCTGCGGCGGCCCTCCTCCTCGTCGGTCCACTGACCGGAGGCGGCGACGGCGTACCGCTTGCCGCGCTTCATGACCCGCGTCCGCGGTGGGCGGGGCTGTTCCCGGTCATGTCGGCACCGTCCTCATCCTCGGCGGCTCTTCGTGTACGGTCGCGGCGCCCCCGGTGGCAGCGGGCGCCGCCCGCATCGGACGAGTGCCACGCGGGGCCCCGCCTATGCCCGGCCCGTTCTACTCGCAGCCCGTGCCGTCACCGTCGCGGTCGAGGTGGCTGCCGTAGCCCGGGTCACCGACGTGCACGGGCGCCGCACCGGCGGCCCGGGCGGCGGAGCAGTTCTCGTAGTAGACGCTGCCGCCCCCTCCCCCACCGCCGCTGTAGTCGTCCTCGGCGGGCTCCGCGGTCACGGTCTTGGTGACCTTCACCTTCACCCTGGCCGTCTCGGTCTCCGTGACCGTCACGGTCGGGGCGGGTTCCGCTTCCGCGGGCGGCGTGGCCGTCACCGTCGCGGTGACGGTCGCCGACGGCTGAGCCTTGGCCGCCAGGGGTTTCGCGTCGCCCTTCGCGCTGCTGTCCTCGCCGCTCGCCGCGATGCCCATGCAGAAGGCGAGGAAGAGCGCCGGCAGCACGTACCGCTTGCGCGCCCACTTCGGCGCGGTGCGGCCTCCGGTCGTATACGGATTGGTCATCATGCCCCCCGGGCGCTAGTTGAAGCACGAACTGTATCTGCTATGTGAAGAAAATATGAACTCCGGGGGCGGAGTGCCGTCGTTTGCTCGCCGTGGCCTATGGCGCTCCGTCAGCAGTCAGAGACGGCAAGGAAGTCGAGGACCGTTTCGCGCATGATGCGGTCGACGGTGCCGTGCAGCGCGCTCTCGGCGGTGACGACCGTTTCAATGCCGCCGGGCAGGAGGTCGCGCGGCCGGTACCACTCGCGCAGGCAGCTTTCGTCGACGGTGCCGGCGATCGGCTTGGTGCCGTGGCGGGCGGTGCCGCCGGGTCGGTCAGCGGGGTACGTCGTAGGCGATGTGGGTCGCCGTCGGCGTGCGGAGCACGCTTCGCTGCGTAAGGGTGTGCGGCACCCCGCCGGTGAAGAGGGGTGTGCCGCCGCCCAGGACCACGGGTGCGATGTGCAGGGTCAATACGTCGATCAGCCCGGCGTCGAGGGCCGAGCTGATCGTGAGCCCGCCGCCCATGACGTACACGTCGAGGTCCTTGCCGCTGCGCGCGGACGCCGCCTCCGCGCGTTCGCGTGCGACGGCGACGGCGTCGCGCACCCCGGTGGTGACGAACGTCCAGTCCAGGTCGGACGTGCGGACGGACGCGGGCGGCGCGCTCGTCACGACGACGAGCGACGGCTTGCCGGCCTCGCGCGCGCCGTAGCCGGTCTCGTCGTTCCAGCCCTTCGGGCCGTCGACGATGTCGAAGAGGTTGCGGCCCAGGACGACGGCGCCGGAGCGTTCGGTCGTCTCCCGGACGATACGGCGATCCTCCGGGTCGTCCGAGAAGGCCCAGGTGTGCAGGCCCTCCCCGCCGTTGCCGAGGCCGTTGTGCAGACCGGGGTCGGGGCCGGTCACGTAGCCGTCGAGGGAGATCGAGATGTCGGCGATGATGTGGGTCATGTGAGGGCAGACCTGGTTCGTCGCGGGAAGTCATCGGTCACCTGTAGCGCGCGACCGCGCCTCCCCGGAGTGCGCCCGGGTTCAGGCGGGTCACTCGGTCACCCTTTCGACGTCAACTGGGCCTGGACGAGCGGGCCGTAGCGTTCGACTGTTTCCTCGACGGGCGTCGACCTCACGTCCGTTCCGCGGGCGATGCCGCACATCACGCCCAGGCCGAGGAGTGCGGCCAGGGCGAGTTCGGCACGCAGGCCCGCGTCGGGGCCGGGGAGGCGGGCGGCGAGCCGACTGGTGACCTGGGCGCGGAAGTTGGCGCGCAGGACGTCGCCGTGGTCCCCCTGGAGCGGCGCGAACGCGATCCGCAGGAGCGGGTCCGAGCCGTGCTCGCGCTGGCTGACCAGGACGTGCCGGACCATGTGCCGGCCCAGGTCGTCGAGGGGCGCGTCGAGGAGGGCCGCCGCGTCCTCCTCGAAGGACATCACGCGGGCGAAGACGGCGTCCTTGTTGCCGAAGTACTTCAGGACGAGCGGCGGGCTGACCCCGGCGCGCTCCGCGACCGCCTTGAGGGTGATGTCGGCGTGGGCCTGGCGGGCGAGGAAGTAGCGGGCGGCGCGGAGGATGGCCGCCTTGGTCGCCTCGGCGTCGCGTCGTGCGGGGCGGGGCGCCTCGTCGTGGGGCTGGGTGTTCCGGGTGCTCACGCTTCCTCCATGGCGGTGCCCTCGGTGACGGACCGGACGCCTCTCGTGCGGGTGGGCTCGCTCTCGCGGCCGGCCTCGGAGACGGGTTCGCCTTCGGAGGCCGCGTCGCCCGGTATGAGCAGAGCCACGGCGCCGGCGACGAGGGCGATGCCTGCGGCGACGGCGAAGGCCACGAGGTAGCCGTGCAGGGTGGGCAGCGGGAGTCCGCCGACCAGGCTGGTGTGGTGCACGAGGACGGCGGCGACGGCGGCGCTGGAGACGGCCTGGCCGACGGTGCGCATGAGGACGTTGACGCCGTTCGCGGAGGCGGTCTGCGTGGCGGGGACGGCGCGGAGGATCAGGGCGGGGAGCGCCGAGTAGGCGAGGGTGGTGCCGATGGACACGACGGTGGCGCCGGCCATGATCATGACCAGGGAGCGGCTGTCGGCGATGCGCACGCCGTAGCCGAGGGCGATGACGGCGGCGCCCAGGGCGAGGGTGATCCTCGGTCCCCGCGCGGCCGAGATGCGGGCGGAGACCGGGGACAGCAGCAGCATCACGACGCCGCTCGGCAGCAGCACCAGGCCGGTCTGGACGATCGACAGGCCGAGTCCGTAGCCGCCGGCCTCGGGGGCCTGCACGAGCTGCGCGGTGACGAGCGTGTTGGCGTAGAAGGCGAAGCCGGTGAGGAGGGCGGCCACGTGGGAAAGACCGACGCGGGGCCGGGAGACGAGACGCAGGTCCACGAGGGGGCGGTCGGCGTGGAGCTGGTGGCGCCACCAGACGGCGAGGACGAGAACGGCTCCGGTGAAGAGGCCGACGATCGGGGCACTCCCCCATCCCCAGGTGCCGCCTTGGGACACGGCGAGGAGCAGGCAGACGAGGCCGGCGGCCAGTCCGAGGGCGCCGGTGACGTCGAAGCGGCCGCTCTCACGCACCGGTGACTCCGGCACCGCCCACCGGATCAGTGCGACGCCGCAGGCGCCGAGGGCGGCGGTGACCCAGAACATGACGTGCCAGTCGGCGTACTGGATGATCAGGGCCGCGGCGGGCAGGCCGAGGGCGGCACCGATGCCGACGGTGGAGCTCATCAGCGCGACGGCGCCGTTCCGGCGCTCCGGGGGCAGCTCGTCGCGGAGGATGCTGATCGACAGGGGTACGACGGAGACGGCGGCGCCCTGCAGCGCGCGGGCGGTGATGAGCAGCGCGATGTCGGCGGTGAGCGCGCAGACCACCGAGCCGGCGGTCATCAGGGCGAGGGACAGCAGCAGCACGCGGCGCTTGCCGTACATGTCGCCGGCGCGGCCCAGGACGGGGGTGAGGACGGCGCCCGAGAGCAGGGACGCGGTCACCATCCAGGAAACGGCGGACGCCGACGCGCCGGTCAGCCGGGGCAGGTCGGGGAGCAACGGCACGACGACCGTCTGCATGACCGCCATGAGGATGCCGCCGTAGGCCAGGACGGGGATGGTGAGCCGGGCCCGGAGGCCGGAGGAGTCACGGGACGGACGGGCTGTCGAGGCGGACGACGCCATGGGCACTCCAGCGGCAGACCTGGGCGGTGATTCTGTTGGTGAATGGCGATTCACCTTAGCAGTGAATTGCCATTCATCTCGGGGTGGGTCGTGCGCACGGTGGCACGTGATCCGCCCTCCTCGCCTTGCCGCCGAGCACCGCCGCCGGACGCGACGACCTGCGCATCTTCTACAACGAGAACCGCGTCCTGGAGAACGACGCGTTCTACGTGTGGATCGTCCGGTAACGGCCCCTAACATGGCCGCATGACGGAGCCAGCACCCACCGCGGCCTCCAGCCCGGTCCACGTGGATCACCACACGTTCGAGCTGATCGACTCTGACAAACGCGCCCCCCTGGGGTTCGACACGTCGAACGGGTTGGTCTTCTCCCGGCCCGGGCAGGCCGTCATCTGCACCGGCATCAGCACGGGCCCGGTGAACGTCAGCGTCCGGATGCGTCGGCATCCCCCCACACAGGTGGATGCCGACGCGTGGGACGAGATCATCGACCACAGCGTCGAAACAGCGACCGGCGACGTCGGCGGACTGGAGACGACGTCCGACGTGGCGGCCCGTGAGCGCTGTGCCCGGCTCGCAGCTGCTCACGCCGCCCGGCAAGGCGGCTTCAGCCAGGATCCGCCGTTCTGATCGGTCTCCCACGCCGCCCCGCGTTCCGGCTCACCCGCGCCGGCTCGCCCCGGCCGTCCGTTGACGACGAGACATACGGCGATTCCGCCGACGCCGCGAGCCCGCCGAAAACTTCCGCCGCCGACTCGTGGGGGAATCCTTCACGCGCCCCCGCCCCGGCATCAGGCGCCCAGCAGCACCTTTCGGCGCGCCGTCCGCTTGATACCAGCCCCCTGACCTGCGTCGATGCAGGATTCCGTCATTGACTGGCCGGATATCGACGGTTAGCTTCGGGTCATGTCCGAAGCAGCCCTCCGGGACACCGTCGACGATCTGGACCGCCGTGTGATCGCGGCGCTCCAGCTCAACGGGCGTGCCCCGTGGAGCGCGGTGGCCCGTTGGGTCGGTGCCAGCGAGACCACCGCGCAGCGTCGTTACGCGGCGTTGCGTGAGCGAGGGCTGTTGCGGGTGACCGGCACTCTCGAGCTGGACCGGACCGAGGGGGGATCCTCCATGATGGTCCGGGCCCAGGCACGCCCGGGACGAGGTCTGGAGGCGGCGGCGCGGTTCAGTGAGAGCCCCGACGTCCGCTTCGTGGCCGTCGTCACCGGTTCCGCCGATCTCGTCGTCGACTTCGTCGCGCGTGACAACGACGACATGATGCGGATGCTGTTCACCGACCTGCCGGCGACCGACCTCATCACCAGCACCGAGGTCGTTCCCGTCATCCGGCCGTTCACCTCGGCGGCCATGTGGGACACCGGGCTGCTGCCTCCCGAGGCGGCGGCGGAGCTCCGGCCGGCCGCGGCCGCTCCGGACTCCATCGGCCGGGACCGTGCGCCACAAGCGCTCACCCCGCTCGAGCAGGAGATCGCCGCGGCGCTGCGGGAGGACGGCCGGACCCAGGTCAGTGTCCTCGCCCGGCGGCTCGACCGCGCCGAGTCCAGCGTGGCACGCGCCCTGGACCGGCTGATCTCGCGCGGTGTCCTGCAGTTCCGTACCCTCGTCGATCCGTCCCTGCTCGGGTTCGACGCGGAGTTCATGGTGTGGCTGTCGATCGAGCCCGGAAGGCTGGAGGCGGCGGGACGGCAGCTCGCCAGGCATCCCGGGACGAAGTTCCTGGGCGCCGCCAGCGGGCGCTTCAACCTCATCGGACACATGGTGCTGCCCCGGCGCACCGACCTGTACCCGTACACCAGCGAGGTCATCGGGTCGCTGCCCGGGCTGATCGCCTCCGACGTGACGCTGCACCTCGCCACCGTGAAGTACTCCTGGTACCGGATGCACCGCCCCGTCTGATCCACACCGGGCGGGGTCCCCGTCTCCCCGACGAGACGCCGGTACCGGCGGTTCCGCCGCGCCCCTCCCCCACCGTCCCCGTACGTCCCGACCTGAGCTTTCCCGCTCGTACACCACACCCTCAGGAGCCCTCCCATGCCCTCAGACGACCCGGGCCTGCCCGAAGAGAGCTGGCGCTGGCCTGAGCCGGCCTGGCGCGGCCATGTCGACGCCGTGCGCGCCGGACGGCGTCTCGTCCCGGACCGCTGGCCCGGCGGCGCCCGTGTGGCCGTCGCCCTGTCGTTCGACTCCGACCACGAGACGATCCCCCTGCGCGACGGCGAGACCAGTCCGGGACGGCTGGCGCAGGGCGAGTACGGCGCCCGCGTCGGCGCGCCGCGGATCCTGCGGCTGCTGGCCCGCTACGGCGTTCCCGCCACGTTCTTCATGCCCGCCGTGTCGGCCCTGCTGCATCCGGAGGAGGCCCGCGCGTACACGGAGGACGGGCACGAGCTGGCGGTGCACGGCTGGATCCACGAGCGGAACATGCTGCTGGGCCGCGAGGACGAGCGGGAGCTGACCGCGCGCGCCCTGGACACGCTGGACGCGCTGACGGGCCGCCGCCCGGTCGGCATCCGCACCCCGTCGTGGGACTTCTCCGAGTCCACGCTCGCCACGATGCTCGAGCTCGGGTTCACGTACGACTCCTCGCTCATGGCCGACGACGAGCCGTACGAGATCGTCGCCGAGGGGCGTCCCACCGGTCTGGTGGAGATCCCGGTCGACTGGATCCGGGACGACGCGCCGTACTTCACGATGGACCGCTACGGCGCCGTCCGCCCCTACAGCCGGCCGCGCGACGTCGGTGAGATCTGGCGCGACGAGTTCGACGCCGCCTACCGCGACGGCGGAGTGTTCCAGCTCACGCTGCATCCCCATGTCATCGGCCATCGGTCGCGCCTGGTCGTGCTGCGGGAACTGCTCGACCACATCACGGCCCACCACGACGTGTGGTTCACCACCCATGCCCAGCTCGCCGACACCGCCCGCACCGTGCTCGACGGCACCGCCGGCACCCGTCCCGTCCCCTCGGAGCACACGCCATGAACCTCAAGTCCGACCTGTCCGCCGGGTCCCCCGCCGCGGCCGGCGCGCCCGCCTCGCGGAAGCTGAACGCGAAGCAGCGCAAGGCCATCGTCGCGGGCACCATCGGCAACACCGTCGAGTGGGTGGACTGGGCCCTCTACTCGATCTTCGCGAAGATCATCGCGGACGAGTTCTTCCCCAAGGGGAACGGCGCGGTCGCCCTGTTGTCGACGCTCGCCGTGTTCGCCGTCGGGTTCGTGATGCGCCCGGTCGGCGCGGCCGTGCTCGGCGCGTACGCCGACCGGCACGGCCGTAAGAAGGGCATGACGCTCACGGTGGCGCTGATGGCGGGCGCCGGGTTCGCCATCGCGATCACGCCCAGCTACGAGCAGATCGGGTTGCTGTCGCCGCTGCTGCTGCTCGTCGCCCGTCTTGTACAGGGCTTCTCCGCGGGCGGTGAGTTCGGTTCGTCCTCCGCGTTCCTGGTCGAGTCCGCGGCCCGCGGCCGCCGCGCCTTCGCCGGGTCCTGGCAGCAGGTGTCGGTCGCCGGCGGTGTGCTGATCGCCTCCCTGCTGGGCACCCTGACCACCTCCACGCTCAGCGACGAGGCGCTGCACTCGTGGGGCTGGCGCGTCGCGTTCGTCCTCGGCGGGCTGCTCGGTCTGGTCGGCCTGTGGCTGCGGGTCTCCGTGGAGGACACCGAGTCCTTCACCGAGAGCCAGGACAGCGGCCGTACCCGCACCAACCCCGTCAAGGCGATGTTCGTCGAGCACCCGGCGGCCACGCTGCGCGTCGTCGGCATCACCGTCGCGGGCACGCTCACGTACTACATCTGGGTCAACTACCTTCCCACGTACGCGAATCTGACCACCGGCATCCCGCTGAAGACGGCGCTGCTGTCGCAGACGCTGTGCCTGGTCGTGTTCGTCATCGCGCTGCCCTTCGCCGGGCTGCTCTCCGACCGGGTCGGGCGCAAGCCGACGATGGCGGCCTTCGCGGGCGGGTTCGTCGTCCTTGCCTGGCCGCTGCTGCACCTGCTGGGCGACAGCTTCTGGAGCCTGTTCCCGGTGCAGCTCGTGGGCATGCTGCTGATCCTCGGCTACTCCTCCAACTGCGCCGTCATCATGGCCGAGCAGTTCCCCGCCGAGGTCCGCGCCACCGGCATCGCCCTGCCGTACGCGCTCGCCGTCGCCGTCTTCGGCGGCACCGCGCCGTACGTCACGACGTGGATGCACGAGAGCGGCCACAGCGGTCTGCTGTGGATCTACGTGAGCGTCGCCTCGCTGATCTCCCTCGTCGTCTACCTCACGATGCCCGAGACCAAGGACAAGGATTTCAAGTGACCCACGTTCTCGTCACCGGGGCCGCGGGCGGCATCGGCAGCGCGATCGCCGAGGCGTTCGCCGCGCAGGGCGCGTTCCTCACCCTGTCCGACCGGGACATCGACGCCCTGGACGCCACGGCCGCCCGCATCGACGGCGGCACCGCGATCCGGGCCGCCGACCTGACCGGCGCCGATGCGGCCAGTGACCTCGTCGAGCAGTCCTGGGCGGCGCACGGCCCGGTGGACGTCCTGGTCAACGCGGCGGGCGTCTACCCCTCGCTGGACATGGCGGACGTCGACGCGGCGTCGTGGGACCGGCTGTTCGCCGTGAATCTGCGCGCCCCCGTCCTGACCACCGCCGCGCTGGCCCGCCTCGCCGCGGCGTCGGGCCGCCCCGCGTCCGTCGTCAACATCTCCTCCGGGTCCGCGCTGCGTTCCCGCCCCGGAGGCGGGCCCTACGCCAGTTCCAAGGCGGCCCTGGAGATGGCGACGCGGGCCGCCGCGCTCGAACTGGGCGCGCTGGGCATCCGCGTCAACGCGGTCAGCCCCGGGTTCGTGCTGGTCGACAGCGACGTCAACCCGGTGTCCGCCGAGTACGCCCGGAGCATCGACGTCAATCCGCTGGGCCGCCCCGGGACGCCCGAGGACATCGCCCGCGCGGTGTGCTGGCTCGCCGGGCCGGAGGCCTCCTGGATCACCGGCGAGACCGTACGCGTCGACGGCGGGTCGAGCACGGGGGCGCTGCATCTGCCGCGGATCTGGCAGGCGGACGGCACCCGGGCAACCCGCCCTGCACATGCGGAGGCACCGGTGGGTGCCGGCACCACGACGGAGGAAGTCACCCGATGAGCGACACCACCCAGGGCCCGGCCGCGTACACCGTCGTCGGCGGCGGGGCGATCGGCGGAACCCTCGCCTTCGCCCTGGCCCGAGCGGGCCACCCGGTCACCGTCGTCGACGCCGACCCGGCACATGTGGAGGCCATCCGCGCGCACGGTCTCGTGCTGGCGCGGGGCGACCGCCGTACGAGCGTCGCGGTGCGCGCCGAGACGCCCGACACGTTCGACGGCAGCCTCGGCCGGGTCCTGCTGGCGGTGAAGGCGCAGGCGACGCGGGGCGCGGTCGAGTGGATCGCCCCTCGTCTGGAGCCCGGCGGTTACGTCGTCTCCGTGCAGAACGGCTTCAACGAGGACCTGATCGCCGAGTACGTCGGCATCGACCGTACGGTCGCGGCGTTCGTCAACATCTTCGCCGACGTCGTCGAACCCGGCGTGATCCTGGACGGCGGCGCGGGGGCGCTGGTGATCGGCGAACCGAAGGGCGCGCCTGTCAGCGAGCGTGTCCGGTCGCTGGTCTCCGACCTGCAGAGCTGGGGGCCGGCCCGGGCCAGTGACAACGTCGAGGGCTGTCTGTGGGCCAAGGCAGGCTTCGGCGCGATGCTCGCGGCGACCGCTCTCGCCGACGCTCCCATGGCCGACCTGATCGACCGGCACCGGCCGGCCATGGCCGCGCTCACGTCGGAGGTCTTCGCCGTGGCCGACCGGCGCGGGGTCACGCTCCAGGCGTTCGACGCCTTCGATCCGGAGCCCTTCCGGCAGGGCGCGGACGCCGCGGCCCGCGAGGCCGCCTTCGACCGGCTGACGGCGTGGCTGCGCACGCAGAGCAAGGACCGCAGCGGCATCTGGCGCGACCTGGCGGTACGGCACCGCCCCGTCGAGGTCACGACGCACTACCGCGACGTCATCGCGTACGCCACGGAGCTGGGCCTGCCGACGACGCTGCTGCGTACGGTCATGGACGGGCTGCGTGAGCTGGAGGGCGCGCCGGAGACGATGTCCGAGGGGCGTCTCGACGCGCTGGACCGGCTGACCGGCGGGCCGGCCCTCGGCGACGCGGACCCGGGTGTCCGGGCGGGCCTCGACGAGGGTGACCCGGGCATCCGGGCGGGCCTCGGCGCCGGAGACTCCGGCGTCCGGGGAGGCCTGGAGGACGGTGACCCGGCCGTACGGGTGCGGCGGTGGCTGGAGGAGCACCGCGAGGAGATGGTCGCGGACCTGGCCGCGTACACCGCGCAGGGCAGTGCGAGCGACGACCTGGACGCGCTGGACGCGTGCCTGGCCTGGCTGCGCGGCTGGCTCGACGAGCGGCTGGGCGCGGCGGGGAGTGAGGAGATCCTGCGGCGGGACGACGCCGGGGACATCCTGATCCGCCGCTACCCGGCGCGTGACACCACGGCGGAGGACGCGAGGCCGGTACTGCTGCTTGGGCACTACGACACGGTGTGGCCGACCGGCACACTGGAGTCCTGGCCGTTCCGCCGCGAGGGCGACACCGTCACCGGGCCCGGGGTGTTCGACATGAAGGCGGGTCTGGTCCAGGCGGTGTGGGCCCTGCGCGCCCTCGACGCCCTCGGCCTGCCCCGCCCGGCCGTCACCCTCATGCTGAACGGCGACGAGGAGACGGGGAGTCTCGCCTCCCGCGACGCGATCGTGGAGACGGGCCGGGACTGCCGGCTGGCCATGGTGTTCGAGGCGGCGGTGGACGGGGCGATCAAGACGGCACGCAAGGGCGTGGGCCTGTTCACGCTGACGGTCACCGGCAGCGAGGCGCACGCGGGTCTCGACCCCACGGCCGGGGCGAGCGCGGTCGACGAACTCGCCGCGCAGGTGGTGCGGTTGGCGGAGCTGCGCGACTTGGATGCGGGCACCTCCCTCAACGTCGGCGTGATCGAGGGCGGCACCCGCAGCAACGTCACGGCGGGCCGCGCCACGGCACATCTGGACGTCCGGGTGGCGAGCGCGGCCGAGCAGGACCGCATCACACGGGCGCTCGCGGAACTGCGTCCCGTGAACCCCCGGACGCGGGTGGAGGTCACGGGCGACTGGAACCGTCCGGTCTTCGAACGCGGCGAACAGGTCGCGGCGGCTGCGGAGTTGGCGAAGTCCGTGGCGCGCGGCCTGGGGCACGACCTCGCGGAGGCGTCGGTCGGCGGGGCGAGCGACGGCAACTTCCTCGCGGCGGCGGGTGTGCCGGTGCTGGACGGCATCGGGGCGGTCGGCCACGGGGCGCATGCGCGGACGGAGTGCGCATCGGTGTCGGGCATGGTGTTCCGGGCGGCGCTGACGGGTGGGGTGCTGGTGAGGCTTGCCGGGGAGTGAGAAGCGTTCGGTGTTGGGGCGAGCCTGCGCGTGTCGCGGGCTCACCTCGCCTTCTCACCAGGGCAGCTGCCCAGGACCGTCCCCGCGCACGGGGAGCCGCCCACGCAGCAGGGCGTCGCCGCGCTTCTCCTCCCGTAGGGGCAGGACAGCCGCCCCTGCGCTGCTTCGGTCGCCGCCGTGCCGGCTGAGCCATGCCAGGGCTTCCCCCCGTTCGGTCTCGGCCGGGGGTGGCTTCAGTTGGTCCGGGTGGCGGATCAGGGCGTGGTCGCGTGCGGTCCGCAGGGCGATCGCGCGGGCCTCTGGAGAGAGGCACGTGTCCTCGGCGACCTTCCGGGCCCGCCGCCACCAGCTTCGGCTCCTGGAGTCCACGGCGTAGTGCCAGAGCGGCTGCGCGGGGTCGGCCACGCCGAGCAGTACCCGGTGCGGCACGTGATCGCGAATCCCCCGGCGTGCCGATCAGACGGTCGGCGACGGGGAGCGGGACGCACCGCGGTCCAGCGGTTCGCCGAGCGTGTCGAGGAACTGGCGTACGCCGTCAGGGTCCGACGGGTCGGGCAGCCCGTCGTCCCCGGTGGGTGATCCGGTCCAGCCGGAACGCGGAGCGTGGTCCGCCGTCGACGACGGCGAAGCCCGCAGGTCCCGTGCCGAGCCCGGCGGCGACGGTGGCGTGGTGGCCGCCCCAGTGGAGCAGCAGTTCGCCTGTCAGTGTGCCGGAGCGGTCAAAGGCGTGCCTGTGGGCGTCCCAGTGCCAGTAGGCGAAGGAGGCGGGGGTGGGACCTCGGTGCCGCCGCCCTTGGCTTCGAGCAGGGGGGCGGCTTCCTCGTGACC
This sequence comes from Streptomyces sp. P9-2, assembly GCF_051903975.1. NCBI lineage: Bacteria > Bacillati > Actinomycetota > Actinomycetes > Kitasatosporales > Streptomycetaceae > Streptomyces > Streptomyces sp. P9-2. The sequence goes on from NZ_CP192634.1 coordinate 139,921, forward strand.
GTCGGCCCGCGTGACGCGGCGTCGAGTGGGCGGCGGCAGGACGAAGAAGCCGTTGCCGGAAAGGCTGTTCCACCACGTGGTGAGGGCGGCGAGGTCCGACAGCGGACGCGGGCTGTTCACGTGCTCCCCCAGCGGTTCACCTGGCCGAATGCCGACACGGGCGGGCGCGTCCGGTTCTCACGACGCGGCCGACGCTTCCGCTTCCCCACGGATACGGCTCCCATGTACTGCACGCGCGGGACCCTGTCCACAAGGACGGCAACCCGCCAACCCCGCCCCGACAGGTGCGGATCATGACTGACGGCCGACGCACAGACCGTATCGGTGCTGCGTTCCGGGGCGACAACCCCACCGTGATGCGGAGGCGCGGCGCCGGCTTGGCGGGCATCGGGGATGAACTCGACCGGTTGCGGTCGCCGGAGTGAGCCGGAAGGGTGCGCGCCCCGCACCGTGATCGATGGCGTGATTTCATCTACCACCTATCAGCGGCGGCCGCGAAGGATACGCATGTCCGGGCCGCAACAGCGGCCCGGCGTGTTCGAGTCCGTGCACCCCCACCACCCAAGGGAGAAGCATGCGTACCGAGATCGTTCTGTCCCAGGATGCCCCCGAGCTGGACCTCGACCTGGACCTGCGTGTGTCCGATCTGCCGGAGCAGGCCGAGTCGTTCGGGCAGGGCACCTACACCTCGCCGAGCAGCTACGCGATCGGCACGCGCTGCCCCGTCTGTTGCTGACGGACTGAGGCCCCTGAGGGGCTCTTCCGAGCGGGGCGGTGCTGGGACCGCCCCGCTCTTCCGTACGGACGGCGACGAGGAGAGCACACACGTGGCGGCGGAGTCCGAAGCCGATCAGGCGTCTGCAGTATTCGAGGTACGGGAGCCCGTGCTCGTCCGCATGGCGAGCCGGCCGCGCGGAGCCGCACTCGCGGGCGTCGACGCCACCGATCCGGTGCCGGGGGCGCGACGGCTCGCCTCCGATCCCCTGCTCGGCCAGGCGGTCCGGGTGGCCAGCGGCTCCCTGGCGCACAGTCTGGACCGTCTGACCAGCGACGAGGGTGCGGCCGCGCTGGGGCGCAAACGGACGGTGAGCGCCGCGCGCACCCTCACGCGGTACGCCCGCCGGGCCGCGGCGCGTCCGACGCCGTTCGGTCTGTTCGCGGGGGTGGGCAGGGCCAGGTTCGGTTCCGCGGCCAAGGCGGAGCCGGGGACCGGTGAGGTCGCGGTCCGGCTCGACGGGGCGTGGCTGCGCCGTCGTGTCCTGGCCTGGCTCGCGGAGCCCGCCGTCCGCCGGCGTGTGGACGTCGTCCTCAACGACCTGTGCTTGCTGCGGGACGGGCGGCTGCATCTGCGGACCGGCGGGCAGGAGCAGTCGGTGCGGGACACCGCACTGGTCGGTGCTGTGCGGGAGAGGGCTCGGACCCTGGTGGCGTACGGCGACCTGATCGACTCGCTCTTCGAGCGTTTCCCCACCGTGGACGCCCAGCAGCTCGACCGTCAGCTCGCCGAGCTCGTCCGGCACGGTTTCCTCCTCACGTCGATCACCCCGCACCGCATCGACACCGCGCTGCTCGACGGCATCGAGGCCGTGCTCGACGAGCCGCTGCCCGACGACGCGCGGGCGCTTCGGGACATCCGGGCGGCCTGTGCGCGGTATCAGCTGGACGCCCCGGGGCAGGGCGGGGACTCCTGGCGAGCGTTGCTGGACGAGGTCCGGCGACTCGATGTCCCCGGCACGGGCGGTGATGCCCGGTCCCGGCCTCCCGTGCACGTGGATCTGCACATGCGGGGCGAGTTCGTCGTCCCGGAGACGGTCGGGCATGAGGTGTGCCGGTACGCGGCCGCGATCTGGGCGATCACCCCGGAGTGGACGACGCTGGCGTACATGCGGGACTACCGGGACCGCTTCATCGAGCGGTACGGCACCGCCTGCGCCGTACCGCTGGGCGACTTGGCCGACCCGCACCGCGGGCTCGGTCTGCCGCCTGAGTACGGCGCGGAGCCCACGTTCGCGCGCACCGGGCCCGGTGACGAGGCGGACGGTCCGCGACGCGCGCTCATCGGTGAGTTGATCCAGGAGGCCGTCCTGTCCGGCGGCGACCTGGTGCTGACGGACGACGTCGTACGGCGTCTCGCGGACGTCGCCCGGCACGACCCGGAGGCCGCGTCGCCGCGCGGCCTCGAACTCTGCTTCCAGGTGCTCGCCGACAGCACCGCCGCCCTGGACCGCGGCGACTTCCGCCTGCTCGGCAGCCCGCACATCGGGGCCTGGGCGGCCGGGGCGACCGCGGGCCGTTTCGCGGAGGCGGCCGGCCTCACCGCCGGACTCGCCCGGCTGGCTGCCGACACGTCCGGCGCCGCCGACGGCGAAGTGATCGCCGCGCAGGTGGAGTTGGTTCCCCGGGAGCCGCGCGGGCTCAACATCGTCCAGGTGCCCCGGCTGCTGCCGTACCGCATCCCCGTCGGTGTGCCCGACGACCGGGACGACCCCCGCTGTCTGGACTGGCGTTCCCTGCTCGTCGCCGCCGGATCGGACGGGCTGCGGCTGCTGCACCCGGAGAGCGGGCGCCCTGTCCGGCCGGTGCTGCCCCACATGCTGGCCCTGGACACGCAGGCTCCTCCGGTGGCGCGCTTGCTGATGGATCTGGCGACGGCACGGCCGCGGGTGTGGTCGGGGTGGGACTGGGCCGGGCACGACACCCTGCCGTATCTGCCCCGTGTGCGGTACGGACGGGTGGTGGCGATGCCCAAGCGGTGGCTGCCCGGGCGGCGGCTGCGCGACGCGGCGCGCGCCAAGGGCGCGGACGTGTGGGAGCAGGGCCTCGACGCCTGGCGTCGGCGTCTCGCCGTACCGGACCGGCTGCAGATCGCGCGCAACGACCAGATGTACCCCGTCGACCTGCGCGAGCGCTGGGACAGGGACCTCTTGCGGTCCGAACTCTGCGCCCCGCAGCCCCAGTTCGTCCTGTACGAGGATCTGACCGCCGAGGGGGCGGGGCTCGGCTGGAACGGCGGGCACAGTACGGAGATCGTGGTGCCCCTCGCGGGCGCGCGGCGGTCCGGCGGGGCCGGCGAGACCGTGGGCAGGGAGCGTACGCAAGCGCCACCGCCGGTGCGGCTCGCGCCCACCCGGTTCCATCTGCCGGGCGAGGACTGGCTGTTCGTCAAGTGGTACGCGGAACCGTCGGCCCACGACGCCCTGCTCGCCGATCACCTTCCCGCCGTGCTCGCCGAGATCGAGGACGACGTCGACCGGTGGTTCTTCGTGCGGTACCAGGATCCCGATCCTCATCTGCGGCTGCGGTTCCACGGTGACAGTCAGGCTCTGAACGGCCGGGTGCTGCCCGCGCTCAGCCGTGCGTCGCGCCTGCTCGTCGAGAACGGGGCGCTGCGTTCGACGGCTCTCGACACCTACCGGCCCGAGACGGACCGGTACGGAGGCGAGGCCCTCCAGGAGTCCGCCGAGCGCCTGTTCCACACGGACAGCCTGTCGGCCGTCGCGCAGGTGCGTGCCCTGCGTGGTGCGACGCGGGCCCTTCCCGCCGACGTGCTCGCCGGGCTCGGGCACGCGGTGCTTCTCGAGTCCCTCGGGGACTGGGACTGGTGCGGCTGGGTCGACCGGATGTTCACCAAGACCGACGAGCACGAGGTCTACCGGCGTCACCGTGCTCTCGCCGACCGGCTGATCACGCCGGGGGACACGGTGGCGTCGGCCGTGGAAGCGCTGAGGGCGCCCGCGCTCCACGCGCTGTGGGCCGGCGCCGACGAGCCGCGTGCGTACGGGCGGTTGATCCTCTCCGCCCCGGAACCCGACCGCGACGAGGCGCTGCTGTCGCTGCTGCACATGCGGCACAACCGTCAGTTCGGCATCGACCGGTCGGCGGAGGCGCGGGGGTACGCGGTGCTGCGGGGTGCGGTACGGAGTCATCTGGGACGACGGCGTCACGGCGGCCAACGAGCGGGCGGGGGCGGTCGATGAACGGGGCGACGGACGTGACCACCACCGGGGGCACGACCCGGGAACGCGCGGGCGGCACGACCTCACCGGTGCTCCGGGAACGAGCGGGCGCCGTGTCCGCCGAGATCCTGGAACGGCTGGCCGACCCCGCCGCCACCGTCGCGGCCACGCGCATCCCGGCCGAGGCCGCGGACGACGGGGTCGCCGAGCCGGTCTGGGCCGAGCTGACCCTGGGCAGCGGCAGCCCCGGACTGGCTCTCGCTTTCGCAGGGGCCGCCCGCGACGCCGCGCGGCAGGTCCCGCGCACCCATGCGTATCTCACGGCGGGCACGCGCGCCGTGTCAGTGACGGGCGGCACGGCGAGCGGCATCTTCAAGGGGCCCGGCGCGCTGGCGTTCGCCGTGCTGGTCGCCCACCGCACCACCGGCGGATATGTCTCCGCCCTCGAGCGGTTCGACGCCTACCAGCGCGATCTGGTACGGACGGTCCTGCCACCCGTCGAGGACCGGCCGTTGTCGACCATCGGGCACTACGAGGTGGTGCGTGGACTGACCGGGGTGGGCCGCTATCTGCTGGCCCGTGCGGAAACCTGCGAGGAACCGCTGACGGCGGTCCTCGGCTGTCTCGTCCGTCTGTCACTGGGCACGGTGGAGCATCAGGGCGCACAGGTGCCGCGCTGGTGGGCGTTGGACGCGCCGCGGATCGGCTCGGAGGAGGCGTTTCCCGGTGGTCACCTCAACCTCGGCCTGTCGCACGGCGTTGCCGGACCGCTCGCGTTGATGGCCCTGGCGTGGGAGCAGGGTGTGCGGGTGCCGGGGCAGCGGGAGGCGATGGAGGCGACGGCGGGCCTGCTGCGGACCTGGGCGGTGACGGACCGGCACGGTGTGTTCTGGCCCGGCCACCTCTCCTTCGCCGAGTGGCAGCGCGGTCCCGCCGCGTACACCGGGGCCGCCAAGTGGCCGGCCTGGTGCTACGGGACGCCTGGGGTGTCCCGCGCACTGCAACTGGCGGGGCGGGCTCTCGACCGGACGGACTTCTCGGACCTGGCCCGCGCCTCGGTGGACCGGCTGCTCACCCTCCCCCGGCAGCACTGGGGGATCAACGACCATGCCCTGTGCCACGGTTGGGCGGGGGCTCTGCACCAGCTCGGCCGGCTCGACGAGGAGTGGAAGGAACCGCCGCTGGCCGCACTGCGGGACGACATCGCCGCCGAACTCGTCTCCGCCTTCGACCCGGCACTGCCGTTCGGACTGCGCTTCACGATGACGAAGGCGCCGTTCGGATCCGACGTGTCCGGTTATCTGGACGGTGCCGCGGGGGTCGCGCTCGCGCTGGACTCGTACGCGACGGGGGGCACTCCGGCCGACTGGGACATGCCGTTGCTGCTGGCCTGATCAGGCGGTGTCCATGCGGCTGGCACCAGTGCGAGGGGTGGCGTACGCCGGATGGGCGGTGGCGTGTCGTCCTTCTAGCCTCGGGTGCATGATCACTCGTCGTTCCCTCTTGATGGCAACTACCTCGGTGGCGGTGGCCGGTTCAGCCTTACCGGCCACCGCTGCTCCAGGCCTGACCGGTGCCGCCCGGTCGCTGCGGCGTGACGCCGATGCGGTGCGGGACACCGGGGTGACCGGCGTGGCCGTCCGTCTCGACACTCCGCGCGGGACCGTGACGGCCAGGTCGGGTGTGCGGGACCTGGTCACGCGGCGTCCCGTGCCGGAGGGCGGGTATCTGCGTCTCGGCAGCACGACGAAGACGTTCGTCGCCACCGTCCTGCTGCAACTCGTGGGCGAGCGGCGGGTCTTTCTCGACCGGACGATCGAGGAGCTGCTGCCGGGGGTCGTGCAGGGCTCTGGGAACGACGGTCGGACCATCACGGTGCGCGACCTGCTGCGGCACACCAGCGGTCTCGCCGACTACGTCCACGACGTCTTCCCCGGGCAGAGCGCGGAGACCTACTTCGCCAACCGGTGGCGCGCGTACGCACCCGAAGACCTGGTGCGCCTTGCCGTGCGGCACCGCCCTCTCTTTCCGGCCGGCACCGATTGGGCCTACTCCAACACCCATTACGTCCTCGCCGGGCTGATCATCCGGAAGATCACCGGACGCACCTGGGAGCACGAGGTCACCGACCGCATTCTGCGCCCGCTCGGTCTGCGGCACACCGACACCCCGGGCACCCGCCCCTTCCTCCCGCATCCGCACACGTCCAGCTACCAGCAGTTCACCGAGGGCGGCCCGCTGGTCGACACCACGCTCCCCTACCGTCCTTTCGACAGCGGGGCGGACGGTTCGATGACCGGCACGGCGCGGGACCTCAACCGCTTCTTCGCCGCCCTGGCGAGGGGGCAGCTGCTGCGGCCCGCCGAACTCGCCGCCATGCGGGACACCGTGGGGGTACCGCACGGCAGTGGTCACCCGGAAGGCACCCGGGCCGGCCTGGGCCTGTTCTTCACGCCTCTCTCCCGTGGCGGCGGCTACCTGGGACACGGCGGGAGCGGCTTCGGGTACGTCGTCCAGACCGCGACCACCCTCGACGGCCGGCTCACCGTCACCGTCTCCGCGCACAGCCGCTCCGCCGATCCGGAAACCGCGGCCCGCCAGGAAGAGGCCATCCGGGACCTCATCGACCGCGCCTTGAGCCGACACGCGAAAATGTGATGCGTCCGGCTGTCTCCTGGCGACAGACTCGCGCCTATGACCGGCCAGATCACGCGTATCAATCCGCCTCAGCTCCATGCGACCCCGGGGTACCACCACATCACCGTCGTCGAGGCGGGCCGGACGGCCTATCTGGCGGGGCAGTGCCCCCTCGACCCGGCGGGGGAGCTTGTGGGGCCCGGTGATCTCGACGGCCAGATCGACCAGGTGGCGGCCAACGCCCTCGCCGCCCTGAACGCCGTAGGGGCCGAGCCGGAGCACGTCGTCCGCTCCGTCATCTACGTGGTCAGCGACGACGGACCGGTCCTGGGCGCCGCCTGGCAACGCCTGACCGCGTCCGTCATCGGACCCGCGTTCACCACCGCGAGCACCCTCCTCGGCGTCGCCCGGCTCGGCTTCTCCGGGCAGCTCGTCGAGGTCGACCTGACCGCGGCCCTGCCCCACTGACCACGGCACCGGGCCTCAGAAACCTGCTCCCCCAGGGCGCCACACGTACCGGACGTCCGGCTCCCGTTCCTCGTTCCGTGAACCGTCGGTCCACTCCTCCGCCACGAAACCGTGCCGCTCGTAGAAGCGACGTGCCGCTTCGTTGACCTGGAACGTCCACAGCGTCAGCCCCGACGGGCTGCGCTCCTTCGCCATGTCCACGAGGCGTCCGCCGATGCCCCTGCCCTGCCAGGCCGGGTGGATGTACAGCTGGTCCAGGTCGTCACCGTCCAGCACCGTCATCGCGACGACCGAGCCGTCCACCGTCGCCACCCACGTCTCCTGGCCGGGCACCACCACCTCGCGGATCCAGGCCCGCACCTCGTCGTCCGTGTGCGCCCGGCGCACGCCCGGAAGCGCCGCCGTGAAGGACCGCAGCCACACCTCGGCCACGGCCGCCGCGTCGGGGCCGGCCGCACGGCGGATGGCGAAATCGTTGATCTCCACGACCCGCATCCTTCCAGACCCCCGCCGCCCGCACCCTTACGCGTACATCGACTCGATCACCGCCCCGTGCAGCCGCTCGACGTCCCTGCGCCGCACACTCAGCTTCGGGGTCAGTTCGCCCGACTCCGCCGTCCACGGCCCGGGCAGCACGCGGTACGTCTTCACCTGTTCCGGGCGCGACAGCTGCGCGTTCGCCTCCGCCACCGCCTTGTCCAGCGCCCCGAGCACCTCCGGGTGGCGGGCCAGTTCCTCGAGGCCGTCGGCGGCGACCTCATGGTCCTTCGCCCACAGGGGCGCCGCCTCCTCGTCCAGGACAAGCAGCGCCGTGATGTACGGGCGCCTGTCCCCCACCGCGACCGCGTGGGCGATCAGCGGGTGGGTGCGGAGCAGGGACTCGATCCTGGTCGGGGCGATGTTCTTGCCGCCGTCGGTCATGACGAGCTCCTTCTTGCGCCCCGTGACGGTGACGATGCCCCGTGCGTCGACGGTGCCGAGATCGCCCGTCGGCAGCCAGCCGTGCTCGTCGGTCGCGGGGTCGATGCCGCCGTCGGCGCGCAGGTAGCCGGGGACGACCACCGGGCCGCGTACGAACAGTTCGCCGTCCTCGGCGGCCTTCACCTCGATGCCGGGTCCCGGCCGGCCGACCGCGCCCAGGGCGAAGGCATCGGGTGTGCTGACGGTGGCCGCGCCCGTCGTCTCGCTCAGACCCCACACCTCGTGGACCGGCAGACCCACGCTCGCCAGCGTCTCCAGCACGGCGGTGGGGATGGGCGCCGCACCGCTGGAGGCGCGCCGGCACTCGTCGAGGCCGATCGCGGCCCGTATCGGACGGAGTTCCTGTCCGTCGAGGTGTGTCAGGCGCTCGGTCAGCTCAGGGGGGACGTCCTCGGCCGCGGAGCGGAGGCGGTACGCCTTCAGGGCCAGTTCGCGGGCCTCCCCCAACTCCTCGCCCCGCTTGGCCCGTAGGACGCCGGCCAGCTTCTCCCACACCCGCGGCACGCCGAAGAACCCGTGCGGGCGGACGTGCAGGAGTGTGGCGGGGAGCTGCGCAGGGTCACGGCAGATGGTGACGTGGCCCGCGTTGCAGATCGGGAGGTAGATGCCGAGCACCCGCTCGGCGATGTGGGCCAGTGGCAGGTACGCGACGGTGCGAGGGTGGTCCGGGACCAGAAGCGACTGGTCCTGCATGAGGGACTCGTGGATGACGTTGCGGTGGGTGAGCACCACCCCCTTCGGCTCGCCCGTCGTGCCCGAGGTGTACACCACCGTCAGCGGCTGGTCCGTGGTGATCTCGTCCGTCAGCGCCTCGAAGGTGGCGGCGTCCAGCGGTCCCGAGCCGCGCACGGCCTGGTAGCTCACGAACCGTTTGTCGCCCTCCGGGGCGGCGCTCCAGTCCAGGACGATCACGGCACGCAGGTACGGCAGGTCGTCCAGCACGGGACCCCAGCGCCGCATCTGTTCCTGGCCCTCCAGGACCAGGACGGTGGCCGCGCTGTGCCGGGCGAGGTGGCGGATCTGGTCCGTGCTCAGGGTGTCGTACGTGCTGCAGGGCAGGGCCCCGAGGTGGACGGCGGCCAGGTCCGCGACCCAGTGTTCCGCGCGCCGGGACATCGCGATGAGCATGCGGTCGCCCCGCCGAAGGCCCACGGCGCGCAGTCCCCGGGTGACGGCGGACACCTCGGTGCGCAGCTGGTGCCAGGTCAGGGTGCCGTCGTCGGGGCCGATGCCGGTGGTGAGGGCCGGCCGGTCGGGGTGGCGCCGCGCGTTCTCGCGCAGCAGCGCCGGAATCGTCAACCCGTCTACGGATCTGTGCAGTTGCTCCGATGCGGCCACGAGGGCTCCCTCCATCGCCTTGCGTCTGCGGACTCCTGGGGCGGCACACGGTGGACCGCTGTTGACGGAGTGTCAATAGATTCGGTCGCGCCTCTGGCGATCTTGCGCGGTCTGTGCTCCCCTGGGGGCGCGACGATACAGCGATACTAAATGTGTTTCAGCGTACCAAGTGATCGTGCGAAGGGGCAGGGCCCGAGCGGGGGTCATGGGCCGCAGCACGTACTGCCCCTCGCAGGTACGGCGACGTCAGGGATCACGCACGGCAAGAGCCACGGACCACGGGACAGAACCCACCGGGACCAGACGAGGAGTCGCAGCATGACCGACATCAACAGGCGGAGATTACTGCTCGCGGGCGGCGCACTGGGCGCGTTCGGGGCGCTGGGAATGGCCTCGCCGGCGCGGGCCCGGTCGCTGTGGACCTGGTCGCCCGCCGACTCGGTGGCGGGCAGCGGGGCCGGTGTCGACCCCGACTGGCTGTGGGACGACGAGGTCGACGCGATCATCGCCGACGTGATCGAACGGGGCCAGGTGCCGCAGGTCAACGACCTGCTGCGGGACTGGGTGCGCAACGACCAGCCACTGCCCGCCGGGCTCCCCTCCGCCCTGCGGGACTGGATGGAGGAGGCGCGCAAGCTGCCCTCCTGGGCCGACACCGCGAAGCTGGAGGACGCGGTCGACTTCACCAGGAAGAAGGGGCTCTACACCGGCGCCCTCTACGGCCTGGGCAGCGGGCTGCTGAGCACCGCCATCCCACGCGAGGCGCGCGCCGTGTACTACTCCAAGGGCGGCGCGGACATGAAGGACCGGGTGGCCAAGACCGCCCAGCTCGGGTACGACGTCGGGGACAGGTACGCGTACAAGCCTGAGGGCGGGATGATCGCGACGTCGGTCCGGACGCGGCTGGTGCACGCGGCCGTAAGGCATCTGCTGCCGCAGTCGCCGGGCTGGTCCCGGACCAGCGGCGGGCAGACCATCCCGATCAGCCAGGCGGACATGATGGTCACCTGGCACAGCCTGCCGACGTACGTCATGGGCAAGCTCCGCGACTGGAAGGTCCCCATCACGGAGAGGGAGTCGGAGGGCTTCCTGCACGTCTGGCAGGTGAGCGCGCACATGCTGGGCATCCGGGACGAGTACATCCCGGCCACCTGGGCGGCCGCGAACGCCCAGTCGAAGCAGGTTCTCGACCCGATCGTCGACCACACCCCGGAGGGCGCCGCGCTCACCGACGCGCTCCTCGGCATCATCGCGGAGGTCGACGCGGGGCTCACCGAGCCGCTGATCAACGCGTTCTCCCGGTACATCGTCGGCGACCGGGTCGGCGATCTGATCGGGCTGGACCGCGAGCCGATCCTGCAGCCCATCGTCAGCAGCGCCTGGCCGCTGGTGGTGGCGTTCCGCGAGGGACTGATACCGCTGCCCGGGGTGCCGTCCATCGCCTGGGTGCTGGAGGAGGCCCTGCGCAAGTTCGTCCTGCTGTTCATGTCCGAGGGGCGGCCCATCCACCTGGAGATCCCGGACGCCAACCGCTCCCTCTGAACGCCCCTGTCCGCGCCCGTCGTTGACGTTCCGGGGCCCGGGCCGTCGCCGTCACCGGCGGCTCCCGTGTGCCCCGGTACGTCCGCCGATCACCACGAAGTCTCCGCGCGCGGCCCCCTTGCATGATCAGCGCACGCACGGAAAGGTGTGCGCCCCGTACCCCCGACCTGCCGAGATGGGATCGTGACGCAGTATGCCCAGTGACGGGATGGCGAAGACGCCCGAGTCCGACGCACGCGGCCCGGGACGACGACGCTTCCTCGGGTACGTCCTGGCCGCCCCGACGCTCGTCGCCGCCGCCGAGATGTCCTCCGCCCCTCGGGCCGCGGCCGACGGCATCCCCTCGCCGGAGATCACCGAACTGGTCGACCTCAACGACGTGATGACGGCCGCCGCCCTGCCGACCTCGGGTCTGATCACGGTCGAGGTGAACGAGGACGGCACCGTGTCGTTCGCCCTGCCGCGCGCGGAGGTCGGCCAGGGGATCACCACCTCGACGGCCATGCTGATCGCCGAGGAGATGGACGTGCCGGTCGAGCGGGTGCGGGTCACCCTCGCCGACGCGCGGCCCGAGCTGCTGTTCAACCAGCTCACCGGCGGTTCCAACACGACGTTCTCCACCTACACGCCGGTGCGGGTCGCCGCCGCGGTCGCCCGCCAGCGGATGCTGGCCGCGGCCGCCGACCAATTCGAGGTCACAACCGGTGAGTTGACGCTGAAGGCCGGCGTCGTGTCCGCCCCCGGCGGTCGCAGCGCCGGTATCGGGGAGCTCTCCGGGAAGGCTGCGGGCAGCACGAGCGAGCGGGTCTCCGTGAGCCTCAAGCCGCGCGACCAGTTCCGTGTCATCGGCCGCCCGCACACCCGAGTGGACGCCCTCGAAGCGGTCACCGGGCGCAAGCAGTTCACCATGGACCTCGACGTGCCCGGTGCGCTGCCGACCATGGTGTGCCGGCCGCCCACCATCAACGGCAGGCCCGGCACGGTGAACAACCTCGACGAGGTGCGGGCCATGCCCGGCGTCACCGACGTCGTGGTGATCTCCACCGGGGTGGCGGTGCGCGCGGACACCTTCGGACGGTGTATCGACGCCGTACGGGCGCTGCGCGTGTCGTGGAAGCCGGGGACTGCGGAGGGCAAGTCCGACGCGTCGGTGCTGAAGGAGCTGCGCGCCGCCGAACCGTCCATGGGGCTGCCTTCGTTGACTCCGAGCGTGGAGGGCTCGTTCATCTTCCACTTCCGCAGCAACAGCGCGCTGGAGCCCAACTGCGCGATCGCCGACGTCCGTCCGGACCGCGCGGAGATCTGGTCGTCCCTGAAGTCGCCGATCGTCGCCCAGGAGACGATCGCGGTGAAGCTCGGGCTGCCGGTGAGCGCGGTCAAGGTGCATGTCACCGAGGGTGGCGGCTCGTTCGGCCGGAAGCTGTTCTTCGACGCCGCGCTGGAGGCCGCCGAGGTGTCGAAGAAGACGGGCAAGCCCGTCAAGCTGATGTGGCACCGCGCGGACGACTCCCGTCAGGGCCGCACCCATCCGATGGCGATCTCCCGGGTGCGGGTCTCGTACGCGGGTGACACGGTCCTCGGCTACAAGCAACGGCACACGAGCGTCTCCACGGACCTCGGTCACGGCCTGGGCGAGCTGCTGACGGCGATGGCGGCCAAGCTGCCGGTCGGGGACATCGGGTTCTCGGAGACCTTCTTCCAGCTGTCGCAGTCGATGCCGTACGACTTCGGTGCGAACAGCAGGCTGCTGGCCGAGACGGACAAGGGCTTCAACACCGGCAGCATGCGCAACGTCTACTCCCCCGACGTCGTGTGCGCGCGGGAGCTGATCGTGGACCGGCTCGCCGCCAAGCTGGGCAAGGACCCGTACGAGTTCCGGCGACGGTTCCTGCGGGACGACCGGGCGCGGGCCGTGCTGGACAAGGCGGCCGAGGCCGGTGAGTGGGGCCGGACGCTGCCGGACGGCATGGCGCAGGGCATCGCGCTGCACACCGAGTACCACTCGGCCAACGCGGTACTGGTGGAGATCGACTGCCGGCCTGAGACGGTGAACCGGCGGGTGCAGGACGGCGTGGCCGGTCCCCGGGTCACCAAGGCGGTCGTCGTGGTGGACGTCGGTCTGACCGTCAACCCGCTCGGTCTGGAAGCGCAGATGATGGGGTGCCTGATGGACGGCATCGCCCAGACCCTCACCTCCAGCCTCCATCTGCGCGACGGTCACTTCCTCGAGGCCAGCTGGGACAACTACTTCTACACCCGGCAGTGGAACGCCCCGCTGGAGATGAAGGTGATCGTCATGCCGGACACCACCGGCAAGCCGGGCGGGGCGGGCGAGCTGGGCGTCGCCGCGTCGATGGCGGCGGTGGCCTGCGCGTACGGTCGTGCGACCGGCACCATGCCGACCACCTTCCCCATCAACCACGACATCCTGTCCTTCGATCCCAAACCGACCGTGCCGCCGATCCCCGCCTCCCCGGCCGACGGCCTGGACCACGTCCGCTGAACACCCCTGGAGCTCTCACGTGCCCAAGCACACTTTCCGCCTGAACGGCGAAGAGGTCACCGTCGATGTGCGGGACGACGAGCGGCTGTTGTGGGTGCTGCGCGACGTCCTGGGCGTGACCGGACCCAAGTACGGGTGCGGCATCAACGTCTGCAAGGCGTGCACGAGCCATCTCAACGGCCGTGCGGTGAACCCCTGCGCGGTGCCCGTCGGCGCCCTGAGGCCGACCGACGAGATCACCACCATCGAGGGGCTCGCCGACACGGTGGACGGCGAGCTGCATCCGATGCAGGAGGCGTGGCTGGAGCAGGACGTGGCGCAGTGCGGTTACTGCCAGCCGGGGCAGATCATGGCCGCGGTCGCGCTGGTCCGCCGGGTCGCCGAGGAAGGCCGCGAGGTCACGGAGGACGACCTGGACGGTATCCGGAACATCTGCCGCTGCGGTACGTATCCGCGGATCCGCGAGGCGATCAAGTCGGCGGCGGGGAAGATGTAGCGGCGGGCAGTACGGGGGTGTCTCCCCGGGCCTCCGCCGGTCAGGGGGTCCGGGGACCTTCGGGTGTCCGGGGAGTCAGCACGTCCTGGAGCAGGGCGCCGTACCGGGACACCAGCTCCGCGCGGTCCATGCGGAGCAGGCCTTGGTCCCCCGCGACCCACAGGGCGTAGAGGAGTCCTCCGGCCACGGCGGCCGCCGTGCGCGCGCGGACGTCGGCGTCGGGGCCGGTGAGCCGGCGGCGCAGGGGCTCGACGAAGAGATGTTCGTGTGTGTCCCGCAGCCGGTCGTGGATGTGCGGTTCGTTGCTGCCGTGAACCAGCGCGAGGAAGACGCCGCGCGCGGAGCCGCCGAGGTCCAGGAGGAGTTCGGCGAGGCGCTCACCCAGACGCTCCAGGGGTACGTCGAGCAGCGGTTCGTCGTCGAGCGTCAGATGCATCGTCTCCAGGAACAGCAGTTCCTTGGACTTGAAGTGACGGATCACCAGTGCGGGGTCCGTGCCGGCCTCGGCGGCGATCTGACGGACGGTGGTCCGTGAATAGCCCCTGCTCCGGAAGAGCTGGGCGGCGGCCGAGTGGATGGACTCGCGGGTCGACACGCTGGAGCCGGTCTGCAGCATGCGGGCCAGGATAGGCGGCCGTGCGCTTCGCACCTGCGCGTTCACATGTTCACAGGGGCCGGACGCAGATTGCGTGTGTGTTTCAAGAAGTTCGGTCAACAATGTTGACTCCGGCTCGGCGCCGCTGCACATTACTTGACGGTAGAACCAACCGGTAACCGCTCGACCAGGCACTCTTCCCCGCCACGACCGCCCCGTCCGCCCTGCCGACACACCCTGCCGCCCGCCGCACCCGCAGCCCGCCGCCCTCCCTCCGGAAAGGGATCACATGCAGAAGCATGTCTCGCGCCGTAATGTCATGGCCACCTCATGCGCGCTCGCCGGTGCGCTCACTCTGAGCCTCACGGCCGGCGGCACGGCCCAGGCGTCCGACCCGCTGCGGTACGTCGCCCTCGGCGACAGCTACAGCGCCGGCTCCGGCGTGCTGCCCGTCGACACGAGTAACCTGCTCTGCCTGCGGTCCACCGTGAACTACCCGCATGTGATCGCGGACCGGACGGGCGCCCACCTCAAGGACGTGACCTGCGGCGCGGCCCAGACGAAGGACTTCACCTCGTCGCAGTACCTGGGCGTGCCGCCCCAGGTGAACGCGCTGAGCTCCGACACGGATCTGGTGACGCTGACGATCGGCGGCAACGACAACGGCACCTTCATCAACGCCATCACGTCCTGCGGCAGCGCGGGGCTGCTGACCGGGGGCAAGGGCAGCCCGTGCAAGGACAAGTACGGCTCGTCCTTCAACGACGAGATCAAGAACAGCACGTACCCCGCGCTGAAGAGTGCTCTGCGGGCCGTGCGCGCGAAGGCGCCCAACGCGCGGGTGGCGGTGCTCGGTTACCCCTGGATCACCCCGGAGAAGGCCGACCCGTCGTGCTACCTGAAGCTGCCGATCGCCGAGGGCGACGTGCCGTACCTGCGTGACGTGCAGGCCCATCTGAACGCGGCGGTGGAACGCGCCAGCGAGGAGACGGGCGCGACCTTCGTCGACTTCGCCGAGGTCTCCGACGGCCACGACGCGTGCACACCGCTCGGCACCCGCTGGATCGAGCCGGTGCTGT
The DNA here is from genome assembly GCF_051903975.1 of Streptomyces sp. P9-2. Taxonomy (NCBI): domain Bacteria; kingdom Bacillati; phylum Actinomycetota; class Actinomycetes; order Kitasatosporales; family Streptomycetaceae; genus Streptomyces; species Streptomyces sp. P9-2. The sequence goes on from NZ_CP192634.1 coordinate 155,516, forward strand.
TCGGCACGAGCCTGGTGCCCGTCCACCCGAACGCCCTGGGTGAGCGGCGGATGGCCGAGCACACGATGGAGGTTCTCGGGCTGAAGTGAGGACGGTTGTGGTGCCCGGTGCCCGGGGGACCGGGCGCCACGCCTGCACGTGCGCGGATCCGTTCAGTCGCCGAGTGCGGCGGTGGGGGTGTCGCCGTTCTGAGCCTGCCGGGAGCGCTCCGCGAGGAGCTCGGTGAAGTCGCGGACGCCGTCCGGGTCGATGTCTCCCTCGGACTCCCCTCCCGTCTGGACCCACAGCAGCGTGGTCCCGACCCGCACCTGTTGGGCTCGGCGGCCGGCATCCACCCGTCCATCGACGCACCGTCCGGAAGCACCCGCCGCGCCTGCTCCTTCGTGAGCGCAGCCGCCCGGCCGCCGTCGCCGCCGCTCTCCTCCCCGCTGCCGCAGCCGGCCAACAGGACCGCCGTCGCCGTGATCGCCGACCACCGCCAACGGTGGCTCTTCGTGGTCACGCCACCACCTCCCCCGGAATGATCTCAGTCGGACCACTTCGTGGGGGAGCCGCCGACTACACGGGGAACGTGACCCCCGTCAGCTCCTCGGAGACCGCCCACAGGCGTTGCTGCACGGCTCGGTTCCTGATCCCGCTGCTGGACTGGGACCGGCTGCGTGAGGCGGAACCGACCTGGGTCGTCGGCTTCTCCGACATGTCGACCCTCATGACCCCGCTCACACTGCTCACGGGCACGGCGACGCTCCACGGCAACAACCTCATGGACACGCCGTACCGCGTGCCGGAGGGGCTGCTGTCATGGTTCGACATCGCGGCCGCGCCGCCGGGCTGGTCGTTCAGGCAGACGCCGCCCGGACGCCACCGCACCGTCGGTTTCGACGACTTCGCCGCGTTCCCCGACGTACGGGAGTACACGCTCGACGCGCAGGGCGGCTGGACCCGGCTGGACGGCACGGGGGACGTGGAGGTCGAGGGGAGGCTGATCGGCGGCTGCGTCGAGACGCTGTGCAATCTCGCGGGGACGCCCTGTCTCGACATGCCGGCGTTCACCCGCGACATGGCGCCCGACGGACTGCTCGTCTACGTGGAGGTGTGCGACAGCGACGCCTTCACCGTCTGCCGTCATCTGCACGGCATGAGGCTCGCCGGGTTCTTCGAGGGTGCGAACGCCATCCTGGTCGGCCGGACCGCGGCTCCGGACAGCCCGTCCCTCACCCAGCACGAGGCGGTCCTCGACGCGCTCCACTGCCTGAACGTGCCGGTCATCGCCGATGTCGAGTGCGGGCACGTCCCGCCGTACATGCCGATCGTCAACGGCGCGTACGGACGCGTGGTGCACGCGGCGGGGCGGAGTGAGTTGACGCAGACGCTGCGGTGAAGGTGCGGCGAGCGTGCGCCTTCGGGACTTGGGGGAGGGTACGGTGGGGCACCGTTTCGCTCCGTGATGGGGAGGTGTCCGTGGAGCACGGTGGCATGTCGCGCGGTGCGCGCCTGGCCGCCCATGGTGGTGTTTCCGCTTCGCTGGCGATGTGCGACGAGCGCGGGCTGCGTGAACTCGTGGACGCGGGGCGGCCGTTGGGGTCCGGCATCGGCGGGGACCGGGTACTGGTCGACGTCGACGGTACGCCCGTATTCGTCAAGCGGGTACGCCTGACCGATCTGGAGCGGCGGCCGGAGAATCGGCACTCCACGCGGAACCTCTTCGAGTTGCCGCTCTTCTGTCACTACGGGGTCGGCACGATCGGCGGCCCGGGCTTCGGGGCGTGGCGGGAGTTGGCCGTACACCGTATGACGACGGAGTGGGTGATCGGGGGGCGGTACGAGGGCTTCCCGGTGCTGCATCACTGGCGGGTGCTGCCGGACGAGGGCCGGCCGCTTCCCGATGAACTGGCAGATGTGGAGCGAGCGGTCGCGTATTGGGGTGGCGGGCCCGAGGTGCGGTGCCGCATCGAGGCGCTGCGGGGGTCGTCGGCGAGTCTGCTGCTGTTCCTGGAATACATTCCGCAGAACTTGCACGACTGGCTCGGTGAGCGGATGGACGCCGGCGGGGAGGCCGCCGAGCGGGCCTGCGCCATGGTGGACGACGAGTTGCGGGCGGGCATCGCGTTCATGAACGCCAACGGGGCGCTGCATTTCGACGCGCACTTCGAGAACATCCTGACCGACGGCCGTCGGCTCTTCTTCACCGACTTCGGGCTGGCGTTCTCGTCTCGTTTTGAATTGGGCCGAGATGAAGCGGAGTTCTTCGAGCAGCACTGCCTGTACGACCGATGTTATGCCGTCACGCATCTGGTGAATTGGCTGATCGTGGCTCTGCTCGGCCATGGGCCGGACCAGCGTGCAGCCTTCGTGCGGACGTGCGCCGAAGGGGTCCGGCCAGTGCGGATGCCCGCGGTCTTCGCCGATGTCGTCGCGCGGTACGCGCCGGTCGCGGAGGTGATGGGGGACTTCTACCGCCGGTTCCGGACGGAGAGCCGGACGGCGGCTTTCCCGTTCACTGCGGTCCGGCAGAGGCTTGAGATAGGTGATCAGTGAGGAGTCAGGGAGTCTCCATGGATTCGATCGTGCAAGCGCCCGTCCAGGATGATCTGTTCGGCGCGGTGGAGATCGAGCTCGACTATGAGGGGCGGCACTCTGAGCGTGAGCGGTGGTGAACTGCCGACGGTCGAGATTCGGCGCGGCCCGGACACCTCCGAGGTGGAGACGCATGTGCGCCTCGGAGGGCGGTCGGGGTGCGGCTGCGCGGCGTGGAAGGGGTGCGGGGTGACTGGACCTCGCTCGATCGACGCCATGTTCACGGACAGACTGCCGCCCATGAGACAGATGCGGGCCCGGCGATGAGCGACGACCTGCCCAACTTCCGCTATCACCCGGACCCCGTGGCCACCGGGTCCGTCCGGGCGTCCTCCGACAGGTGCGTGTGCTGCGGGCGCAGCAGGGGCTGGATCTACACGGCCGGCTTCTACACCGCACACGATGTCGACGGGCCTTTCTGCCCGTGGTGCATCGCCGACGGAAGCGCGGCCGAACGCTTCGAGGGTGACTTCACCGACTGCTTCGGGCTCGACGGGGTCAGCATGGACGTCGTGCAGGAGGTCACTCGGCGCACGCCGGGCTTTTCCGGCTGGCAGCAGCCGCACTGGCTGTCCCACTGCGGGGATGCGGCGGCCTTGGTCGGAGAGGTGGGGTACGCGGAGCTGGCGGAGTATCCCGAGGCCCTGGACCAGCTCGGTGACTTCGCAGCCCACCTGGGTGGCGGTGCCAATGCGGTGCTGTTCCGCTGCACCGTGTGCGGCACTCATCTCGCCTATGTGGATGCTTTCTAGGCATCTTCTCGCATGGCCCAGGGCACCTACGACTAACCGAAACAGAGATCCACGTCCTTTGCCACGCACATCCGCAGGACGGTGACCAATCGGCCGATGTCCTTGGCGTGTTGGCGGATGTCGGGGTCGCAGCCGTCGGCCACATGGTGGTCACGGATCTCCTCCAACCGCGGCAGTATCGTGGCGCACTGGGCAGGTGTGAGTTCCCCATGGTCGTCCGGGTGGTTGAGCAGTGGCTCCAGGGTCGTGTGCACGCTGGACCACTGGCGTTCCCCGCAGAAGCCGTCCATGTCGTTGAGCGCGAACCCCTCGATCTGCGCCAGCCACCTTCGGAACATGGCAAAACCGGAGTACGTCCAGTCGACGTCCGGGCTCGTCACGTCACCGTCATCTGGGAAGAGCACCAGCCCCATGTCACACCCCCGTTGCCACGCCTACACTGCCGCACCATGGCCGGCGATCGTGGATTCCCCTGTAGGGCACGCGGGGCGAGGCACCCCGAGTTACCGGTTCACCTCTCATGACCATCACCTACGAATGGCGCGGCGACATCGACAACGGCGCCCTCAATGCCCTGCACGCAGAAGGGTTCGGCGGGCCCGTCGGGGTGGTCGACTGGCGGGGGAGGCTGGAACGGCACAGTGTTGGGTGGGTTTGTACCTGGGACCGTGGGGAGTTGGTCGGGTTCGTCAATGTCGCCTGGGACGGCGGGGTCCATGCCTTCTTGTTGGACACCGTCGTGGCCACAAGGTGCCGCGGGGGCGGCGTCGGGACCACGCTCGTCCGTCTCGCCGCCGAAGGGGCCCGTAGCGCCGGATGTCACTGGCTGCACGTCGACTTCGAGGAGCATCTGCGGGCGTTCCATCTCGACGCCTGCGGTTTCCGGGCCACGGCTGCCGGGCTGATCGCCCTCTAGGCGGTCCCGGCAGCCGTGCGGCGGGCTACGGGCGCGTGCCGTCCTTGGGCGGCTGTTCCTCGCGGCCCGGGATCGTCTCGCCCGGGATGACCCGCGGAGGCGTGTCCGTCGCCTTCTGCTCCTCCGCCTCCTTCATCGCGCGCGCCTCCGCCTTGAGGATGCGCGCCGACTTGCCCGCGTTGCGCGCGAGCTCGGGGCCCTTCTTGGCCAGCACGATCGCGATGACGACGATGAGGATGATGGCCAGTTCGCTCAGTCCGAACATGGTCTCCCGCTCCCTCTGTCTCTCCGGGTCAGACGTTCACGCCGAAATCGGCGGCGATCCCGGCCAGGCCGGAAGCGTAACCCTGCCCGACCGCGCGGAACTTCCACTCCGCGCCGTTGCGGTACAGCTCGCCGAAGACCATCGCGGTCTCGGTGGACGCGTCCTCGGAGAGGTCGTAGCGGGCGATCTCCGCGCCGCCGTTCTGGTTGACGACGCGGATGAACGCGTTGCGGACCTGGCCGAAGCTCTGGCCGCGGTTCTGCGCGTCGTGGATGGATACGGGGAACACGATCCGGTCGACCTCGGCCGGCACACCCGCCAGGTTCACCTTGACGCTCTCGTCGTCTCCCTCGCCCTCACCGGTGAGGTTGTCGCCGGTGTGCTCCACCGAACCGTCGGGGCTGCGCAGGTTGTTGTAGAAGACGAAGTGCTGGTCCGACAGCACCTTGCCGGAGGCGTCGAGGAGCAGGGCGGACGCGTCGAGGTCGTAGTCGGTGCCGGTGGTCGTACGGACGTCCCAGCCGAGGCCGACCAGGACGGCGGTCAGACCCGGCGCCTCCTTGCTGAGCGAGACGTTGCCGCCCTTGGACAGGGAAACTCCCACGGTGTGCTCCTTCTCGGCGGGTGCGGTCGGGCCCGCGGCTCGGGTCCGGAGCTACGAATCTACATCACTGTAGAGATCACGCGGCAGGGCGTGGGACCGTACGTTCTGGACGCCGGACCGCGCGCACCCGTACATGGCGTACGGACGGACGGCCCCCAGGCGTCTATACGATGTCCGCGCGGGAAACGCGGGAGAACGCATGGCGGCAGGAGGGAGACAGGACGTGGGCGAGCAGCGGCAGCGTCCCCGGCGGCGGGGGCAGGGCGAGCTGGAGGCTCTGGTCCTGTCGGCGCTCCGGGAGGCCGACGGCCCGGCCACCGCCGGCTGGGTGCAGGAGCGCCTCGGCGGCGACCTCGCGTACACGACCGTGATCACGATCCTGACCCGGCTGCTGGCCAAGGGCGCCGTCACGCGGGAGCGGGCCGGGCGGTCGTTCGCCTGGACGTGCGCGCTGGACCAGGCGGGTCTCGCCGCCCGGCGGATGCGCAAGGTGCTGGACTCCGAGAGCGACCGCGAGGCCGTGCTGGCCAGCTTCGTGACCGGCCTCGGGCCGGACGACGAGCGGCTGCTGCGGGGGCTGCTGCGTCCGACGGGGCACGACGGGGAAGACTGAAGCCTCATGGGGGTCTTCGTCTTTCTGCCGCTGGTGCTGCCGCTGACGGCGTGGCCGATCGCGCGCCTGGCCGAGCAGCATCTGCATCCGCGCACCGCGACGCGGCTGCTGACCGGGGTGGCCGCGGTGATGGCCGCGTGCAGCACGCTCTGTCTCGCCCTGGTGATGGTCGTCGGCACGGCCCAGCTCCCCGGCAATCCGCTGCCCGACGGCTGGTCGGACCCGGAGGTGCGGGCGGCGGTGCCGTACGACGAGGTGGCGGGCAAGGCGGCGATTCCCGCGCTGTTCGCGGTGCTGGCGGTGTGCGGCCGTACGTGGTGGCGGCACGCGCGGGTGCGCCGTCGGGCCCACCGGGCGCTGGCGGGGCTGCGGGACACGCAGGTGGCCGTCCTGCCGGACAGCACGCCGTACGCGTACGCGCTGCCGGGTGGCGGCCGGCGGGACCGTGTGGTGGTCACGACAGGCCTGCTGGAGTGTCTGGAACCGGCCGAGCGGCGGGCGCTTTTCGCCCATGAGCGGGCGCATCTGTCCGCCCGTCACCACCGATTCCTGCTCGCGGTGCGGCTGGCCGCGCAGGCCAATCCTTTCCTGCGGCCACTGCGTACGGCGGTGTCGTACACGACGGAGCGGTGGGCGGACGAGGACGCGGCGCAGGCGGTCGGCAGCCGCCGTACGGTGGCACGCGCGATCGGCAAGGCGGCGTTGTTGTCGCGGGGCGCCCCGGCCGCCACGCCTGCCGGTCTGGCGGGTCTGGCCGCGGCGGGCCCGGTGCCGCGCCGGGTGGCCGCGCTGCTCGGTCCCGCGCCGGCGGTGCGGTCGTGGCCGTCGCTGTTCACGGCGGTGGGTGTCGCGGCGTGGGGTGCCGCCACGGGGGCGGCCGTGTCGGCGATGTCGTCGGCGAACTCCGCGGTGACGATGGTGCTCATCCTGCACGCCGCGACGCCGCTGTAGGAGGCCGGGATGTGCGGAGGGCCGGCACCGTGACGGTGCCGGCCCTCCGTGTGTCGCGGTGGGTCAGAGGTCGAACTCGTGGGGCGGCAGGTCCAGCGCGTAGCACGCCTCGCGGACCACGGCCTGCTCGTCCTTGTCGAAGTCGCCGTCGGCGCCGCCGATGACGATGCCGATCTGGATCACGGCGCGCGCCTCGGCGGGCTTCTTCTTCGCCTTGGCGATCTCCTGGATGACGCTCACCTTGCCGAACGCGAAGTCGCTCGTGAGCTTGTTCAGGTTGTCCTCGAAGCGGCGGCGCAGATCGTCGGCGGGGAAGTTCTGCAGCACCTCGTTGGTGGCGATGAGCTGGGCGACGCGCTGCCGCTCGACCGGGTCGACGGTGCCGTCGGCGGCGGCGACGAGCGCGCACATCGCCATGCTGGCGTCCCGGAAGGCGCCGCTCTTCAGGTCGTTCTTCTTCGCCATGAGCTGGGTCTGCATCGACGATGCGGACTCCTTGAGGCGGTCCCACAGGGCCATGAAAGCTCCGTACGTGTCGGGCGGGAGCCCGGACGGAAGGGGGTCGTCCGGGCTCCCTGTGTTTCTACACTACTGTAGAATTTATCAGCAGGGGGCGGATCCCTCGATCAGCCCTCGTCCTCCTCGTCACCCTCGAAGAAGTCGCCCACCTCGTCGACGACTTCGGCCGCGACCATGCCGCCGACGACACCGACGGCGAGGCCCGCGGCGCCCGCCGCGACGGCGGTACCCATGCCGGGGCCGCTCCGGTGGTGGCCGCCGTGGTCGTGGCTGTCGTGGTGACCGTGGTCGCCGTACACCGCGTACGCGCCACCGTGCCGTTCGGTCAACTGCCGTACCCACGCGTCCACTTCCGCGTTCCAGTCGCGCGAGTCGTGGTGGCCGACCGTGAAGCGGGTCAGCGCGTCGTGGCCGCCGGAGAAGAGGCCGCCACGCTTGTCGGCCTCCAGAACCACCTCGACGCCGCCCGGGTTCGCCAGGAAGGTCACCTCGATCTCGTTGACCTGGTGGGCGTACTGGGGCGCCGGGGTCAGCTCGATCTCCTGGTAGAACGGCAGTTGCTGGCCGGTGCCGGCGATGCGGCCGTATTCGAGGTCGGCGGACCTGAAGCCGAAACCGAGCTGCCCGAACGCCTCGAGGATCGCCTCCTGTGCGGGCAGCGGGGCGATGCTCAGCTGGTCCAGGTCGCCCTTGTCCCGGGCGCCGGCCACCGCGAGTTCGGTGCGCACGCCGAGGACGATGCCGAGGTGCTGGCCGTGCAGTTCGGTGACCGGTGTCTCCCACGGCAGCGTGACCGTGAAGGGGACGCTGTGCCGTTGGCCCGCGGCGAGGCGGAAACCGCCGCCGACGGCGAACCGTTCGAAGGCGACGACGCCCTCGCTCTCCCCCTCCGCGTGCTCGGCCTCGACCCGGGCCACCAGCTCCAGGGTGATGTGCTCGATGTCGAAGTCGGCCTGCCCGCCCTCGAGATGGACCTGGCCGGTCAGCGCGCCACCGGGCCGGGCCGTTCCCGGGTCGAGGACCGTGTCGACCGTGGGGCCGCCCACACCGAGGGATCCGAGCAGTCGTTTGAACACCATGGCGGCGTCCACTCCTTTGTGCGTACGTGCGTGCCTCGGGCCCGTCGCCCGACGCGCCCGTTTCTACAGACGCGTAGAGCATAGGACGCCACCGGCCCGTGAACGGCGTGATCAGAGGTGGGTCGCCGGAAACGGCCGAAAAGCTGCAGGTGGCCGGCGCGGGAGGATCGAGCAAGAGGCGGGGAGGATCGTTGTTTCCCGTGGGGCGGCCGCGCGGTTGCCTGGAGGTGTCACTTTCCGTACGGAGCCTCCGGGCTCCGGAACCTCAGGGAGGCACGCCATGAAGGTTGCCGTCGTCACCGGCGCCAGCTCGGGCATCGGCCGCAGCGCGGCCGTGGAGATCGCACGACGTGGGTCGGGCGTCGTCCTGACCTACAGCTCCAACGGGCAGGGCGCCAAGGAGGCCGTCCGGGAGATCGAACAGCTGGGCGGCACCGCGGTGGCGCTGCCGCTGGACATCGCCGACACGTCCGGTTTCCCGGCCTTCCGCGAGGACGTGACCGGTGTCCTGCGTGAGACGTTCGGGCGGGACTCGTTCGACCAGTTGGTCAACAACGCGGGCTTCGCCGGCATGGCGATGATCGAGGACACCACCGAGCAGTCCTTCGACCGTCTCACCGACGGGCTGTTCAAGGGCCCGTTCTTCCTCACGCAGACCCTGCTGCCGCTGCTCGCGGACGGTGGCGCGATCGTCAACGTGTCCAGCAACTCGGCGCTCCCCCACGTGACCGAGCCGGGGTACTCCGTCTACGCGTCCGCGAAGGGCGCCTTGATCGTCCTCAGCCGCTACATGGCCAAGGAGTTCGGCGCCCGTGGCATCCGGGTCAACTCCGTCTCCCCCGGCGCGACGCGCACCCGCTTCGCCGACGACGCGTTCGCCCGGAACCCGGAGATCGTCCCGGAGCTGGCACGGCAGTTCGCGCTCGGGCGGGTCGGGGAGCCCGACGACATCGGCCTCGCCGTCGCCGCGCTCGTGTCCGAGGAGGGGCGCTGGATCACCGGCCAGAACATCGAGGTGTCGGGCGGCCATCACCTCTGACCCTGACCGCGCGAGCGCCTCCCGGCATACTCGTACGCCCACGCCTACGAAGGAGTTCACTCAGTGCCGAGCGACAACCGGATCGGACCGCCTCTCTTCGGCAGCGAGCGGGAGACGCTGCGCGCCTGCCTCGACTACCACCGGGCGACGCTCGCCATGAAGTGCGAGGGCCTGAGCGACGAGGAGCTGCGCCGGCGGTCCATGCCGCCGTCCACGCTGTCGCTGCTCGGTCTGGTGCGGCACATGGCCGAGGTGGAACGCGCCTGGTTCCGCCGGGTGTTCCAGGACGACGACGCGCCCATGGTCTGGTCGGACAGGGTCGACTTCCAGGCCGCGTACGATGCCGACGCGTCGACCAGGAGCGAGGCGTTCACGGCGTGGGAGGCGGAGGTCGAGAACTCGCGCCGGATCGAGCGGGAGGCGTCCTCCCTCGACCGGGCCGGGCACCAGCCGAGGTGGGGCGAGGACGTGTCGCTGCGGATCGTGATGCTGCACGTCCTGCTGGAGTACGCCCGTCACAACGGGCACGCCGACTTCCTGCGCGAGGGCGTCGACGGGACCGTGGGCGCCTGAGGCCCGGGGCGCCGAGGTCAGCCGGGCTGGGACGCGTCCACGTCCGCGCGCTGTTCCGTGCTCCTCTCCGCCCGCCGCGATCGCCGCGCCGCGCTGATCGCGGCCAGCACCGTGCCGACCGCCACGATCGCCAGGCCGCGCAGCCACACCGCGGCCTCGATCTGCGTGGCGAGCAGGACGCACGACGCGATGCCCAGCACCGGAAGCACGGCCGGCGTACGGAAGTGGTCGGCCTCCCCCGGGTCACGGCGCAGCACCAGGACCGCGGTGTTGACCATGAGGAAGACGATGAGGAGCAGCAGGACCAGGGTGGAGGCGAGGGTGGCGACGCTGCCGGTGAGGGCGAGGAGCATCGCCAGCCCGGTGGTGACCGCGATGGCGGCCCACGGGGTGCGGCGGCCGGGCAGCACCTTGGTGAGCGTGCCGGGCAGGAGACCGTCCTTGGCCATGCCGTAGGCGAGGCGGGAGGACATGATGCCGGTGAGCAGGGCGCCGTTGGCCACGGCGACCAGCGCGATGGCGCTGAACAGCTTGGGCGGCACACCGCCCGCCTCCTTCACCACCTCCAGCAGCGGCCCGCTGGAACCGGCCAGTTGCGCGGTCGGCACGGCGGCGGACGCGGCCAGGCCCACCAGGACGTACACGGCGCCGGCGGTGGCGAGAGCGCCGAACAGGGCGCGCGGGTAGGAGCGGCGCGGGTCACGGGTCTCCTCGGCGACGTTCACCGAGGTCTCGAAGCCGACGAAGGAGTAGTACGCCAGGACGGAGCCGCTGAGCACGGCGGCCGCCATGCCCTTCTCCGGTGTGCCGAGGTCGGTGAGGCGCCGGGGGTCGCCGTCGCCGCGCAGCAGCAGCCACGCGCCGAGCACGACGACCACCGCCAGTCCGCCGACCTCGACGACGGTGGCGACGACGTTGGCGCGGGTGGACTCCTTGATGCCGCGCGCGTTGACCAGCGCCAGCAGGCCCAGGAAGACCACGGCGACGAGTCCCACGGGCAGGGTCACGAAGGCCGACAGGTAGTCGCCGCCGAAGCCGCGGGCGAGCGCCGCCACGGAGACGATGCCGGCGGCGAGCATGCAGAAGCCCGCGACGAAGCCGGCGAACGGCCCGAAGGCGCGCGTCGCGTAGTGGGAGGCGCCGCCGGCGCGGGGGTACTTCGTCGCCAGTTCGGCGTACGAGGCGGCGGTGAGCAGCGCCAGCAGCAGGGCGACGACGAGCGGCGCCCACACCGCTCCCCCGGCGTCTGCGGCGATCTGTCCGACCAGGACGTAGACACCGGCGCCGAGCACGTCGCCCAGGATGAAGAAGTACAGCAGCGGCGTCGTCAGCGCGCGCTTCAGGGCCGTCGGCTCCTGTGCCGTTCCCCGCGCCCGCGTCCCTGCCCCGTGACCCACTCGTCTTGCCATACCGCACCGTGTCCCCCGTCGCGGCGAGATCACGCTCACCTGTGTGGCGGGGCGGGGATGGGCCGCGTCACACCGGCTGCGGGACGCGTGAGTGGGGAAGCGGTGGCTCAGGCGGCGTCGAGGGCGGGGGCGTCGAGTGGGGTGGGCGTCAACCGGGCGGGAAGGGCGAAGGGCCCAGGCCTGCGGGGATACTCCAGGTCGGCCCACACGACCTTGCCGCCGGGTACGGGCCGCGCGCCCCACCGGTGGGCGAGTTTCGCGACGAGGTAGAGGCCCCGGCCGCCCTCGTCCGTGGTGTGTGCGCGGGGCGGGTGCGGGGTGAGGGCGTGCCCGCCGTCATGGACCTCGACGGTGAGCGTCTTGTCGCGCAGGAGCCGCAGGCCGACGGGAACGCCGCCGTGGCGTACGGCGTTGGTGACGAGTTCGCTGACGACCAGTTCCGCGACGTCCACGAGGGCGTCGAGGCCCCACTCCTCCAGCGTGCGGGCCGTGAGGGCGCGGGCGGTGCGCACGGCCCTCGGGTCGCGGTCCAGGATCCAGGAGGCTTCCCTGCCAGGACGGAGCGCGCGGGTGCGGGAGACGCGGAGGGTGACGTCTGGGAGACACCCGTCGCGGTGGCGTGTCCGGGCGGGGCCCGGCAGGCCGTCGCGGGCGGGGAACCGGTCCGCGACGGCGGGCAGGAGGCGGGCGGCGGTGCGGCCCACGGTCTCGCCGGGTTCGCGTCCGGTGAGCCGGCGGGCCGCGAGGGTCCATCCGGTCACCGCCCCGTCGTCGTCGAGTACGGCGAGCGCGGTGTCGGAGAGATCGGCACTGCTCATCGGCTGGTCCAGAGTCACCATGGTCGGTCCCGGTTCGGTCGTGGTCGGTGGATGCCCCCTCTGTCAGTACGTGACCGGACGGGAGACCGCCCCGTGACAGACAACGGGAGACCGCCCCGTGACAGACATGCGGATCGGTAGGGTCACGGGCAGGCCGAGCGGGGAGGGCGCCGTGCAGTTGAGGGATGTCGTGCCGGAGGATGTGGACGCGTACGTCCGTATGCGCTGCGATCCGGTGATGACGGCCGACCTGGGCGGGCCGCTGCCGCAGGAGGGCATGGCGGACAAGGTGCGCCGGGACGCCCGGGACGCGGCCGCCGACGTCGCGTGGATCAAGATGATCGTGCCCGACGCGGCCGCCCCCGGCGTGGTCGCCGGAACGGTGACCCTCTGGTCGCACGACTCGGAGGACGGTCCGGTCTCGGAGATCGGCTGGATGGTCCTCCCGGAGTACCAGGGGCGCGGCCTGGGCAGGCGCGCGACCCACTCCCTGCTGGAGCGGGCCCGCGACGAGGACCGCTGGGGCGTCGTGCACGCGTTCCCCGCCACGGGCAACGCCGCCTCCAACGGCATCTGCCGCTCCCTCGGCTTCCGCTTCGTCGCCGAGGGCGAGGTGACGTTCGCGGGGCGGGTCCTGCGCTGCAACCACTGGTCGATCGACCCGCGCACAGATCTCACGCCGGCCTGACCGTCCGGTGGGTCCGTAGGGGTGCTGCGGGAAATCGGGAGTACTCAGACCGACGGGACGGGGCAGTCGGTAACCGCCGAGTCCGCTCGAAGTAAGGAGTGCAGTCCCATGCCCGAGACTTCCGACGTCGTCGAGCTCATCCTCCAGGACCACCGCCGCATGGAGGATCTGTTCCGCCGGATGCGCAGTGTCGAGGACGACCGGGGCGCCGCGCTGCGCGAGTTCTCGGACCTGCTGATCGCGCACGCGCTGGCCGAGGAGTCCAAGGTCTACCCCGCGCTGAAGCGGTACAAGAACATCGAGGACGACGAGGTCGAGCACGGCGAGGAGGAGCACAACGAGGGCAACCAGGCCCTGCTGGCGCTGCTGGAGGTCGAGGAGATCGGCGGCGACGAGTGGGACGAGAAGCTGGAGGAACTCGTCGAGGCGGTCACCCACCACGCCGACGAGGAGGAGCGCACGATCCTCAACGGCGCCCGCGAGAACGTGGCGATGGAGCGGCGTGAGGAGCTGGGCAAGGCGTTCTGGGAGGAGCGGGGGCGCCAGCTGAAGTCCGGCTGCGGTTCCGTGGACAACGTCCGCAAGATCGTCGAGTCCTGACGCACGTACGGCGCCTGTCCCGCCGTACGCCACACGAAAGGCCGGCCCTCCCGCGATCCGCGGGGAGGGCCGGCCTTCGTGCGTCCCGTGCTCCGGGTCAGTGGCCGGCGGCCGGGTTCTCCGGGCGGATACGGCCGTGCCAGCCGCCCCCGCTGCCGCCGTTCTCGACGTACTCCTTGAAGCGGTGCAGGTCGCCCTTGACCCGGCGGTCGATGACGCCCAGGGCGTCCGCGCCCTTCTCGGCCACGCCGGTCGGCTCGACGTCCATGGTGAGTTCCACGCGGGTGCGGCTGTCGTCCAGCGGCTCGAACCGTACCGACCCGCGCTGCTTCGTCTCGCCCCCGACGGTCCGCCAGGTGACCCGGTCGTCGACGAGCTGGTCCACGATCTCGGTGTCGAACTCGCGCTTCACACCGGCGATCTCGGTGGTCCAGTGGTTGTGCCGGTCGTCGAGCTGCGTCACCTCCTCGACGCCCTCCATGAAGCGCGGGAACTCCTCGAACTGCGTCCACTGGTCGTAGGCCCGGCGGACGGGGACGTTCACGTCGACCGTTTCCTTGACCGTGCTCATGGATCCTCCTGGGTTTCTGTGCGCGAAGGGCCGGCGTGCCGGGCACGTCGGCCCCCTGTACGGATCGTCCGCGACGGCGGGTACCCGGCAATCCGCACCTGAAAGATCCGAGTTGAAGTCGGCTCACTCCGCAGGCAGGGCGTTCAGTACGTCGGCGGCCAGCCGGTCGGCGTCGTCGAGCACGGCCGTGAGGCGGTCCGGGGCCGGGTCGAGGGTGCCGAACAGGGTGTGGGCGCGGGCGGTGAAGCCTGCGGGGGCGGCGGGGAGAGCGCCGGCCGAGCGGACCGCGTCCTTCTCGTTGAGCACCCAGGCTCCGGCGTCGGCGTGCAGGGCGTGCACGAGGAGGCCGACCGCGCGGTAGAGGCAGCCGGCGACATGGAACGCGTCGCCGCGGGGGACGCCCTTGCGGGCGACGGACAGGGTGAAGGGCGCCTCCCAACGCGTCTGACCCACCAGGGCGTTGCGCAGTGGTCGGGGATACCCGGAGCGGATCTCGTCCCGCAGCGCGGTCAGTTCGCCTGTGGGGTCGGTGACGACGCGGGCGAGGGCCACCTCACCGGCGTACGTGTGGGAGGAGAAGCCGTAGGGGTGACCGGGCTGGAGACCCGTTTCGACGTGTCCGTCCCGGCACTGCTGCCAGACGCGGCGGACGCGGTCGAGGTCGCGGTAGATCCAGTCGACCGGTGTGCCGTCGACGGTCAGCCAGGCGCCGCCGTTCACCCAGGGTCCCCAGCCACCGGGCTCGGTCACCTCCATCGTGGCCCCGGTCAGCTCGGCGGCCAGGCGGCGCAGGGCCTCCGTGTCGAGCGGGGCCCGGTAGTACAGGCCCAGGTCGACGTCCGAGTCGGGGCGGTGGGTGCCGCGGGCGCGGCTGCCGCCGAGAGCGACCGCGACGACTCCGTCGACCTCTTGCAGGCGGTGCCCGATGCGGGTGATCTCGTCCATCGGGTCGAGTGTGCCGAAGGAGGCGCGGTGCTGCGACCGCGTTTCGGTACGGCGCGGGTGTCAGGCGGGTCCCCTCGGTGACCCCAGGTGGCGGCCACCTCGGCGACGACCCGGAGGGCCTGCTCGTAGCCTGCCCGTGCCGCGGCTCATCCGCGTGCGGTGCCCTACCAGGGAACCGGGGAGCACTCCCCATTAGCGCCCCGGAAGGCTGCCTCACTCGCAGAACGCCGTGTCCACGGCGTCCATCACCGCCAGCGCCGCCTTCTCGTCGTCGCCGCCGAACGTCCCCGGCAGCGCGGTCACGGCCAGGCCGACGGAGCGGCCGTCGTCCGTGGCGCCGCCGCGGGTCTCGTAGCCGTCGATGTCCCCGCCGTGACCCCAGTACACGCCGCCGCAGCTCAGCGGGATGCTGGCGACGCCCAGTCCGTAGCGCCACCCCGGCAGCACGGGGGCGGGGACCGTCTCGCGCATCTCCGCCAGCTGCTCGGGCGGCAGGAGCCTGCCGTCGAGCAGGGCGCGGGTGAAGCGGGCCAGGTCGCTCGGGGTGGAGATCAGCTGCCCGGCCGCGCCGCCCCAGGAGGGGTCCATCTCGGTCGCGTCGATCACGCGGTCGTCGTCGAGGCGGGCGAGGGCGTAGCCGTGCGGGTGCGGTCCGCTGATGCTCCGGTCGCCGGGCTGGGGCCAGTAGGTGTGGCGCAGGCGCGCCTTGTTGATGACGCGTTCGGTGATCTCCTCCTGCACCGGGCGTCCCGTCACCCGCTCGACGATCAGTCCCGCGAGCAGGTAATTGGTGTTGCTGTACTCCCACTTGGCGCCGGGGGCGAACTTCGCCGGGTGGGCCAGGGCCGCCGCGAGCAGGTCGTGCGGGTGGAAGAAGCGGTGCTGGACCTTCTCGAAGTGCTCCAGCCCTATGTGCTCGGTGTAGTTGGGCAGCCCGCTGGTGTGCTGCAGCAGGTGCCGGACGGTGATCTTCCGGGCGTCGATGCCTTTGCCCCGTACGAGGCCCGGAAGACAGCGCTCGACGGGAGCGTCCAGTCGGACCTTGCCCTCGGCGACCAGTTGGAGCACCACGACGGCGGTGAAGGTCTTGGTGTTGCTGCCCGCACGGACCTGGCCGTCGCGCGGAACCGGCACCTGGCGGCCCAGCCGCGAGGAGCCCGCGACCAGCGAGGTCGTACGCCCGTCCTTGCTGCTCCAGGCGAGCGCGGCGGGGAACTTCTGTTCCTCCACGAGCCGTTCGAGGCTCCGCTGGAGGGGCGAGCGCGAGGGCGGATCCGCTTCCGCGGCGCCCGTGACCGTGGTGCTCAGCAGCCCCGCGGCCGCGAGGACGAGCAGACTTCCGCGCAGGACGGACTTCTTGTTCCGTGGCACCGGCACTCCTTCTCCGTGGATCGGTACCAGGAACGATGCCGGTGCCGACACCTCGGAGTCAGTCATGCCAACCCCCGAACCGGGGTACCCCCAGCGCTACCCGGCCCCCCGGCTGAAGGGCGGTTCAGCCCCCGGACGGGCCCGTGAGGGTCCAGCTGGCCAGGAGGTCCAGCGCCCGCCGGGACGGTGAGCCCGGCTCGCAGGTGTAGACGAAGAGGGTCGTGTCCGGGTCGCCCGGCAGGGTGAGGGTCTCGTACTCGACGGTCAGGTCCCCGACGACCGGGTGGCGCAGGCGCTTGGAGCCGTGGGTGCGCTGGTGGACGCGGTGCTGTTCCCACCAGCGGTCGAAATCGGCGCTCCGCTCGCGCAGTTGGGCGACCAGCTCGCTGGTGGCGCGGTCGTGGGGGTCGCGGCCCACTTCGAGGCGCAGGCTCTCCACCGCGGTGCGGGCCTGGTCCTCCCAGTCGGTGAAGAGGTCGCGGGCCGCCTCGTCGAGGAACATCCAGCGCGCGTAGTTGCGCTCCGGGCGCGGCTTGCGCTCGAAGTCGGCGAAGAGGGCGCGCGCCATGCGGTTGGCGGCGAGGATGTCGGTGCGCCGGCCCAGGACCAGCGCGGGTTCGCCGTCGAGGGCGTCGATCAGCTGGTGCAGTCCGGGGCGCAGCCGCTGCACGGCGGGCGGACGCCGGGGGCCGCGCGCGGAGGCCGCGGTGAGGCCGAAGAGGTCCTGGAGGTGGGCCCGGCCGGCCTCGTCGAGGTCGAGGGCGCGTCCGAGTGCCTCGACGACGGCGGGCGACGGGGTGATACGGCGACCCTGCTCGAGCCGGGTGTAGTAGTCGGTGGACACCCCGGCGAGCAGGGCGACCTCCTCGCGGCGCAGCCCCGGCACGCGGCGGACCCGGCTGTCGGGCGGGAGGCCCGCCCGCGCGGGGTCGACCTGGGCCCGCGCCCTGCGCAGGAAGTCGGCGAGTTCACGGTTCGTCCCGGTCACGTCTCCCAGTGTGGCTCATCGGGTTCCGCGCCACCTGGCCCTCCGAGTCCTGGGTTGCCGCGACCGGGTCCCCGCGGGGCCCGGTATGGCGGCCCACGGCGTGGATCCGCGGCCCACTCTGGAGTCACCGGCCGCGAGGAGCGGATCCGGACCCCTCTCCCACACACGAGGACTGAGCATCATGGCCTACCCCACCGACCGACCCGCCACCTGGTTCGTCACCGGCACCTCCCGCGGCCTGGGACTGGACCTGGTCAGGCAGCTGCTGGGGCGCGGCGACGCGGTCACCGCGACCACCCGGTCCACCGAGCGGCTGCTGACGGCCCTCGGCGACGGCGTCGACACCTCCCGGCTGCTGCCCCTCACCGTCGACCTGCGCGACGAGGAGCAGGTGGCGGCCGCCGTACGGAAGACCACCGAGCGCTTCGGCGGCCTGGACGTCGTCGTCAACAACGCCGGCTACGGCTACCTCGCCGCCGTCGAGGAGACCGGCGAGCGGGACGTGCGCGACATGCTCGACGTGCAGGTCGTCGGCGTGTGGAACGTGCTGCGCGCCGCGATCCCCGTCCTGCGCGAGCAGCGCGGCGGCCACATCGTCAACGTCTCCTCCGTCCTCGGCCTGACGGCCGTGCCCGGCTGGGCCCTCTACTGCGCGGGCAAGTTCGCCCTGGAGGGGCTCAGCGAGGCCCTCGCGGCGGAGGTCGCCGGCTTCGGCGTCGACGTCACGATCGTCGAACCGGGCTACTTCCGCACGGACTTCCTCACCCGTGACTCCCTGGCCCTGCCGGAGACCACGACCGGGCACTACCCGGCGATCCGCGAGATGGTCGCCCAGCACCTGGAGCTCCAGGGCAAGCAGCTCGGCGACCCGGTGAAGGGCGCGGCCGCCGTGATCGAGCGTGTCGTCACCGGCGAGGGCCCGCTGCGCCAGCTGCTGGGCAGCGACTCGCACGCCTACGCCACCGCCAAGGTGCAGGCCCTGCGGGACAACCTGGACGCCACGGCCGCGACGGCCCCGGCGACGGACCACCCCGCCGCCGCGTGATCCCCGAGGACGGGGCGGGTCCGCCGACCGCGGCGGGCCCGCCCGGTTCGTACGCCCGAACCGGGCGGTGGTCAGGGCTGGTTGAGGCCGCCGTCCCGGTCAGTTGGGCGAAGGCTCGCGCAGGGACGTCTCCTGGCGGTAGTGGACCGTGACGTCGCGGTAGTCCACGTCCGGCTCGACCGTGTCCGGAAGGTTCGTGCGGTCGCTCCGGCTCACCGACGTGCGCTCGTCCGCACCCGGGAAGCGGACGGCCGTTCGAGGTGGCTCCCTGAACCGGAGGCGGTCGGCGTGAACCGTGGAGTGGAAGGTGATGTCCTTCCCAGACTCTGCCGTCACGGGCGTTCAGGGCGGCTCTTCGGCTTCCTCCGCGGGCGCGCGCCTGCGGGCCGGCCGCGGGGGCAGCTTGCCGTCCTCGCCGCGCACCCGGCGTTTGCGGGTGGCGCCCTCGGCGGCCGTACGCTTCTTCGCGGCCGACCGGGTCGCCTTACGGGCCGGTGCCGCCGCTCGGCCCGCCGTGTCGGCGACCTGTCCGGCCGCCCCGGTGGCGGTCTCCGCCGCACCCGCGACGACCTGACCGGCCTCCGCGCCGACACCCTCGACGGTACGTCCCGCTCCCCCGCCGGCCTCTTCCACGGCCGCCCCGGCTCCGCGTCCGACACCCTCCGCGACACCGCCGACGCCCTGAACAGCCTCTCCGGCGCCCTGAACGGCCTCCCCAGTGCCCGCGCCGACGTCACGTACGGCTCCGCCGGCACCGGCGCCCACATCCTGCACGGCACCTCCGGCCCCCGCACCGACATCCCGCACGGCACCTCCGGCCCCCGCGCCCACGTCCCGCACCGCGCCCCCGGCGCCCCGGCCGACCTCCTCGACGGCTCCGCCCGCGCCGCGCCCCACGTCGCGGACCGCGCCGCCCGCGCCCGCTCCGACGTCCTGGACGGCCTGTCCGGCGCCCTCGCCCACCGCGCCCACGGCCTGGCGGGCTCCGCCGCCGACGTCCCTCACGGCGGCGCTCACGCCCCGGGCCAGCTCGGTGAGGATCTCCGGGTTGCGGTCCACGGTGGTGAGCACCCGGTTGACGATCACGGCCACGTTGTCGAGCCGCACCCTGAGCTGCGCCTGGGCCTCCACCCCCGAGATGCCCAGGTGCACCCGGCCGAGGGAGACGTCCGCGCCGACGCTGAGTCTCAGCAGGTCGAGCACCTCGGCCTGGAGCGACACATGGGCGCGGAGATCCTCGACGTCCAGGTCGATCTCGTCGACCTTGAGCAGCGGGACGTCGAGGAACACGTCCGTGTCCGTGGGGGTGGCCGGGGTCCGCGGGACGGTCTCCTCGTCACCCGCCCCGTGGACCTCCTCGACCTCGGCGACGCCGTCCTCGGAATCACCGCGCTCGAAGTCGCCGTTCTCGGAGCCGTACTCGGTTTCGCCGTTCTCGGTGTCGTACTCGGTGTCGTCGGCGTTGCCGCCCATCACCGCACCTCCCGGGTCGCCGGCCCCCTGGTTCCCATCCTGCGGCGCGTGGCGCTCCGCCGCACGGTCAGCCGGGCACGGAGACCGGGGCCGGCCGGGGCGCGGGCTCCAGACGCACGATGACGCTCTTGGAGGCGGGCTGGTTGCTGACGTCGGCGACACTGTCCAGGGGCACCAGGACGTTGGTCTCCGGGTAGTAGGCGGCCGCCGTCCCGGTCTTCGTCGGGTACGCGACGATCGTGAAGCCGTCCGCGCGCCGCTCCGCGCCGTCCTTCCACACCCCGACCAGGTCGACGCGGTCCCCGTCGGCGAGGCCCAGCGCGGTGAGGTCGTCGGGGTTGACGAGGACGACGCGCCTGCTGCCGTGGATGCCCCGGTAGCGGTCGTTGTCCGTGTAGGGCACGGTGTTCCACTGGTCGTGGGAGCGCAGCGTCTGCAGCAGCAGGTGGCCGTCGGGGACGCTGGGCGCCTCGTGCTCGTTGCGGGTGAACCGCGCCTTGCCGACCTCGGTGTGGAACACGCCCTCGTTGACGGCGTTGGGCAGCCGGATGCCGCCGGGGCGCGTGACGCGCCGGTTGAAGTCGTGGAAACCCGGGACGACGTTGGCGATGCGGTCGCGGATCTCGCCGTAGTCCGATTCGAAGACACCCCAGGGGATGTCGGGGCCGCGCCCGGCGAGGGTGCGGTGGGCGAGGCGGCAGAGGATGGCGACCTCGCTGAGCAGCAGCGAGGAGGCCGGCTGGAGGCGTCCGCGGGAGGTGTGGACCTCGCTCATCGAGTTCTCCACGGTGACGAACTGCTCGCCGCTGGACTGCACGTCCCGTTCGGTGCGGCCGAGGGTCGGCAGGATGAGCGCCGTGCGGCCGCAGACGGTGTGCGTGCGGTTGAGCTTGGTGGAGATGTGGGCGGTGAGCCGGCAGGCTCGCATGGCCTCCTCGGTGACCATGCTGTCGGGCGCGGCGCGGACGAAGTTGCCCGCGAGGGAGAGGAAGAACTTGACGCGGCCCTCGAGCATCGCGCGGATGGCGTTCACGGAGTCGAGTCCGTGGTGGCGGGGCGGATCGAAGCCGAACTCCTTCTGCAGGGAGTCGAGGAAGGAGTCGGGCATCTGCTCCCAGATGCCCATGGTGCGGTCGCCCTGCACGTTGCTGTGTCCGCGCACGGGGCAGGCTCCGGCGCCCGCCCGGCCCAGATTGCCGCGCAGCATGAGGAAGTTGACGAACTCGCGGATGGTGGGCACCGCGTGCTTGTGCTGGGTGATGCCCATCGCCCAGCAGACGATGACGCGTTCGGAGTGCAGCACCTCGTCGCGGACCTGCTCGATCTCCTCGCGGGTGAGGCCGGTGGCGGCGAGGATGTCGTCCCAGTCGACGGAGCGGATGTGCCGGGCGAACGCCTCGAAGCCCTCGGTGTTGTCGCGGATGTAGTCGTGGTCGAGGACGGTGCCGGGGCGGGCGTCCTCGGCCTCCAGGAGCAGCCGGTTGAGGCCTTGGAACAGGGCGAGGTCGCCGCCGACGCGGATCTGCAGGAAGCGGTCGGCGATGGTGGTGCCGCGGCCGATGATGCCGCGCGGCTTCTGCGGGTTCTTGAAGCGCAGCAGCCCGGCCTCGGGCAGCGGGTTGACGGCGATGATGCGGGCGCCGTTGCGCTTGGCCTCCTCCAGGGCGGAGAGCTGGCGGGGGTGGTTGGAGCCGGGGTTCTGCCCCACGACGAAGATGAGGTCGGCGTGGTGCATGTCCTCCAGGCTGACCGTGCCCTTGCCGGTGCCGAGGGTCTCGTGGAGGGCGTAACCGCTGGACTCGTGGCACAGGTTGCTGCAGTCCGGCAGGTTGTTGGTGCCGAAGGCGCGGGCGAACAGCTGGAGTACGAAGGCGGCTTCGTTGCTGGCGCGGCCCGAGGTATAGAAAGCGGCCTCGTCGGGCGAGTCCAGTGAGGTGAGTTCCTCGGCGAGCAGTCCGAACGCGTCGTGCCAGCTGATCGGTTCGTAGTGGTCCGAGTCGGGCCGCTTGACCATGGGTTCGGTGAGCCGGCCCTGGTCGTTGAGCCATTTGTCGGAGCGGCGGGCGAGCTCGGACACCGGGTGCTCGCGGAAGAAGTCGCGGCCGATCCGGCGGGTGGTCGCCTCGTCGTTGATGTGCTTGGCGCCGTTCTCGCAGTACTCGTTGCGATGCCGCTCCCCCGGGGCCGGGTCGGCCCAGGCGCAGCCGGGGCAGTCGATGCCGCCGACCTGGTTCATGGTCAGCAGCGTCCGCCCGGTGCGTACGGGGGTGGTCTGCTCGAGGGAGTACTCCAGCGCGTGCATCACCGCGGGCGCTCCCGTGGCCCATTTCTTGGGCGGTGTCACGGTGAGCCGTTCCTGGGAACCGTCGTCGGGCCGCTCGGGCATGGACTCTCCTTCACCGGACACGCGGACGCCCTCCAGTCTCACGCTCCCGGCGGGGGGCGGCCACATGATCTTCCGCCGATGGGGTGGCCCCGGCCGCACGGCGGCCGGGGGGAAGCGCGGGGCTCGGGTTCCCCGTCGGCGGCCGGCGGAACATCACGATCTCGGCCCGCGTTGTCGGACGTATGACTACGACCGGTTCGCGGCCCGAGGTGCTGCGCTACACCGCCTTCTCCGGCGACCCCGCGGGCGGCAACCCCGCCGGGGTGGTGCTGGACGCCGGCGCCCTGGACGACGGGGAGATGCTCGCCGTCGCAGCTCAGCTCGGGTACTCGGAGTCCGCCTTCCTTACCGCCCCGCCGGAGGGGCTGGACGGCCCGGAGGGACGGACGTACCGCATCCGCTACTTCAGTCCGAAGGCCGAGGTGCCGTTCTGCGGGCATGCGACCGTGGCGACGGCCGTCGCGCTCGCCGAGCGTCAGGGCCCGGGGCCACTGCTGTTCGCGACGCAGGCGGGGCCGGTGCCGGTGGAGGTGACGGCGTCGGAGGACGGCACTCTGCGGGCCACGCTCACCAGTGTCGAACCGCGTGTCGAGGACGTGGACGGCGCCGATCTGGCGGAGGCGCTGGCCGCGCTGGGCTGGCCCGCCGCCGACCTCGACCCGGCCTTCCCGCCGCGGATCGCCTACGCAGGCGCCCGCCATCTGGTGCTGGCGGCGGCCACCCGCGCCCGACTGGCCGACCTGGACTACGACTTCGCACGGCTGGAGGCGCTGATGCACCGCCTGGACCTGACGACCGTGCAGCTGGTGTGGCGGGAGTCGCCGACGCTGTTCCACGTGCGGGACCCGTTCCCGGTGGGCGGTGTCGTGGAGGACCCGGCGACGGGGGCGGCGGCCGCCGCGTTCGGCGGGTACGCCCGTGAGCTGGGGCTGGTGCCCGAGGACGCCGTCCTCACGCTGCGTCAGGGTGAGGACCTGGGGCGCCCCGGCGAACTCACGGTGACGCTGCGTGCGGGCGACCCCCGGGTGCGGGTCGGCGGGGCGGGCGTGCGTATCGGCTGACGGCGTGCGCGGCGGGCGGCCGTGCGGACACGCGTGGTAGGGGTGCGGCATGCGGGGCACACTGAGGAAGAAACCCGAACCGACAGGTGGGGCCATGCCTGGAGCATCCGCGCAGTCCGTCGAAGAGGCGATCGAGGTCGCCGTTCCCGTGCACACCGCCTACAACCAGTGGACCCAGTTCAAGACCTTCCCGCGTTTCATGCGCTGGGTGAAGGGGGTCGAGCAGCTCCGCCCGAACCTCACCCGGTGGGAGATCGGCACCGGCTGGGCGACCTGGACGCTCATGGCGGAGGTCGTCGAGCAGCATCCCGACGAGCTGATCGCCTGGCAGGGCCTCGGCCGCTGGGCCGGGCACCGGGGCGAGGTCGAGTTCCGCGCCCTCGCCCCGAACCGCACGCGGATCGTGGTGCGCCTGCGGTCCCTGGCACGCCCGACCCGGCGGCATCTGCTGCACCGGTCGCCGGTGACGCCGCGGCTGATCCGGGCCGAGCTGGCCCGTTTCAAGCAGTTCATCGAAGGCGTGGGCCAGGAGTCCGGCGCGTGGCGCGGTGTCATCCGCAAGGGTCAGGTGCGCCCGCAGGAGGAGAAGCCGGCGAGGAGCCTGGTGGCGGGCTGGCCGGTCGGCTGAGCAGCAGGCCGGGGGAATCGGGAAATCAGCCCGGCCGGGTCTGCGCGGTCCGCTCCGTCCGGGGAACCCGGCGCTCGGAACCGACCCGAGGAGTCACCATGAACATCCCCCACGACAAGCGCCTGGGCGAGGAGCCGTCCGGAGGCCGGCCGTGACCGCGCCCGCCGTGTCGATCTCCGATCAGGACGCCGACGCGCTCGGCGGTGACGACAGCATCCTGATGCGCCAGCGCCGGGACCACGCGCGGCTCGACGCGATGATGAACCGCTGCCTCTCCGAGGACCTCCCGCCCGGCGAACTCGACGCGCTGTGGCTGGACGTCGTCCAGCTGGTGTTCAGTCACGCCTTCGCCGAGGAGACCGTGCTGTGGCCGCTGCTGCGGCGCGTCTCTCCCGACGGTGAGGAGCTGACCCGGCAGGTCGAGGAGGAGCACCAGGCGATCAACGAGCTCATCGCCCGGATCGAACGCTCCCCCGGCGACCCGAGGCGCGCGGAGTGGATCCGGGAGGCGTTCGCGCTGATCCGGCAGGACATCCGCGACGAGGAGGACGAGCTGCTGCCGCGGCTGCGGACCGCGTTCGACGACCGCAAGCTACGGCGCATCGGCGCCGCGTGGGAGGCCGTACGGGCGACCGCCCCGACCCGGCCGCACCCCGGCGTGCCGCGGCGTCCGCCCGGCAACGCGCTGCGGGGCGTCCCGCTCAGCGCGTTCGACCGGCTGCGGGACCTGGCGCCGGGCAGCGGCCCGACCGCCCGCCGCGCCTCCCTGGCGGTGACGGGCGCGCTGGTGGCCGCCGCGGTGGTACGCGCCGCCCGTCGGCGCGGCTGACACACCCAGGGCGTCATGCGGCGCCGCGTCCCCGGCGGGAGCCGGCGTACGCGGCGTCGCGCAGCCGGTTGAGGCGGCCGGCGGGGCGCAGGCCGGGCAGGCTGTGGGCGACGGGGTCGTAGGACACCGTGGTCTCCGCCGGGGCGGGATGCACCGCTTCGAGGGTGAGGGACGCGAACGGCCGCCAGGGCTCGTCGCTCGCGGCGGCGCACAGCCGGAACGGGACGGGACGGCAGGCGAGTTCCTGCCACAGCGTGGGCCGCGGTGTGTGCGGCGGATCGAGCAGGGGGAAGGCGGCGAGCACCCGCTCGCGGTCCCCCGTCCGGTACGTCAGCAGTGTGGAGTACCCGCCGGTGAGCGCGTCGGGGCGGAGCAGCGGCACATGGCGGCCGAGGCGGCCCGTGCCGCTGGATGTGAACAGCAGGTCGAGCGGCCGGCCGGGGCCGCCCGCGTCCTCGGCGCGGACGGCCAGACCGAGCGCGTCCGGCAGCCGCCCGGGCGTGCCCAGGGCGTGGGACCAGCGCACGATCGCCGGGTACGAGGCGTGCCGGTCCAGCCATGGCTCGCCCCACGGCCGTTCGCCGCGCCCGGCGACGTGCAGGGTGCCGGAGCAGAGCACGCCGGTGGGGTGCACGGCAGGAGCGTCCCGCCACCGGGCGACGCGCTCGGCGGCCCGGCGGGCGGTCTCCCGCACGCTCGCCAGGGACGCCGCCCCTCGTGGGCTCACCGGCGGGGCCGGTGCCCGTCGGTGGACGTGGCCGCGAACGCGTCGCCGGCGTACGGGGTGTCCGGAACGGTCTCCGTCGGCAGGCGGATCTCCACGTGGCCGTCGACGACCCGGGTGTCGAAGGAGGGCTGGGGTGCGGTGGCGGGGCCCGTGACGTTCCAGCCGTCGGAGAGGCGGAAGACGCTGCCGTGCCAGGGGCACTGGACGCAGCCGTCGGCGACCGTGCCCTCGGACAGCGGTCCGGCCAGGTGGCTGCACCGTTCGGCGAGGGCGTGTACCTCCCCGCCCGCCTCCCGCACGACCAGCACCGGCACGTCGTCCACGACGCACCGCACGGCCTCGCCGGCGGGGAACTCGTCGACGCCGCCGACGCGGTGCCAGCCGTCGCTGACGACGTGCGGGACCTCCTCGGCGTGGTTGACGCCCGCCGCCTGCCGGTACGCCAGATGGCCGCCGAGCAGGCCGCCGACGCCGACCGCGGTCAGCCCGAGGTACCCGAGGACGCGTCCCTTCGCGCCCTTGCCGCTGAGACGCATCACCAGGGAGGCGCCGTAGAGGCCCACGGCGGCCGTGTTGGCCCAGGCGTGGATCAGGCCCACGCGCTGCTGCTCGCGATGGAGTTCCGCCCAGTCGGCGAGGCCCGTCGCGGCGGCGGGGACGGCCCCGGTGAGCCCCAGGGCCACCAGGAGGTCCGCCTGCCGGGACCGGCCGGGTTTGAGGTCGAGAACGGCGGCGGACATCCAGCTGCCGAGGGGCAGATGGATCGCCATCGGGTGCACGGGGTGGCCCAGCCACGTGCCGTGCAGCACGTCCCGGACGCGGCCGAGCGGCAGCGCGCGGACGCGCCGGGTCAGCGCTTCGATCAGCTGGTCACGGCCGGGATCGCGCTCCAGCGCGTCCAGCAGCCACAGCATGCGGTTCTGTCCGAGGAGGCGACGCCCAGGCTTCTTGCTCATGGGCGCTGAGTTTCCCCGCGCGCGGCGGGCAAACGGCGGGGGCGGTCAGCGGATACGCAGCCGCACGCGGGACCAGGCGTTGTTGACGTACCCCTTCGGGTTCCACACCTGGGCCGGGGACTCCGGCGTGCCCGCGCCGGAGGAGTCCCAGGCGCGGGCCAGGAGCTGCGTCTCGCCGGGCGGCAGGTCGAGGGTGGTGCGCCACCGCTGCCACGCCCCCGGCCCGGCGGGCGCCTCGAGCGCGGCGCGGGACCAGGCGCGGCCGCCGTCCGTGGACACCTCGACGCGGGCGACCGTCCGGCCCTCGCCGGCGAGGGCGTATCCGGTGACGTCGACCGGGCCGCGCGGCAGGACGGCGCCGTCGGACGGGGTGAGGACGGCGCAGTTGAGCGGGAGCGGGCCGAGCGTGACGCCCCGGGGGTCGTCGGGGGCCGGAGGGAGGCGGTAGGCGGTGGCCTGGAAGTAGGCGTCGGAGGGGGTGGTGCGCGCGGTGACGCGGGTGAGCCATTTGACGCTGCGGGCGCCGATCCAGCCCGGCACGACCACGCGCAGGGGCGCGCCGTGGACGGGTGGCAGCGGGGCGCCGTTCATCGCCCAGGCCAGGAGCACGTCCGGGGCCAGCGCCCGGTCGCGCGGGACGGACACCTCGTAGGGCTGGGGCGGGTCGGCGGACGGGGAGACGTCGGGGGCCTGGAAGGCGACGTGGGCGGCGTCGGGGGCGATGCGGGCGTGGGCGAGGACGTCGGCGAGGCGCGCCCCGCGGAACCGGGCGGTCGACAGGGCGCCCGGTCCCCACGGCGTCTCCCCCGGTATGGCGCGTACGGCGGTCAGGTCGGCGCGCCGGTTGCCCGCGCACTGGAGGGTGACGGTCGCCTCCGTCACGTCGAAACGGGACCCCAGGTCGTCCAGGGTCAGCAGCAGCGGGCGCGCCACCAGGCCGTCCACCGTGAGCCGCCAGTCCGCCCGGTCGGAGCTGGGCACGGGGCCGTGGTTGCGGCTGTAGAAGGCGTCGACGGGCGTGACCGCGGCGCGGGCGAGCACGGCCCCGGGCGGCTCCGCGTTGAACGGCTCCCGTCCGTGGACCACCATGTCGTCCCGCTTGCCCCACATGCCCATGGGGTGATTCTCCGCCTGTGCGTCGGGGCGCGCCCGGTCACGCGGGTCCCGGCTCGGACCTCAGGCGTCGCCCATGACCAGCCCCTCGATCGTGTGCTTCTGCGTGATCGGCCGCAGCACGTCCACGACCTCGCAGTCCAGGTGGCGCCGTACCCGCTCCGGGAGGCTCTCCCAGTAGGCGCGGGTGACGGCGGCGTCGTGCCGTTCGCCGTTGGTCGCCTCGGGGCCGTCGACGCCCAGCACCAGCACGGGGCGGGACTTCGCGGAGTGGTTGCGGGTGCCGCGGTGGATGGTCAGGGCGGAGCGCGCCGAGATGTCGCCGCGCCGCGGGTACTTGCGCACCGCGCGCTCCTCGTAGCGCGGGTAGTGCGAGCGGGGCGGGAACATGCCGTGCCCGAACTCCGGGCTGTCGTCCCACTGGGTGCCGGGCGCGATCTCGAACGGGCCCATGTCCTCCTCGGTGTCCACCGCGGTGACGTTGAAGGCGAGGGAGGTCAGCCGCCGTTCGGCGCGGGTCTCCTCGGGCATCGGGAAGTCGCGGTGCCACGGCTGGTTGACGGCGCCCTCGAGCGGCACGTCGAAGCCGACCTCGACGATGCGGTAGTCGGGGCCGAGGACCGCCGTGCAGAGGGAGCGCACCCAGGGGTGGTCGACGAGGTCGACGAAGCCGCGCAGCTGCTCGGGGTGGATCTCCACGTAGTAGCGGTGGGGGCCGCGGCCGACCGCGCCGCCCGGACGGCTGCGCGCCTCCTCGAAGGCGGTCTCGATGTCCTCGCGGAGCCGGTCGGCCCACTCGGGGGTGAACGCGCCCTTGCGGGCGGTGATGCCGTCCTCGTAAAGGGCCTCGACGTCGGCCGTGACGTCGACGTCGGGCGCGTCCGGGGTGACGGCGGGGTGGGTGTGCGGGTTCATGGATGCCTCCTTGCGACGGAACCGCCGGCGGGTACGTGCCGGGCGCCTGCCGGGCGTTATCGTTGCATCGTTGATTTCAACGTGGCAATACCCGGGAGCGGGAGGGTCACGGGTGCCTGGTCCGCGGGCGGGCGGCGCATGCCACGATGTGCGGGTGAGCAGCAGCCTGAAGGACGTGGCGGCGCGCGCGGGGGTGTCGGCGCGCACGGTGTCGAACGTGGTGAACGGGTCGGCCCGGGTGGCGCCCGAAACCCGTCGGCGGGTGCAGGAGGCGATCGAGGAGCTGGGCTACCGCCCCAACCTGGCGGCGCGCAGCCTCAGGGCGGGCCGTACCGGCATCGTCGGCCTGGCGATCCCGGAGCTGCACTCCCCCTACTTCGCCGAGTTGGCCGGGCTGCTGGTGGACGAGGCGCGCCGCCGGTCGTGGACGGTGGTCATCGACCAGACGCGGGGCGACGCCGAGTCGGAGCGGCGGCTGCTGACCGGCGACGGCGGGCGGGTGATGGACGGTCTGATCATCAGCCCCTGGGCGCTGCCCGCCGAGGACATCACGGCGGCCGCCCGCCCGCTGCCCGTGGTGCTGCTCGGGGAGCGCAGTCCGCAGGGCCTGGCGGACCGGGTCGCCGTGGACAACGTGGCCGCGGCCGGGGAGGCCACCGCGCATCTGCTGTCGCTGGGACGCCGCCGCATCGCCGCGATCGGCCTCCAGCCCCATCTGCGCAACGGCACGGCGGAGCTGCGCGCCGAGGGATACCGTGCGGCGCTCCGGAGCGCCGGGATCTCCCCGCGACCCGAGTGGGAGCGCCCGGTGTCGGCGCTGCACCGCGCGGACGGGGCCCGGGCGATGGCGGATCTGCTCGACGCCGGGGCCGAGCCGGACGCGGTGTTCGCGTTCAGCGACGAGCTGGCGCTGGGCGCCCTGCACACGGCGCACGCGCGGGGGCTGCGGGTGCCGGAGGACGTGGCCGTGGTCGGGTTCGACGACATCGAGGACGGCCGGTTCGGCCGGCCGACGCTCACCACCGTGTCCCCCGACAAGGGGCAGATCGCGGCGCGCGCCCTGCAGTGCCTCGCCGACCGCATCTACAGCCCGCGCAACGACGTGCCGGCCGCCGACCTCACGGTCCCGCACCGGCTGGTGGTGCGCGGAAGCACCGGGGGCTGACCGCGGGTCCGGAGGGGCGGACACGCAGGTGGATTTTTTACGGTATGCCGGGTATGCGCCGAGCCCGGCCGGGGAACATGTTCGCCCTGTTCGGGCCGTCCGCCTTGTGGGCGGTGTGCCCTGTCGGGCCGTGTGCTCTGTCGGGCCGTGCGAGAGGACTGCGTGTGACTGCGTCGGCGTCAGGGGCGGGTGACCGGCGGGCCGGTGCCCAGGAGGACGCGTACGAGCCGGATCCGCGCCGGTGGCGGGCGCTGTGGGTGACGCTGGTCGCCGGGTTCATGAGCCTGCTGGACGTCACGATCGTGGCGGTCGCGCTGCCCACCGTGCAGCACGACCTGGGCGCCTCCCCCGCCGAGGTGCAGTGGGTGGTGTCCGGGTACGCGCTCACCTTCGCCCTGGCCCTCGTCACGGCGGGCCGGCTCGGGGACGCGCTGGACCGGCGGAAGATCTTCCTGGTCGCCCTGTGCGTCTTCGTGCTGTGCAGCGCGGCCTGCGGCGCCGCGCCCGACATCACACTGCTGGTCGTGGCGCGTCTCGCGCAGGGGCTCGCGGCCGGATTCATGGCGCCGCAGAACTCGGCGCTGATCCAGCAGATGTTCCACGGCGCCGAACGCGGCCGCGCCTTCGGCTACTTCGGCGCGACCGTCGGCATCTCCTCCGCCTCCGGGCCGATCGTCGGCGGCGCGATCCTCGCCCTGGCCGACGGGATGCAGGGCTGGCGCTGGATCTTCTACGTCAACGTGCCCATCGGCGTCCTCGCCGTGCTGCTCGGCCGCCGGCTGCTCCCGCGGACGCGGAAGTCGGGCCGGGGCCATGTGGACGTGCCGGGGGTGCTGCTGCTCGGCCTGGGCGTGCTGGCGTTCATGTATCCGCTGGTGCAGGCGGAGTCGGGCGGGCTGCGCCGGCTGTCGTGGCTGTTCCTCGTCGGCGCGGCGGTGCTCGCCGTGTTCGTACGGCGGCAGCGGAAACTGCTGGCCCGGGGGACGACGCCGCTGCTCGACCCGCGCCTCTTCACCACCGTGCGCGGCTACGCCGTCGGCGCGGGCGTCGGCACCCTGTACTTCATCGGCTTCAGCGGCGTCTGGCTCGTGTTCGCGCTGTTCTACCAGCACGGACTGCACTACTCCCCGCTGGAGTCGGGGCTCGCGGTGACGCCGTTCGCCATCGGCTCGGCGGGGGCCGCGGTGGTGTCGGGCCGGCTGGTCGACCGGTTCGGGCGGCTGCTCACCGTGTGGGGTCTCACCGGCGTCATCGTGGGCCTCGGCACGGCCGCCGTGCTGCTGCGGTTCGCGCCGCTGGACCACGCGCCGTGGCTCGCCGCGCCGGCGCTGTTCGTCGGCGGCATCGGCGGCGGATTCGTCGTCTCGCCGAACATCACCATGACGCTGCGGGACGTGCCGGTGCGGATGGCGGGCGCGGCGGGCGGCGCCCTGCAGACGGGGCAGCGGCTCGGCGCGGCGGTCGGCACGGCGGCCCTGCCGGGCCTCTTCTACCTGGTGCTCGGCCACAGCGACGACTTCCAGGTCGCCCTGTTCACCGCGCTGTGCGCGGCCCTGGCGGCCATGTCGACGTCGCTGGCCCTGGCGGCGTACGACTGGCTGCGCGACCGCCGCAGGCGCGCGGAGCACGGAAAGTGCCCGGAGGAGGTCGCGAACAGCCCGGTGCACTCACGGTCGCTCTGACGCTCCGGGCGGTCAGGTCGCCGCCGATGCCCCCGGGCGCAGGACGATCTTGCCGACATGCTTCCTGAGGGCGAGCTCCTCCTGGGCCCGCGCCGCCTGCTCCAGCGGGTACGCGGCGGCGACGACCGGTTCGACGGCGGCCCGCCGGGCCATGTCCATGAGCAGGTCGAAGTGCGCCGGCGTGTGCATCGCGGAGCCGATGACCTGGGCGTTGTGCAGGTAGAGACGGCGTACGTCCAGGGTCACCGCGTAGCCGCCGAACGCCCCGGCGATCACCCAGCGTCCGCCCTCGCGCAGCAACGGCAGCCCCTCTCCCACCAGGTCTCCGGCGACGACGTCCAGCGTCACGTCGACGCCTTCGGGCGCGGCGGCGCGGATCCCCTCGACGACGTCCCCCGCCCGGTCGACGACGGCGTGCGCGCCGGCCTCGCGTACGGCGTCGGTCTTCGGGCCGCTGCTGACGGCGACCACGCGGGCGCCCCGGGCGCGGGCGATCTGCACCGCCGCGAGCCCGACTCCGCCGGACGCTCCCGTCACCAGGACGGTCTCGCCGTCGCGCAGCCGGCCGCGTTCGATCATGCCCAGCGCCGTGCCGTAGGCGGTGGGCAAGGAGGCGAGCTGGTCGTCGGTGAGCGGCGATCCGGTGACGTCGTGCAGCCGCTCCAGCGGGGCGACGACGAACTCGGCGTAGCCGCCGTCGCGTTCGCTTCCCATCAGGCCCACCGGGTGGGCGTCGGGGCCGTCGCCGTCGTAGAGCGCCGGGTCGACCACCACGCGGCGGCCGACGAGCCCCGTGTCGCCGCCGGGCCCCACGGCCTCGACCCGGCCGGCCACGTCGGCGCCCTGGATGCGGGGAAAGGCGACGGGTCCACGCCAGCCCGAGCGGGCCTCCGGGTCGCCGGGGCGGCCGTAGGCGCCCTCGCGGGTCCACAGGTCGGTGTTGTTCAGGGCCACCGCCGCGACCCGCACCAGCGCCTCGCCGGCTCCCGGGAGGGGCACCGGCACCTCGGTCACCTCCAGCACCTCCGGCCCTCCGTGCCTGGTGACGCGCACCGCGCGCATGTGCTCGGACAAGGTCCTCACCTCCTCGCAGGTATACTGATCTGTATACCTCTTGCATCCCACCGTACACCGATCAGTGAAGGTTCGTGCGCATGGACAGCGGCAGTGACGCTCCTCCCCTGACTCCGGCCGCGCGCCGCATCGTCGACGCGGCCGAGGAGCTGTTCTACGAGCACGGCATCACGGCGGTCGGCGTGGACCTGATCGCCGAGCACTCCGGAGTGACCAAGCGGACGCTGTACAACCGCTTCGGGTCGAAGGAGAACGTCGTAGCGGCGTACCTCGCCGAGCGGGACCGGCGCTGGCGGTCGGCGGTCCGCGCGGCCGTCGACGCGAGCGGCAGTGCCGAGGAGGCGGTCACCGCGCCGTTCGAGGCGCTGCGGACCTGGACGTCGACGTACACCCGGGGCTGCGCCTTCCTCAACGCACTCGCCGAACTGCCCGACCCGCGGCACCCCGGGCACCATGTCGCCGCGGAGCAGAAGCGCTGGCTGCGAGGCCTGTTCGAGAAGCTGGCCACGGCGGCCGGCTGCCCGGAACCCGCCACGCTCGCCACCCGGTTGTTCGTGCTGCACGAGGGCGCGGTCGCCACCGAACCCCTGTCCCTCGGGACGGTCACGGCGGCCGCGGATCTGGCGCGGGAGCTGGTGCGTGCGGCCGTGCGAGGGTGAGCCGGACCGCTCAGTCCCCCTCGCCGACACTCGTGACAGTGTCCTCGCGGACCACGACGACCGGGCAGGCCGCGTGCTGCACGCAGTGCTGGGCGACCGAGCCGAGGAGCAGGCCGGCGAAGCCGCCCAGGCCGCGGCTGCCGACCACGAGCAGGGACGCGTCACGGGCCGCGCGCAGCAGCACGCTCGCCGGCGTGCCGTACTGCACCTCCGTACGGACGTCCGCCGCCGGACGCGCGCCCAGCGTCTCCTCGACGCACCGGGTGAGGTCCTCACGAGCCCTGGCCTCCAGGGCCTCCTCGTCGCCGCTCGACGGGGGGAGCCAGCCGAGGGCGCCGTGGTACTGCGGGTAGTCCCAGGAGGTCAGCGCCAGCACCGTCCCTCCGGTGAGCGCGGCCTGGCGGGCCGCCCAGCGCAGCGCCTCCCGTGACGACGGCGAGCCGTCCACCCCGGCCACGATGCGGTCCTGCTCGTCCACGGTCTCTCCTCACGCTCGGCGGCAAGGGCGGGGCGGCCGGCGCGCGCCGCCCCGCCCGGTCCCCAGCCTCCGGCGCGGAGCGCCGGTTGCCGAGCCCAGCGGGTCCGGACGGGGCAGCGGGGGCTCATGGCGAGACCCCCGGGGGATACC
Organism: Streptomyces sp. P9-2; assembly: GCF_051903975.1. Classification (NCBI taxonomy): domain Bacteria; kingdom Bacillati; phylum Actinomycetota; class Actinomycetes; order Kitasatosporales; family Streptomycetaceae; genus Streptomyces; species Streptomyces sp. P9-2. The sequence goes on from NZ_CP192634.1 coordinate 189,135, forward strand.
TCAGAGCTCCTGCACGAAGTACGGCTCCAGCGTCATCCAGCCGTTGCCGCGCGCCCCGTACCGGGTGCCGTCGTCGGTGCGGGCGAGGGTGTACCAGGAGTCGACGTAGTCCGGGTCGTCCGTCCACCAGTCGTCCGGGATCGCGTCCAGCACCGCGTTCACCAGCGGGATATAGGCTCCCTGGTCGGTGACCGTGAGCAGGACGGCGGCGATGGCCTTGGCGAGGTCGCGGTAGTTGGTGGAGCCGTCCTCCTCCATCATCACGGCGTCGGCCAGGCTGTACTTGTACGACGACCAGTTGACCAGGATCTGCCGGGGCCGGTACACGGTGCCGTCGTTGTCGAGGTACGGCATGTCGACCGGGTCGACCCGCACCTTGCCGTCGTGCCCGAAGCCGGTGACGAGGGTGTAGATCTCGGCGTCGCCCTTGATCCAGGGTTCCTGGTCGTCGGAGAGGGAGACCGCGCTGATCCGGGTGGTCCAGAAGCCCGCGGCGGCGGCCGAGGCGCGCGCCCGTGTCGGTTCGGGCGCCGGGTCGGCGGACCGGACGCCCTGGCGGGCGAGTTCCTCGTGGAGGACGTCCAGGCCGGCGGCCAGGGCGCGGGAGCCGTCGATGTCGACGACGTACACGGGGCGCGCGGGCGTCGCGCGGGCGTCGAGCGTGTGGGTCCGGCCCTTGCCGTCGTACGCGGTGACGGGGCCGTCGTCCGAGGTGGCGGCGGCCACCCAGGGCGCCGTCCCGGCGGTGAGCGCGCCGCGCATCGACGGGTCGCCGAGCCGCAGGCTCAGCAGCGGGCCGACGTCGGAGGCGAGGCCCTTGGCGGCCGCGATGCGGCGGTCGGCCGCGGCGAGGGCGGCGCGGAGGGCGCCGTCGGCGAGGGCCGTGACAGGGATCTCGTCAGAGGTCAGGGCGGCCTGGCGGACGCGGGCGCGCCAGGCGGGGTCGGTGAGCGCGCCGGCGATCGCCCGCGCGGCGGCGTCCTGGGCCGTGCGGACCTCGGACGCGGTCGAGGTGCGGACTTCCCGCGCGGCCGCCGGGGCGGGGGCCGCGGCTGCCCGCGGTGCGGCGAGGGTCTGGCCGGCGCACAGGACGGCCAGGGTCGTCGCCGCGGCGGCGAGGGCGCCGCGACGGCGGAGGTGACGGGGTCTCACGTGGATCGAGCCTCCTGGGACGAGTGGTCGACAGGGCACTGCGTGTGGAGCTCGTGAGCGTGACCGTGCGAGGGATCCATGCGGGGACCGCGCGGATCTATGCGGGTAGATACCCGCGAGTAGCGATGATGACGGTGCCATGACAGACGCGCAAGAGGGCCTCGCGCCGGGAGGTCGGGCGCGGTCCTCCGCGGTCGGCCGGTCGGGCGGTCCCGCCGCGCACGCCGGTGCGGTCCGCGAGCGGCGGCGTACGGGCCCCGGCAGGATGGTGCGCCATGTGGAACCGGGGACGCCCCGAGGGGCGCGCGCGTTCCTGGCGGACTCTGCTGCCGGCGCCGTCGTCACGGGCCGAGTCCGTGGGCGCGGCCCGGCGCGCGGTCCGCGTCACGGTCGCCGCCGTCGCCGGGTTCTACCCCGCGGTCGACCTGCTGGACCGCCCGGTGCTCGCGCTCTACACGCTGTTCGTCCCCGTCGCGTTCGGGCTGCTGTCGCCGCTCCCCGGCTCGGGGCGCCGCCGCGCCGGCACCGTGCTGCGCGCCGTGCCGGCCGCCGCCGCGCTGATCACGCTCGGCACGTATCTGGCGGCGGCGACCTGGTCGGCGACGCTCGGGATGCTGGTCGTGGGGTTCACGCTGGTGCTCGGCGCCTCGATCGGCTCCCGGGCGACGGGTGTCGTCCCCGCGCTCCAGCTCTGCTACATCCTCGCCTGCTTCCCGCCGTACGCGCCCGGTACGCTGCCGGACCGGCTGGCCGGGCTCGCCGTCGGCGCGACGCTGACGATCCTCTGCGAACGGCTGCTGCTGCCGGAGCCCGAACAGCCGTCGTACCGCGGCCGCGTCGCCGACGCGCTGGAGCTCGCGGCGGACGCCGTGCACGATCTGCTGCGGGGCGGAACCGACGGCCGGGAGACGGCCGAACGGCTCCGGGCTGCGGGCCGGGAGCTGCGCTTCTCCCGGACGGCGGCCGGCCTCCGGCCCACCGGCGCGGGGGCGAGGGAGCACGCGCTGGCCCAGGCCGGTTACGCGACCCGCCGCTTCCTCGACCTGCTCGCCGTCCTCGCCCCGCTGCTGCGCGCGCCGGTCGACCTGCCGTCGGCCACGCTGCTGCGCGGTCTCGCCGCCGCCTGCGCCGACGAGGCCGCCGCGCTGCGCGGCACCCGCCCGGCGCCCGGCCCCGAGGGGGTCGAGGAGATGATCGCGCGGTACGCGGCCGTACGGGGCGTGCCTCCGGACCCGCGCGAGGATCCGCGTCCGCTGCTGCGGCGGCAGTCGACGCTGCTGGCCGCCGCGGTGTCCGCCCTGACGGTGAGCGCGGCCGTCACCCTGGCGACGGGACGCCGCCGGTCGATGCCCGGGCTGCCGCTGGAGCAGTTCTGGTACGCGGGAGCGTCCACGCCCCGGCTGTGGTGGATGCGGATCGCCGACCACCTCACCCCGCGCTCCGTCGTCTTCCAGAACGCGGTCCGTACGGCCGCCGGGCTGGCGCTGGCCCGGCTGGTGGCGGGGTCGCTGGACCTGTCGCACGGTTTCTGGGTGCTGCTGGGCATGCTGACGCTGGGCCGCACCACGGCGGGCGCCACATGGTCGGCGGTCCGGTCGGCGACGGCGGGGACGCTGGTCGGGTCGCTGGCCGCCGGTGCGCTGCTGGTGTCGGCGGGCGGCATGACCGAGGTCTACGCGGCGCTGCTGGTGCCGACGATGCTGGTGGCCTTCTCGGTGGGGCCCGTCGGCGGGCCCGCCTGGGGCCAGGGGCTGTTCACCCTGGTGGTGTCCACGGCGTTCGCGCAGATCGCCCCGGTGACCTGGCAACTGGCGGAGGCGCGGATCGTCGACGTGCTGACGGGCAGTGCGATCGGGCTGGTGTGCGGGGTGCTGGCCTGGCCCGCCGGCGCGCGGGGCGAGACGCGGCGCAGCGCCGCCGCCCTGCTCCGCGCCACCGCGCCGCTGATCCGGATGACCGTCGAGCGGGCGGCGACCGGACACTCCGCGCCCACGACCCGCGCCGACGCGGCGGCGGCGCTGCGGCGGACGCGGCGGTACTGGCGCATCGCCCACGCCTCGTACGCGCAGTTGCGCACCGAGCCCCCGCCCCGGCGCGCCCCGGAGGGCGGCCCCGACTGGCTGGCCGCGCTCAACTTCGGCTCCCGCGTGCTGGTCGGCGCCTACTGGCTGCCCTGGTCGGAGGGCACGGCGTGGCCGTCGGACGCGGCGTCCTGGGCGCGGGAGGCGACGGACGAGGTGGTGTCGGCGACGCTGCGGGCCGCGCACTTCCCGGCGGACGGTGTGACCGTACGGCCGGCGCCGCTGCCGCCGGGGGTGCTGACGCGGATTCCGGCGCCGTCCGTGTCGCACCTGGTCGACGTGGAGGTGTGGCTGCACGCCCTCGCCTCCGACCTGACGACGGCGGTCGGATCGGGCAGCAAGGTGGAGGGCGGCTTCTGGTGACGGCGGCCCGCCGGGTCACCCGTACGGCCCCCGCCACCGGGTCTCCCGCCTGCCGGCTTGGACCCTCGCGGCGCCGGACAGCGCGCGGTGGCGGGCGTCTGCGGTGAGGATCGACGCAGGTGTCGCGTCGAGGTGTGCGGAGGGATGACCGTGGACGGGCAGGGCCATGGGAGCGGGGCGGGACTGCACTGCCTGGTCACCGGGGCGTCGGGGTACGTCGGCGGGCGGCTGGTCCCCGAGCTGCTGGAGGCGGGCCACCGGATCCGCTGTCTGGCCCGCTCCCCCGACAAGCTGCGCGACCACCCCTGGGCGCCCGACGTCGGGACGGTGCGCGGCGACGTCACCGACGCGGCGTCCGTCGCCGAGGCGATGCGGGGCGTCGACGTGGCGTACTACCTGGTCCACGCGCTGGGCAGCGGCGGGGACTTCGAGGACACCGACCGCCGCGCGGCTCGCACCTTCGCCGAGCAGGCGCACGCGGCCGGGGTACGCCGGATCGTCTACCTGGGCGGGCTCACGCCGTACGGGGTGCCGGAGGAGACGCTGTCTCCGCATCTGCGGTCCCGCGCCGAGGTGGGGCGGATCTTCCTGGACTCGCCGGTGCCCGCGACCGTGCTGCGGGCCGCCGTCGTCATCGGCTCGGGCTCGGCGTCGTTCGAGATGCTGCGCTATCTGACCGAGCGGCTGCCCGTGATGGTCACCCCCAGCTGGGTGCACACCCGCACCCAGCCGATCGCGGTGCGCGACGTGCTGCGCTACCTGGTCGCCTCGGCGACGATGCCGCCCGACGTCGACCGGGCCTTCGACATCGGCGGCCCGGACGTGCTGACGTACCGGGACATGATGCGCCGCTACGCCGAGGTCGCGGGGCTGCGCCGGCGGGTGATCGTGCCGGTGCCGGTGCTGACGCCGGGGCTGTCGAGCCACTGGGTCGGGCTGGTCACGCCGGTGCCCGCCTCCATCGCCCGGCCGCTCACCGAGTCGCTGCGCCACGAAGTGGTGTGCCGCGAGCACGACATCGCGCGGTACGTGCCCGACGAGCCCGGCCGGCCGCTGCCCTTCGACGAGGCGCTGCGGCTGGCGCTGGCGCGGGTGCGGGAGGCGCGGGTCGCCACCCGCTGGTCGTCCGCCTCCGTGCCGGGCGCGCCGAGCGATCCGCTGCCCACCGACCCCCGGTGGGCGGGCGGCAGCCTCTACCGCGACGAACGGGACCAGGTGGTACCGGCGTCGCCGGAGGCGCTGTGGAAGGTGATCGAGGGCATCGGCGGCGAGCACGGCTGGTACTCCTTCCCGCTGGCGTGGGCGGTGCGCGGGCGGCTGGACCGGTTCGTCGGCGGGGTGGGGCTGCGCCGCGGACGGCGTGACCCGCACCGGCTGCGGGCGGGCGACTCGCTGGACTTCTGGCGGGTGGAGGAGATCGAGCCGGGACGGCTGCTGCGGCTGCGCGCCGAGATGCGGCTGCCGGGTCTGGCGTGGCTGGAGCTGCGTGTGGACACGGACGACGCGGGCCGCACCCGGTACCGGCAGCGTGCCCTGTTCCATCCGCGGGGTCTGCTCGGTCACGCGTACTGGTGGGCGGTGTCGCCCTTCCACGCCCTCGTGTTCGGCGGGATGGCCCGCAACATCGCCCTCGCGGCGGCCGAGGGCGTGGCGGGGCCGGGCAGCCGGCGGCCCCGCCGGCTGCGCGAGGGCGTCCGCCGCTGATGTCCGGGCCGGAGGCGCCGCGTGGACGCGTCGGCGCGCCGGTGCGGGCCGACGCGCGCACCGGGGAAGGTCGTCCGGGCCTTTCGCGGGTACCCGGGGGCGAGCGCCAGGCTGCGGGCGACGGACGACGTGAAGGGGCTGTGCATGCGTGAACTGCGGTCGGCGACGGAGGAACCGGCGGAACGGGCCGGTGGACCCCTCACCGCCGACGCCGCCACCAGGGCCGTGGGCCGGGTCCTGGGCGAGGTGCTGGACGCCCGGATGTCGGAGGCGTACGACCTCGACGCCGTGTTCGCCCGTGACGTGGCGGGCCGCGTCTCCGCGTTCGCGCGGCGCGGCGGGAAGCGGCTGCGCACGGCGTTCGCCTGGTGCGGCTGGCGGGCCGCGGGCGGCCCGGGCGACCCGGGACCGCTGCTGAAGACGGGCGTGGCGCTCGAACTGGTGCAGACGTGCGCGCTGGTGCACGACGACGTGATGGACGGCTCCCATCTGCGGCGCGGGGCGCCCTCGATGCACGTGGACCTGGCGGGGATGCACCGCGCGGCGGGCATGACGGGCGGCGCCGAGGCGTTCGGGCACTCGGCTGCCGTGCTCGCCGGGGACCTGGCCCTGGCCTGGGCCGACGACCTGATGACGGAGATCGCGCTCGCCACGCCCAACGGGCCACGGCTGTACCGGGAGTGGCGGGCGATGCGCGAGGAGATGGTGGCCGGGCAGTACCGCGACCTCCAGGCGCAGGCGGCCGGCGCGTCCGGTGTCGAGGAGGCGCTGACCATCGCGACGCTGAAGAGTGCCCTCTACACGGTGGAGCGCCCGCTGGCCCTGGGCGCGGCGCTGGCCGGGGCGGACGAGTCGGTGACGGCGGCGCTGCGCGCGGCCGGCCGGTGCGCGGGGCTCGCCTTCCAGCTGCGGGACGACCTGCTGGGCGCGTTCGGCGATCCCGCGCTGACCGGGAAGCCGGTGGGCGACGACCTGCGGGCGCGCAAGCTCACCTACCTGCTGGCCGTGGCCCTGGAGATGGGCCGGGCGGCCGGTGACGAGGAGGCCGTGGCGCTCCTCTCCCCCGGTGTGCCCGCGCTGCCGGAGCGTGCGGTGGAGGGCGTGCGGGCGGCGCTGGAGCGGACGGGCGCCCGGGACGTGGTGGAGGCGAAGATCGCCGAGCTGGCGGACTCCGCGCTGCGGCACTTCGGCGGGACGGGAGCGGACGACGCGGTGCGGCGGGAGTTCGCCGCGCTGGTCGCCCGCGCGTCGGGCATCGCGGCGCCGCAGGTGCGGGAAACGGTGTGAGGCGGGCGGCCCGCCACGGTCCGGACGGGATCGTGGCGGGCCGCCCGCCCTCGGGTGCGGGTCAGGGCTGGCGGCGGGCCTGTTCGGCGGCCTGGCCCGCGGCGCCGGTCTCGGTGGTGGCGCCGCGCGTGCTCAACTTGCCGCCGCTGGACTCCAGATGGGCGCGGACGAACCACTGGAACAGCTCCAGGCCGCGCAGTTGCTCGATCAGCATGTCCTGGGTGACCGGGTCGGACTCCTCGGTCTCCCGCATCGCCTCCCGGTGGTCCTCGATCAGGTTCGTGTACACGACGTCGAGGGCTCCCAGGTGCTCGATCGCCTCGGCCCTCCCGATGGAGTAGTCGTCCCAGGAGCGGGCGGCGACCAGCGCGCCGGGGGTGCCGTTCGGCTCGCCGCCGAGGGTGGAGATCCGCTCGGCGAGGTCGTCGGTCATGTCCCGCACCTTGTCGACCTGAGGGTCGATCATCTCGTGCACGGCGATGAAGTGCGGTCCGACGACGTTCCAGTGGACGTGCTTCAGGGTCAGATGGAGGTCGTTGAGGGCGTGGAGTCGCCTCTGCAACAGCTCGATGATCCGTCCGCTGTCCTGGGTGCTGAGGCCGGGCACGGTGTACGAGGGGTCGGCGGGCTGTGACGGCACGAGGGGCTCCTTGCGATCGTCCGATGCTCGAACATCCAGATAAGCGGTTCATCGGCCCGTTGCCCGGTTCACCGTCGCCCACCTCCGCGCGTCTCACCGGTCTGGAGCAGCGGAAGGCGCCGCCCAGGGCCCGCGCGCTTATTGCTTTGCCGGGCGGGACGGCGCGTGGTTGGCTCACGCCCATGAGCTGGCTTCCGCGCGACTTCGTCCACCCCCTGCACGTCGGCGTCCCCGGCGGTGCGGGCCATCGGCTGCGCCCGATCGCCGGCGCCGACGCGCCGCTGGACTATCCAGCGGTGATGGGGTCGCGCGAGCGGCTGTGGTCCATATTCGGCCCCGCCTGGGGCTGGCCCTCGGCCACCATGACGTACGAGGCGAACCTCGCCGATCTGGAACGGCACGCGGCCGAGATCGAGGCGCACGAGTCGTTCAACTACACGATCGAGAACCCGGAGCGCACCGCGCTGCGCGGCTGCGTCTACATCGACCCGCCGGAGAAGGAGGGCGCGGACGCCGAGATCTCCTGGTGGGTGGTGGACGACGAGGTGGGCGGTCCCCTGGAGCGGGCGCTGGACGCGTTCGTGCCGCGGTGGATCGCCGAGGACTGGCCGTTCGAACGGCCCCGCTTCATCGGCCGGGACCTCACCTGGGAGGAGTGGCTGAAGCTGCCGGACGTCGCCTGAGGTCAGGGCGCCAGGGCGGCGGGGGCCTGTCCGGTCCCGCGGAGGCGGGCCGCGTCGCGGCTCGGGGGCGCGCCGAACAGGCGCCGGTACTCGCGGCTGAACTGGGAGGGGTTGTCGTAGCCGACGCGCCGGCCGACGGCGGTGACGTCGCCCGGGCGCGTGGCCAGCAGCAGCCGGGCCTCCTGGAGCCGGATCCGCTTCTGGAACTGGATGGGGCTCATCGCCGTCACCGCCTGGAAGTTGCGGTAGAAGGCGGAGACGCTCATACCGCTCATCCGCGCCACGTCCTCCACCCGGAACGACTCCGCGAAGTTCTCGCGGATCCAGCGCACCGCACGGGAGACGTGGCTGAGCCCGCTGTCGGCGAGCCCCAACTGCCGTACGGCGGCGCCCTGTTCACCGGTCATCAGGCGCCACAGGATCTCCCGCTTGACCATCGGTGCGAGCACCTCGCGGTCGCGGGGCTGGTCCAGCAGGCGCAGCAGCCGGACGACCGCGTCCAGCAGCGGCTCCGGCGCGTCGCTCACGGCCAGCGCGGACGGCGTCCCGCCGGTGCTGGGCAGGCCTCCGGGGCCGGCCGACAGCAGGAGGTCGGCGACGGCGGAGGGGTCCAGCACCAGTCCGAAGCCGAGGGCCGGACGGTCGGGGCCGATGTCGAGCCAGTGGCCGGTGACGGGCAGGTCCACGGACGCGACCAGATACTGGCCGGGGCCGTACTCGTAGACGCGATCGCCGAGGGCGAGACGTTTGGCGCCCTGGGCGACGACGGCGAGGACCGTGCCGGACATGGACGGTCCCGGGGGATCCTGCCGGTCGATCCGCGTGGCGAGGACGCCGTCGACGGGCGTGGCCCCGTCGGGGCGGGCACAACGCTCCAGCAGGGTGCGCAGCTCTTCGAGGAGGGCCATGCCTCCATTGCAGCACAGGAGCGGGTGCCGCATCCCCGGCACTGAGAGGATCGTGCAAGCACCGGGGAGGATCGATCTAACGTTTCCCCAGTTCGACGGCCTTCAATGGAGTAATCGCACTCCACCGAACGAGAGAAGGTCGCCATGATTGTCCAGTACGGCTTCCAGGCCACGCTCACCGCCCGTCCGGGTCGGGGCGGGGAGCTCGCCGAGCTGCTGCTCACCGGCATGGACGAGGGAGGCGCCGCCGCGAGCGAGCACTGCGTCGTCTACCTCGTGTCGCGGTCCGCCTCCGCCCCGGACGTCGTCCACATCACCGAGGGCTGGACCGGCAAGGAGGAACACGAGCGGCTGTTCGACGGCGAGGCCGCCCGTGCTCTCGTGTCCCGCATCACGCCGCTGCTGGCCGGCGAGCCCGTCCACGCCGACTACGTCCCGGTGCGCGGTAAGGCCGCCTTCGGCCCCGCCGCCGCGTGAACCGCCGTGTGAACCCCGTCCCCACCCCACCGGAAGGCACACCCGTGTCCCTGAGCCCGCGCCCCGACGTCGACCCCGAACTCCGCGCCCTGCTCGCCGAGATGCCCCTCGTGGAGCGGATGGACGAGGAGATCCTCAGCCAGCTGCGCGCCCTGCCGTCCCCGTCCCCGGACTCCCTGCTCGCCGGCCGCCGCGTGGTCCGCCGGGAGGTGGACGTGCCGGCCGAGGACGGCGCCGTCGTCCGGCTGTCGGTGCTGAGTCCCGCGGACCGCGACCCCGCCGTCCCCGCGCCGTGCGTGTACTGGATCCACGGCGGCGGGATGGTCCTGGGCGACCGGTTCGGGCAGATCGACATCCCGCTGGAGTGGCTGGAGCGGTTCGGCGTGGTCGTCGTGACCGTGGAGTACCGGCTCGCCCCGGAGGCCACGGGCACGACCGCCGTGGAGGACTGCCACCGGGGGCTGGCCTGGGTGGCCGCGCACGGCGAGGAGCTGGGCGTCGACCCCGGCCGCATCGTGGTGGCCGGCATCAGCGCGGGCGGGGGTCTCGCCGCCGGGCTCTGCCTGTTGGCCCGCGACCGCGGCACACCCGCGATCGCGGCACAGCTGCTGATCTGCCCCATGCTGGACCATCGCAACGTGACCGTCTCCAGCCGGCAGTACTCCGGGGAGCCCGGCGTGTGGACGCGGGAGACGAACGAGTTCGCCTGGCGCACGCTGCTGGGCGACCAGGCCGACGGCGAGGTGCCGCCGTACGTCTCCCCCGCACGGGCCGCCGACCTGTCCGGGCTGCCCACCGCCTACGTGGACACCGGCTCGGCCGAGGTGTTCCGCGACGAGGACGTGGCGTACGCCTCCGCCCTCTGGTCGGCGGGCGGCCAGGCTGAGCTGCACGTGTGGGCGGGCGGCCACCACGGCTTCGACGCGCAGTTCCCGGAGGCGGAACTGTCGGTGACGGCCAGGAGGACGCGGAGCGAGTGGCTGGGGCGGGTGCTGCGGCAGGCCGCGGCCGACGGCGCGTCGGCGAACGGCCGGCCGGCGACATTCAGCGGGTGAAGAGCCACAGCGTCGCGTTGATCCCCGTGGCGCAGGCCAGCACGCCGCTCGCCCAGGCCACGTGACGTCGTAACAGCGCGCCGCGTAGTTCCACGTACCGCGTCTCGTACTCGTGGCGCAGTTCGTCGGCTCGGCGGACCGTGGTGCGGAGCATCTGGCGGGTGAGATCGATGCGGCGGGCGACGTAGTGCCGGGTGAGGTCCTCGGCCTGACCGGTGGTCAGCCACGGCAGGTCGGCGCAGAGGGCCTCCGCCTCCCGGCGCGCCTCGGCGAGGTGGGAGCGCGCCATCACGATGCCCTCCGCCTCGGCCATGACGGCCGAGGCGTCGTGCGCGGTGGGGCGACGGAACCGCGACCGCGTCATCAGCGGTCGCCCTTGTGGCCGCCGGGGTCGATGACGTCACGCTGCCCGGTGTTCTCCGCCTGGTCGACGCCGGCCAGGGCCGGGTGCCGCAGGTCGAAGGCGGGCGACTCGGAGCGGATACGGGGCAGGGTGACGAAGTTGTGCCGGGGCGGCGGGCAGGAGGTGGCCCACTCCAGCGAACGCCCGTAGCCCCAGGGGTCGTCGACCTCGATCTTCTCGCCCTTCTGCGCGGTCTTCCAGACGTTGTAGAGGAAGGGCAGCGTCGACAGGCCGAGCAGGAAGGCGCCGATGGAGGAGACCGTGTTGAGGGCGGTGAACCCGTCGGCGGCGAGGTAGTCGGCGTAGCGGCGGGGCATGCCCTCGGCGCCCAGCCAGTGCTGGAGCAGGAAAGTGGTGTGGAAGCCGACGAACAGCGTCCAGAAGTGCACCTTCTCCAGACGGTGGTCGAGCATGGTGCCGGTCATCTTCGGCCACCAGAAGCTGAATCCGCCGAACATCGCGAACACGATCGTGCCGAACAGCACGTAGTGGAAGTGGGCGACGACGAAGTAGCTGTCATGCACGTGGAAGTCCATCGGCGGGGACGCCAGCAGCACACCCGTCAGACCGCCGAAGAGGAAGGTGACGAGGAAGCCGGTGGCCCACAGCATGGGCGGTTCGAAGGACAGACTGCCCTTCCACATGGTGCCGATCCAGTTGAAGAACTTCACGCCCGTCGGCACGGCGATGAGGAAGCTCATGAAGGAGAAGAACGGCAGCAGCACCGCGCCGGTGGCGAACATGTGGTGGGCCCACACCGTGGCGGAGAGACCGGTGATGGTGATGGTCGCCCCGACGAGTCCCATGTAGCCGAAGATCGGCTTGCGGGCGAAGACCGGGATGATCTCGCTGACCACGCCGAAGAAGGGCAGCGCGAGGATGTAGACCTCGGGATGGCCGAAGAACCAGAACAGGTGCTGCCACAGCAGCGCCCCGCCGTTCCCCGGGTCGAAGATCTGCGCGCCGAAGCGGCGGTCCGCCTCCAGGGCGAGCAGCGCCGCCGCCAGGACCGGGAACGCCAGGAGCACCAGCACGGACGTGAGCAGCACGTTCCAGGTGAAGATCGGCATTCGGAACATCGTCATGCCGGGCGCGCGCATGCAGATGATCGTGGTGATGAAGTTGACGGCGCCGAGGATCGTGCCGAAGCCGGACAGCGCCAGGCCCATGATCCACAGGTCGCCGCCCTCCTGCGGGGTGCGCTCGCCGCCGCTGAGCGGCGTGTACGCCGTCCATCCGAAGTCCGCGGCGCCCTGGGGCGTGAGGAAGCTGGTCATCACGATCAGCCCGCCGAAGGCGAACAGCCAGTACGACAGCATGTTCAGGCGGGGGAACGCCACGTCCGGGGAGCCGATCTGCAGCGGCATGATCGCGTTGGCGAACCCCGCGAACGTGGGCGTCGCGAACAGCAGCAGCATGATCGTGCCGTGCATGGTGAACGACTGGTTGTACTGCTCGGGCGACACGATCTGGAGCCCGGGCCGCGCCAGTTCCGCGCGGATCACCATGGCGAGCAGACCGCCCACGAGGAAGAAGGCGAACGAGGTGATCAGGTAGAGGTGCCCGATCTTCTTGTGGTCGGTGGTGGTCAGCCAGGAGATGACCACACGCCCTCTCGATCGTCTTCCCTCCGCCGCCGGAACCGGGGAAAGAGGTTCAGTCGTGTGTGTCGCCATCGAGTTCCTTCGGGTTCACTACGCGGAGGCCGGCCGGGAGGGAACGCACTCATTGCGGGCGCGATCGGCACACGGGTGCCGGATCGACGCTATGTCAGGTAACCGGTCGTCGGGTTCTGACACCCGCCGAGCGGCGGGCTACTTCACCCGTCCGAGCGGCGTCACTTCGTGCACGGATTGCGAACGGTTCTGGGAGGTCCCCGTCGTCCTTGCCCGCTCCCGGCAACGTCGGCCCGGCGTCCTCGTCCGGAGGCGTGCAGTGTGGAGCGGCCGGGGGCCCGGTCAGGATGCGGGCATGACCGGACGTACGAACGCGCGGCGGAAGGGGTCCTCCCCCTCCTCCCGCGAAAGCTCGCAGAACGACTCCCCGCCTCCTGATGCCGTGGCCGAGGTGGTCACCCGGTTCGAGGCGTACGCGCGGGCCCGCGCGGCCCGGGACAGCCTGCTGCCGGGGGCGCGCACCGGCCCGTGGCACGAGCAGCACGCCTTCGACGACCTCCAGGCGGCCGTGGCCCGGCTGCGTGAGAGATCCCGCCGGCCTGCGGAAGGGGCGTGACGCGAGGGAAAGGTCAGCCGCGTGCCGGCCGGGTGCCGACGCGGACCGCGAGGAGGGCGACGTCGTCGTCGTTGTCGGCGGGGCGCGCCCGGCGGAGCAGTTCGTCGGTGAACTCCCCGACCGGGCGGTGGGCGAGCGCGGCGGCGTGCCGGCGCAGCCGCTCCAGCCCTTCGTCGATGGTGTGGCTGGGCGCCTCGATCAGCCCGTCCGTGTAGAGGACGAGGGTGGCGCCCGGGGGCAGGACCGTCGAGCCGTCGGCGCGCGGACGGTCCGTGCCGGTGCCCAGGAGCATCCCGCCGCCCTCCGTGAGGTAGTCGGCGACGCCCTCCCGGGTGACCAGCAGGGGCGGCGGATGGCCGGCGTTGGTCCAGCGCAGGGTCCAGCGCCCTTCCTCGTCCGTGCCGAGGACGGCGAGCACCAGGGTGGCCATGGAGACGTCGGTGATGCGCAGCACGGCGCGGTCCACCCGCTCGACGACCCGGCCGGGCGGCTCGTCCCGTGAGGACCAGGCGTAGGAGCGCAGCACGTTGCTGCGCCATGCCCGCGGCGGCGTCCAGGTCGTGCCCGGAGACGTCGCCGACGACCAGGGCGGTGTCGCCCTCCCCGAGGGGGAAGGCGTCGTACCAGTCGCCGCCGACGTGGGAGGCGTCCGGCGCGGGCAGGTAGCGGGACGTCATCTCCAGGCCGGGGACGCGCGGCAGCTGGGGCAGCAGATAGCGCTGCATGGTCTCGGCGACCTTGCGCTGCCGTTGGTAGAGGCGGGCGTTGTCCAGGGCGAGTCCGGCGCGGCGGGTGATGTCCTCCAGCAGGGTCAGGTCGTCGGGGGTGAAGGCGTCGGCCCGTTCGGAGCGGCCGAGGGTCAGGGCGCCGAGGACCTCGCGCAGCCCGCGGATGGGGGCGATGGCGGCCGAGTGCATTCCCGTGGCCTCGAACAGCCGGCGCTGCTCGACGGCGATGCCCGAGTCGGGGACACCTCGTAGGTCTCCGGGCCGGCGATCGTCGAGGAGGCGCCGCGCAGGGCGCGGGACAGGGGCATCGGGGACTCGTCGGGGACGGGCGCCATCGGCCCTTCGAGGTCACGGCGGGAGACGGGGAGGCCGTCCTCCAGGTGCACCACCTTGGTGCGCCACACCTCGTCGCGCTCGCTGATCAGGTCGATCACCGCCCAGTCCGCGAGGCGCGGCAGCACCAGGGACACCAGCCGGCGCAGTGCCTCGTCGACGGAGAGGGTGGACGTCAGCTGGGTGGTCATCTCCGCCAGCAGGGCGAGCCGCTCCAGCTCGTCGAGCGTCCCCTGGCGGGCCGCGGGCGGGCCGGGCGCCTCGGCGGGGTCTCGCGGGCGTGGAAGAGGACGAGGACGCAGGTGTCGTCGGTGCCGGCGTCGTAGGGGGTGATGGTCCAGGCGACGGGGAGCAGGGTGCCGTCGCCCTTCTCGAACCATTCCCCGCCGTCCTGGGCGGGGCGGCCGGAGAGGAAGGCGGGCCGCATGCGGCACTGGGAGGTCGGCAGGGTCTCGCCGTGGGCGGTGCGGTGCAGCAGGTCGTGCGCGTCGGCGCCGACGAGTGCGGCGGCGGGCCGCCCCAGCAGCCGCTCGGCGACCGCGTTGACCGCGACGATCGTCCCGCGTCCGTCCACGACGTAGGCGCCGGTGCCGATCGGGGTGATCGTGTCGCCGATCACCCCGGCCGTCTCCCCGTCGTGTTCCGGTTCCACCGTCTCCATGCCCTCTCACCCCTTCGGATCATCGCACGTTCCCCACATCCGCGGGCGTTCCGCCCCTTGTGTACGGGGCTCCGCATGGAGCGGACCGGGGTGGGTAGGCGGTGCGACGGCCCGGGGCGTGCACGAGACACCTGCCCGGACTTCGTAGGATGAACCGGCCGGCCGGGCACCGTGGGGATGGGCGGAGGTCGGGCTCACCCGCATGCGCCGAACACCCCGCCGAGGAGATTTCGTGTCCGTACCGGACGAGACGTTCACCGTCACCCCCCGCCCGAGCGCCACGGGGCCCTACGTCCTGGAGGTGGCCGGGGAGCTCGACCACCACACGGCGCCGCTGCTGACGGAGGCGGTCAACGAGGCGCCGTTCGGTCCCTACGGTGTGGTGCTGGACCTGTCGGGGCTGACCTTCTGCGACTCGTCGGGGATCACCGTGTTCGTGACGGCGCACCGACGGTCGCGGGACAAGGGCTCGCAGCTCAGCCTGGCGGGCGTGGCCCCGGCCCAGATGCGGGTGCTGCGCATGGTGGGGCTGGACGAGGTGTTCACCTTCCACGCCGGCGTCGAGGACGCGCTCCGCGCCGCCCGGCCGCCCCTGCCCTGACCACCCGTACGGGTGCACGCTCGTGCCTCTCCCCCGCCCGGCGGTCAGGGTCCTGCGCGGCTGCTCATCGTCGCCGCCGGCGCCCGGGGCGGGACCCCGCCTCTTCGACGGGGTCCCGCGTCACGGCCGGCCCGGAGGGTCACCCACCTGACCTACGAGGTGCTGTCCTGACTCAGGGCAGGGTCCACTTCTGGTTGGGTCCGGTGTGGCAGGTCCACAGATGGACCGGGGTGCGGTCCTCCCAGGTGCCGCCCGAGGCGTCGAGGCACTTGCCCGACTGCGGGTTGCGCACGGTTCCGTCGGACCGCGCGGCCCACACCTGCGCACCGGTTCCGTTGCACGTCCACAGCTGGATCCGCGTACCGTCCAGGCTCCCTCCCCCGGACACGTCCAGGCACTTGCCGAGCGCCCGCAGCGTCCCGTCTGCGGGCACCGTCCACCGCTGGGCGGCGGAGGAGTTGCAGGCGTAGATCTGCACCCGCGTCCCGTCCGCCGTCCCCGCGTTGTCCACGTCCAGGCACTTGCCGTCGACGCCCCGGATCTCACCGGTGCGGGGCCCCGGTGTGGCGCCGTTCTGGTGGAGGCGGATGTTGCGGAAGGACACCTGGTCGCCGTCGCCGTGGTTCTGCAGGCCGATGTGGCCGTCGCGCAGGCTGCGGGCGGGGTCGGTGTTGGTGAAGTCGTTGATCTTCCGGCCGTTGAGGAAGATCTCAAGCCGTTCCGCGGTGACGCGGAGTTCGTACGTGTTCCACTCCCCCGGCGGGTTCAGTGCCGCGTCCCGGGCGGCGATGTCGGCGGACTGGAAGCCGTAGACCGCGCCGGTGGTGCGGTCGGCGGTGTCGGTGGCGTCGATCTGGATCTCGTAGCCCTGGTCGACGGCGGACCACGGGTCGTCGGAGGCGGGGAAGCCCAGGAAGACACCGGAGTTGTCGTCGCCGTGCAGCTTCCAGTCGAGCTTGAGGGAGTAGTCGCCGGTGATCTCCCGGTCGTACCAGAACAGGCCCATGCCGCCCTGGGAGGTGAGGGTGGCGTCGTTCAGGGTGAAGCCGCCGGGGCCCGCCTGTTTCCAGCCGGTGGTGCCGGTGCCGTCGAACAGCGGGGTGTAGCCGGTCTCGGGGCGGCAGTCCGCCTTTGTCGTGCCGGCGGCCCAGCGGATGCCGCCGAGGAGGTGACGGCGGAAGGCGGGTTCGGCGTAGGACTCGGCCGTGTGGCCGCCGCCGGTGTAGAAGGCGCGGCCGCCCGCGTAGTCCTTGCACCAGGCGATGGGATGGTCCCCGGACATCGTGCCGCCGGAGTAGCTGGACTCGTCCAGAGAGGCGAGGACATGGGCGGTGGAGCGGGGGTTGGTGCGGTAGTTGTACCACTCGTCGGTGCGCTGCCAGGCGGTGCCGAGGTGGGCGGTGGCGTCGTGCGCCCGGTCCTCGACCCGCACGGTGGCGGGCTGGATCGCCGGGTGGGACTGGAACAGGGCGCCGGCCAGTCCCGCGTAGAAGGGCCAGTCGTACTCGGTGTCGGCGGCGGCGTGGACGCCGACGTAGCCGCCGCCGGCGCCCATGTACTGCTCGAGGGCGGTCTCCTGGGCGGGGCCGAGGACGTCGCCGGTGGTGGAGAGGAAGACGACGGCCCGGTACCGGGCGAGGTTGTCGGTGGTGAAGGCCGCCGGGTCCTCGGTGGCGGTCACGGTGAAGTTGCCGGCCGCGCCGAGTTCCCGCAGGGCGGTGATGCCCTCGTCGATGGAGTCGTGGCGGAAGCCCGCCGTTCGGGAGAAGACGAGGATGCGGTACGCGGGGTCGGCCGCCGGCGCCGCCAGGGGCGCGTCGGCGGGCGCGGCGCCGGGGGTCGCGGCGGCCTGAGGGGTCAGGCAGAGCGCGGCGCCGGCGATCAGACCGAGTGCTGCTTTCCAGGGGGTGCGCATGGGGGGCGCCTCCTTCCTACGGCAGGGTCCACTTCTGGTTGGGTCCGGTGTGGCAGGTCCACAGGTGGACCGGGGTGCGGTCCTCCCAGGTGCCGCCCGAGGCGTCCAGGCACTTGCCCGACTGCGGGTTCCGCACGGTCCCGTCGGACTGTGCGGCCCACACCTGCGAGCCCGTGCCGTTGCACGTCCACAGCTGGACGCGGGTGCCGTCCACGGTGCCGCCCCCGGACACGTCGAGGCACTTGCCCAGCGCCCGGAGCGTGCCGTCGGCCGAGACGGTCCACCGCTGGGCGGCGGAGGAGTTGCAGGCATAGATCTGCACCCGCGTGCCGTCCGCCGTCCCCGCGTTGTCCACGTCCAGGCACTTGTCGTCGACGCCCCGGATCTCACCGGTGCGGGGCCCCGGTGTGGCGCCGGTGTCGAAGGAGAACTCGTCCACGTCGAACAGCGGTCCGGCGCCGCCCTTGAAGACGAGGTGCAGGGTGGTCGCTCCGGCCGGCCGGCCGCTCAGGGGCGCCGTGACGTCACGGAAGATGTCCCAGCCTCCGGTGACCGGGACGGTGGCCGTGCCGAGGAGGGCGCCGGTCGGGGAGCCCGCGCGGATCTCGATCGTGCCGCCGCTGCCCGCCGAGGAGACGCGGGCGGTGAAGCGGGAGGCGTTGTCGAGGCTGTACGGAGTGAAGGAGATCCGGTCGCCGTCGTGGATCTCGCCGACCGTCCTGCCGCCGTGCGCGGACGCCTTGTCGATGATCTGTACGCCGGCGGAGTCGCCGTAGTGCTCGGCCTGCCGGTGGCTGGGCTGGGTGATGTGCTGGTCGTGGGTGGTGAGGGCGGGCTGGCCGTTCGCGCCCCGGTCGGTGTACTCGGCGTCGATGACCCCGAAGATGTTGGCGTTCGGGTCGTGCTCGCCGTCGGCCAGGGTGCGCAGGGTGCCGGTGCAGCCGGTGGCGGAGGTCTGCGGGTGGCCGTGGCTGTCGTGGCCGATGACGAAGGTGACCTTCACCCGGGAGCAGTCGACGGCGCCGTCCTCCGGATCGGTCACGGTCACGCTGAAGGGGATGGCGGCGCCGAAGTCGTAGATGCGGCCGTCGGCGGGGGTGTCGATGCGTACGGTCGGGGCCGTGTTGCCGACGGTGATCCGCACGGACGCGGTGGCCGACTTGCCGGACGGGTCGGTGACCTTGAGGGTCGCCGTGTACTGGCCGTTGGCCGTGTAGGTGTGCGAGGGGTCGGCGGCGGTGGAGGTGGCGCCGTCGCCGAAGGTCCAGGCGTAGCCGAGGGTGTCGCCGTCGGGGTCCGAGGTGCCGGACGAGGAGAAGGCGACCGTGAGGGGCGCGATGCCCGAGGTCCTGTTGGCGGCGGCCTGGGCGAGCGGGGCGCGTCCGCCGGTGACGTGCTCGATGCGGTACAGGGCGGAGTTGTGGTCGCCGTTGAAGTAGCCGGTGCCGTAGTCGAGGACGTAGAGGGCGCCGTCCGGGCCGAAGGCCATGTCCATCACCTGGGTGCCGTTCCAGGGGAACGCGTCGATGGACTGCACGGTCCCGTCGCCGCCGGTCTCGACGCGTTTGATCCAGCGGCGGCCGAACTCCCCGGCGAAGAAGTCGCCGTCGTACTCCTGGGGGAACTTCACATCGGAGGCCGATTCCGCGTCGTAGCGGTAGACGGGGCCGCCCATCGGGGATTCGGAGCCGGTGCCGAACTCCGGTACCGAGCCGCCGTCGTAGGGGATCCAGGCGGGCTGGGCGGGCGGCAGCTCGGTCAGGCCGGTGTTGCGCGGTGAGGTGTTCCTCGGGGCGGAGCAGTCGAAGCGGGCGCCGGCGGAACCGGAGGCGAAGTCGTGGTCGACGTAGGCGTCGTTCCGGCCGGTGCAGTAGGGCCAGCCGTAGTTGCCGGCCCGGGTGACGCGGTTGAACTCGACCTGCCCTGCGGGGCCTCGGGTGGAGCTGGCCGTTCCCGCGTCCGGGCCGTAGTCGCCGACGTAGACGGTGCCGGTGGCCTGGTCGACGCTCATGCGGAACGGGTTGCGGAAGCCCATCGCGTAGATCTCGGGGCGGGTCCTGTCGGTGCCCGGCGGGAAGAGGTTGCCGGGCGGGACGGTGTAACTGCCGTCGGCCTGGACCTTGATGCGCAGGATCTTGCCGCGCAGGTCGTTGGTGTTGCCGGCCGAACGCTGGGCGTCGTAGGCGGGGTTGCGGGAGGCGCGCTCGTCGACGGGCGTGTAGCCGTCGGAGGCGAAGGGGTTGGTGTCGTCGCCGGTCGACAGGTACAGGTTGCCGTCCGCGTCGAAGTCGATGTCGCCGCCGACATGGCAGCACAGGCCGCGGGAGGCGGGCACGTCGAGGATCTTCTTCTCGCTCGTCGTGTCCAGGGTGTTGTCGGGCCGCAGGACGAAGCGGGAGAGGCGGTTGACGCCGTCGAACGGGGTGAAGTCGGCGGCGCTGCCGTCGGACGGGGCGTCCCCGGCGGAGGTGTTCAGCCGGGGCGCGTAGTAGAGGTAGACGAAGCGGTTGGAGGCGAAGCCGGGGTCGACGGCGACGCCCTGCAGGCCCTCCTCGTCGTGGCTGTAGACGTCGAGCCTGCCGGCGACGGTGGTGGTGCCGGCCGCGTCCGTGCGGCGGAGGGTGCCGTCGCGGGAGGTGTGCAGCACCGAACGGTCGGGCAGCACGGCCAGGGTCATGGGCTCACCCGTCTCGGCCACGCCTTTGGCGAGGGTCACCTGCTGGAAGTCCTCGGGGGCGGCGGCCACCCGGTCAACGGGGGCGGGGGCGGCGGCCGCCGCGGGGCCCATGGGGAGGGCCAGGGCGGCGGCGCAGGTCAGTGCGGTCAGAAGGGTGCGGACACGTCTGTGTCCGAGCGGTCTCGTGCGCACGGAGCTCTCCAGGGCAGTGGGGGGTGGCGGCAGGCCCAGGGCAGGGGGCTGCCGTGAAGGAGCACAGGCGCGCGCCGTCGCGCCATGGAGCGCCGGCCGGTCGGCCCGTAGGCCTCAAGACCGGTGTGTTTCAAGGAAGTTAGCGGGCGGGGCGCGAAGACGTAACCCCTTTCGCACGGCGTCCCGCGCCTTCTTCCACCGCTGGGACAAAGTGTTCCGGCCGGTGCGGCACGGGGGCGCTTCGCGGGTGTCGGGGGCCGCGTTGCGGCCGTTCCGGGGCCGCCGGACACTGGCCGGGGACGGCCGTACGTCCCTGGAGGGCGGGAACGCATGGGTGACTACGCGGACCTCGCCGGGGTCAGGACCTGGTACGAGACCGAGGGCTCCGGCGATGCGCTGGTGCTGCTGCACGGCGGGTTCTGCACCAACGACACCTGGGGCGCGCAGCGGCCCGACCTCGCCGCCTCCTACCGTGTCCACCTCCCCGAGCGGCGGGCGCACGGGCGCACCCCGGACGTCGCGGGTCCGCTGTCGTACACCGACATGGCCGGTGACACGGTGGCGTTCCTGGAGTCCGTGGTGGGCGGCCCTGCCCATCTGGTCGGGTGGAGCGACGGGGGCGTCGTGGCGCTGCTGACCGCCCTCGCCCGGCCCGACCTGGTGCGCCGGATGGTGGTGATCGGGGCGAACTTCCGGCCCGCGCCGGAGGCGTTCGTCGCGCCGGAGATGCTCGACGCGCTGACCCCGGACAGCGCCGACATGGCCTTCTTCCGCGAGCTGTACGCGGCCGCGAGCCCGGACGGGCCGGACCACTGGCCTGCCGTGGCGACGCGGATGATCGACATGTGGCGCACCCAGCCGACGCTCGACGCCGACGACCTGGCGGCGGTGCGGGCGCCCACCCTCGTCATGACCGGCGACGACGACCTGATGACCCTGGAGCACACCGCGGCCCTCTACCACGCGCTCCACGACGCCCGGCTCGCCGTGATCCCCGGCGCGTCCCATCTGGTGCCGCTGGAGAAGCCCGCCGAGGTCGACCGGATGATCCTCGACCACCTCGCGGGCGGCGCGCCCGAGACGATGATGCCGGTGCTGCGCGCCTGAGCACGGCGCCCGGGGGTGCGGCTTGCGGTGCTGTACAGGTGCCCGGACCTGGCTGCCCGCACGGGGGACGCTCGGGCCGCTGGCAGGCTGAGGCCGCTGCGCCCACCCTCCCCCACTCTCGGCTTCGCTCGAGCGGGAGGTACCCGGGAGGTACCCCCGTGGCCCTGGGGTACCTCCCAGGCCCTCAAGGCACTGGGGGGGCACGAATGCCCGCAGCCAGGCAGGGCCCGGGGGCCGCCCGGACGCTGGATGCCTCCGGCAAGGATTCGGCGTACTGTCCCGATATGGGAGCAGTTCGGGCGACGCCGGTCGAGTCGGCGGGCTCGTCCCCGCCGGGACGGGCGGGTGACTGATGGACACCGCCCTGGCCGACGTCGTGCGGGCGACCCGCGCCACCGGCGCCATGCTCTACGTCCTCACCCCCGACCGCACGGCCCTCTGGCTGTCCCATGTGGCGGGCGCCCCGCGCGAGGTCGTCGCGCCGTGGACCCAGGTCGCGGTGGGCGACCCGATACCGGTCGCCGACGCGGTGCGCGAGGAGCGCCTGGTGTGGGTGAACAGCCAGGAGGAGATGGCGCGCCGCTATCCCCGGCCGGCCGTGGTGCTGCCGGCCGCAGCTCAGCCGCGCCGAGCACGACGCCGTCCGCGCGGGCTCCCGGCGCCTCGGGCACCTCTTCGAACAGGCCGCCCGGCGCGGCGAGGCCGTCGTCTCCCCCGGCCGGCCGCACATCCTGCCGCCGGAACCGGGACGCACCCCCACCGCCGAGGAGGCGTGGGCCGGCACGGCGCTGCTCGACCGGCTGCCCGGCGGGTACGTCGGCCTGGACCTGAACGGGCGGATCACCCTCGTCACCCCGGCCGCCGCCGACCTCGTGGGCGCCTCACCCGACCGGCTGCTGGGCGCCCTGCCGTGGGAGGCGCTGCCGTGGATGGACGTCCCCCACGTCGAGGACCGTTACCGGGCGGCGCTGATCAGCCGCACCCCGCAGTCGTTCCGGGTGCTGCGCCCGCCCGGCACCTGGCTGTCGTTCGAGCTGTACCCGGACCCCTCGGGCATCAGCGTGCGGATCGACCGCACCGGCGACGGGCAGGACGCCGACCCGGTCACGCGGATGCCGCACGGTCCCGGCCGGGCCACGATGCTGTACCACCTGATGCACCTGGCGACCACGCTGACCGAGGCCGTCGGCGTGCAGGACGTCGTCGACCAGACCGCGCAGCAGCTGCTGCCCGCCCTCGGGGCGCAGGCCATGGTGCTGATGACGGCGGAGGACGGCCGGCTGCGGATCCTGGGCCACCGCGGCTACAACCCCGAGCTGCTCGCACGGTTCGACGGGACACCGCTGAGCCGGGACATCCCGGGCGCGGCGGTCCTGGCCACCGGGGAGCCGGGCTTCTTCCCGTCGTTCACGCAGATGGCGGACGTGTACCCGAAGATGACCCACGAGGACGGGATGGCCGCGTGGGCGGTCCTGCCGCTGATCGCCTCCGGACGTCCCATCGGCTCCGTGCTGCTCTCCTACGACCGGCCGCACACCTTCCCGCCCAGCGAGCGCGCCATCCTCACCTCCCTGGCCGGTCTCGTCGGGCAGGCCCTCGACCGGGCCCGGCTGTACGACAACAAGGACCGGCTCGCCCACCGGCTCCAGTCGGCGCTGCTCCCCCACAGCCTGCCGAGCATCCCCGGCCTGCGGGTCGTCGCCCGCTATCTGCCGGCCGCGCGCGGTCTGGGCATCGGCGGTGACTTCTACGACCTGATCCGGCTCGACGAGAACACGGCGGCGGCCGCCATCGGGGACGTGCAGGGCCACAACGTGGACGCGGCGGCGCTGATGGGGCAGGTCCGCACCGCCGTGCACGCCCACGCCACCGTCGGCGCTCCCCCGGACTACGTCCTCGGCGGCACCAACCGGCTCCTCACCGACCTGGACCCCGGTCTGTTCACCAGCTGTCTCTACGCGCACCTGGACCTGGGGAACCGACGGGCGTGCCTGGCCACCGCGGGGCATCCGCCGCCCCTGATGCGGCACTGCGACGGGCGCACCGAGCTGCTGGCCATCCCGCCGGGGCTGCTCCTCGGCATCGACCCGACGGCCCGCTACCCGTCGCTGGAGTGCGCGCTGCCGCCCGGCTGCGTGCTGGTGCTCTACACCGACGGGCTCGTCGAGGCGCCGGGCGTCGACCCGGACGACGCGACGGCCGCGCTGGCCGGTCTGGTGGAGCAGTCCGACCCGCGCGACCTGGAGGCCATGGCGGACACGCTGGTACGGCACGCCCCGGCACCCGGCGACGACATCGCCCTGCTGCTTCTGAGCCCCACGCCCGACTGCGGGTGACCGCCCGCCCGCTCACCCCAGGGCGTTGACCGCCGCCGTGAACAGGCGGGGCAGGCGCGCGGCGACGGGCACGATGTGCGGGGCGAGGGCGGGTTGCTGGCGCGCCCTGACCAGCAGTTCCGTCAGGACGCGGTAGCGGCGGGTGGCTCGGGCCCAGTCGGTGTCGTAGCGGCCGGGCGTGCCCCGGCGGAGGTTGGCGACGAGGGCGCGGGCGCCGGTCAGGGCGAGGCAGAGGCCCTCACCGGTCAGCGCGTCGACGTACCCGGCGGCGTCCCCGACGAACAGGACCCTGCCGTGCACGCGGGTGCGGGAGCCACGGCGCAGGGGTCCGGCGCCGCGGACCGGGGTGACCGCGGTGTCCGGCGGGAGGCGGGCGGCCAACTCGGGGAAACCGGCGAGCTGCGTGTCGTAGGGCGCGCGACGCGAGGTCAGCAGGGCCACGCCGACCAGCCGGGGGCCGAGCGGGGTGACGTATGCCTCCGCGTCCGGTCCCCAGTGCACTTCGACGTGCGACGTCCAGGGCGGTACGGCGTAATGGCGACGCAGTCCGTGGCGGGGCCGGCCGCGGGCCGGGCGGTCGAGGCCGAGGGAGCGGCGCAGGGGTGAGTGGAGGCCGTCGGCGGCGACGAGCCACCGGGCGCGCAGCCCCGCGCCGGGGACGGTCACGCCGTCCGCGTCCTGCCGTACGGCGTCCACGCGCAGCGGGAGGACGGGGACGCCCGCGTCGAGCACCGCCCGGTGGAGGACGGTGTGCAGGTCGGTGCGGCGGACGCCGAGACCCTGCCCGCGCCGGAACAGGGCTTCGGCGCGGCAGGGCCCCTGCACGTAGCGAATGCCGGTGAGGGGGTGGCCGGGGGCGCGCAGGCCGAGGGCGGTGAGGGCGCGGACGGCGCCGGGCATCAGGCCCTCGCCGCACGCCTTGTCGACCGGGGCGGGGCGCGGTTCCGCGACGACGGTGTCCAGGCCCGCGCGGGCGGCGTGCAGGGCGGTGGCGAGACCCGCGGGTCCGCCGCCGACGACGAGGAGGTCGGGGTGGCTCACGCGGGCACCGCGTGGGTGAGGGCGGCGTTCTCGCAGCGGATCCGCACGGTCAGCAGCACCGCGTCGGCCAGGGTGAACACGGTCGCCGTGATCCACGCGGAGTGCACCAGCGGCAGGGCGGCGCCCTCGACGACGACGGCGACGTAGTTGGGGTGGCGGAGGAAGCGGTAGGGGCCGGCGCCGACGAGACGGGCGCCGGGGACGACGATCACGCGCGTGTTCCAGTAGGGGCCCAGCGTGGTGATGCACCACCAGCGCAGGGCCTGCGCGAGCAGGGCGAGCGCCAGGGCGGGCCAGCCGAGGGCGGGGAGGAACGGGCGGCCGGCAAGCAGGGGTTCGAGGAGACAGCCCGCGAGCAGGCCGGTGTGCAGGACGACCATGGCGGGGTAGTGACCGCGCCCGTGCTCCACCCCGTCCCGCGCGCGGGTCCAGGCGGCGTTGCGGCGGGCCACGACGAGTTCGGCGAGGCGTTCGGCGGCCACGGCGAGGACGAGCAGCGTGTACCAGGTCATGGCGGTCACCTCACCAGCGCAGCAGGACGAGTTCGGTACAGAATCCCGGGCCCATCGCCAGGACGAGCCCCCAGGTGCCGGGCGCGGGCCGGTGGGCCTCGGTGTGGCCCTGGAGGATGTGCAGGACGGAGGCGGAGGACAGGTTGCCGACGGCGGCGAGCGACCGCCGGGACGGGGTGAGGGCGTCGTCGGGCAGCGCGAGCGCGTCCGTCACGGCGTCGAGCACCTTCGGTCCGCCCGGGTGGCACACCCAGGCGCCGATGTCCCCGGTGTCCAGGCCGTGTGCGGCGAGGAAGCCGCGCACCTGGTCGCCCAGTTCGCGGCGGACCAGGGCGGGGACGTCGGGGTCGATCACCACACGGAAGCCGCCCGCGCCGACGTCCCAGCCGAGGAGGTGTTCGGTGCCCGGGTGGAGGTGGCTGCGGGTGGCGACGACGGCCGGCCCGGCGGCCGGTTCCGCTCCGGCTTCCGTGCCGGTCCCGGTGGCTCGGGCGACGAGCGCCGCCGCTCCGTCGCCGAAGAGGGCGCCGGCGACCAGGTTGGCGCGGGAGTCGTCGCCCTTCTGCAGGGTCAGCGAGCACAGTTCCACGGTGAGCAGCACGGCGGTCCCGCCGGGGTGTCCGCGCAGGTAGTCGTGGACACGGGCGAGTCCTGCGGCGCCCGCGACGCAGCCCAGGCCGAACACCGGCAGCCGTTTGACGTCCGGCCGCAGGCCGATCCGTCCGGCCAGGCGGGCGTCGAGGGACGGGGCGGCGACGCCGGTGATGGACGCGCACACCAGCAGGTCGACGTCGGCCGGGGCGAGCCCGGCCTGTGCCAGCGCGGTGGTGAGCGCCCGTTCGGCCAGGTCGAGGCCCGCCGTCAGCCATGCCTCGTTGCTCTCGCGGAAGTCGCGCAGCGCGGCGTACCGCTCGATGGGCAGGGCGAGATGGCGGGTGCGCACACCGGCGGACGCGTGCAGGCGGCGCAGCACGGCGCGGTCGGCACCCGGGGCGAGACACAGGTCGCCGATGGGCTCGGTGAGCCGGTCCTGGGGGTAGCGGTGGGGCGGCAGCGCGGTGTGCACGGCGGCGACGGTGGTCACCGGCGCCGTCGTGCTCGGGGGCGTTGAGGTGGCGGGCGCCGGTTCGGCGACGAGGGGGACACGCATGTCCGTAATGACTTCCTCGCCGTCGCCTTCCGGCTACCTTGCACCCGTGTCCCACCACCCGTCCGGGGTTGTTCCGCGTACGCCGCCGGGCCGTCTCCCCGCGCTGCTGCGCTGCTGTCATCCCGAGCCGGCGCTGGCCGTCACCGTGTTCGTGACCGCGCTGGCGGTGGCGGCGGGGCACCGCCCGGCGGGTGCTGCGGCGGTGGGCGCGGCGGTGCTGGCGGGTCAGCTGTCGGTGGGCTGGTGCAACGACGCGGCCGACGCACGCCGCGACACGGTGTGCGGGCGCACGGACAAGCCGGTGGCCGAGGGGCTCCTGTCGGCGCGGGCGGTGGCTGGGGCCGCGTGGACGGCGCTGGTGCTGTGCGTGCCGCTGTCGCTGCTGTCCGGGCCGGGCGCGGCGGCGGCGCATCTGACGGGGGTGGCGGCGGGCTGGGGCTACAACCTGCGGCTGAAGCACACGGTGCTGTCTCCGCTGCCGTACGCCGTGGGGTTCGCCTCGCTGCCGGTGTTCGTCACCCTCGGGCTGCCGCGACCGGCCTGGCCCGCCTGGTGGGTGGTGGCGGCGGGAGCGCTGCTGGGCGTGGGGGCGCATCTGGTGAACGTGCTGCCGGACATCGAGGACGACCTGGCGACGGGCGTGAGGGGGCTGCCGCAGCGGCTGGGCCGCACGGTCTGCCGGTGGCTGGCGCCGCTGGTGATGCTGGCGGCGGTGGGCGTGGTCGTCGCGGGACCGCCCGGGGCGGTGAGCCCCGGCGGGCTGTGCTTGGCCGTGGTGGCGGGCGCGGTGGCCGTGACGGGCACGGCGACGGCAGCGGGGCGGGGCAGCCGGTGGCCGTTCCGGGCGGCGATGGCGGTGGCGGGGCTGGCGGTGGGGCGGTTGGTGTGGGCGGGGGCAGGGGTGGTCTGAGGCGCTTCGAAGCGTCCCCGCCTCCACGTGGGTCACACCACCCCGGCCGGCGGGGCGCCGGTGCGCAGCATGGTCAGCACCGCCCGCTCGGTGGCCCCCTGGGTGGCCGGGATGCCGTGTGCGGCCTCATGGCCGAGGTGCGGCAGCGCGGGCGCCACGGTCACCCCCTCCTCGTACAACTCGACGACCCGCGGGTTGATGTAGGAGGCGCGGCAGACGGCGGGGGTGTTGCCGAGGTAGCCGGAGACCTCGCGGGCGGCGCGGGCGACGGCGCGGCGGCGGGCGGTCTCGCTGCGGGCGGCCGGCTCCGAGACGGCGAGGGCGACGGCCGCCATCACAGTGGCGTGCCAGGTGCGGAAGTCCTTGGCGGTGACCTCGAGACCGGCCAGCTCCTTGAGGTACGCGTTGACGTCGGCGTTGCTCACGTCGTGCCAGGCGCGCCCCTCCCAGTACGCGAGGAGCCGGTCGCCGCCGCCCCTGCGGCGCAGCAGCGCGGTGAGGCTGCGGCAGGCGGCGGGGTCGGCGACGGTCCGCACGGTCTCCTTGCCGTGCTTGCCGGTGTAGCTGAACAGCACCGCGCCCGACCGGCAGCTGGAGTGCTCCTTCAGCAGGGTGGTGAGGCCGTAGCTGTTGTTGAGCTCGGCGTACCGGTCGCTGCCGATGCGGAAGAAGCCGAGGTCGAGCAGGCGGACCGCGGTGGCGAGGACGCGGGAGCGGGTCAGGCCCCGGTCGCCGAGGTGCCCTTCGACGGCCTCCCGGAGGGCGGGCAGCGTCTCGGCGACGTCGAGGACGTGCTCGTGCTTGGCGGCCTCCTGCTCGGCGCGGAACCGCGGGTGGTACAGGTACTGGCGGCGTCCGGCGGCGTCGGTGCCGACAGCCTGGAGGTGCCCGTTGGCGCGGGCGCAGATCCACACGTCGGTCCAGGCGGGCGGAATGACCAGCGCGCGGACGCGGGCCAGTTCCTCGCGGTCGCGCAGGGGTTCGCCCTCGGCGTCGAGATAGCGGAAGCCCCGCCCGTGGCGCAGCCGGGAGTACCCGGCGTCGGTGGGGCGGGAGTGGTGGAGACGCAACCGGACCTCCCGGCGTGGAACCCGACCGTCGTACGCGGCGGGCGCGTGACCGGGAGGGGGGAGAAGTGGAACGGTGCGCGGGTACCCGCGAAACCGCGTCCGGCACGCACCCGGGGTTCGCCGGGTGTAGATCGGCCGCGCGGGGCCACCCGGGTCGTGCCCGGACGCCGACGACGGCCGAGGGAGGTCGCTGTGGAGCGCACACCGCCTGCGGGCACCGTCAGGGTGCAGTTCATCGGCAACGCCACCCTGCTGATCCGCTACGGCAGTCTGACCCTGCTGACCGATCCGAACTTCCTGCACCGCGGGCAGCTCGCCCACCTCGGCTACGGCCTGGTGTCGCGCCGGCTGACCGAGCCCGCCGTGGACGTCACCGATCTCCCGCACGCCGACCTGGACGCGGTGGTGCTGTCGCATCTGCACGGCGACCACTTCGACCGGGTGGCCCGGCGCCATCTGGACCGGGGGCTGCCGTTCCTGACCACCCCGCACGCCTCCCGCGTCCTCCAGGGGCTGTTCGGCTTCCACCGCGCCGTGGGCCTGCGCACCTGGCAGAGCCACACCCTGCTGCGCGGCGACTCCCTGGTCCGCGTCACCGCGCTGCCCGGCCGGCACGCCCCGGGTCCGGCGCAGCGTCTGCTGCCGCCGGTGATGGGCAGCCTGCTGGAGTTCGGCGACCGCTCCGGCCGTGTCCGCCTGGTCATGTACCTCTCGGGCGACACGCTGATGTTCGACGGGCTGAGGGAGATCGCCCGCCGGTGTCCCGACATCCATCTGGCGGTACTGCACCTGGGCGGGACCACGCTGCCCGGCGGGCTGCTCGTCACCATGGACGGTGAGCAGGGCGCGGACCTGCTGGACGTGATCCGTCCGCACCGGGCGCTGCCCGTCCACCACGACGACTACGGCGTCTTCCGCTCCCCGCTCTCCGACTTCCTCGCCGAGGCGGCCCGGCGCGGGCACGGCGGGCGGATCATGCGCTGCCGGCCGGGTGAACGGGTGACGGTCGGCGGGGACACCCGCCGCTGAACCCTGGCCTTGTGCCACCCAGGACGGCCGTCGCGGGCGGGCGTCCCGCGGTCGCGGCGGGACGGGCGAAGTGGCGGGTCCCGTCGCGGTCGCCGGATGATGAACGCGGAGAGCGGTGCGGTCGCCGTGCGGCGCCCGGTCCGCCCCCGGCGTGGCACGAGACGGTCCGGTCCGGCCGCGGGTCACTTCGCGGCGCGTGCCCGAGCAGGCGAAGGAGGGGCACCGTGAGGCGGTACCTCGGCGTGCTCCAGAACAGCTGGAGGTGGCTGGGCGCCCATGCCCTGATGGCGCGGGGCCGGGAACTGGAGCTGATGCACCGGGCCATGGGCTTCGCCACCCTCGCGCTGGTGACGCTGGCGCCGCTGCTGATCGTCGTCGCCGCCGCGGACCCGCTGGGCCGGGGCGGTTTCGCCACCTGGCTGGCGGACGGCATGGGTCTGACCGGGCGGTCCGCGCGGGTCCTCACGGAGATCTTCAGCCCGCCCCGCAAGGTGGTGGGCACGACCAGCGTGTGGGGCGGTCTGGCGCTCGCCGTGTTCGGGATCGCCTTGGGCGGCAGCGTCCAGAACGGCTACGAGCGGGTGTGGCGGCTGCCGCCCGGCCCCTGGCACCGGGTGTGGCGGCAGGCGCTGTGGCTGGCCGTGCTGACCGCGTTCCTGTACCAGGAGGTGCGGACGCGCACGCTGCTGTACGGGCCGGAGCGGATCACCCTGTCGACGGCGGCCGGTGTGCTGTTCTTCTGGTGGGGCCAGCGTTTCCTGCTGGGCGGGCAGGTCCGCTGGCGCGACCTGTTCCCCGGCGCGGTCGCCACCATGGTGGGCCTGGTCGGCCTGCGGATCTTCTCGTACTACGTGTTCACCCCGCTGATCGTGGACAACGCCGTCAGCTACGGCACGGTCGGCGTGGTCCTGGTCGTGGAGTCCTGGCTGATCGGCGTGGGCTTCGTCGTGTACGGCGGCGCCCTGTTCGGGCACTGGCTCCTGACCCACCACGGCTTCCTCCGTCACTTCGGCCACCGGCACCAGCAGGAGGAGCGGGAGCGGGTCGGCGCGGAGTGAGACCCCGGCTCACTCCGCGCCGGGAGGCGGGACCGCGGACCGGTCGGCCAGGGCGACCGCACGTTCCATGACGTCGGCGCGGAAGACCGAGCGTCCGCGCGCGGCCCTCCGTTCGCGCTCCCCGGGGCTCCCGGTGACGATCCGGTGCAGGACGTCCAGCAGGGCGGGGCTGTCGTGGGCGGCCTCGGAGAGGCCCAGTTCCGCCATCCGGCGGACCCCGTCGGCGCCGTGTCCGGGCAGCGGGCGGTGACCGATCACGGGCAGTCCGGCGGCGAGGGCCTGCACGGCGGTCTGGCCCGCCGCGTTGTCCACGAGCGCGCGCACCGCGTGCAGCAGGCCCGGCATGTCCGTCACCCAGTCCAGGGCGAGCGCGCCCGGCACGCGGGCGGTGCGGGACCGCAGCGCCTGGTTACGGCCGCACAGCACCACGGGGAGGTGGCCCGCGCCGGCCAGCAGGCGGGCGGTCTCACCGAGGCCCGCCGCGGCGCCCCAGGCGCCGGCGGACAGCAGGACGGGCGGTCGTCCGGGGGCGTACCGCTCGAACCGCTTGCGCCAGTCGTCGGCGCCCGGGGCGGGGGTGAGGAACTCGGGCGCCACGACCGGGCCCGTGACCTCGACGTGCGTGCCGGGGACGGCCCGGCGTACGTCGTCGGCGGCCTGGCCGGTGAGGCAGAGGCAGGCGTCGTTGCCCGGGTGGAGCCACTGCCGGTGCACGGCGAAGTCGAGGACGAACACCGCGCTGGGGACGCGCAGCCGGCCCAGCGTCCTGAGGTGGCCGGTGAGCTGCGCGGCCAGGTGGAAGACGGGCACGACCACGTCCGCGCCGGTCCGTGCGACGAGCCGCTCCAGCCCGTCGGCGGCGAGCCGGGCGAGCGGGACGCCGCTGGGGCGGGCGTGGTCACCGGGGCGCAGGAACGCCCGGTAGAGGCCGTCGTACACCCAGGGGGCGTGGCGTACCGACGTCCGGTAGAAGGCCCGCAGCCCGGAGCCCGTGCCGTACGGGAGCAGCCGCATGAGGTCGACGGCGTCCGCCTGGTGGCCCTGTGCGCGGGCGCGGCGGACGAGTTCGCGGGCCACCGTGTCGTGGCCGGCTCCCATGCTCGCGCTGAGCACCAGCACGCGGCGGGCGCCGGCCTGCCGGGCGGCGCCCCGGTGGTGCGGGGCCGGGGAGGACGGGAGCACGTCATGCTGAGTCACCGTCGGCGCGCCGGTGAAACGCCCGCCGGGCGTTTCGGGCGTCCCTGACCTGGATACTCCGGGCTCACCCCCTCCCGGACGACGGGAGTGGTCCAGCCGGCCGCTTCCGGTGTCCGCCCAGCAGCCGAGGTCAGCCCATGCCCCACGCACCCTCCCGCGCCGGTACGGCCGGCGCCTCCGACACCCGGACGCCGGCGCCGTTCCCCGACGACGTACGGGAGCCTCCCGGCGCGGCGGCGACGCGGCCGGGGACGGCCCTGGTGACCGGAGCCTCCTCCGGCATCGGCGCCGCCGTGGCGCGCAGGCTGTCCGCGGAGGGGTGGCGGCTGGTGCTGAACGGCCGGGACGCGGGGCGTCTGGCCGAGACGGCCGCGCACGCGCCCGCCGCGGTGTTCGCCGAGGACCTCACCCGCCCGGCCGCCGAGCGGCGGCTGACCCGGTTCGCGCTCGACGAGGTGGGACACCTGGATCTGCTGGTGGCGTGCGCCGGGGTGGGCTGGGCCGGCGACTTCACCACGATGACCCGGCGTGCCTTCGACGAGGTGATGGAGGTGAATCTGCTGACCACGCTGCGTCTGGTGCGCCAGGTGCTCCCCCACATGGTGGAGGCGGGCTCCGGACGGGTCGTGCTCGTCGGGTCGCTCGCGGGGGCCGTCGGGGTGAAGGGCGAGGCGGTGTACTCGGCGTCGAAGGCTGCGGTGGCGGTCTTCGCGGACGCGCTGCGCTACGAGCTGCAGGGCACGGGCGTGGGCGTGACCCTCGTCGTGCCGGGGGTGGTGGACACGCCGTTCTTCGACCGGCGCGGCACGCCCTACGTGCGGAACCGGCCCCGGCCGGTGCCGCCGGAGCGGGTGGCCGACGCCGTGTGGCGTGCCGTCGTCCGGGGGCGGAACGAGGTCTACGTCCCCGGGTGGCTGCGTCTTCCGGCCAGGGTGCGCGGCGCGGCGCCGGGACTGTACCGGCGGCTGGCCGCCACGTTCGGATGAGCGGCGCCGCGGCGTGCTGACCGTCGCCCTGGCGCTTCTCGCGGCGTTGGCGAACGCCGCGGCCTCCGTGCTGCAGCGGCGGGCCGCCGCCGACGAGCCGGCGAGCGGCAAGGGGCTGCGGCAGGCGCTGCGCTGGCTGGGGCACGTGCTGCGGCGGCCGTACTGGGTGGCGGGCGCGGGGATGCTCGCCCTGACGACGGTGCTCCAGGCGGCGGCGCTCGGCGTGGGCAGTCTCGCGCTGGTGCAGCCGCTGATGGCGGCCGAGCTGCTGTTCACCCTGGCGGTCGGGAGCGTGGTGTTCCGCCGTCTGCCGGACCTGAGAACCTGGCTGGCCTTCGTGGCCCTCGCGGCGGGCCTGTCCCTCTTCCTGACGGCGGCGGCGCCGACGTCGGGGCGGGCCATGGCGATACCCGGGCGCTGGTGGCCGGCGGGGACGGCCCTGGTGGCGCTGGTGCTGGGGCTGGTGGCGGCGTCCCGTACGGTCCGGGGCGCGCCGCGCGCCGCGCTGCTGGGGCTGGCGTCCGCCGTGTTGTTCTCGGCGACGGCCGCGCTGCTCAAGGAGGTCACCGGGCTGATCCCGGACGGCCCCGTCGCCGTCCTGTCGACCTGGCCGCTCTACGCCACCGCCGTGGTGGGCATCGCCGCGTTCCTGCTGCTGCAGGCCGCGTTCCGGGCGGGCACGCTGGCCGCGTCGCAGCCCGCCCTGACCCTCGGTGACGCGCTCACCAGTGTGGCTCTCGGGTGGGCGCTGTTCGGGGAGCAGATCAACCTCGGCGCGCGAGTGGTTCCGGAGCTGATCGGCATCGCGCTGATGGGCGCGGGCAGCGTCGGCCTGGCGCGCGCGCCGTCGGTCGGGGGCGGCTGGGACCAGGCCAGGGTGCGGGACGGCCCGGGCTCCGCGGCGCAGCAGCGGGTGTCCCGCCCGCCGTGAGCGTCCGCGTGGTCGGTCCGTGAGGTCAGTCCGCGTGATCAGGAGGTCACCGCCATGCCCGAATCCGTGTCCCGGGCCGCCGCACTGCCGCTCGCCGCGGCCGCCCTGACGCACTTCGGTCCCGCGGCCACGTGGCTGCCCGTGGTGCGCAGGCGCCTGTCCCCCCGCCTCGCCGGCGCGGGGCACCCCTGTCATGTCGCCCTGACCTTCGACGACGGCCCCGACCCGGTCTCGACCCCCCGCTTCCTCGACACGCTGGACGGCCTCGGCGTGCGGGCGACGTTCTTCGTCCTCGGCGACGCGGTCGTACGGCATCCCGGGGTGGTACGGGAGACGGCACGGCGGGGGCACGAGGTGGCCGTGCACGGATGGAGCCACGGCCGGCCGTGGCTGCCGACGCCGGTGCGGGACGTACGCGCCCTGCGCCGTGCGGTGGAGGCGGTTCAGGACGTCACGGGGGTGACCCCACGGTGGTACCGGCCGCCGTACGGCATCCTGACCTCCGGCCGGTGGGCGGCCGCCCGCGCGGCGGGGCTGCGCCCGGTGCTGTGGACGGCCTGGGGCCGGGACTGGACGGCGTCGGCCACCCCGGCGTCGGTACGCGCCACGGTCGAGGCGGACCTGGGCGGCGGCGGCACGGTCCTCCTCCACGACACCGACCGCACGGCGGCCCCGGGCTGCTGGCACGCCACCCTGGGCGCGCTGCCCGACCTGGTGGCGGACTGGCGAGCGGCGGGCTGGACGGTCGGCCCCCTGGCGGACCACGGCACGGCGGCGGAGGTGCACGCGACGGCTCCCCGGGTGCTGGGCCGGTCGGGCGCTGTGCCGCGCCGGCCGCTGGAGCATGGCCGGTCACGGCATGGGTGAGGCACCGTACCGCCCAGTGGCCCGTGGACAAGGGCGCCGGCCCTCCGCGCTGTGGACGAACGTCGTCCCGTCGCTCGCGGCACGCGTGGGGGCCGCCGGCGCGCAGTACCGCGAGGGTGGGAGCCCGACGCCGCTCCCCCGGTCCGGGGCCGTCCCGCCTAGGGCCGTCGGCCCGCGGCTGGAGCAGCCGCTCGCGAGCACGGCACCACACTCCGGGCGCGACGTCCCGCCTGGCGGGACAGCGCACGCATGGGGACCACCGGTCTGTGGACCGGCGTCCTCACCTCGCTCGCGGCACGCGTGGGACCACCCGCGCGCGGAACCGCAAGGGTGGGAGCCCGACGCCGCTCCCCCGGTCCGGCAGTCCCACGCATGGCCGCCCGCCCACGGCTGGAGCAGCGCACGCGAGCACGCCACCACGCCGGGCGCGCCGGCGCCGGGCGCTCGTGTGCGCGCGGAGCCTCAGTCCTCCGCGATCTCCGTCGTGACCGGTGTGCCGAGTTCCACCGTGCGGCTGACCGTGCAGAGGCGGTCGTGGGAGGCCTTCACCGCGCGCGGGAGGATCGCGCGGGCGCGGTCGGCGCCCTCCTCGTCCGGGAAGGCGATGTGGAAGGTGACCCGCAGGTCGGTCATGCGGTTGCCCTGCTCGTCGCTGATCTTGTCGCCGCTCACCTCGACGGTGAACCGGGTGGGCTCGGCGTGCCGGCCCGTGGCGACGTCGACGTCGGCCGCCGAGCAGCCCCCGATGGCGGCGAGCAGCAGTTCGACGGGGGTGAAGGCGTCACCCCCGTCGGTGCCGAACCGTACGGTCCCGCCGCGCGGGTTGGTGGCGATGAACTGGCCGGTGCTCGTGCGCTCGACGACGACGGAACGCTTGGACGCTTCGCTCATGCGTCGACAGTAGTCCCGAAGCGGCCGGCACCCCGAGAGGAGAACGACATGCGGGAGTTTCTGGTGGAGCTCACCACCACCGTCCCCGACGGCACGGACCCGGCCGAGGTCGACCGGGTCCGTGCGCGGGAGGCCGTACGCGCGCGCGAGCTCGCGGCCTCCGGGCATCTGGCGCGTCTGTGGCGGCCCGTAGGGGAGCGGCGCAGCATCGGCCTGTGGCGTGCCGAGGACGAGGCGGCGCTGCGCGAGGAGGTGCTGGGCACCCTGCCCCTGTGGCCGTGGATGACCGCGGTCGTCACGGAACTGGAGACGCACCCCAACGACCCCACCGCCTGACCCGCGCACCCAGCGAGGTCAGATGCTGAACCGCTCCTTCGCCAGCAGCGGCTTCACACGCGAGCGGAACCCGCCCGTGCGGAACGGGCGCTGCAGCAGGCCCGGCCGCAACTGCTGGGCGAGCGCGGCGGCGACCATGCCCTGGTCGAGGGCGAGGACGAAGTCGCTCACCCGGCCGGTCGCGGTGTCGACCGAGTCGCGGAAGCCGTAGCGGTCGTCGTACGCGCCGAAGTCGCGGTCCAGCGCGGTGAGGTTGGCGACGGCCGCGGCGGGCTCGTAGGGCAGGGCGAGGAAGGAGGCGTGCGGGGTGACCACTCCCTTGGGGTTGTAGCCCTCCTCCTGCATGCCGAGGGCGTCGACGCCGTACTCGCTGTAGCCGCCGTCGGGGATGTTGGCGGGCGAGAAGCCCCAGTAGCCGTAGCCGGCCTCCTGCAGGCCGTGGTCGATCTGGCCGCGGACGTAGCGGTGGTGCGAGGTGCCCCAGGAGCGCGGGGACCACTCGGGCTCGGGCACGAACAGCGGCACCATCAGCGCCTCGAACATGGAGCCGCCCCAGGTGGGGACGAGCTTGCGGCCCCGGTGGGTGTAGTGGCCCTGCCACACGCGGACGCCGTCGATCGTGACCCAGGCGCCCTCGGGTTCCTGCTCCTGCTCCATGCCGGCCAGCAGGGTGCGGAAGACGTGCCAGTAGTGCTCCGGCGGGAGGGAGCCGTCGGCGATGCCGAGGTAGCTCGCCATGCGGGGTTCGGTGTTGAGGGCGCCGTAGTGGTGGCCGGTCGGCTCGCCCTTGCCCGGCTTGTCGGGCCAGTAGCCGCCGCGGAGCTGACCGGGGCCGGCGACCGGGTCGGCGGGGTCGTAGGGCGTGTAGAAGTACGACCAGTCGGCGTCCTCGAGGAGACGGGCGACGCGGGGGCGCAGCGACGGGTCGGCGTCGGCGGCGATCATCAGGCCGGTGACCAGCCAGGCGTTGTCGACGCTGGAGAGGAAGGGCCGCACCGGGTCGCCGGTCTCCGGCCAGGTCGTCAGCAGCGAGCCGTCGTGGGCGTCGTACCAGTTGAGCCAGAAGCCGTGGGCGCGCTCCAGCCGTTCGACGGCGGCGACGGTGCGGGTCAGGCGGCGGTGCAGGGTGTCGGAGTCGATGACGCCGAGTCCGGCGGCGGCGACGGTGGTCCACAGGCCGCAGCCGATGTTGGTGGGCGAGGTCTGCGCGGACAGGGCGGGGGCGCCCGTGCCGCTGACGTCCATCTTGTCGGTGGTGAGGCCGAAGTCGGTGGTCATGGCCTCGAGGGAACGGTGGGTCGCCTCGAACCAGGTGCGGAGCGGGGCGCGCCCGGTGCTGCCGCCCGCCGCGGCGGGTGCGGCGCCGGCGAGGGCGGTCGCGGAGGCGGCGGCGGTGAGGGTGGCGGTGGTGAGGAACGTACG
This sequence comes from Streptomyces sp. P9-2, assembly GCF_051903975.1. NCBI lineage: Bacteria > Bacillati > Actinomycetota > Actinomycetes > Kitasatosporales > Streptomycetaceae > Streptomyces > Streptomyces sp. P9-2. Next base: position 226,070 of record NZ_CP192634.1, read on the forward strand.
ACGGTTCATGCGGCTCCTGCCTTCGGGGAAGGGCGGGGTGCGGCCGGGCGACGGGGGCTCCGGCCGTCGGGGCGTCGTGCGGTGCGGGGTGTTGCGGGGGTGGTGCGGAGGGGGTGCGGGAGCCGGTGGGTGTCAGGGGCCCACCGGCTCCCGGGTCCGGGGGCGGCGCGCGGGAAGGCGCGGGTCAGCGCTCGGCGCGCGGCAGCTGCCGGGTGCGGCCCATCTCGCCGAGCCATACGGCGGAGGGCTTGGCGGTGCGCCCGAAGGTGACCGGGTCGACGGCGATGAGGCCGAAGGTCGGCTTGTAGGAGCCCCACTCGTAGTTGTCGAGGGCGCTCCAGGCCAGGTAGCCGTGGATGTTCACGCCGTCCTCGAGGGCGGCGGAGACGGCCTCCAGGGCGCCGGTGTAGTAGTCGACGCGGCGGGCGTCGTCGGCGGTGGCGATGCCGTTCTCGGTGACGATCAGCGGCATGCCGGGGCCGGCGACGTCGGCGGTGTGGCGCAGGGCGTGGCCGACGGCGGCCGGGTAGTACTCCCACTGGGTGAGGGTGCGCTCGGCGTCCTCGGGCGCGGGGATCGGGCCGTCGGCGCCGATCTTGGTGCGGGTGTAGGACTGCACGCCGATCCAGTCGTCGCCGCGCGCGGCCTCGATGAAGACGTCCTCGCGGGGGTACCGGTAGGCGGCGGTGACGTCCTCGGCGCCGGGCAGCGCCTGGTACACCTGGTTGGCGATGGTCCAGCCGACCTGGATGTCCGGGTCGATGGCCCGTACGGCCTTGACGGCGGCGTGGTGGGCGGCGATGACCGCGTGGGTGGTCTCCTCGTCGGGGGTGGGCAGTCCCGCGGGCGGGAAGCCCTGGTCGCCGGTCTTGGCCAGGCCCGCCATGACGGCGATCATGTTGGGCTCGTTGATGGTGCAGACGTGCCGGACGTCCTTGCCGATGATCGGGGCGCAGTGCTCGACGTAGCGGGCGAACAGGTCGGCCGCGCCGTCGGCGGTCCAGCCTCCGAGGTCCTCGAACCACTGCGGCACGGTGAAGTGGTGCAGGGTCACCATGGGCCGCAGACCGCGGGCGAGGGCGCCGTCCACCATGCGCCGGTAGTGCGCGGTCTCGGCGTGCGAGAAGGTGCCGGGCACCGGCTCGATACGGGCCCACTCGACACTGAACCGGTAGTCGGTGAAGCCGAGTTCCGCGAGCAGGTCCATGTCCTGCTCCCAGCGGTGGTAGCTGTCGCAAGCGTCCAGGCTGGGTTCCGCGATGTTCGCCGCCGGGTCGTGTTCCTTCCGCCACCAGTCGCTGTTGACGTTGTTCCCCTCGATCTGGTGGGCGGCGGTGGACGCCCCCCACAGGAAGCCGTCGGGGAAGGGCAGGGAGGTACGCGTCATCGTCCTTGTCTCTCTGGTGGGGGTGGGGCGGTGCCGGTGTGACGGGCGGGCGGGCGGGACCGGTCACTTGAGTCCGGCGGTCGCGATGCCCTGGGTGAAGTGGCGCTGGAGGACCACGAAGACGAGCAGCACCGGGAGGACGACGAGCAGGGAGCCCGCCATCAGCATGCCGTTGCCGCCGCCGACGGTCCGGTTGGGATCGTTGGCGAAGGTGGCCAGGGCGACCGGCAGGGTGTACTTGTCGGGGTCGTTGGTCGCGATGAGCGGCCAGACGAAGTTGTTCCACGAGCCGAGGAACGTGAAGATCGTCAGCGTGGCGAGGGCGGGCTTCACCAGCGGCAGCACGATGCGGCAGAAGATGTACCACTCGCCGGCGCCGTCGATCCGGGCCGCCTCCAGCAGCTCGTCGGGGATGGACTGCATGAACTGCCGCATCAGGAACACGCCGAACGCCCCGGCCGCGAAGGGCAGGACGAGACCGGCGTAGGTGTCGATGAGCCCGAGCTTCGTCATCAGCACGTACAGCGGAAGGATCAGCAGGTTGCCGGGGACCATGAGGGCCGCCAGCACCACGCCGAACACCTTGGACCGGCCGGTGAACTCCAGCTTGGCCAGGGCGTAGCCGAGCATGGAGCAGAACAACAGGTTGCACAGGGTGACCAGTACGGCCACGATCAGGCTGTTCAGGAAGTACCGCTCCATGTCGAGCTGGTCGAGCAGAGCGGTGAAGTTGCTCAGCGTCCACTCCGACGGGATCCACACCGGCGGGCTCGCGGTGAGGTCCCGGCGGGTCTTGAAGGCGGACAGCGCCATCCACAGGAACGGCGCGGACATCACCAGCAGACCGAGTGAGGCGACCGTGTAGAGCACGGGGGTGCGGACACGGCCCCGGCCGCGGGGGCGGTCCTGCGCGGGCACCGGGCGCGCGGTCGTGGTGGGGGCGCTCATCGGGTGTTGTCCTTCAGCAGTCGGAGCTGGAGCACCGTGATGCCCATGATGACCACGAACAGCACGTACGCCATGGCGCTCGCATAGCCCATGTGGAAGAAGTTGAAGCCCTCGCGGTACATGTCCAGGGACACCGTCAGCGTCGCGTCGGACGGGCCGCCCTGGGTCATCACGAACGGCTCCTCGAAGACGTTGAGGTAGCCGATGGTGGTGATGACGGTGACGTAGAGCATGGTCGGCCGCAGCAGCGGCACGGTGATGCGGCGCATCTCCTGCCAGGCGCCCGCGCCGTCGAGCCGGGCGGCCTCCCGCACGTCGGCGGGGATGGCCTGGAGACCGGCGATGAACAGCACCATGACGGTGCCGAGGTTGCGCCACACCGCCATGGCGATGAGCGAGGGCATGGCCCAGGTCTCGGAGCCGAGGAAGTCCGGCGCGGTCATGCCCAGTTCGGCGGCGAGGCCGGCGATCAGTCCGTCGGACGGGTCGAGGACGAACCGCCAGACGACGGCGACCGCGACGACGGCGGTGACCACGGGGGCGTAGAAGCCGACCCGGAAGAACGTACGGGCGCGGTCGATGCCGTTGTTCAGCAGGATCGCGACGAGCAGTCCGAGCAGGACGGTCAGCGGCACGCCGACGACCACGAAGTACGCCGTGTTGAACAGGGCCTTGAGGAAGCGGTCGTCCTCGAAGAGCTTGGTGTAGTTCTCCAGGCCGACGAACTCCGCCTCCAGGGGGCGGGTGACGTGGCGGGCCCCGAAGTCGGTGAAGCTCATCAGGAGCGTCGCAACGATCGGGAAGGCCATGAAGACGGCGAACAGCACCAGGAACGGCGTGGAGAACAGCCAGCCGTGGAGGTTGTGCCGGCCGAGCGGGCGGCGCGGACGCCGCCCGTCTCCCGGCGGCCCGTCCGGGCCGGTCTTGGTCACCGGGGCCGCGGGATCGGCGGCCGCCTTGGTCAGCAGGGGCATGCCGGTTACCCCACGAGCCCTTCGATCTCGGCCTGCGCCTTGTCCAGGGCGTCCTTGGCACTGGACTTGCCCTGGGTGACCGACTCGATGGCGGAGTCCACCTTGGAGGTGATCTCGGTCAGCCGGGGCTGCGACGGGGTGGTCCTCGCCGTCTCCATCTGCTCGCGCCAGACCTTCAGCTTGGGGTCGGTGGCGAGCTTGCCGGTCTTCCAGGCCTGCTGGTTGGCGGGCAGGTCACGGGTGCGCTCGTACCAGTCTGACTGGCCCTTGGCGTCGGTGAGGAAGGAGATGAACTCCCTGGCGGCGGCCTTGTGCTCGCTGTCGGCGGACACGGCGAGGCTGGACCCGCCGGCCATCGACACGGACTCCTTGCCGGCCGGCACTGGGGCGACGGCCCACTTGCCCTTGATGTCCGGGTAGTTCTCGTCGAGCAGCGACATGATCCACGGGCCGCCGAAGAACATCGGCACGTCGCCGGTGTTGAAGTCCTTCGTCACGTCGTAACCGGGGCGGACCGCCTTCTCGCTGACGCCCTTGGCGAAGAACTCGCCGTAGGTCTCCAGCGCCTTGACGGCCTCCGGGCTGTTGACGGCGGCCTTGCCGTCCTCGTCGATGATCTCGCCGCCGGAGGAGTACAGGAACGGGTAGAAGCTCTGCACCGTGTCCAGGCCGCCGGGCTGGATGGACAGGCCCCACTTGGTCTTCGCCTTGTCCTGGTGGGCCTGGGCGGCCTTCAGCAGCTCGTCCATGGTGGCGGGCGTCCTGGCGACGCCGGCCTTGCGGGCGAGGTCGGTGCGGTAGAAGAGGACGCGGGTGTCGACGTACCAGGGCACGCCGTACGTCTCGCCGTCGTACGAGGCCTGCTCCCAGGCGGCGGGGAAGAAGTCGCCCTCCTTGACCGTCTTGGTGTCGACCGGTTCGAGGACGCCCATGTCGGCGAACTCCCCGAGGTAGGTCCCGCCCATCTGCATGACGTCGGGCAGCTTGCCCGCGGCGGCCGCGGCGACGAGCTTCTGGTGCGCCACGTCCCAGCCGACCGGGGTCACCTTCACGGTGATGTTCGGGTGGGACTTCTCGTAGACGTCGGCGACCTCGGCGAGCTTCTCGCCCTCGGTGCCCATCGCCCAGACGGTGAGCGTCTGCTCGGCGTCGGCGTCCACGTCCGCGCCACCGGAGCCGCCGCAGGCGGTGAGGGTGAGCGCGGACGCCACGGTGAGGGCGATCGCGGCAGGTGTGGCGCGGTGCATGGACTGCTCCTCCTCGAGCGTTCCTGATGTATGCGCATTCTGTAAGCGCATACATGACTCTGAGGGAGGGGCTCCGCCGTGACAAGGGGGAGCTGGGTCACACTCCGGTAACGGCTGCGGTGCGCCCCTTCGTGGACGTGAAAGGGCGCGAAAAAGGGGCGTTCACCTGCGCGCTGTTTCATCGCGGCAGGCGGACACCCCCAGGGACGGCACAAGGCCCTGTCAGCAACCTAAGGCGGGGGTGGAGCCTGCGGAAGCGGGTGTGAGATACGTCCCGTGGGGGTGTGGTGAACGGGGTGTGGTGGAGGTGTTCAGGCGCGGCTGCAGAAGCCGTCCGCTCGCCCTGGGGGCGGGGCGCGGGTGTGGGCGCCGCGGTACGGGTGTGGGGGCGACCGCGTGTGCCGCCGGCTCGCGGGGGCGGCCGTCAGGCCCCGATGGCGACGGCGGTCTGCTCCTCGGGGCCGCAGCCGCAGCTGGCGCGGCGGGCGACGGTGACGGGGAGCATCAGGGAGACGGGGTCGGTGCCGGGTGTGCCGCTGAGGCGGCGTACGAGGAGTTCGACCGCCTCCTCCCCCATCCGCAGCATGGGCTGGCGGACGGTGGTGAGCGTGGGGCGGACGAGCCGGCCGAGGGGGATGCCGTCGAAGCCGGTGACGGCGACGTCGTCCGGCACGGTCAGCCTGCGGCGCTCCAGTGCGTGGAGGGCGCCGACGGCCATCTGGTCGTTGGCGCAGACGAGGGCCTGCGGGGGCCGGCCGTCGCGGTCGCAGAGGGCATCGGCGGCGCGGGCGCCCTCGGCCTGGGTCATCATGGCGGCGCGCACGGCGGGTTCCTCGGGGGTGTCGACGCCGGCGGCGCGGCAGGCGGCGAGGAAGCCCTGGAAGCGGGCCTCGACGTCCGGGGACTCCTCGGCGGAGCCGACGAAGGCGAGGCGGCGCAGGCCGTGGTCCTCGATGAGGTGGCGGGTCAGCTCCCGCTGCCCGTCGAAGTTGGCGACCTCGATGTGGTCGAGGTGGTCCAGATGGTCGCCGTCCTCGCGGGGCCCGGCGAGCATGACGACGGGGCGGCGCCGGGAGATGCCTTCGAGCTCCTCGGTGGGCACGGTGCGGGCCATCACGGCGAAGCCGTCGACGCGTCCGGCGACCTTGGCGACGAGGCTCTCGGGGCCGCCCTTGAGGGACGCGGCGATGAGGAGGGCGTACCCGTGTCGGCGGGCGGCGCGCTCCATGCCGCGGATGATCTGGTCGGAGTAGAGCATCGCCGCGTCGTCGTCCTCGGCGTCGGTGTCCGGGTCGGCGTAGTCGGGGAAGCAGAGGCCGAGGACGCCGGTGGAGCGGCTGGCGAGTCCGCGCGCGTTGCCGCTGGGCACGTAGCCGAGGTCGCGCGCGGCGGCGAGCACCCGCTCCCGGGTTTGCGCGCGCACGGAGTCGGGGTTGCGGTAGACGCGGGACACGGTGGCGATGGACACGCCGGAGCGTTCGGCCACGTCGTACACCGTGGGGGCGGTACTCATGGGGGTCATCCCTGGTCTGTGCGCGCGGAGGGTGTGGGTGGGGTGCCGGTGACGGTGATGAAAGCGCATTCATCGTAGGGGTGGCGCAGGTCAGGGCACAAGGGCGGAATGCGAGACAGGGCCGGGCGGGGCCACTCCGCTGTGCCGTGTCACGGGTGCCATGAGGGACGTCCGGCATGTGGACGGCGGGTCCGGGCACACGGACGGGGCGAGTGCACCTGACGATCCTTCATACGAAGAGGAGCCGCGGATGACTTCGACACATGGGCACCCTGAGCCGACGGGCCACGGGCAGCAGATGGGCTACGGCGAACCGGCGGGGCATGATCAGCCGACGAGGCACGGACAGCCGGCAGGCACGGGTGAACGGCGCAACGGCTTCGGCATCGCGGCGCTGGTCCTGGGCATCGTGGGCGTCCTGCTGTTCTGGACGGCGTTCGGCGGCATCGTGCTGGGCCTGCTGGCCGTGATCTTCGGTGTGCTCGGGTTCCGGCGCGGCAGACGAGGCGTGGCGACGAACGGGACGATGGCGGTCGTCGGCGCGGTGCTGGGCGCGCTGGCGCTGGTGGTGTCGTCGGTGCTGCTGGCGATGGGCGTCGCGGTGATCAACAGCGACGAGTTCAAGAGCTACCAGGACTGCGTCGAGCAGGCGAACAGCCAGAGCGAACGGCAGGACTGCGCGCGGGACTTCGACCGGGAGGTCGACGAGCGGTAGGGGTCTTCGGTGCGGGGGGGGCGCGGGCGCGTGTGCCGCGCCCCACTCGTGTGCGACGAGCCGTGCGGTCAGGCGGGGGACGGCGCGTCGGCCGCCGGTCCGGTGTGCCGTGCCGGGACGGCGGCGAGCGGCAGTTCGCGTGCCCTGCCCGCAGGGCTGAGCGCCAGGAGCATCCGGGTGAGGGCGAGGGGAGCCGTCATCACCCGCAGAGTGGGGCGCGTGCCGATGGCCGGTCCGAGGAAGCCGCCGAGGGCGGAGCCGATCGCGATCGTGCCCTGGTCGGTGGCCGTCGAGGGCCGAGGAGACCCTCCCCAGCACGCGCGGCGGACAGTAGCTCTGGCGGAACGTGCCGATGACGACGTTCGCCATGGACACCCCGACTCCCAGCACGAAGGCTCCCGTCGCGAAGAACAGCAGGCCTCAACCAGAGGTGGTGAGGGGCAACAGCAGAGCGAAGGGGCAGGCCACCGCCTGGCTGAGCACCATCGCCCGTGCGCTGCCCCGACGGCGGCAGAGGCGCGTCGCGAGCAACGCGCCCAGGACGCCGCCGAGACTGGAACACATGACGAGCAGTCCCACGGCGCCCGCACCGACCCCGACCGTCCGCACGAGGAAGACGCGCATCGGGGCGGGCGCTGCGGTGTGCGGCAGGCTGAAGCCGCGTGGCGTCCACCAGGGAGCGGACGACACATGCGGACGCGGGACTCCTCACCCGACGCATGCCTGGGCCGCACATGTCGTGACGCCCTTGTTGGAGAAGCAGCGCCGGGTATGCGGCCCGCGGAAGGGACTTCCCTGTCGCATACCCGGCGCTGAACAGCGGAGTCACGCCGTCGCGGCTGCTGCCTCGCCGGCTTCGACTGCGGCCTTGAAGTCAGGGTGGACCCCGATCTGGTCAAGCCACACGCTCATCGAGTTGTAGCAGTTGAACCTTTCGATCTTTCCGTCACGGAGGTACCAGAGGTCCGCCGCCGGCACGTCGATCCGGTTCCCGGTCGGCGGGATCTCGCCGGCCGGAGTCGGAAACCCTCCGAGATGCGTGCCCTGGATGCGCAACTCGACGGCGACGACATCACCGAACGCGTGCACCGCGAGCAGCTCACGGTGCACATCGGGGAACGAGCGGGCGAGACCCGCGATCACCTGAGGAATCTGCTCCCCGCGGAAAGTCTGCGAGGTCGACATGTCGTTGAACGACCCGTCCTCGGTGAACAAGGCCAGGAAACCGTCACCGTCGAGGATGTCCCCTTCCGCGAGCCGGTAAGCCTCACGAATGATCTTTTCGTTACTTTCCATTCCTGCTCTCCTCCGAGTTCGCGGCACGCCCACGGTCCACGCTTGCCACTGATCGACTCTTCAACCGTCGCAACAGTAATTGTTACAACGGATTGTCGCAACCTTCACTGTTACGACTGTGCTGTCGTAACGTGGAGCATTGCGACCGGAGGAGGCATCATGAGCGCCAACAGCAGGCTGACCATTGCCGCCCACGCGCTGGCCTGGATCGGTCTCTACCAGCGTCAGGGCCACGAGGTCGCCACCTCCGAGGGGATCGCTGCCAGCGTGAACACCAACCCCGTGGTGATCAGGCGGCTGCTCGGCGAGCTGCGCAGGGCCGGGCTCGTGGAGTCCCGGCGAGGCGCGGGCGCGGGCTGGTCGCTGGCGCGCGAGCTGGGGTCGATCACCCTGCTCGACGTGTACGAGGCAGTGGAACCCGGCCCGCTGTTCGCGATGCACCGCACCACCCCGGACCAGGGATGCGTGGTGGGTCACGGCATCCAGCCGGCGATGCGGGACATCTACCAGGACATCGAGGAGACCCTGAGACACCAACTGGCCGGCGTCACGCTCGAGAAGGTACTCACAGACGTACTCGCGGCACCTCGCCGGCCCCTCTGATCAACTGGGCGGCCCCGTGCGCACGGATGGAGACGGAATCCCGCGCCGAACTCGTTCGATCCACCGCCGGAGCGGACGGCGGGCGCAGGCCGAGCTCAGTCCGCGACGCTCGCGATGAACGCGCGGATGTCCGCGGCCAGGGTGCGCATGTCCTCCCCTGCCTCGTGCCATGTGCTGGTCTCGAACCGCCATTCCTCCGTGGGCGCCCCGTCGCTGATCACCCACGTCAGTCGGACATAGCCACCGGAGTGGTGCTCCGCCGAGAGGGTCAGGTCGTCGCAGAGCGAGTGCCACGTGCGCGCTCCCTGCCAGCCACGGAAGTCTCCCGCAAGTGAGGCGAGGAAGGTGTCGAGGCCGTCGCCGTCCCACGTCTCCACCGTGGTCCCGACGCTCCCCCAGCGCCCGCGAGCCTGGACGAGGAAGTAGAGCGACGGGTCGCCTTCGTACGGTCGGATCGGTTCCGACAGCAGGAAACCCTCGGCCACCTGGACCACGAGGGCGCCGGACTCGTCATAGTCGATCACCCCAGCAGACTAGAGGCCCGGGCTGAGGGCACTGCGGCGGGGCGGCTGCTACCGTCCGTCACCATGACCGACAGCGTGTACGTGGGCAACGCCGGCAAGGATGCCGCGCTGGACAGGGGGTGGCTGCTGGGGCATTTCAAGGAAACCTCCGATCCCCGTCACAGCGAGGACGTGGAGATCAAGTGGGGCGTTCACCCGAAGGGTGACGAGCGGGCCCGGTGGGTCACGGGTGAGGAGCGCACCGCGCTTCTGGTCCTCGTCAGCGGACGCTTCCGGGTGGAACTGCCCGGTCGCAGCGTCCTGTTGGCCGAGCAGGGTGACTACGTCGTGTGGGGCAAGGGTGTCGATCACTCCTGGTTCGCGGAGGAGGAGTCCGTGGTGCTGACGGTCCGTTGGCCTTCCGTTCCCGGTTACAAGGTGACCGGGAACGGAAGGCGTTGAGTGACAGGGGCATACATCCGCGTCTTCCACGGGGGCGTCGGAGCGGCGGCGGCTCTGCTTCTCGCGGTACCGACTGCGCTGCTTCTCCGTCGTGGGCCGCCTGCGACGTGGGAGTGAACAACGCGGCCAACAGCGGCTTCCTGCTACGGCTGTTCGTCCCGGGTCTCTGGACGGTCCTGCTGCCGGCCTGGTTCGCGGTGGGCGCCCTGGCCGCAAGCCGTCCACTCCTCCGCACCTTCGCCCTCGCGGTGACGCTCCTCGGGGTCGTCCGGTGTGCCGTCTCGGTCTTCTGGCAGGGCGCCGCCACTCCGCCGTGCCCTGACGGCGTGCCCCCGTGGTGGCCGCGCTTCGTCCCCGCCTCGGGATTCTGAGAGGCCGGCCCCGCCGATTGGTACGCCACCGCGTAACCTCCGCACAGGCGCGGGCGATCAGCAGGCACGGAAACAGCAAGCCGTATGGACCACACCCGTTCGCGCGGGCCTCGCTCCGGGGGGGTGACGCCTTGTCGTGGACCGCCGGATCAGGGGTAGAGGGAGGTCCACCGGAGCGGGACCACACGGAGTGGGACCACACGCCCTTGCAGGAGGTACCGACCATGACCGACGACGCCTATCTGGTGCTGTTCGACGACCCCGCCGTGCCGCTGGGGGTGCCGCTCGCCGCCGTGGAGGACGCGTCCTTCCTGGACACGCCGGCCGTGCGGGCGTGGCTGGAGGCGCAGGGCGTCACCGTGACCTCGCCGGGGCTGCGGCTGCTGCCGCCCGAGGAGACCTCCGCCGTTCCGGAGGACGCCGAGCGGCTGCCCGTGCCCCTCGGGGACGAGGAGCTGATCCGCGTACGGCAGCTCAACGCCCCCTACGACGTCGCGAAGATGGAGGAGGAACTGCTCGCCTACCGCTCCTGCGCCGAGGGCCGTGAGGCGCTGCTCGCCCGTGCCGTCGCGGCCGGGGTTCCGGCGCACCGGATCGCCGAACTGACCGGTGAGGATCTGACGACCGTCAAGTCCCTCGTCCACTGATACGCGAGGCGCGTCAGGGCTGCGCGACCGGGCTCTCCGGCATGGCGAGGTGGGCCAGGTCGCCCGGCGGAGGGGTGCTCACGGGCCACAGCGGGGCGGGCGTGCCGTCGGCGACCGCCGCCGGCGCGTCGGTCAGATTCATGCGTTCACGCAGCCGGCCGTAGAAGTCCATCGGACCGAGGCGTACGGCGCGCAGCTTGTGCGGGGACGCGTACACGCCGATCCAGTCGCCCGGGCCGATGACGCCGCGGACCTGGCCGTCGACGCTGACGGCCGCCCGCCCGGACCGCTCCAGGATGCGCAGTCCGACGGGTTCGTCGGGCGCGGCCACGACCGAGCGGTTGAAGGTCATGTGCGGCGCGACCGGCGTGAACACCAGTACCTCCGCGCGCGGTGACACGACCGACCCGCCGGCGGCGAAGCTGTACGCCGTCGAGCCGGTCGGGGTCGCGACGAGCAGCGCGTCGGCGGAGTACGAGGCGAGCAGCCGGCCGGAGATGTAGACGCCGACGGAGATCTGCCGGTCCCGGGCGAGCTTCTCCAGGACCACGTCGTTGAGGGCGGCCACGTCCAGCGGGATGCCCCACTCGCCGCCCGACTCGCAGTCGGGCCGCACGCTGGTCGGCGGCAGCAGCGGGCCTCGTCCGTACCGCATGAGCGCCTCGATGTCCGAGGGGACCTCCAGGCGGCGGGAGGCGCGCATCGTCAGCAGCATCCGCTCCTCGACGTCGAGGCGGCCCTCGTACACCGCGTCCAGTGCGGAGCGCACCTCGGTCATGGGCACCTCGGTCAGGAAGCCCACCCGGCCGAGGTCGACGCCGAGGACCAGGGCGTCCGCGGCCGCGGCCAGCCGGGCGCCGCGCAGGAACGTGCCGTCGCCTCCCAGGGTGACGACCAGGTCCGGGTCGCCTGCGGCGGCCACCTCCTGGCGGGCGCTGTGCCGGTCGCCGTCGTCCCACACGTCGACGTCCTTGCAGGCGATGCCGTGCTCCGCGCACCATGCGCGGACGGTGTCGGCGGCCGCCACCGCCTCGCGGTGTCCGCCGTGCACCACCATGCCGACCCGGTTCACCGTCATCTCCGCCTCCCGGCTGCCGTGCGCCCCGCCGGGGCGGCATCACCCCGCCCGGTCCCGCGACGTCCCTCCCATCCTGGCCGCGCGGCGTGGACCCCGCACGACCGGACGAGCGCGCGGGGACACGCCGACGGCCGGCATGGCGGGGTTTCGGGGACACGCCGACGTCTCCGCACCGCACCGCGCGCGGACACGCCGACGGCTCCGCACCGCACTGCGCGCGGACACGCCGACGGTCCGGCACCGCGCAGTGCGGTGCCGGACCGTCCGGACGTCGTGGTGCCTGCGGCTCGCCGGCCCCGGGTCAGCCCTGGCGGGCCTTGAAGCGCGGGTCCTTCTTGTTGATCACGAAGGTCACGCCCCGGCGGCGCACCACCTGGGCGCCGGGCTTGGCCTTCAACGAGCGCAGGGACTTGCGTACCTTCATCACGTACTCCTGGTGGGAAGGCCCTGGACGAGGGCCGGGTCCGGTCAGCGGCCGGCCGTGGCGGCGCCGTAGCGCCGCTCGAAGCGCTCCACGCGTCCCGCGGTGTCGAGGACGCGGGCCGTGCCGGTGCAGAACGGGTGGCTCGCCGACGAGATCTCCACGTCGACGACCGGATACGTCGTGCCGTCCTCCCACTCGACCGTCCTGTCGGAGTCGAGGGTGGAGCGGGTCAGGAACTGGAACCCTGCCGCGCGGTCACGGAAGACGACCGGACGGGAGACGGGGTGGATGCCGTGCCTCATGGGTGTCCTTTCTCGCGGCCTCCGCCGCCCGGGAGCGGCGGAGCCGGGGTTGTCGACGACCTCGCGCGCGGTCCGCGCGCGGTCCGCGCGCGTCAGCGCTCCTCGCGGAAGAGGACGTGCTGTCCGGCGACCGCGTCGTACTTGCGCAGAACCAGCCGGTCGGGGTCGTTCAGACGGTTCTTGCGCGTCACGTAGGTGACGCCGGTGCCGGCCGTGGACTTCAGCTTGACGACCGGGCGTGCCGTGCTGCGTGCCATGAGGTGCTCCTTCCGCCGTCACCGCCCGAGTCGAATGACTCGCGCATGTCAGGCAGCAGGTGTAACAGCGACCCCCGGTCCCCTATTCCGTCCTTCGCACCGGTGTCGTCCGGCGTGTCCCGGTGACCTTCGAGGCCGGCAGACGGCCGGCGCGCGAGGTGCCCTCCAGGGTGTCGCCGTGGACGTCGACGGCGAAGGCGAGGTTCAGCCGGAGGGGCTTGGTGACCGACTGCTTCCAGGTGACGCGGGGGCCGTCGACGGCGATGTCCCGCAGCGGTACGTCCTCGCCCGCCCCGGAGGCGACGCCGGTGAGCGAGCCGTCCCGGCGGCGGAACTCGACGACGGCCTTGATACGGCCGACGGGCGTGGCGACGGTCAGGTCCCAGACGCCTTCGAGGGAGGCGGTCCGGTCGGTGTCGGCGGTCATGTGCGAGTGGCTCCTGTGGTGAGGCGGGCGGGGGCAGGTGTCACAGTGCCGCCGGAGCGGGGCCCGTGGCGCGCCAGACCGTGCCGCGGCGCTCGTGGGCGAAGAGGGTCTCGACGGCGTGCGCGATGCGCGGGCCCAGTTCCCGTTCGAGCAGGTAGAGGCCCAGGTCGAGGCCGGAGGTGACGCCGGCGCCGCTGACCAGGTCGCCGTCGTCGACGACTCGGGCGTTCACCGCGTGGACGCCGGACGCGTCGAGCATGTCGAGGCCCAGGTGGTGGGTCGTGGCGTGGCGGCCCTCCAGCAGGCCGGCCATGGCGGGCACCAGCGAGCCGCCGCACACCGTGGCGACGGTCACCGACGGGTCGTCCAGCGCCTCCTTGAGGAGCGCGGGCAGCGGGGTGTTCAGGGCGCGGCCCAGCAGGACGGGGACGAACTCGTCCTGCCGCCACTCCCCCTCCCCCGCGTCCACGTCAGGCACCTCGCCGGGTTCCCCCACCCGTCCCGAGGCGCCCGGGACGACGACCAGGTCGGCCGCACGCGGGGCGAGCGTGCCGGTGGCGCGCAGGGTGAGGGCGCCGGTGCCGCTCACCACCTCGCGCGGGCCCTCGGCGGTGACCAGCTCGACGGTGAGCGCCCCGCCGGACGCGGTGCCTCCCGCGTACAGGACCTCGTAGGGGGCGACGACGTCGAGCGGGTCGAAGCCGTCGAACAGGACGATCTGGGCATGCATGGGCGGTCTTTCCTCCGGTGGGGCGTCCGGTCTCCGGTCCGGCCGGACGCGGACGCCACCGAAGCTAACGAGCCGCCGCGCGGGGGCCCATGGGCACGAGGGCCAGGTCCCGACGGGTTCCCGCCAACGCACAGGCGGGGTCGCCGGTGACGTCGAAGGCCGTCTGGAAGCCGAGCATGTCGCTCCCGTGGAAGCGGCGCTCGACGAACATCCTGGACTCCCGGCCGGGCACCGCCTCCCTGGCGTCCACGGCGGCGTCCGCGTGGTCCACGGTCTGGAGGCCGCGGGACCAGTCGACGGTGGTGGTGACACCCGCGTCGTGCGCGCCTCGCTGCCCCGTGACGGCGGTGCCCGGACCGTGCCCCGACGGGCCGCAGGCCGAAATCCAGTACCGAAGTCGTCGCGATCGGCGAAGACTCGGCGCATGAGTGACATGAACGCGTTCCGGGACGCGGTGACCGCGTGGGCGGCGGGCGGGTCCGGTGAGCCGGCGCGTGAACTGGCCGGGCGGTTGTCCGTCCGTACGGTCGTCCTGCTGGAAGGGCTCAGCGACGCCGCCGCGGTGGGTGCGCTCGCCGCGCGCCACGGCCGGGACCTGGCCACCGAGGGCGTCTGCGTGCTGCCGATGGGGGGCGCGATGAACGTGGGCCGCTTCTCGGCCCTGCTCGGCCCCCGTGGACTGGGCCTGCGTCTGACGGGGCTGTGCGACGAGGGGGAGCTCGGCTATTACGCGCGCGGCTGGGAGCGGGCGGGCGCCGGGAGTGACGGCGTCTTAGTCTGCGCGGCGGATCTCGAGGACGAGCTGATCCGCGCCCTGGGCGTGGAGCGGGTGACCGGGCTGGTGCGGGAGCAGGGGGACATCCGCCCCCTGAGTACCTTCCTGCGGCAGCCCGCCCAGCGGGGCCGGACCCCCGAGCAGCAACTCCGCCGCTTCCTGGGCACCAAGAAGGGCCGCAAGATCCACTACGGCCGGGTGCTGGTCGAGGCGCTGGGTGAGCAGCGGGCGCCCGCGCCTCTGGACGGTCTGCTCGCGGCGCTCTGACCGCGGCCTGACGTGACAAGGGGCGGGTGCCGTGCACCCGCCCCCTGCCCAGCGCTGGTCGCCCGCGTCAGAACTTCGGCGTCGGCGCCTGCGCCTGCACCAGTTCGGCGGCCTCCTCCTCGGTCTGCACCGAGGGCGGCGAGCCCTCGAGCGGCTGCTGTGCCGTCTCCTTCATGAGGGCCACCGAGATCACACCGACCAGGGCGGCCGCCATCGCGTAGTACGCGGGCATCATGTCCGAGCCGGTCGCGCCGATCAGCGCGGTGATCACCAGCGGGGTGGTGCCGCCGAACAGCGAGGCCGACAGGTTGTAGCCGACGGACAGCGAGCCGTAGCGCACGGGTGTCGGGAACATGGCGGGCAGCGCGGCCGACATGGTGCCGAGCAGGCAGACCAGGGACAGGCCGAGCATCAGCATGCCGGCGGACACCGCGATCAGGCTGCCCTGCTGCACCAGCACGAACGCCGGCGCGGACAGGACCAGGAAGCCGAGCATGCCGGTCATCAGCAGCGGCTTGCGTCCGTAGCGGTCGTTGAGCTTGCCGACCTGAGTGATGATCAGCATCAGGACCACCATGGTGGCGACGAGGATCAGCAGCCCGTGCGACTCCTTGTAGTGCAGCTCGTCGGAGAGGTACGTCGGCATGTACGACAGCAGCATGTAGTCGGTGATGTTGTACGCGCCGACCAGGGCGATGCACAGCACCAGGGGCCGCCAGTGCTGCCGGAAGATCTTGGCGAGGTCGCCGCGGGCGGTGGTCTCGACGTGGTTCGCGGCGTCGGAGACATGGACGTTGCCCTCCCCCAGCTTGAGGTAGGCGGGGGTGTCGTCCAGCTTGAGCCGCAGGTAGATGCCGACGATGCCGAGCGGACCGGCCACCAGGAAGGGGATGCGCCAGCCCCAGGCGTCCATGGTGTCGGAGCCCAGCCAGGCGGTGAGCCCCACGACGAGGCTGGCCGCGCCGGTGTAGCCGGCGAGTGTGCCCAGCTCCAGGAAGCTGCCGAAATAACCGCGCCGCCGGTCGGGGGCGTACTCGGCGATGAAGGTGGACGCTCCGCCGTACTCGCCGCCGGTGGAGAAGCCCTGGAGCAGCCGGAAGAGGATCAGCAGCACCGGAGCCCAGAAGCCGACCGCCGCGTACGTGGGCAGCATGCCGATCGCGGCCGTGCCGATCGCCATGAGGATCATCGTGAGGGCGAGGACCTTCTTACGGCCGATCTTGTCGCCCATCGGTCCGAACACCATGCCGCCCAGTGGGCGCACCAGGAACGCCACGGCGAAGGTGGCGAACGAGGACAACAGCTGCACCGTCTCGTTCCCCGAGGGGAAGAAGACCCTGCCGATGGTGCCGGCCAGGTACGCGTAGATCCCGAAGTCGAACCATTCCATGGCGTTGCCGAGCGAGGCGGCCTTCACCGCGCGCTTCACCGCCCGCTCGTCCGTCACCGTGATGTCCGAGCGCCGTAGCGGCGGGTTGCGCCGGCGACGGATGGCACGGAACAGGGTCGGGTGGCGCCTGGCCGCCTCGGGGGGCGGAGTCGGGCCGTTGTCGGTGGGGGACGTGGCTTCGTTCCTTTCCGGGACAGAACGGTGCATCGGGAACGTAACAGTGTTCCCGTGCGGGCGCCGTGGCTGGGCGCCCGTTGGGGTCGTCGCGGCCGCCGTTCCGGGTGTGGCACCGGGCGGGGCCACGGGCCCGTGTTCCCTCTGGTCTCACCTGTATGCCTCCGCTGCGCTGGTCGGCCGGGCCCAGCGGTGGTGCGGTGGGAGGCCGGGGGGAGCAAGCGTGCCCGGTGCGCGTCGGCACCGGGCGGACCGTCCGTCCCACAGGAGGCACACGTGACCACCCCTCGCCCGCTCGTCCGGCCGGCCCGCGTCCTGGCCGCCGCCCTGGCCGCCGGCACGCTGTTCGCCACGGCGGCCTGCTCCGGCTCGGACAGCAGCGCGTCGCCCGAGTCGGACGCCTCGTCCACGGTCGCCGAGCGGGGCCTCGCCGCGCAGACGACCTCGCCCGCCGCGTCGTCGCCGGCCGCCTCTCAGTCACCGTCGGACCTCAGTGAGGAGGGCGCCCGGAACGCGCTGATCACCCCGGCGGACATCGAGGACGACTGGACGCAGGTGCGGGACCCGCGCGAGTGGCGGGACACACTGCTGGTGGGCACCGTCGACGTGGCCGCGTTCGTCGACGGCCAGAGCGATGTGCAGGACTGCCAGCGGCTGGTCGACGCGCTGTTCGAGGAGACGCTGCTGGGCAAGCCCACGGGGGCGTCCGCCGTCACCGGCTTCCAGCAGGGCGACTCCCGGCTGCTGTACCAGGTCGCCGCGTACGACAAGGCGGAGCTGAACGACTCCATGCAGTGGCTGAGCGAGCTGCCCGACGCCTGTGACCAGTTCACGCTGACCGGCGGGGACGCCGGGGAGCGCACGGTGCAGGTCATCGAGACGTCGCTGCCGCAGGCCGGGGACAACCGGCAGGGGCTGACCGTGACGGTGAAGGGTGAGAGCAGCGGCGCCCCCGTCACGCTGAGCCTGGACGTCGCCGCGGTGCAGATCGGCGCGGACGCGATCACGGTCACCAACGGCGGTCTCGACGGCGCCGACCACGACACGACGTCGGCCGCGGTGGAGCGGGGCACGCTGCGGCTGCAGGAAGTGCTCGCGGGACGCACGCCGTCGCCGACGCCGAGCGGGATCAACTGACCGGGGTGCGCGGGTGACGGATGCGGCGGATCCCCGGGACGGCGGGGCGGGCGCGGGCGGCGGGCCGCCCCCGGGCCCCGGCGTCGGCGCGCCCGGCGACGGCGGTCCGCCTGACCCGGGCGGAGGACTCTACGGCCGGGAGCTGTTCCCGCCCGAGGACCCGCACGAGTCGGAGCGCATCGATGCCGCAGCGCTGGTGTACGACCCGATCACCACCCGGCGGCTGAGCGAGCTGGGCGCGGGTCCGGGCATGCGGTGCCTGGAGGTCGGCGCGGGGACGGGAACCGTCGCGCGGTGGCTTCTGGAGGAGGCCGGGGTGGCGGAGGTCGTCGCCCTCGACCGGGACACGCGCGCCCTGGCCGCCTGGGATCTGCCGGGCCTTCGGGTGCTCACCGCGGACGTCACCGACGAGGACCTGGACCCGGGCAGGTTCGACCTGGTGCACGCGCGGTTCGTGCTGATGCACCTGCCGGGGCGCCGCGGGCTCGTCCACCGGCTGGCGGGCCTGCTCCGCCCGGGCGGCGTGCTGGTGCTCGGCGACGCGGTGGAACTGCCCGACACACTCGACCGCTCCTCCGCCTACCGGCGCACCATGGACGCCATGTGGGCGGCGCTGTGGGCGACGATCGGCACCGACATCACCGAGGTGCCGGCGTACCCGCGTTACCTCCGCGAGGAGGGTCTGCGCGACATCGGCGCGGAGGTGGTCTGCCCGCCCCTGCTCCCGGGCGGCCCGGCGGCCCACTTCTGGTCGGGCACCTGGCAGCGGATGCGGCCTGAGCTGGAGGCGACGGGGCTGGTGGACGCGCGGGTGGTGGACGAGGCACTGGCGTACCTGGAGTCGCCGCAGCTGGCGGAGGTGGGTCCGGGGATGGCGATGGTGTGGGGACGCCGGGAGGACCAGGGCCTTTCGTTCGGATCAGCCTCGCTGTGAGTCGCGGTGCGCCTTGGGCCGACCCGAGCGGGGTCCGGTGCGTGCAGCTGCAAGCGGAGGAGGGCGTCGACGCGATGGGGGTCCCTTCCGCGCGGGCGAAGCCGAGTGGGGGGGGGCGGCAACCGACGACAACGCCGCTGGGGGCGCCCCCACGCCCGTTCAGGGCAGTGGGGGGTGCGTGTCAGGCCCCGCGACGCCGGGATGCTCCCGAGGAAAGGCCCTGGCCCTCCGAGGTGGCCGGGCCTGCGAGGAGTCGGTCCACGGGGAGGGCCGGGACGGTGCGTCCGGCGTATCCGGTGGTCGTGGTGGCGGCGAGGAGGGAGTTGAGGACGGCCTCCTCCACGGCGTCGAGGACCGCCTCGAAGAGGGGGCTGAGGTCGGCGTCGGCGAGCGGGGGCGCGGTGCCGGGGCGGGTGGTGGTGAAGGCGACGGCGTAGTCGCCGCTGCCGTGGCTGTAGGCCGCGCCGGTACGGGCGAGGGCGAACACGGCACGGCGGGCGACCCGGGTGAGCCGGCGGGCGTCGAGCGGGGCGTCGGTCGCGACGACGATCATGCAGGACCCGGTCTCGGAGGCCGGTCCGCCGCCGTCGAGGGCGCGCCCGAGGACGCGCAGGGTGCCGCCGAAGTTGGCCTGCACGAGAGCGCCGACGGTGAACCGGCGGCCGCCCACGTCCGGTGTACGGGAGGACGTCCCGATGCCGGCCTTGAACCCGAGGGCGACGGTGCCGGTCCCGGCCCCGACACACCCCTCGGCCACGGGCCCGTCCGACGCCCCGTCGAGCGCGGCCCGCACATGCTCCTCGCCCACTGGCCGACTGCGAATGTCGGACAGATATCCGTCGTTGCACTCCCCCACGACCGGATTGAGACTCAACACGTCTTCACACCCCGGCTGTTCGAGCACCCACCCGACAAGCGCATCGGCGACCCGGAACGCGGACAGCGTGGAGGTGAGCAGCACGGGGGTCTCCAGCTCTCCGAGTTCGGCGAGCTGGGTGGACCCGACGAGCTTGCCGTACCCGTTCCCGACGAACACCCCGGCGGGAACCGCGGCCCCGGGCCGGACCCCGTCGGGCACGACGGCGGTCACCCCACTGTGCACGTCGGGCCGAGTCCGGACGGTGGTGTGCCCGACACGGACTCCCGGCACGTCGGTGAGGGCGTTGAGGGGGCCGGTGGGGGTGGGCCCGACGACGATGCCGAGGTCACGGGCGCAGGGACGGGGAGTGGCAGCCGAGTTCATGGGCGGGACCTTACCCAGCACCCCGGCGCGCGCCCTGCGAGACCCGACAGACCTCCCCCACGCGGCCAGCCCCGACCGCCTGTCGCCTCGTGAGCGATCCGATCCCACCGCCTCACCCCACCGGGCAGGGGCCAGGCCCAGGCCGGCAGTCGGGCGGTGTTCAAGTCGTCGAGGAGCCGGACGAGCTGCGGCCCGGCGAGGGCCGCTCCGTCGGGCACCGTGGGGCCGTGGTCGGCGTGGAGCCGGGCGAAGCGTGCCCCATCCGTCGGGATGCCCGTCGACGAGCATCGACCTCCAGTACCCGGCATGGGAGACATCGGCGTGCCGCCATCGGGCCAGCAGCATCAGGAGCACGAGGAGCGGACAGAAGGGCGCGCCGAGGACGGTTCCGATCAGCGCCGGCGGGGGCCGCCCTGCCGGGCGCAGCCGAGGCCGGCCTGCGGCCTGCAGAACGTCCGCCCGGGGGCTGCGGGATCCTTCCGAGCCGGCACCGCTCTCCGGCATCGGCCTGGACGTTCAGGCGGCTCGCTGTCTCGAGGCGCTTCGGTTAGCGGGTCATGTGCGGGCTGGTCCTACTTCCAGGGCAGCGACCGCCAGGGCCGCGACTCCGTCGGGTACTGACGTCAGGAGACCCGTGGTCTCGTCGTGGCGGGTTCGGCCGCCCCGCGGGGCAACTGGCCGGTGATGGGGACCGGGTTCGCGCAGGCCCTCCGCGAGGTGGGCCGCCTGCAAAGTGACCTGGCCGTCGGACGCCGCGCGGGCCTGGGGCGCGGTGCACAGGAGCACGGCCAGGGCGCACAGGCACAGCAGGAGCGCCGTGCGTATCCCGCGCCCGGCGTCAGACGAAGCGGCAGCGTCAAAGCGTTCAACCCAGCTTCGCCGACTGCGCCTTCACCACCGCCGGCGGCAGTTCCGCGTCGCTCGGGCGGCCGGTGACCATCGCCATGCCGTCGGCGGCGAAGTAGACGCCGACGACGTCGCCCGCGCGGACGACCTGGGTGTGGAGGGTGTGCGACACGCCCTGGAACGAGGTCGTGGCCGTGAAGCCCACCGTCTCCTCGCCGGCCGGGGCGACGTCCTCCGCCGCGACCGCCTCGTACACGGTGCTGCCGTTGCTCCCCTTGGCGGTGAAGCCGTCCCCGCACGCGGCCACGGCCTTCTTCACGTCCGCCAGCACGGCCTGCGCCCCGCCCGGCGCGTACGTCGTGAGCGTGACGTACGTGTCGGGCGCGCCCTCGGACTCCGAGTCCAAGGACCGTGTGAGGTCCGCCTGCGGCTCGCCCAGCGGCAGTTGGTTCAGCGCGAGGGCCAGCGGCGCGCAGGCCGGCGTGTCGGCGCTCATCTCCGACGCGGACTCGGCGAGGGCGAACCGGTCGTCGTACGGCTTCACCGCGAAGCCCTTCACCTCGGCCGGGGTGACCATCAGCCCGGCCAGCCGCTCGGCCGGCGCGGCCCGCTCCGACCGGGTCGCGGAGGGCCTGGGCTCACCCGTGGAGTTCTCCGGCTCCCCGCCTCCGCCGCACGCGGTGAGCGCGGCGAGGCAGAGTACGGCCAGGGCGGGGACGGAACGGTTCACGAAAGGGCTCCTCGTAAGCCTGTGGGGGGGGGAGGGTGGGCACGTCAGCCGGCGAGCGGCGCGCGTGGTGGGGGGAGCAGGTGAGGGCGTCCGGCTCGGGCGCTCGGCCTCGGCAGTACCGCCGCATCGCCACGCGGCCGTCTCACCGCCTGTGCCTCCGTCACCCTGATGTCTCCCCCGCGTCCCTGATCGCCGTGCGTCGCGCGGCGCGCCTCGCCCTCCGGGGCGGGACGGCGGCACTGATCGTCGGCCTCGGCGTCGCCGGTGATGATAACGAACGGCGGTCACCCGGCCGGTGTCAGGGTGCGGGCGTCCCCGCGTCCGCGGCCGTGCCCTCCCCCGGCTGCTCCTTCTCCTCGCTCGCCAGCGCCCGCGCCAGCGGAAGCCGCGACAGCGCCAGCACGCCCGCCGCGATCAGTGCCGCGCCCAGGAGTTGCGGGACCAGCCACCATCCCGTCCGGACGTACTCCTCGTAGACGGTGATCCCCAGCGCCAGGCTCACGCACGCGTCGCCCAGTGTCAGCGCCGGCTGGGAGGCGACCAGCGGGCCCGACTGCATCGCGTTCTCGAGGAAGAACAGCGCGCACACCCCGAAGAGGGCGAAGCCGTACGTCTGCCAGGTGGTGAAGAAGGCGGTGATGCCGCCGTCGTCGAGGGTGTGCATCGACGTCTTCATCAGCGCGGCCGTCATGGCGTACGAGATGGCCGTGGCGAGTCCGAAGCAGGCAGCCCGGCCGCGGCCCTCGGGGCGGCGGAGTGCCGCGACGACCAGGGCGGCGATGGCGGCGACGCACACGGCGACGGCCGGGATCCAGTGGGTCATCGGCACCTGGGTGCGGTTTCCCGCGGGCGAGGCCGCGAACAGGACGATGCCGAGGCCGGCCACCACCGTGCCGACGGCCAGCCAGCCGGCGCGTGACAGCCGTCCCTGGAGCAGGGCCGCGGCGATGACGAGGGCGAGGGGCAGTTCAAGGACGAACAGGGGCTGCACGATGGTGATCGGACCGGTCACGAGCGCCACGGCCTGGCAGACGCCGGCGGTGATCACGGCGAGGATGCCGAGCAGCCAGACGGGTCGGCGCAGCAGGTCGAGGATGAGTCCGAGGCGCAGTCCCTCGGACTTGGGCACCGTCAGGGCGGCCTTGCGCTGGAGCACGGTCGCGAGCGCGTTGCTGAGCGCGGCGCCCAGCGCGAACAGGACCGGCAGCAACATGTCCACCCTCCACGACGAGTCGGTCCGCCCCCGGTCCCTGCCATGGTGACCGTCCTGCGGACGGTGCGCGAACGCGGGAGGGCGACCGGCTCGTCACCGGGCGGAGGGCTCCGCACGGTGAGACCCCTCGCGGCGCGGGGACACCCAGCGGTGGTACGCCTCCCGGGCGTCGGGGACGAACGCCTCGTCCCGCACCAGTTCCGCGAGCTGGGGCTCCGTCAGCCAGTCGTGCCAGGCGATCTCGTCCGGGGCGGGGGCGAACGGCCCGGTCACCACGGCCTCGTGCAGCCCGAGCCAGTACGGGCTGATCACGCCCGCGCACCGGAACTTGAGGACGAAGCGGGGGCGGGCCCGTACGCCCAGTTCCTCCGTCAGTTCCCGGGCGGCGGCCTCCTCGTAGGTTTCGCCGGGCTCCGCCGCTCCCCCGAGCATGAAGTTGACGCCGCCCGGGAAGCGGACGTCGTCGTGCGGCCGGCGGTGCACGAGGATCCTCCCCCGCGTGTCCCGGCAGACGACCGTCGCGACGCGGTGCAGCCACCGTCTGCGGATCGCCTCGCCTCTGTCGACGACGCCGATCACCCGATCGTCGTCGTCCACCCGTTCGACCAGTTCCGTCATGATCACATGATGCCCGAGGGGCGCCGCCCTGTCAGTCGTGCAGGCCGCGGGCCGCCGTCCAGGTGTCCGGGCCGCCGCCGCGCCACTCGACGCGCGGGGACCGTCGCAGCCAGTCGCCGTCGGCGTCGTCCATTCCGTGCAGCCGCAGGAACTCCACGACGTCCAGGAGCGTGTAGGCCATGCCCAGGAAGTGCGGGCCCGCGCGGACGCGGCGGCCGCCGTCGCCGGAGGGCGGGTAGATCACGACGGTGGGCTGGTCGCTCGCCATGGGTCCAGCGTGCACGGGCCGGCAGGGGCGCGCATGCGGGCGCGGGCCCGCCGCGGCCGCGGGGTCAGCCGCCGACCGGGCTCGGCTCGGGGACCGGGCGGCCGGGGAAGGAGCGGTCGCCGAAGAGGATGCGGGCCGCCGCGGCGCGGCCGGGCGGGGTGCGCAGAAGAGTGAACGCCGCGGTGGTCGCGGCGGGCGTCCGGATGTGCGCCAGTCCGTTGCGCAGCGCCAGCCGGCCGCGGAAGCGGGAGCGGAGGGAGGTGCCGCTGTAGTGGGTCAGGGGGGCGGAGGCGCCGGTGCGCAGGGCGTCGTCGAGGACCTGGGCGGCCAGGTCGGACAGGCGCAGGCACGGGTCGAGGCCGCCGGCGGTGAGCGGCGACACCGCGCCGGCCGCGTCCCCGACGAGCAGTCCGTCCGCGCAGCCGATGCGGCGCAGCACCCCGCCGACGGGTATCGGCCCGCCACGCCGCTCCACCGTGTCCGGACGGCGCACGCCCTCCAGGCCGGGCGCGTCGGCGCTGAAGCGTTCCATGGCGCGGCGCAGACCGTGCGGGAAGCGGTCGGCGTATCCGGCGACGCCGACGTGGGCGTGCTCCCCGTCGTTGACCGCCCAGGCGAGGTATCCGGGGGCGACCCGGGGGTCGAGGACGCAGTGGAAGGTGGGCGGTTCGCCGTTCGGGGCGACCGGGAAGACCTCCTCGGCGCCGACCAGCAGATGCCGGTTGCGGTCGAGGCCGAGGTCGCGGGCCACGCTCGACCGGGCGCCGTCCGCGCCGACGACGTACCGGGCGCGGACGCGGTACGTCCCGTCGCGGCCGATCAGGTGGTACGTCCCGTCGTGCCGGCCGGCGTAGCGGGTGCCCAGCGCGAGCCGTACGCCCGCATCGACGGCGACCGCGGCCGACGTCTCGTACAGCCCGGCCATGTCGCCGACGCGGAACTCGTCCCGGTCGCTGACCAGGGCGACGGGGCGGCTCAGGTCGGGCGGGTAGAGCAGCATGCGCCGGATGGGCGGGCCGAGGTGGCGCTCGGGGAGCGGGAAGTCGTCGAGCGTCTTGCGCACGAAGATCCCGGTGGTGCGGACGGCCCCGGCGAGGGTGGTGCGGCGGTCCACGAGGAGCACGTCGCGTCCCTGCCGCGCGAGCCGCGTGGCGACGTGCAGCCCGGCCAGTCCGGCCCCGACGACCAGCACGTCGGTACGGGTCACTCCCCCGGAGACCGGACGGGCGGCGGGCGCGGGGGCAGGGACGGCTGAGGACATGAGGCGCTCCAGGGCTCGAGGCGCGCACAGGGCGCGATGCCGAGGGCACCGCACAAACACCTGCGCACCGATCGAATGACGATGGGAAGCTATCGAAATTCGATAGGTGCGGCAAGTGGGGGGTCCCATCCCTGCGGGGCCATCAGGGTGGCCGCGGGCCGTGTCGGGCACCCGTACCCCGAGGGCGCTGGCCATCCTGGGCCGTGCGGCGCCTTCCGGAAGCGAACAAGGAGTACGGCATGTCCATGGACTCGGTCGAGCGTTTCCTCACGGCCCTGGACCCGGAGCACCGGGAAGCCGTCAGCGCGAAACCCCACGAGGAGCAGCAGCGGCTCGCCGACGCCTGGGAGCGGGAGCTGGCGGACGACACGGAACTGGACACCCTGGACGAGCTCTCCCCGCCGGCCGCGGAGGCCGAGGCGGCCCGCCGCGTCCTCGGCCTCGAAGCGGGTTAGGGACACCCGGGGGCGCCGGCGCCCGGAGCGGCAGTGGTCAATTCCCCACGCCCAGCGTGGACATGAACGCGGCCGGATAGCGGTCCCCGCGCGCCGAACCCGGCGGCACCGCCTTCTCGATCTCCGCCAGGTCGTCCGCCGTGAGCTCCACGTCGAGCGCCGGCAGCGCTTCCGCCAGCCGTTCACGGGTACGGGCGCCGACGAGCGGCACGATGTCCTCGCCCTGCGCCGCCACCCACGCGATGACCAGCTGGGCGACGGTGCACCCCTTCACCGCGGCCACCCCGCGCAGCGCCTCGACGAGGGCGAGGTTGTGCTCCACGTTCCCCGCGGCGAACCGGGGGCCGGCAGCACGGTGGTCGCCCGGCCGGGCGGCGCGGTCCGGCGACCAGTGCCCGGAGATCAGCCCGCGGGCGAGGACGCCGTACGCGGTCAGGCCGATGCCCAGCTCGCGCAGGGTGGGCAGGACTTCCGGCTCGACGGCGCGGGAGATCACCGAGTACTCGATCTGCAGGTCGGCGACGGGATGCACGGCGTGCGCCCGCCGCACGGTCTCCGCGTCGACCTCGGAGAGGCCGAGGTGCCGTACGTGGCCGGCCTCGATCAGTTCCTTGACCGCGCCGACCGTCTCCTCGATCGGCACGTCGGGGTCGCGCCGGGCGGGCCGGTAGACGTCGATGTGGTCGGTGCCGAGACGGGTCAGCGAGTGGGCGAGGAAGTTCTTCACCGCGGCCGGACGGCCGTCGACCCCGCCGTACGTCGGGCCGGGGCCGCTCAGCATCCCGAACTTCACGCTCAGCACGTAGCTGTCACGGTCCCTGCCGCGCAGCGCCTCCGCGAGCAGCAGCTCGTTGTGGCCCATGCCGTAGAAGTCACCCGTGTCGACGAGGGTGACGCCGGCGTCCAGCGCGGCGTGGACGGTCGCGATGCTCTCGCTGCGGTCGGCCTCGCCGTACGAACCCGACATGCTCATCGCGCCCAGTCCGAGCGCGGAGACCCTCGGTCCGGTGCTGCCCAGTGTGCGTGTGCGCATCATGTGCTCCTTACTGATCTGCACGTCGTGGTCGCCTCCACTGTGTGGCGGCGGCGGGGCGGGCGGGAGCGGAGCGTTCATCGTGGGAGCGGCGCTCCCTGGATGGGAGTTCGCCTGCGCGGGACCATGGAGCCGTGGAACGAGAACAGCTCGCCGACTTCCTGCGCCGCCGCCGTCAGGCGATCCGCCCGGCCGAGGTGGGCCTCGCCGACGGACCCCGGCGCCGCACGCGCGGACTGCGCCGGGAGGAGGTGGCGATGCTCGCCGGCATGTCGGTGGACTACGTGGTCCGCCTGGAACAGGGCCGCAGCAGCCAGCCCTCGACGCAGCTGCTGGCCGCGCTGGCCCGCGCGCTGCGTCTGTCCGACGACGAGCGCGACCATCTGTTCCATCTGGCGGGTCACCGGCCGCCGCCCGCGGACGGCACGGCCCGGCCGGCGCGCGCGGGGCTGGTGCGGATGCTCGACCTGCTCGGCGACACCCCGGCCGCGGTGCTGTCCGACCTCGGCGAGATGCTGGCGCAGAACCGCGCCTCGCTGTTGCTGATGTCGGATCTCACCGGCTTCCGCGGCGACCGCCGCTACATGATCTACCGCTGGTTCACCGAGCCGGAGGCGCGCGCCGTCTGCCCTGCGGAGTACCGGGAGCTGCACGGCCGCAGGCTGGTCGCCGACCTGCGGGCGGCCGCCGGACGCCGGGCGGGCGACCCGGAGGTGGCCGGACTGGTCGAGCGGCTGGAGGCCGCCGGCTCCGGGTTCAAGGCGCTCTGGGCGGAGCACGAGGTCGCGGTCCGGCGCGCGGACCGCAAGACGCTGCTGCATCCCCGGGTCGGCCGGCTGCTCCTGGACTGCGAGACGCTGGTCACCCCCGACCAGCGGCAGGAACTGCTGGTGCTCACCCCGGCGGACGACGAGACCCGCGAGCGGATGGAACTGCTGCGGGTGCTCGGCAGCGAGGAGTTCCCGGCGGGGGCGGCGGACCGCGACGGGCGGTGACGCCGGATCGCGGTGCGGGCACAGCTGCACGGGTCCGTGCGCACGCGGCCCCTCACGACGACAGTCGCGCGTCCCGCTCGCCACGCACCGCGCGGTGCCGTAGGCACGACAGGACGACCACGAACGGCCACAGCGACTGCATGGCCGTCACGACGCGTTCGGCGACGCCCGCCATGCCGTGGCGGTGCATCTCGACGAGGAACCACACCGCCCCCGCGACCATCACGCTGGTCGCGGCGAAGGACGGCAGGGGCCGCAACGCCCACGGCGTGGTGCTGCCCGCGGTCGCGGCGAGGACCGGCCACAGGGCGAGCAGCGTGAAGCCGACGGCGGCCACCGAGCCGTGCCCCAGTGAGCCTCCGCTGGTGGGGGCGGGGACCATCGCCACGGCCAGTGCGGCCACTCCCCCGCCGGCCAGCGCCACCCGCCCGGCCGCCGCGGCCGCCCGCAGTCCCCATGCGGTGAGCAGATGGCAGACGCCCAGCGCGAGGAACGCGCCGGTCATCACCCAGGAGCCCGAGGCGCCGTACGCCGCGAGGACGCTGATCGTCTGGGTCACCGGGTCGTAACCCGACCCCTCCAGCGCCGCCGAGATCGCCCAGCCCCCGATCAACAGCACCGGCGCGCACCCCGACGAGAACAGAACCCACCTGGGAACAAGCAGCATTGGACCACCATATGCGGATCAAACGATGCGTATCGGACCAACTCGACGCCACCCCAAACGTCCCGAGATGAGCGGTTCGTCTCTTCGGCGTAAGGTGATTGCCGTGCATCCGGCCGTGGCTCCGAGCTGCGGCCGCAGTCCCTCCGGCCGGCCGGAATCCGCCCGCGCATCTTGCCGTGCGCCGGTGGTCGCGCACCGGCCCGGCCGCCTCAGCCTCATCTTGCGGAGGACCAACCATGGGCACGGTGACGACTTCTGACGGGACGACGATCTTCTACAAGGACTGGGGCCCGCGAGACGGGCAGCCCCTCGTCCTCCACCACGGCTGGCCGCTCAGCGCCGACGACTGGGACGCGCAGATGCTGTTCTTCCTGCAGCGCGGCTACCGGGTGATCGCCCACGACCGGCGCGGGCACGGACGCTCCGACCAGACGGCCGGGGGCCACGAGATGGACACGTACGCGGCCGACGTCGCGGCCCTGACCGACGCGCTCGACCTGCGCGACGCCGTGCACATCGGGCACTCCACCGGCGGCGGTGAGGTGACGCGGTACGTGGCGCGCGCCAAGCCGGGCCGGGTCGCGAAGGCGGTGCTGGTGAGCGCGGTGCCGCCCGTCATGGTCAAGTCCGAGAGCAACCCGGGCGGCACGCCGATCGAGGTCTTCGACGGGTTCCGCAGCCAGCTCGCGGCCAATCGTTCCCAGCTGTACATCGAGATCGCGTCGGGCCCGTTCTACGGCTTCAACCGGCCGGGCGCGGAGGTCTCCCAGGGGCTGATCGACAACTGGTGGCGGCAGGGGATGACGGGCGCGACGAACGCCCACTACGAGTGCATCAAGGCGTTCTCGGAGACCGACTTCACCGAGGACCTGAAGAAGATCGACGTGCCGGTGCTGGTCATGCACGGCACGGACGACCAGATCGTGCCGTACGACGACTCGGCCCCGCTGACGGTGAAGCTGCTGAAGAACGGCACGCTGAAGACCTACGAGGGTTATCCGCACGGCATGTTGTCGGTGTACCCCGACGAACTCAACGGGGACATCCTGAACTGGCTCAAGTCCTAGTCGGCGGTGGGCAGTCGGCCCCGCTCCGGCCCTCTCACGGGCGCCGGGGCGGGGCCGCCGTGCCGTCGGACGCCGTCCGCGCAGGGGAGACGCCGGGCGGTCAGCCGAGCATGGCGATCGTCGTACGGGCCGGGGAGTGTTCCGCGCGCTCCCACGACCAGCCGTTCTCGACGACCAGGGGGCGCCAGCCGGAGGGGCCGAACCAGAACCACAGCAGATCCGCCGTGCCCTCCTCCGGCTCCGCCGGACGCGCCGTGAGCGTGTCCAGGTGGGCGGCGACGTCACGCGACGCCTTGCGGTACTCGCCGGTGGCGCGTTCCGGCACTGGCCGCGGACGTGGTCCACGACCGCTTCGTCAACCGGGAGGCCGCCGTCGCCCCGGCCGCATGCTCGCTCGACGGGCCGGCCGGCGTCCTCGCCTCCTCGGCGTGGCTGCGCAGCGCCTACGGGGACCTTCGCCTGCCGGTCGACGCCGTGGCGGAGGACGGGGACCGGGTGTGGGTGCGGCTCCGATGCAGGGACGGCACACCGGTCCCTTCGTGCGGTACCGCGAAGGGCGGCTGGACCAGGCGGTGCCGCCCACCGGCCGGGAGATCGACTGCGAGCGGATTCATGTGCTCCATCTGCGGGAGGGCCGGGTCGTGGGGCACGAGGCGGTGCGGGACGACGTGACGACGCTGCAGCAACTGGGGGTGCTCCCGCCGTCGCCGACGGCGGCGCTGCGGACGGCCGTCTGGAAGGTGAGCGGGCGGGCTGCCCGGGCGGCGGAGGAGGTGACGCGGCGCGCCGCGGAGGCGGCCTCGTCGGGGTGACCGGGCGCCGCGGACGCTTCGTAGGCCCGGCCGGGGCGCCGCGCAGGCGGCCTCGTCGGGGTGACCGGACGCCGCGGACGCTTCGTAGGCCCGGCCGGGGCGCCGCGCAGGCGGCCTCGTCGGGGTGACCGGACGCCGCGGACGCTTCGTAGGCCCGGCCGGGGCGCCGCGCAGGCGGCCTCGTCGGGGTGACCGGACGCCGCGGACGCTTCGTAGGCCCGGCCGGGGCGCCGCGCAGGCGGCCTCGTCGGGGTGACCGGGCGCCGCGGGTGGGAGGGAGAATGCGGGTGACCAGGCTTTCCCGGGTGCGGGAGCCGTGAGCGGGTGTGCGGAGTGAGGGCGGATGGAGCTGCGGGAACGGCGGGAGCATCACGTCGGGGTGCTGGTCTTCGACGGGATGAAGATGCTGGACCTGTCCGGCCCCGCCGAGGTGTTCAGCGAGGCGAACCGCTTCGGCGCCGCCTACCGGCTGAGCATCGTCTCGGTCGGCGGGAAGCCCGCGCGGTCGTCGATCGGCGTGCCGGTGCCGGCCGGCGCGGACGCGCTGGACGCGCCCGCCTTCGACACCTTCCTGGTGGTCGGCGGTGACGCGCTGCCCACTTCCCCCGTCGACCCCGACCTCAGCTCCGCCGCCGCGGGACTGGCCGCGCGGGCGGGGCGGGTCGCGTCGATCTGCACGGGCGCGTTCGTATTGGGCGCGGCCGGTCTGCTCGACGGCCGGCGGGCCACGACGCACTGGCAGCACACCGCGCTCCTGGCCCGCCTCCACCCCGCCGCCCAGGTGGCACCCGACGCGATCTTCGTCAAGGACGGCGGCACGTACACCTCGGCCGGGGTCACCGCGGGCATCGACCTGGCGCTGGCCCTGGTGGAGGACGACCACGGGCCCGACCTGACGCGCGGCGTCGCCCGCTCGCTGGTGGTGTACATGCAGCGCGCGGGCGGCCAGTCGCAGTTCTCCGCCTCGCTCCAGGGGCCGGCCCCGCAGACACCCGTGCTGCGGCTCGTGCAGGACGCGGTGCGGGCGGACCCGACCGGCGACCACACCGTGGAGTCCCTCGCGGCGCGCGTCCGGGTGAGCCCGCGCCATCTGACCCGGCTGTTCCGCGCGGAGCTGGACACCACGCCGATGAAGTACGTGGAGCTGGTCCGCTTCGACATGGCGAAGGCGCTGCTGGACGCGGGGCACAACGCGACGGAGGCGGCGGCGCGTTCCGGGTTCCCCAGCTACGAGAGTCTGCGGCGGGCCTTCTCACGGCACCTGGGGGTGTCACCTACGCGGTACCGGCAGCGGTTCGCTTCGACGAGGAGGGACGTTCTCTGAGGGCCCCGTGTCTGTTCGGGAGGGGTTGTCGGCCGTCCGTGAGCGGCGATGGCGGGGCGGATGCCGCAGGGTGGAGGTGTTCCGGTCACGGTCACACCGAACCCCTCGGAGGCAGTCATGAGCGAGAAGATCGCCGGTGTCGCGATCCCGGACAGCACGCTGGCGCGGGAGGCCACCGAGCTGATCCGTGACACGACCCCGCCGCTGATCTACCACCACTCCCGCCGGGTGTTCCTGTTCGGCAGCCTCCAGGCCGCTGCGCGCGGGCTTCAGCCCGATCCTGAGCTGCTGTACGTAGCGGCCCTGTTCCACGACACGGGTCTCGTGGAGCCGTACCGCTCCGACGACCAGCGGTTCGAGATGGACGGCGCCGACCAGGCACGGGCGTTCCTGCTGCGGCACGGGCTGTCCGAGGGCGACGCGAACACGGTGTGGACGGCGGTCGCCCTGCACACCACCCCGGAGGTGCCGTACAAGATGGCCTCCGAGATCGCCGCGACGACGGCGGGCGTGGAGACGGACGTGCTGGGCCTGAACCTGGACAACATCACCCGTGCTCAGATCGACGAGGTGACCGCCGCGCATCCGCGGCCGGACTTCAAGCGGCAGATCCTCCAGGCGTTCACGGACGGCTTCAGGCATCGCCCCGACACCACCTTCGCCACGGTCAACGCGGACGTCCTGGAGCACTTCGTGCCGGGGTTCCGCCGGGTCGACTTCGTCGACGTCATCCAGAACTCGGCGTGGCCGGAGTGACCCTGATGTGAGGGCGGTCGTGGGGACCGCCGCCCGTTACCCCCGGTCCCCCGGCCGGCCCGGCTTTCCCGGTTTCCCCGGCGACCGGGCGATCTCCCGCTGGGCCGCCTCGATGATGCCGAGTACGGCCGCCGCTGCCGCGTCCGGGTCACGGGCCTCGACGGCCCGTACGACGGCGCGGTGACCGGGCAGTGAGGCCTCCACCGCGCCCGGGGTCTGGGTGCTGACGTCGAAGCTGTGCCGCAGCGCGATCTCCACGGCGCGCCCCAGGGAGCCGAGCAGTCGGTTGCCGCCGGCGTCCAGCAGGGCCCGGTGGAAGGCGATGTCGGCCTCGACGTAGCCGCCGCGCGCGGGTGACGCCGCCGCGGCCTCCATCGCGGCGAGGGCGTCGCTGAGGGCGCGTACGTCGTCGGGTCCGGCCCGTTCGGCGGCGAGGCGGGCCGCCTCGGGTTCGACGATGCGGCGCAGTTCGCCCGTGTCGCGCAGCAGGGCCGCCGCGTCCCCGGCCTGCTTCCAGCGCAGGACGTCCGGGTCCAGGTGGTTCCAGTGGTCCGGGGGCAGTACGCGCGTGCCGGTGCGGGGCCGGACGCGCAGCATGCCCTTGGCCACCAGCGACTTGACCGCCTCCCGCAGCAGACCGCGGCTGACGCCGATCTCCGCCGCGAGGGCGTCCTCGACCGGCAGCGAGTTGCCCGGCTGCCACACGCCGGCCACGATGCGCCGCCCGAGTTCGTCGGCCACACGCTGCTGCATGGTCGGGAAGTTCGTGTCGATCTCCGCCCACCCCCTGGACGCCATTCATCGAATCATTTAATGATTGAGGCTCCAGGGTAGCGGGGTCCGCACCTCGGCCACGCCCCAACCGCGCGGCGGACGACGCCGGAGCCACGGGAGTGTGCACATGACCGACCGTCGGAACTCGAACCGCCGTAGTCAGGCCTGGTTCGGCGCACAGGGACGCAGCGGGATGCTGTACCGCTCGTGGATGCGCAACCAGGGCTTCGGGCACGAGGTGTTCGACGGGCGTCCGGTCATCGGCATCGCGACGAGTGCGTCCGAACTCGCGCCGTGCAACGCGCACTTGACGCGTGTCGCGGAGGCCGTGAAGCGGGGGGTGTGGCAGGCGGGCGGTCTGCCGCTGCAGTTCCCGACCATGGCGACCGGCGAGACGCTGATGCGTCCGACGGCCATGCTGTACCGCAACCTCATGGCGATGGAGGTCGAGGAGCTGATCCGGGCCAACCCGCTCGACGGGGTGGTGCTGCTGTCCGGCTGTGACAAGACGACCCCCGCCATGCTGATGGGCGCCGCGAGCGTCGACCTGCCCGCGGTGATGGTGACCGGCGGGCCGATGCTCAACGGCAAGTACCGGGGCCAGGACGTGGGTTCGGGCACGCATGTGTGGAAGTTCGAGGAGGATCTGAAGACCGGGCGGATGACCGAGGAGGAGTGCTTCTTCGCCGAGGGGTGCATGGCGCGCTCCAACGGTCACTGCATGACGATGGGGACCGCCTCGACGATGGCGTGCGTGGCGGAGGCGCTCGGTATGCAACTGCCGGGTTCGGCGGCCTGGCCGGCGGTCGACTCCCGGCGGATGGAGACCGCGCAGGCGGCGGGGCGGCGCATCGTCGACATGGTGGAGGAAGAGCTGCGTCCCTCGCGGATTCTCACGCGGGAGGCGTTCGAGAACGCCATCCGGGTCAACGCCGCGATCGGCGGCTCCACCAACGCCGTCATCCATCTCACCGCGCTCGCCGGACGCGTGGGTGTGAAGCTCGACCTGGACGACTTCGACCGGCTGGTCCGCGAGATACCGACGCTGGTGAACCTGATGCCGAGCGGCAAGTACCTCATGGAGGACTTCTGTTACGCGGGCGGGCTGCCCGCCGTGACGGCCGAACTGCTCGGCGGCGGTCTGCTGCACGGCGGTCCGGTCACGGTCACCGGACGCACCGTCGCCGACAACACCGCGCGGGCCGAACGCGTCGGCTCCGACGTCATCACCCCGCTCGACGCGCCCTTCCAGCCGGCCGGCACGGGCATCGCCGTCCTGCGCGGCAACCTGTGCCCGGACGGCGCGGTCATCAAGCAGTCCGCCGCCTCACCGCACCTGCTCACCCACCGCGGACCGGCTCGCGTCTTCGACTCCCCCGAGGCGTACCACGCCGTGGCCGACGACCCCGACCTGGACGTCGACGAGAACACCGTGATCGTCATCCGCAACGCCGGGCCCAAGGGCTACCCGGGCATGCCCGAGGTCTCCAACGTGCCGTTGCCGGCGAAGCTGTTGAAGGCCGGGGTCACGGACATGGTGCGCGTCTGCGACGGCCGGATGAGCGGGACGGGATACGGCACGGTCGTCCTGCACGTGACTCCCGAGGCGGCCGTGGGCGGCCCCCTCGCCCTGGTGCGCGACGGTGACCCCGTCGTCCTCGACGTCCCCGGCCGCACCCTCCGCCTGGATGTCGACGACGCCGAACTGGCGCGACGCAGGGAGGAGTGGGCCCCGGCCGCCGAGCAGTACGTGAGTGGCTACACGTGGCTGTACACCCAGCATGTCGAACAGGCCGACCGGGGCGCGGACTTCGGGTTCCTGCGCGGCGGGCGGGGCCACGCGGTGCCTCGCGACTCCCACTGAGCCTCCGTCCTTCGAGGAGTACATCGACCGTGGAAACGGCAACAGCGCACCCTCGTCCGGTCCTCACCGCCGACTCCGTCCTGCCGGAGGACGCCGGCCGGGCCGCCCTCGTCGCGCGCATCCACGACCCGGAGGCGGGCGGACCGTGCGTGGCGGTGGTGCGCGGGGAGGACGTCGTCGACCTGACGGCCGTCGCGCCCACCGTGTCCGACCTGCTGGAACGCGACGACGCGGTGGAGGTGGTGCGGGAGGCGGACGGCGGACGAAGCTGGCGCCTGGACGACCTCCTGGCCGCCCGGCCCGGCCGGCTTGACGTGCCGCACCTGCTGGCCCCCGTGGACCTCCAGGTCATCAAGGCAGCGGGCGTCACCTTCGCGCGGAGCCTGCTGGAACGGGTCATCGAGGAACGCACGGGCGGGGACCCGGCGCAGGCGGCACGGGTGCGGGAGCGTGTGGTGCGGCTGGTGGGCGGTCGGCTCGACGGCATCGAACCCGGATCCCCGGAGGCGGCGAAGGTCAAGGACCTGCTGGCCGCCGAAGGGTTGTGGTCGCAGTACCTGGAGGTCGGCATCGGGCCGGACCCGGAGGTGTTCACGAAGGCGCCCGTGCTGTCGGCGGTCGGCACGGGCGCGGACATCGGCGTGCTCCGCGCCTCCGTGTGGAACAACCCCGAACCGGAGGCGGTCCTCGTGG
Organism: Streptomyces sp. P9-2; assembly: GCF_051903975.1. Taxonomy (NCBI): domain Bacteria; kingdom Bacillati; phylum Actinomycetota; class Actinomycetes; order Kitasatosporales; family Streptomycetaceae; genus Streptomyces; species Streptomyces sp. P9-2. The sequence continues at coordinate 261,250 of NZ_CP192634.1, forward strand.
TGGACTCACGCGGCCGGGTACGGGGCGCGACCCTCGGCAACGACGTGAACCTCCGGGACGTGGAGGGCCGCAGCGCCCTGCTGCTGTCCCGCGCCAAGGACAACAACGCGTCCTGCGCGATCGGCCCGTTCGTCCGCCTGCTCGACGACGACTTCGGCATCGACGCGGTACGGGGCCTCGACATCGACCTGCGGATCGAGGGGCGGGACGGCTATGTGCTGCGGGGCAGCAGCTCCCTGCGCGAGATCAGCCGCGACGTACTGGACCTGGTGTCCGCGACCTACGGCGCCCACCACCGATACCCGGACGGCTTCGCCCTGTTCACGGGCACGCTGTTCGCCCCGACGGAAGACCGGAAGACCCCGGGCGAGGGCTTCACCCACGAGTACGGGGACGTCGTCCACATCTCCAGCCCCCGTCTGGGCGCCCTGATCAACACGGTGGTGCCCAGCGAGGAGGCAACGCCGTGGACGTTCGGGGTGGGGGCGCTGATGCGGAGCCTGGGGCGGCGGGGGTTGTTGTAGCCGGATGTCAGCACCCCGTCAGCTGAGCCCCGCTGCCCTGGCGACTTGCTCGAGCTTCGCGAAGTGCGCCGCGCGGGTCCTTTCGTCGAGCCGTTGCTCATGCTCCGTCCGCATCCCCGTGCGGCCGTCCACCGATTCGCGGAGGATGTCCGCGTGACCCGTGTGGCGGGCGGTTTCGCCGAGGACGTGGAGCATGACGGCCAGCAGGGTCGTGTTGGGGTGTGGGTCCGGCCACCAGGGGACGTGGCCCGGGGTGTCGAGGGTCAGTGCGGCGATCGTCGCGTCCGCGTGGGCCCAGGTGCGGCGGTAGAACACGATGATCTCGTCGCGCGTTTCATCCTCGACCGCCCAGTGGTCGCTGCCGTCGGAGTCCTGCCAGCGGCACAGCGGTTCCGGGGAGGGGCGGTCGAAGACCTCGCCGAAGTATCTGGCCTCCACTGTGGCACCGTGTTTGACGAGGCCGAGGAGATTCGTCCCGGTGGCCGTCAGGGGGCGGCGGGCGTCGTACTCGGACAGGCCGTCGAGTTTCCAGAGGAGCGCCTCACGGTCCCGCCGCAGTCGCCGGTGCAGGATGTCCTTGGCGGCATAGTCCCCCATCATGCGGCCGAGACTGTCACGGACCTCCCTTCCCCATCCACCGTGGTGGGGTGCGCGGCCCCCTGACGTGTGCCGCACACCCCGCGGTTCATGCGGTGGCCGGCTTCTGTACGAACGTGGCGTGCAGGCGTCGGGCGTGGTCGACGTGGCGTTCCTCGCCGGTCAGTACCACCCGGGCCGTCAGGCGGGCATCCGCGCTCGACGCCGCCAACCTCAGATCCAGCGCGCCCGGTTCGACCACGCGCCTCCCGTCGCGGCCCGTGAACGACGCCAGGTCGGCCGGGACCGTGACCGTCAGCCGTCGGGCCTCCCCCGGTTCCAGGGTGACCCGTGTGTAGCCGACGAGACGCTGCACCGGCTGGACGACCGACGCGACCGGGTCGTGCAGGTACAGCTGGATCACCTCCGTGCCCGACCGCTCGCCCGCGTTGCGGACCGTGAGCGCGAGCGTGAACTCGCCGTCCGTCGGGGCCTCGTCGGCGTCCAGCGTCAGGTCCGTCCAGTCGAACCGTGTGTAGGACAGACCGTGACCGAAGGGAAACGCGGGCGTCGGGTCGACGTCGGACACCTCGCTGGCCTGCGCCAGCCGTGCGCCCAGATAGGTGCTCGGCTGGGAGCCCGGTGTGCGCGGCACGCCGATCGGGAGGCGTCCGGACGGGTTGACCCGGCCGCTCAGGACCCCGGCGATCGCGTGCGTCCCCTCCTCGCCCGGGAAGAACGACTGCACGATCGCCGCCGACTCCGTGACCGCGCGGCCGAGCGCGTACGGGCGTCCGGCCAGCAGCACGGTCACCACCGGCGTCCCGGCGTCCAGCAGCGCGTCGAGGAGCCGCTGCTGCGCGCCGGGCAGGTCCAGCGTCTCCGCGTCGCAGCCCTCGCCGCTCGTGCCGCGGCCGAACAGGCCGGCCCGGTCGCCCAGCGCCGCGAGGGTGACGTCGGCCTCGCGGGCCGCCCGTACCGCCTCGTCCAGGCCGGACAGGTCCCCGTCGTCGACGCCCGTGCCGCGGACGTACGTGACGTCGGCGTCGGGGAATTCCGCGGTGAGCGTCTCGCGCAGGGTGGGCAGGCTGATGCCGAGGGGCGTGCCGGGGTGGCGGACGCCGATGTGCTGGGGGAAGGAGTAGCAGCCCAGCACGGCGGTGGGTTCGTCGGCGTTGGGGCCGATCAGGGCGATGCGGCGGGGGCGGGCCAGCGGCAGGGTGCCGTCGTTGCCGAGCAGTGCGACCGCTTCCTCGGCGAGTGTGCGCGCCAGGGCCCGGTTCTCGGGGCTGTCGAGGTCGACGCGGCCGCGCAGGGCCTCGGGGTCGTCCGGGTCCGTGCCGTCGAGGGCCGCAGGCAGCGCGTCCCAGTCCGGGTCGAGCAGGCCGAGCGCGATCTTCTGGGTGAGGACCCGGCGCAGGGCGCGGTCGACCAGTTCCTCGGGAACGCGGCCGTCGGCGACGGCCTCCGTGAGCGGGGCGCCGTACGTCTTGACGTTGGGCAGCTCGACATCGATGCCCGCGTGGAGCGCGGTGCCGGCGGCGTCCGCCCAGTCGGCGGCGACACCGTGCAGGAGCGTGAGGAAGGCGACGGCGAAGTAGTCGGCGACCACCGTGCCGTCGAAGCCCCAGGTGTCCCGCAGCAGGCCGGTCAGCAGGCTCTCGTCGGCCGCGGAGGGCACGCCGTCGGTGTCGGTGTAGGCGTTCATCACCGAGCGGGCGCCGCCCTCGCGGATCGCCATCTCGAACGGCGGCAGCACCACGTCGGCGCGCTCCCGCGGCCCCATCGAGGCCGGCGCGAGGTTGCGTCCGGCGCGGGAGGCCGAGTACCCGGCGAAGTGCTTCAGCGTGGCGACGATCCCGGCGGACTCCAGGCCCTGGACGTAGGCGGTGCCGATGGTGCCGACGAGGTACGGGTCCTCGCCGATGGTCTCCTCGACGCGGCCCCAGCGGGCGTCACGCACGACGTCCAGGACGGGCGCGAGACCCTGGTGGACGCCGACGGACCGCATGTCGCGGCCGATGGCGGCGGCCATGCGCCGTACCAGGTCAGGGTCGAACGCGGCGCCCCAGGAGAGCGGGACGGGATAGGCGGTGGCGCCCCAGGCGGCGAAGCCGGCGAGGCACTCGTCGTGTGCGAGGGCGGGGATGCGGAAGCGGTTGGAGGCGGCGATACGCGCCTGGGTGCGGGCCAGGGACAGCGCGCCCAGGGCGGGGTCGACCGGGACCGTGCCGAAGGGGCGGGTCAACTGGCCCAGTCCGGTGGGGAGAAGCGCGTCCAGGTCGACGGCCTCCTCCATTTCGTGCTGGTGCGGGGCGACTTCGCCGCCCTCGTCGGAGGCCCCCACCCACACACCGAACAGCTGGGCGGTCTTCTCCTCGAGGGTCATGGCGGCGATCAGCGCGTCGACGCGCGCGGATACGGGGGCGGTCGGGTCGTTCCAGAGGGAGAGGGCGGAGGGGTTCTCCGCGGCGACGTCGGCGTTCACTTTCCTCCTCCGCCCGCCGGGCCCCGAACCGGGGTCGGGGCGGGCGAACCGGTGGTCGTGTGGGAGTCGGGGCGGGGCGCGTGCCCCGCCGATGCCGGTGTCGGGCAGATCACGTCCGATGGGGTCAGCGGCTGAATCCCGCGGTCAGGCCGCTCAGCAGCTGGCGGCGGCCGAAGGCGTACAGCACCAGGACGGGCAGCGTGGTGAGGACGACGGCGGCCAGCACGGCCGGGACGTTGACCCCGTACTGGCCCTGGAAGGTCCACAGGGCGAGCGGCAGGGTCCTGCGGTCCGGGCTCTGGGTGAGGACCAGGGGCAGCAGGAAGCCGTTCCAGATGGTCAGGGCGTTGAAGAGGGACACGGTGAGGATGGCGGGCCGGGTGAGCGGGGCCGCGAGCCGCCACAGCGTGGTCCACTCGGTGGCGCCGTCCACGCGCATCGAGTCGAAGAGTTCCTTCGGCACGTCGCGGATGAAGTTGGCGAGGACCAGCACGGACAGCGGGATGGCGAAGGCGATGGACGGGAGGATGAGGGCGGTCAGGCTGTCGTAGAGGTGAAGTCTGATGATGATGAGGTAGACCGGGATGACCGTCGCCTGGAGGGGGATGGCCAGTCCCATGAGGAACAGCCCGTTCATCGCGCGCAGTACGCGCATGCGCCGGCCGCGGACGATGGCGTAGGCCGCCATGAAGGAGACGAGGACGGCCGGTATCACCGCTCCGGCGGTCACGACGACGCTGTTCACGAAGTACTGCAGGAAGTCGGACTCGACGACCATCCGGTAGTTCTCGAGGGTGGGGTCGGCCGACGGGACGAGCGGGTTGCTCGCGTAGTAGCGGCTGCGGTCCTTGAGGCTGGTGATGAGGGTCCAGTAAAGGGGTACGGCGACGACGGCCAGCCACAGCCAGCCGGCCAGGCCGCCGGGCCAGTTCCGCCGGCGGGCCGCCGGACGGGAGCGCTGGGGCCCTTCGGGGCGGTCGGCCTGCTGGGGCCGCCGGGTCTTGGTGAGCGTGGTCGTCACGTCAGGAGGCCCCCTCGAGTTGGCTCGCTCCGGCGTCCCGGCCTCCGAGGCGGCGCAGCAGCAGGGCGAGCGCGAGGCCGACGAGGACGAGGATGACCGCGATGGCGCTGGCGGGTCCCATCAGGCCGGCCTGGAAGCCCCGCTTGTACATGTCCAGTGCGAGCACCCGGGTGGCGTCGCCGGGGCCGCCCTCGGTCAGGACGAAGATGAGGTCGAAGAAGGTCAGCGACCCGACGACCATCAAGGTGGACGAGGTGATGATGGTGTACTTCAACTGGGGCAGCGTGATGCCGAAGAACTGCCTGACCCGTCCGGCCCCGTCCAACTGTGCGGCCTCGTAGAGGGACTTCGGGATCTGCTGGATGCCGCCCTGGTAGATCAGCGAGTGGAACGGGATGAACTGCCAGGACACGACGAAGATGACGACGCCGAACGCGAGCCCCGGCCGGCCCAGCCAGTCCTGGCTGAGCGCCTCGATCTTCAGTCCGGCGCCGAGCCCGAAGTTCGGGTCCAGCAGGGCCTCGTAGGCGATGGCGATGGCGGCGGAGCTGAGCATCAGCGGGATGAAGTAGATGACGCCCAGCACCGCCCGGTACCGCTGGCGTCCGGCGAGGAACGTGCCGAGCAGGATGCTGATCGGTGTCTGCACGGCCCACGACACGGCCATCACCAGGAACGTCACCCAGAGGGCGTGCGGCAGCCCGGGATCGGTGAGCACCGCACGCCAACTGGTCAGTCCGGTCGGGCGGATGGAGCCGATGCCGTCCCAGGTGGTGAAGCTCAGCGCGAAGACGCCGACGAGCGGTACGACGGCGAAGCCGGTGAACAGCAGCAGGGCCGGCGTCGCCAGCCAGGGCAGGATGCTGCGCTGGGGGCGGCGGCCGCTCTGCTTGGCGGTGAGCGTGCTCATGCGGCGGTGACCGCGTTGAGGTTGGAGGCGAACTGCTGCGGGGATATCGAGAGTTGGAAGAGCTTGACGATGTTGTCGAGCAGCGTCTCGGCGGCGGTGGGGCTGAGCGCCTGGTCCCAGGACTGCACGAACACCTTGGCCTTGCTGGCGACGTCGTAGGTGAACTGCAGGAACTCGGCGTTGTCGGAGGCGGCCAGCAGCTTCTCCGTGCCGAGCCGGATGGGCACCGACCCGTTGCCGATCCACTTTTTCACCTCCTCCTCTTGGAGGACTCCGGTGGCGAAGAAGTCCTTGGCGATCTTCTTCTGCTCGTCGCTCGCCTTGGAGGAGATGGACAGGTACTGGGCGGGGTTGCCGACGGTGTCGCTCAGGTCGCCCTTGCCGCCCTCGACGGCCGGGAAGTTCATGAAGCCGAGCGAGCCGCTGGGCACGAAGTCTCCGCCGTCGGCCTGCTGGATGCCGTACGACCAGGCGCCGTGCAGCATCATGGCGGCACGGTCGGTGTAGAGGAGGGCCTGGTCGGCGTTGGAGTCCGCGGTGATGGAGGAGAAACCCTTCACGAACCCGTCGGCCTTCACCAGGTCCTGGAGCGCGGTGAGCGCCTTGATGGCGTCGGGGTGCGACCAGGCGTTCTTCTCGCCCTCGATGGCGGCCTGGAACACCTCGGGCCCGCCGATACGGTCGAACAGGAACTCCAGCCACATCATGTTGGTCCACCGGGACTGCCCGCCGAGCGCGAAGGGCGCGATGCCCTTGGCGTCGAACTTCGGGACCAGGGCCATGATGTCGTCCCAGGTCTCGGGCGGGTCCACCTTGACCTGGTCGAACACGCGCTTGTTGTAGTAGAGGATGATCGGCTGCACCGTCTCGGACGGCATCGCGTAGATCTTGCCGTCGACGGTCGCCGCGCCGAACGAGGACGGGAACAGGCCCTTCTTGACGTCGGGGTTCTCGTCGAACCACGGGGTGAGGTCCTCGACCTGCCCGGCCTCCGCGTAGGCGCGCAGGGTGCCGCCGCCCCAGCCCCAGATGATGGTGGGCGCCTGTCCGGCGCCGATGGCGGTCTTGATCTTCGTCTTGTAGGCGTCGTTCTGGTAGGTCGTGTCCTCGATCTGCTTATCCGGGTTGGCCTTGTTGAAGGCGTCGACGGCGCCGGCCCTGACGCCTTCCTGCGGCTGTCCGTTCAGGTACCAGTAGGTGGCCGCACCGCCCTTGCCGGGGCCCGAGGAGCCGCTGCAGGCGGCGAGCGCGGCGGAGACGGGCACGGCGGCCGCGAGGCCGAGAAGGGTACGTCGGGAGAGCGCCATGATTTTCTCCGCACTCGAGAGCCGTCGGCTTCTCGTGGGTCGTGGAAAGGTTTTCGAAAATCACTTCGTCTAGCTCTGTCCGAGCAAGCTAGGTTTCACGCTGATGCGGTGTCAATACGCGTGCAGCCGCCTTGCGATGCGGGCATATTCCTTGCGGCACAAGGGTCTTGATCGGCTCGCCTCGGGCTCCGGCAAGATCCGAAACTCTTTCGAAAAAGGCGTCGGCAGGCCTTGATGACGCGGCGGCTGCAGGCTGTCACACTGTCGGTGCCTTCCGTGTCGGCCGTGCGGTCCGGCACCGCCCTGGCGGCCGGACGATCCCGGCGGCGGGGCGGAGTTCACCGGTACGGTTGAGCGGATCAGTCCACGTGACCGGCCGGACCGGCGGGTCACCCACCCGGCGGCCCTACAGCTGAGAGGAACCGATGCGACCGAACGCCCGGCGCACCACCTTGGCGGACATCGCCCAAGCGGCGGGGGTCTCCGTCGCCACCGTGTCCAAGGTGGTCAACGGCCGCGGCGACGTGGCACCGCACACCCGCGTCCGGGTGCAGGAACTCTTGCATCAACACGACTACCTCGCACCGGTGTTCCGGCACACCGAGGCCGTCGAGAGCCCGACGATCGAGGTGCAGTTCAAGGGCAGCCTCAAGTCGTACGTCGCCGAGACGCTGGAGGGCATCGTCGACGCGGCGGCCGAGTCCGGGGCATCGGTGGTGGTGAGCAAGGCGACCGGCGCACCGCACTGGGCGCGGAACCTGGTGTCGGCCGGACGCCGCGCCGTCATCGCGGTCACCAGCGTCTACACCACCGCCCACCTGAACGAACTCGCCCGTTCCGGGCTGCCGTTGGTCGTGCTCGACCCCCTGCACCTGCCGGACAGCAAGGTGCACAGCGTCGGCGCGACCAACTTCGCCGGCGGCCTGTCCGCGACCCGGCACCTGCTGTCCCTGGGCCACCGCCGCGTCGCCTACCTCGGCGGACCCGCCATGGCCGTCTGCAACCAGGCCCGCATGCACGGCTATCGCGCCGCCATGGAGGCCGAGGGAGCCCCGGTGCCGGACGCGTACGTCCGGCCCGGGGAGTTCACGTACGAGGCGGGCCTGGCCGGCGCGGCGGCGCTGCTGGACCTGGACGAGCCGCCCACGGCCGTCTTCGCGGGCAACGACGAGATCGCCCTCGGCGTCGTCGAGACCGCCCGCGCGCGGGGACTGCGCGTGCCCGAGGACCTGAGCGTGGTCGGCTTCGACGACACCAGCCTCGCCCAGATGGCCTCTCCGCCCCTCACCACCGTGCGCCAGCCGCTCCGGGAGATGGGGGCCGCCGCACTGCGGACCGCCCTGCGGCTGGCGAACGGGGAGAAGGAGCAGAGCCATCACATCGAGTTGGCCACGGAGTTGGTTGTGCGGGCTTCCACGGGGGCGCCGCGGCGTCGGGACGGGTGAGCACGGTCGAACGGGTCATTTCGGGTCAGGGCGGGAGTTGGCGCAGGAGCTAGGCCGGGCCGGGGTTCGGCATCGGGTCGGGATCTGGGGCGGGCTCGGACTTCGTGACCTGGTCGGCATGCGGGTCCGGGTGGTGAGCCGGGTTCGGGTGGGGAGTCTGGTCCGGGTCCGGGTCCGGGTCTAGGTCCGGGTCCGGGTCCGGGTGCGGGTTCGGGTTCGGGTCCGGGTCCGGGTCCGGGTCCGGGTCCGGAGTCTGGCCCGGGTGGGGAGTCTGGCCGGGGTGGGGAGTCTGGCCCGGGTTCGGGCCCGCGTCGGGGGTCTGGTCCGGGTCGAGATGCGGAGCCGGAGTCGGGTCCGGGGCAGAGGCCGCGTCCGCGTCGGGCGCGGCGTCCGGGGCCGGGGCTTGCGGCAGGCGCAGCTCGAAGCACGCGCCGTCGTCGTCGCCGGGGACGAGGGTGAGAGTGCCCCCGTGACGGTGGGCGAGGTCGCGGGCGATGGCGAGACCGAGGCCCGTGCCTCCCTGGTCGCGGGAGCGGGCGTCGTCGAGCCGGACGAAGCGTTCGAAGATCCGCTCGGCGTCCTCGGCGGGCACACCCGGCCCGTCGTCGTGCACGGTGACGACGACCTGCTCGTCCTCACTGCGAACGGTCACCTGGATGTGGTGAGCGGCATGACGGGCGGCGTTGTCGAGGAGGTTGCGCAGCAGGCGTTCCAGTTGGTCGCGGTCGCCACGGACGTACGCGGCGTCGGAGCTGTCGCAGGTCAGCTCCAGCTCGCGCGCCGACAGCAGATGATGGTCGGCCGGCTGGGACGCGAGGGCGCTCAGGTCGACGGTCTCGGTGTCGGCCGTAGGGGCGCCGGTGTCGAGGCGGGCGAGGAGGAGCAGGTCCTCGGCGAGCGCCTGGAGGCGGCGGGTCTGCCGCGCGGCGGTGGTGGCCGTGGCGGGCCAGTCGGTGCGTTCCGGGTAGGCGAGGGCGACCTCCAGGCTGGTCAGCAGGGTGGTGAGCGGACTGCGTAGCTCGTGGGCCGCGTCGGCGACGAACCGGCGCTGCTGGGCGGCGGCGTGGTCGAGGCGTTGCAGCGTGGTGTTGATGGTGTCGGCGAGCGCGGTGATCTCGTGGGCGGTCGCGGGGACGGTGACGCGTTCGCGTGGATCGGTGACGGAAGCGGTGAGGCGACGGACGGCTTCGACGGGGCGTAGTGCGATGCGGACGGTGAAGTAGGCGACGGCGCCGATGAGCAGGAGGCCTACCAGACCTGCGCGGAGCAGCATGTCGTCGACGGCCGCGGCGATCTCCTCCGCGGTGTCCGGGACGAGCACGACGTACGCACGGAGAGTGGCGTCGGGGCCGACGCCCAGCGCGGCGGCCTGTTCGCGGCTCAGCTGTCCGGCCCAGATGTCGTTGTACAGGACTGTGTACGTCTGCCCGGCCAGGTCTTGCCCTCTGCCGGAGTCGTAGTCGGGACGGTCCGGTATGCGCAGCGGACGGTAGGCGTACTCCCATCCGTCGGTCACCTCGGGGACCGGGGCGGTGAGCGCGGGCGGGGAGGGCAGCACATGCCCGGCGCTGCGGTCGAAGGCCTCCATGCCTCCCCCGGAGGCCACGGCGGTGCGACGCCCCGTGGCGACGACCTCGTACGGCGCGGAACGCCGAGGGCCGGGCACGTCACCCTGCTTCAGCTGGTCGACGAGGGCGAAGAGGTCGTTGCGTGCCTTCTCCTCGGCGACCGACAAGCTCTGCAGGTACACCTCCTGGTGCACCCACCACCCGATCCCGCTCAGCACGATCGCCGCGGTCAGGGCGGCGGCGAGTGCCGCGCGGGCCCGTACCGAGCGGGGCCACCAACGGCGGCGTCTCTTACTCGCGTTCACGGTCGTCCACCAATCGATAGCCGGTGCCTCGTACGGTCTGCAGGGACTGCCGCCGGAACGCGGTGTCCACCTTTCTGCGGAGTGAACTGACGCGCGCCTCGACCAAGTTGGGGTCGTAGGCCTCGTCGGGCCACGCGTGGTAGAGCAGGTCGCCCTTGGACACGGCCTGGCCCGCGCGGCGGGCCAGCAGCTCCAGTACGGCGAACTCCCGCGGGGTGAGGTCCACCCGGACCCCGGCCCGTCGGCACACCCGGCCGGCGACGTCCAGCGACAGGTCGCCCACGGCGAGGACGGGCGGGGCGACGGTCGCGGACCGCCGGACCAGGGCCCGCAACCGGGCGACGAGCACCATGTAGGAGAACGGCTTTGCCAGGTAGTCGTCGGCCCCCGTGTCCAGGGCCTCCGCCTGGTCCCAGTCGCCGTCCTTGGCGGTGAGCACCAGGACGGGCGTCGCGTTGCCCTCCCGGCGCAACTGGGCGCACACCTTGTAACCGTTGAGACCGGGCAGCATCAAGTCCAGGACGAGCAGAGCGTATTCGCCGGTCCGGGCCATCCACAGTCCCTGCCGGCCGTCATGGGCGAGGTCGACGCTGTACCCCTCGGCGGTCAGACCGGTGCGCAGGGTGTGGGCGAGGTCGACCTCGTCTTCGACCACGAGTATCCGCATGCGCCGCAGCCTCGCACAGCGCCCGTGCACCTTCCTGACCGTTCGATCAGGTTGGGTCAGCGAGCGGTCAACGGGGTTCGGCCACGCTGTCGGCACGTTTCCGGCCCCTGTCGAAAGGCCCCTCTCCCCATGTCCGTTGACACCCGTGTGCCCGCTCCGGCCGAGACGACGGTCTCCCCTCCCCCACCCGTCCGCCGGCAGCCGTTCCGGCGCCGGTCCCGCACCGTGGTGGTCCTCGCACCCTTCCTGGTGACCCTCACACTCGGGCTCTGGGGCGTCCGCAGGGAGAACACCCTGTGGGGCGACGAGGCCGTCACGTACGCGCTCGCCCAGCGCGACCTGTCGCAGATCTGGCAGACCGCCCAGCACATCGACCTGGTCCACGCCCTGCACTACGCCCTGATGCACGTGCTCTTCGACCTCTTCGGCCCGGGACTGCTGACGCTGCGGCTGCCGTCCGTGCTGGCCATGGCAGCGGCGGCGAGCGCCGTCGCCCTTCTGGGCCTGCGCCTCGCCGGCCCCCGCGTCGGACTGCTCGCCGGGCTGGTGTTCCCGCTGCTCCCCCACGTGCAGAAGTACGCGCAGGAGGGCCGCTCGTACGCCCTGGTCTGCGCGTTGGTCGCCTGGGCGACGTATGCGCTCGTGACCGGCGTCGGGCGGAGCGCCCGTGGGCGATGGGCGGTCTACGGCGGCACGATGCTGCTCGCGAGCCTGCTCCACGAGTTCGCGGTCCTCGCCCTGGTCGCGCACGGTGTCACGCTGCTCGTGTCCCGTGTGCCGCGCCCGGTGCTGCGGGCGTGGGCGGCGACGGCGGCGGCCGTGGTGACCGGGCTGGTGCCGCTGGTACTACGCAGTGCCGCACAGGCGGAGCAGGTGGCCTGGATCGCGACGCCGGTGCGGCTTCCCGGTTTCGCGCTCGTGGCGGTCCTGGGCCTGGTGTGCGCGTTCGCGCCCGTCGAGCGGCGGCGGGGACGGCCGGTGCGGTTGCCCGTACTGGCCGTGCCGCTGGTCGTACTCCCCTGCCTGCTGCTGCTCGCCGTCTCCCTCGTCAAGCCGCTGTTCGTCGACCGGTACGTGCTCTACAGCCACGTCGGGATTGCGCTGCTGATGGGGGCAGGTCTGGACTACGTCCGCCGGCTGCGGCGGTCGTACGGCACTCCGTGGATCACGGTGGGCGTGGCGGTGGCGGCCGTCGCCGTACTGGCCGCACTCGTGCCGACGACCCTGGAGCTCCGGACCCCCGCCAGCCGTACCAACGACGCCACCGCCGTGGGCGCCGCCCTGCGTGAGACGGGCCGCCCGGGTGACGGACTGCTCTACCTCCCGGCGCAGCACCGGTACTGGACCGAGCCGAACCCCAGGGACACGCGTGCGCTGACGGATCTGGCGCTGGCGGAGAGCCCGGTCGCGTCGCACACGCTGGCCGGTACGGAGCTGCCCGCGCCGGTCATGGCGGCGCGCATGCTGGGCTTCGACCGGATCGTCGTCGTCCACGGCCGGGCGGGCGCGCATCTGATGGGCAACCCGCAGGAGCAGGCCAAGACCCTCACCCTGCGGCGGCACTTCCGCGCACGTGCGACGACGCACGTGAACGGTGCCCGCATCGTCCTCTACGTCCGCGACCGCTGACCACCGTTGCGGAATGGCCAATCGGCAGTGAGGGGTGCTTGACTGACTCCCATGTCATCGACTCTTGGTGTGTCCCGACCCGATCAGGCCGACTACATGCTGCGCGCCGCCGCCACCGACGTAGGGCGGTTGTACAAGCGGCAGTTGGTGGACCTGCTGGATGTCCGGGAGGGGCACACCGTCCTGGATGCGGGGTGCGGTCCCGGTACCGACCTGCCCACCCTTGCCGAGCGAGTCGGGGACGACGGCACGGTGATCGGGGTCGACCGTGACCCGGCCATGCTGGCGCAGGCGCGTGAGCGGACGCGGGAGTTGCGCCGGGTGGAGGTCCGTGAGGGGGACGTGCTGGATCTGCCCGTCGATCCCGGCACGGTGGACCGCGCCAAGATCGACCGAGTGCTCATGCACGTCGACGATCCCGCGACGGCTCTGGCTCAGTTGCACCGTGTGACACGGCCGGGCGCGCGCGTGGGTCTGGCCGAGCCCGACTGGGACACGCTGGTCGTCGACGCCGAGGACCTGGAGACGAGCCGCGCCTTCACCCGCTACACCACGGTGGAAGTGGTCCGCCACGCGACCGTCGGCCGCAGTCTGGCGCGTCTCGCCGAGCGGGCGGGCTTCGGTGTGGAGGCCGTCCTCGCCCACACCCCGGTGTTCCGTGACGTCGAGGAGGCGGACCACACTCTGGGGCTCGGCCGCAACATGGAGGCGGCCATCGCCGCCGGGTACGTCGACCCGGAGCGCGGACGTCGGTGGTTCGCGGACCTGTCGCGGGGAGCCTTCTTCGCGTCCTTCACGCTGGTCACGGTGATCTGCTCGCGCTGATGCGTATGTCACGGATCGGGCTTCAGGGGCGGTAGACCTCCCCCGGCCGCGCGTCACCGAGGGCGTCCCAGATCCGCGCGGCGATCCGCGGATCCGTACGCCGCGTCGCGGTGTAGGCGCCACCGATCGCGTCGTACAACCGCGCGCCCAGCAGACCCAGTTGCTCCTCCGGCGTCACCGTCAGCCCCTGCGCCCGCGCCTCGAGTTCCCTGTCGATGGCGGCGACCGTCACGTCGACGCGCTCACGCCGCTCCAGCAACAACTTGCGCAGACGGCGCAGATGAGCGACGGCGTCGGCGCCGAGGTCCCCCCACCAGCTCCGCGATCTCCCGCAGCCCGAAGCCCAGCCGCCGGTACGCGAGCACCTCTCGCAGCCGCTCGACGTCGCCCGCCGAGTACGCGCGGTACCCGGCCGCGGTACGACCCGACGGCCGGACGAGACCGATGTCGTCGTAGTGATGCAACGTACGGACACTCACCCCGGCCAACTCGGCGACGCGTCCTACGGTCCAGTGCTTCTCCCCCCCCCGAGGGTGCGGCCTCACGCCACGTGAGGGTCAAGGGCGCCGTCATGTCGCGACGGCGGCGCCGACACCGATGCCGATGAACAACCACCCGGTTGTCAGCTCCCAACGGTGGCGGAACCTCGGGCGCACGAGCAGGACGCGCAGTCGGGACGCGACGGTGACCAGCGCGAACCAGTACGCGACGCCGACCAGCACGTCCAGGACGCCGAGGAGGAAGATCTGCCGTGTCGGGGAGCCGTCGCCGTGGACGAACTGCGGCAGGACGCTGAGGAAGAAGAGGGCCGCCTTGGGGTTCAGCACGTTCGTGAGGAACCCCTGGGCGAAGCACGACCGCCACCGGGCGCGGGACGCGCCCACCCTCACGCCGCGCCCACCGCGCTGCTGCCGCGCCGCCCGCCGAGCGGCGAGCACTGCGCGGACTCCCAGGTGGACCAGGTAGGCCGCGCCCATGAGCGTGACCGCGTCGTAGACCACCGGAGAACGGGCGGCCAGCACGGACAACCCCACGGCCGCGGCCACCATGTGCACGCACAGCCCGCTCTGCGCACCGAGCGCCGCCGCCCGCCCCTTCGCAGGGTGCTCGGCGGCCGATCTGACCACCACCAGAAAGTCGGGCCCCGGCACCACATAGGCCACGAGCACCACCCCGAGGAACCCGAGCAGGTCGACCGACATGCGCCCGCCTCTCCGTTGGAAGCCTTGGCATCCAGTACCCGCGTCGGACCGACGAAGACAGAAACTCCGTAGGCCCGCAGGCCGACTGCCCCCTACCCTGCCTCTCATGCACCAGCCCCGAAGACGCGGCCGGCGGTCGTCCCGCCGTGGGACGGCCGAGCCGGCCCGACACGCGTCGTACCAACTCCCCTTCGAAGGCGCCGACGTGGTCCTCGTCGGTTTCTTCTCCGGCAAGCAGAAGGACTACGAGACGGTCATGGCGGAGGGGGCCGCGCGACTCGCAGCGGACGGCGCACGTGTCGTCGCGCGGATCGTGCAGCGGCGAGGCGTCTCCGACGGCGGGGCGCGGAAGATGAGCTTGCCCTTCTCGTCCCGGACGCTGCTGAGGCAGGGGAAGGTCCGCGAGGTGGCCCACGCCGCCGACCGGACCGACGCCGACGCCGTCGTCTTCACCAACCCCCTGACGGAGCATCAGCGGCTCGCGCTGACCGCCCTGCTCGGCCGCCCCGCCGTCGGTCTCGCCGACCTCCTCGGATCCGGCTGACGCACCGGCCGGCCCACTCAGCCCCCGAGCCCTCGGTGGGCGGCCCACAGCGCGCCGGCGCGAGTGGCCGCTTCCGCGACCAGCGACGCCAGCGCCGGGTCGTCCGGGACCGGGAACGAGACGTACGCGCCCCGGCCGCCGGCGACCGGGCGGCCGTACGCCTTCACGGCGAGGTGACCGTCCGGGAGGAGGCGGACGTTGAGAGTTGGTGAGCTGGAACTCCTGGCCGCGCCGTGTGTCCGTCCAGCGGAGCGACTCCGGGATCGTGACGTTGATCGCCAGGGCACTCACTTCAAGGTCGCCGCTCATACGACGGATGCTCTCACGCCCTCGGCGCAGGCCTTCCCCGCGGCCGCAGCGGCGCGTTCGGCAGTTCCGGGGCCGGCAGCGGGTCCCCGTCGTAGCCCCGTACCTCGCCGAAACGGTCCCCCGTCCCCGTGCCCGTCTCCGTCATCCAGTCACCCCGCGCCCGGACGATCTCCTCGTGCGTGCGGCCGATGAAGTTCCACCACATGATGATCTCCTCGTCGAAGGGCGGGCCGCCGAGGAGGATCAGACGGGCCGGGGCCGTGCCACGGTTGGTGAGGGTGAGGCAGGTGCGGCCCGGGGCCGTGTAGGCGAGGGCGGCCCGTTCCACCGGGGTGTCCTCGACGAGGACGTCCCCCGTGTCGACGAGCACTCCGTGTTCGAAGGCGGGGTCGACGTCCAGCACCAGCCGTGCGCCAGGGGACACGGTGAGTTCCGCGCCCAGCAGCGGGGTGAAGGTGCGGACCGGTGACGTCGCGCCCGCGAGCGTGCCGAGGAAGACGCGGGCCTCGCCGCCGTTCAGGGTGACCGGGTGCGGGACGTGGTGCTGGAAGTCGCGTTCCGTGCCGCGGTGTTGGTCCGGCAGCGCCACCCACAGCTGCACGCCGTGCAGAATCGTCGTGTCCGGCGTCGAGACCTCCGAGTGGGCGATGCCGTGACCGCCGGTCATCAGGTTCAGTTCGCCGGGGCGGACGTAGGCGTGGCTGCCGAGGCTGTCGCGGTGCTCGATCTCCCCGCTGAACAGCCAGCTCACCGTCTGCAGACCCGTGTGCGGATGCGGGGGGACGTGCATGCCGCCGGTGCCGGCGACGTCGTCGGGACCGTAGTGGTCGGCGAAGCACCAGGCGCCGACGAGTGACCGGGCGCGCTGCGGCAGGGTGCGCCGTACCCGCATGGCGCGCGGGCCGCCGAGCGGCACGTCACGGGCCGTGAGGACCTCGACCTCGGCCGGGCGGTCCGCCTCGGTCTCGCCGCCGCACCTCATCTCCGCCGGTCGTGTCTCCGTGTTGCTCATGCCGGGTGCCTCCCACCGAGGACGTTCGACCTTCAAGGAAGTTCGATATTCAACATTCTCCGCACCGACGACTATAGGACGCCGGACGCCGCCGTGCGCGCCGAAGGGCCTCCCGGGCCGAAAACGCCCCCGCCCATCACGCCCCGGCCTCCGCCGGTACCGGTCTGCGCAGCAGATAGCCCGCCGCCGTCACCACCATCGCCGCCATGCAGGCGATGAAGACAAGGCCCGCGCTCTCCAGGCCCAGCGGTTCTGTCAGCAGGCCCACCCCGATGACCGGGACCGAGATGCCCGCGTACGCCACGACGAACAGCGACGAGATCACCGCCGCCCGCCGGTCCGGCGGGGATGCCCTGCCCACCGCGGTCAGCGCCCCGCGGAACGCCAGCCCCTGCCCCACACCGCCGACGAGCGCGCTCGGCACGACCAGCGCCAGCGTGTCCCAGTGCAGGGCGCCCGCCAGCAGGGCGAGGCCCGCGAGCAGCCCGGCGCAGCCCAGCGGGAGGGACCGGCCCACCCCCACGCGGCCGACCGCCGTCTGTCCGGCGATCGACGCGAAGAACGCCGTCGCGACGACCGCACCGCTCACCGCGTGGTCGGTCACGTCCAGGTACTGCGCGAGGAACGCGGGACTGACGGAGGTGAACACCCCGAACAGGGCGAAGCCCACGAACGCGGCCGTCGCCGCCGGCCCGAACACCGCCCGCACGTGCGGCGGCACGCCGGGGCGCTGCGGCCGTACGGTGCGCAGCGGGCGCAGGTCACGTACGGTCTCCGGCAGCCACAGCAGCACCGCCACCGAGCAGGCGACCAGGGTCAGGTGGACGGCGTAGGGGAGGTAGAGGGGCCAGGGGGCGTACTCCGCCAGGATTCCGGCGAGCAGCGGACCGCAGCCGAGGCCGCCCATGTTGACCGCCGTGGCGACGAACGTGGCGCGGGAGGCCCGCCCGGGCGGGGCCGACTCCATGACGTAGGCTGTCGCGGCTCCGGTGAACAGGCCTGCCGACAGACCTGACAGAAGCCGTCCGGCGTACAGCCAGGCGATGCCGGTGGCCAGCAGGAAGCAGACCGCGCTCGCGGCCGCGCAGACCAGGCCCCCCAGCAGGACGGGGCGTCTGCCGACGGCGTCGGAGGCGTTGCCCGCGAGCAGCAGGACGCCGATGACCGCGAAGGCGTACACCGCGTACACGACGGTGACCGTCAGCTCGGAGAAGCCGAACTTCTGCTGGTAGAGGGGGTACAGCGGGGTCGGCAGCGTGGTGCCGGTCATGCACACCGCGAACACGGCGCCGCCGAGCAGACACACGCGCCATCCGAGCCGGTCACCGGTCATGCCCCGACGCTAGCCGTGCGAGGGCCGGGCGCGCGCCTCCGTACGCCAACGGCGTGAGCGCCCGTGAGCAGGCGCCGGCGTGATCACTCGAACGTAATTTTGCATGTCGTGCATTTTTGCATAGCATGCACGTCATGACGGGGAAGGACGCCGTGGGCGGCGGGCTGCGTGAGCGCAAGAAGCGCGCCACACGCGCCGCGCTCGCGGAGGCGGCGGTGCGGCTGGCCGCCGAGCACGGGGCGGACCAGGTGACGGTCGAGGCGATCAGCGCCGCGGCCGGTGTGTCCGTGCGGACCTTCTTCAACTACTTCGACTCGCGCGACGACGCCTTCGTCGTGGTCGACTCGGACGCCAGCGAGCGCGTACGGCAGGCGTTCCTCGCCGCACCGCCCGGGCTTCCGCCGCTGGAGGCGCTGCGCGAGGCGCTCGCCGCCGAGCTGCGGGAGGCGGAGCGGCAGCACGAGCTGTGGAGTCTGCACGCCCGTGTGCTGCGGTCCGCACCTCATCTGCTGGTGCGGAACCTCGGCGCGCAGATGGCCGACGAGTCGGGGCTCGCCGAGGCGATCGCCCGGCGGATCCGCGCCGGGGACGGCTCCGTGCCGTCCGAAAGCGACGCCGACCGCGCCACCCCCGGTCTGTACCCGCGGCTGCTCGCCGCGGTCGCCGGCACGGCGGTGCGGGTGAGCGTGCAGCACTGGTGCGAACGGGCCGACGAGGTGTCGTACGCCGACGTGTTCCGCGAGGTGTTCGACCTGCTCGCCGCCGGACTGCCGGCCCCGGCCCGGTAGGCGCCGGCCCGCTCTGCGCGCCGGAAGACCCCACAGCACACCGGCCTCCTCCCCTCCCCCACCGCTTCCGCCCCTTCCGGGGCGTGATCCCGCTTGTTCCACCGATCCGTGAGAGAGACGACCGTGACCGCAACACAGGCGCCCGACGCGGCGCCGCCCACCGCCATGACCAACCGGCAGATACTCCAGGCCATGTCCGGGCTGATGGCCGGCATGTTCGTGGCGATCCTGGCGGGCACCGTCGTGGCCAACGCGCTGCCGACGATCATCGCCGACCTGGGGGCGAGCCAGTCGTCCTACACCTGGGTCGTCACCGCGGAACTGCTGGCCATGACGGCGACCGTGCCGCTCTGGGGCAAGCTGTCCGACCTGTTCGACAAGAAGCTGCTGCTCCAGCTGTCACTGGGCATGTTCGTCGTGGGCTCGCTCCTCGCGGGCTTCTCCCACGGCGTCGAACTGCTCATCTTCAGCCGCGTCGTGCAGGGCATCGGCGCGGGCGGTCTGACCGCGCTCGCGCAGGTCGTCATGGCGGCGATCATCCCGCCCCGCCGGCTCGGCAAGTACGCCGGCATCTTCGGCGCCGTGTTCGCCATCGGCACCGTCGCCGGACCGCTGGTCGGCGGTGTGCTGGTGGACACCTCGTGGCTGGGCTGGCGCTGGTGCTTCTTCATCGGCGTGCCGTTCGCGCTGCTCGCGATCGCGCTGCTCCAGCGCACCCTGCGCCTCCCGGCGGTGGGCCGCCGCGAGGCGAAGATCGACTTCCTGGGCGCCTTCCTGATCGTGGCGGGCGTCTGCGCCCTGCTGATCTGGGTGACCCTGGCGGGCAACGAGTTCGACTGGGCCTCCTGGCAGACCGCCGCGCTCACCGGCGCCGGTGTGCTGCTGCTGGTCGCCGCGGTGTTCGTGGAGGCGCGGACCGCCGAGCCGGTCATCCCGCTGAACATCTTCCGCAACCGCACCGTCACCCTCACCACCGTCGCCAGCCTGCTGGTCGGTGTCGCCATGTTCGGCGGCACGGTGTTCCTCTCGCAGTACTTCCAGGTGTCCCTCGGCAAGTCGCCCACCGTGGCCGGTCTGATGAGCCTGCCGATGATCCTCGGTCTGCTGGTCTCGTCGACCGTCGCCGGCCAGGTCATCTCCAAGACCGGTGTGTGGAAGCGTTACCTGGTGGCGGGCGCGGTGATCATGACCGTCGGCCTCGGCCTGCTGTCCACCATCGACGCGGACACCTCCTTCACCCTGCTCAGCGTCTACATGGCGGTGCTCGGCATCGGCGTCGGCATGCTGATGCAGAACCTGGTGCTGGCCGCGCAGAACGACGTCCCGGCGAGCGAGCTGGGCGCCGCGACCTCCGTGCTGTCCTTCTTCCGCAGCATGGGCGGCACCATCGGCACCAGCGTCCTGGGCGCCATCCTGGCCAACCGGGTCGCGTCCGAGATGACCAAGGGGCTGGACGCCGCGGGCATCCCCTCCGGCGGCGACGGCGGCGGTGAGAGCAGCGTTCCCGACATGAGCACCCTGCCGGAGCCGGTGCGGCAGATCGTCGAGCACGCCTACGGCGTCGCCACCGCCGACCTGTTCCTCATCGCCACGCCGTGCGCGCTGCTGGCGCTGCTCACCGTGGTGTTCATCAAGGAGAAGCCGCTGAAGACGACCAGCGGCATGGAGCGCCTCGCAGAGGAGGCGGGCGCCGCGACGGAGACGGACAGGACCGTCGTCGGGAGCTGACCCCTTCAGCGCGAAGAACGAGCGCCCCGCGGCCTGTACGGCCGCGGGGCGCTCGTCTTCCTGGCTAGGGGGCCTACTGACCTCCCAGACCCGTCGTCGCCACCGACTTCACGATGTGGCGCTGGAAGAAGACGAACACCAGCACCAGCGGCAGCGCGGCCAGCACCGAGGACGCCATCGTCTGGGCATAGTTGACGCCGTAGGCGTCCTTCACGGCGGTGATGCCGACCGGCAGGGTCATCAGGGCCGGGTCGGAGGTGGACACGAACGGCCACAGGAAGTTGTTCCACGCGCCGATGAACACGAAGATCGACACCGCGGCGAGCATGGGACGCGACAGCGGCATCATCACCGACCAGAAGATCCGCGCGTGGCCGGCGCCGTCGAGGCGGGCGGCCTCCTCCAGTTCGCGCGGGATGGTGTCGAAGTGCTTCTTCAGGATGAACACCATCACCGGGGCGACCGTCTGCGGCAGGATCACCGCCGCGTAGGTGTCGACCAGGTTCAGCGTCAGCATCTGCTGGAACCACGGCACGATCAGCATCTGCGGCGGCACCAGCACCGACGCGATGGTGAGCGCGAACAGGACGCGACGGCCGCGGAACACGGTGCGGGAGAAGGCGTAGCCCGCCGCCGCCGACACGGCGACCGTGACGAGGGTGACGGCCGCGGAGACGAAGAAGCTGTTCCACATCCACAGCGGCAGGTCGCCGCGTTCGATCACGGTGCGGAACCCGTCGAGGGTGAAGCCGGCCTGCGGCCAGATCCAGTGCACCGGGTCGCTGGCGTCCTGCTCGGACTTGAACGCCGTGAGCACCGCCCACGCCATCGGCAGCAGCCAGATCACGGCCAGCACGGCGAGGGCGGCCAGGCCCAGCGCGCGGGCCGTGCGGGTCGGGCCGAGGGTGAGGTTCGGGCCCCGCTGCGCGCCCCGCCGGGCGCGGCGGGCGGCCGGGAGCGGGGAGACCGTGGGGCGCGCGGGCCGTGTCCGGAGGTCTGCGAAGGTCATGTCACTTCTCCCTGCGGCGGAAGGCCGCGAACTGCACGGCGGAGACGAGGACGACGAGGGCGAAGAAGACGTAGCTGATGGCGGAGGCGTAGCCGAGCCGGTAGCCGGTGAAGCCGACGTCGTAGAGGTACTCGACGACGGGGCGGGTGGCGCCGTCGGGGCCGCCCTTGGTCAGCAGGTACACCTGGTCGAACACCTTCAGCGAGGCGAGGATCTGGAGCACCGTGACCACGCCGGTGATACGGCGCAACTGGGGCAGGGTGACGTGCCACAGCCGCCGCCAGGCGCCCGCCCCGTCGAGCGCCGCCGCCTCGTAGAGGTGGTCGGGGACGGCCTGGAGGGCGGCCAGGAACAGCAGGAAGTTGAAGCCGACCGTCCACCACAGGGTGGCGACGACGATGGCGTGGAGGGCGACGTCCTTGTCGCTCAGCCAGGCGAACCCGTCGAGGCCGGCGGCCTGGAGCAGATGGTTGTAGAGGCCGAGGTCCGGCTGGTAGAACCAGCCCCACAGCAGGCCGATGACGCCGACGGGCAGCAGGTAGGGGGCGAAGAACGCGAGCCGCCACACCCACTGGCCGGGCAGCCCTGTGTGCACCAGCAGCGCCATCGCGAGGGCGACGGCGACGAGGGGCACGGTGGAGACGGCGGTGAACCAGACGGTGTTGCCGACCGCCTGCCACATGTCGGCGTCGCCGAGGGCCTCCGCGTAGTTGTCGAGTCCGACGAACGACGGGTCGTGCGCGGAGAGCGAGGTGTCGGTGAGACTCATCCACGCGCCGTGGACCAGCGGCCACACCATGAAGAGGGCGAACAGGACGAGGAACGGCAGGGCGAAGAGCAGGCCCGGCGGGACGAGCCGGCGCACGGTCGCGAGGGGGCCCGTGGCCTTGTCGCCGGTGGCGCTCGTGGCCCTGTCGCCGGCGGGCGCCCGGCCCGGCGCTGCGAGTGGGGTGGACATCTGCTGCCTCCTTCGCGGCGGTCAGGCCGGACTGGGCTGGGACAGGGCGGTGTTGATGCGGTCGACCATGGCGCGGGCGGCGCGGTCCGGCGCCAGCCCGTCCAGCAGCGCCTGCTGGAGCACCTGCGACATGGCGTTCTGGAAGTCGGAGCCGGCCCCGGCGAACCACACGGGCGGGTCGAGGACGACGTGGTCGGCGGCCGTGACGTACCGGGCCTGGGGTTCCAGGCGCGCGTACGCGCGGGTGCGGGTCACCGGCTGGTACGCGGGGATGTGGCCGGCCTTCGCCCAGGTCTGGCCGGCCTTGAGGACGGCGGCGACCGCCTGGTGGGTGCGCCTGCGGTGCGCCTCGTCGGGGTCGGGGCGGCGCGGCAGGACGAAGGAGTGGGCGTCGGCGTAGACGGCGGGCGTGCCGAACACCGTGGGGAAGGAAGCGGCGCCGAGGTCCGGGTCGGCGGCGCGGAAGGTGCCGAGTTCCCACTCGCCGGAGAGGATCATGCCGGTCTGCCCGTTGGTGAAGCTGGCGAGGGCGGCCGGGTAGTCGAGGCGGTGCGGGTTCGCGCGGTCGCCGACGAGCTTGGTCATGAAGGAGATGACCTCCGCCATGGCGTCGGTGTCGGCGGTGACGGTGCCGCCCACCGGCAGGTCGAAGTCGTTGCCGGTCTGCCGGTAGAGGCCGTAGAACAACCGCCAGCACTGGGCGGTGTCGTTGACGTAACCGAAGGCGATGCCCTGTTTCCCGGTGGCGCGTGCCAGTTCGCGGCCGGCCTCGAGGAAGCGGGCGGGGCTGGAGAAGGCGTCGAGGTCGAGGCCGCCGTCGCGGGTCAGCAGGCCGGCCTTGCGGGCGGGTTCGGGGTGGAAGAAGACGATGAACGGGTGGGTGTCCAGCGGCACGGCGTACGTCTGGTCGCGGTACCGGGTGCGCTGCCACACCGCGTCGGCGAAGTCGGCCTCACGGACGCCGAATTCGGCCAGCAGGCCGGTGTCCCAGGGGTCGAGCAGGCCGAGCGGGGCGTAGCCGGCCAGGCGTGACATGTGGCAGACGGCGACGTCCGGTCCACGTCCGCCGGCCGAGGCCATGGCGAGCTTGGTGTAGTACGGGGTGCCCCATTCGAGGACGGTGCGGTCGACGTCGGTGCCGGGCATGTCCGGGGCCGCGATGTCGATCAGCTCGTCCAGCAGGGCGCCGTCGGCGCCGCTGAACAGATCCCACATGCGCACGGTGTCCGGGTCCGAGGCCGCGGCGGCGCCGCAGCCGGCCAGGGCGCCGCCGCCCAGGAGGGCGGCGGCGGAGGCCAGGGAGGCGCGGAGCACGCCGCGCCTCGACGGTGCGGCGCGGTGGTCCCCCGGCCGGGGTGAGGCGGCCCGTGGGCCTGGCAGGTCGGCCATGACGCTACCTTTCTTTTTCCATCGATGTACATCACCGGCGGACGCCGCGGCCGGCGGACGGTGCGGTGCGGGGTGGTACGGGGCGCGGGGCGACGGGAGTTGACCCCGCGGCCGGGCGGGCCGGTGTCAGCCGGCGCTCTCGGAGGCGGCCGGCCGCTGCTGGACGCGGGCCAGCACGGCGGTGTCGAACTTGTCGGAGCGGTCGAAGCCGTAGACGCCGTTGCGCTCCTGGAAGACGTCGGTGAGCTGGGTGTAGCAGTAGCCGAACATGTCGGGGTCGTCGAGCAGGACGTCCACCAGCCCGGTGAAGCGCGTGATGAACTCCTCGACGGTGCGCGGGCGTTCGCCGTAGCCCCAGGACGACCCGGTCTCGTCGCCCGCGGCGGTGGCGGCGGCCTCGGCGTCCCACCAGATGCCGCCGAACTCGCTGCAGAAGTACGGCTGTCCGCGGTAGGGCAGCGACCAGGGGCGGCCGTCGGGGCCGGTGTTGACGTACGGGCGGTCCTCGGCGAGTCCCGCCATGGTCCTGGCGAACGCCTCCGGGTCCTGCTCGTAGCAGTGCGAGTCGTAGACGTCGGTCTCCAGGACGCGGTGGGCGTAGCCGGAGGCGTCGACGACGGGGCGGCTGGGGTCGGCCTGCTTGGTGGCGAGGAACATCGCCCGGGTGACGTCGTCGAGCTGGGTGATGCGGTCGTGCAGATGCTGGTACGTCTCGTTGAGGGGGCACCAGCCGACGATCGACGGGTGGGAGTGGTCGCGCTCGAGGGCCTCGAGCCACTGGGCGACGTAGCTGGCGTCGGGGCGCTGGTTGTCGTCGCGTACGCCGGTCTCGCAGCCCCAGTCGCCGAACTCGCCCCACACCAGGTAGCCGAGCCGGTCGGCGTGGTAGAGGTAGCGCTCCTCGAACACCTTCTGGTGGAGGCGGGCGCCGTTGAAGCCGGCGCGCAGGCCGAGTTCGATGTCGCGGACCAGGTCGGCGTCGGTGGGGGCGGTCATCAGGCCGTCCGGGTAGTAGCCCTGGTCGAGGACCAGGCGCTGGAACACCGGTTCGCCGTTGATGAGCACACGCTTGCCGTGCAGGGCGACCGAGCGCAGGCCCGCGTAGGAGGTGGCCTCGTCGACCATGGCGCCCTCGGCGTCGAGGAGCTGGAGGCGCAGGTCGTACAGGTGCGGGTCGGCCGGCGATCAGGTGCGCAGCCGGTCCTCGGGGACGGTCAGCACCAGGCGGGGGCACAGGTCGAGGTCGGCGCGGGCCGTGGCGGTCACCACCTCGCCCTCGGCGTCGCCGAGCACGGCGCGCACACGGTGGCCGGGCAGGTTGCCGGTGACCGGGAGGTCGAGGTGGAAGGAGCCCGAGCCGAGGTCGGGGGTGATGCGGGGGCGCTTGAGGCGGGCGGCGGCGGGGACGGGCTCCATCCACACCGTCTGCCAGATGCCGGTGGTGCGGGTGTAGTGGCAGTGCGAGTTGGCGTACCAGGTGGCCTGCTTGCCGCGGGCCTGCGGGCCGTGCCGGGAGTCGCGGGCGCGGACCACGATCACGGCCTCGTCGCCGGGGCCGGCGACGCCGCGCAGCTCGGCGGTGAAGGGGGTGAACCCGCCGCGGTGGCGGGCGACTTCGGTGCCGTTGACCCACACGGTGGCGTCGTGGTCGACGGCGCCGAAGTGGAGCAGGACGTCGTGGCCGGCCCACTCGGCCGGGACGGTGACCGTGCGGCGGTACCAGACGGCCTCCATGAAGTCGGTGTCGCCGATCCCGGACAGCTCGGACTCCGGGCAGAAGGGCACGACGATCTCCCCGGCGAGGTCGCGGTCGCGCAGGCCCCGTTCCAGTCCGCTGTCGCCGCGGTCAGTCTCGAACTGCCAGCGGCCGTTCAGGTTCAGCCACGCCTCGCGGACGAACTGGGGCCGGGGGTACTCGGGACGCGGGACGTCCGGGGGCAGGGCCGTGCTCATACTGCTCCTCATCACTGCTGGTGCGCGGGTGCGCTGCGGACTGGGGCCATGCGACCATACGATTACATCGATGTAAATGGGAGTGGCGAAAAGTTTTCGGCGCGGCTCTCCGAGACTCCCCCGCCGTCGGCGGTTCCGCCCGCGGGGGCGGCCGTTACGATCCGGGAGGCGGCAGGAGGGCGAGAAGGGAAGCATGGGCAGGCCCAGGATCAAGGACGTCGCGGAGTACGCGGGCGTCTCGGCGAAGACGGTGTCCAACGTCCTCAACGACTACGAGCACGTCTCCGAGCGGACCCGTACCGCGGTGCGGGAGGCGATCGACGCCCTCGGCTACCGGGTGAACATCGCGGGCCGCCAGTTGCGCCGGGGCCGTACGGGGGTGGTCGCGCTGGCCGTGCCGGAGCTGGACATCGCCTACTTCGCGGAGCTGGCCAAGCACGTCATGGCCGAGGCGGAGCGACGGGGCCGCACCACGCTGCTGCTGGAGACCGGCGGGCGGCGGGAGAAGGAACTCGCCGCCGTGCAGGGCTTCGACGCGCAGTTCACGGACGGGGTCATCCTGTCGCCGCTCGCCCTTCAGCCGCGCGACCTCCAGGACCGGGACACCCGGCTTCCGCTGGTGCTGCTCGGCGAGTGCAACCTGCCCGGCAGCGCGGACCACGTCGCCATCGACAACGTGGCCGCGGCCCGCGAGGCGACCGCGCATCTGCTGGCGCGGGGGCGGCGGCGCATCGCGGTGGTCGGCGGTGATCTGCGCGGCGGGCTGAACACCGGCCGGCTGCGCACCGTCGGATACGAACAGGCGCTGACCGAGGCGGGCCTGGCCGTGTCCGAGGAGCTGGTCCTGCCGGTG
The DNA here is from genome assembly GCF_051903975.1 of Streptomyces sp. P9-2. Taxonomy (NCBI): domain Bacteria; kingdom Bacillati; phylum Actinomycetota; class Actinomycetes; order Kitasatosporales; family Streptomycetaceae; genus Streptomyces; species Streptomyces sp. P9-2. The sequence continues at coordinate 287,593 of NZ_CP192634.1, forward strand.
CCGGCGTTCCGCTGGGCCGACGGCGCCGCCGCCGCGCGCGGCCTGATGCGGCTCCCGGAGCACCCGGACGCGCTGCTGTGCCTCAACGACCACCTGGCGCTCGGTGCCGTACGCGCGCTGCACGAGGACGGCTGGTCGGTGCCGCGGGACGTGGACGTGGTCGGCTTCGACGACATCGAGGCCACGCGGTACAGCATCCCGACGATCACCTCGGTCGCCCCCGACAAGCCGGGCATCGCACGACGGGCGGTCCGGCTGCTGCTGGACCGGATAGAGGCGGACGGCGACGGGGGTCCGGCGGTGGACGAGACGGCGGGGCACCGGCTGGTGGTACGGGAGAGTTCGGGCGGGTAGGCGCGGGGCCGGCCTGCGGGTGCCGGAAGGCGCGGAGGGCGAGGGGCACAAGACTCACGGGCGAGTTTCAGGACGTCACGGAACCCGCCTCCGGACCCCCGTCCGGAGCCTTGTCATCGTCCGGTCACGGCGTGTATAACGTTGTAAAACTTGAGCCCGGCGGCCTGGCACACGACTCTCGCGGTGACGGCACCGCCATCCGCACCCGCCTACCGGGTCGGGCCGCTCACGAAGGGATTGCCGTGCGGGTCAGCCTCAAGGACGTCGCCGCGCACGCGGGGGTCTCCATCAAGACCGTCTCGAACGTGGTGAACAACTACCAGCACGTCACACCTGCCATGCGCGAGCGGGTCCAGCGGTCCATCGACGCGCTCGGCTACCAGCCGAATCTCGCGGCGCGGCACCTGCGCAAGGGCCGTACGGGCATCATCGCGCTCGCGCTGCCCGAGCTCGGCAACCCGTACTTCGCCGAGCTGACCGCGTCCGTCATCGACGCGGCCTCCCAGCACGACTACATCGTGCTGCTCGACCACACCGGCGGCTCGCGCGACCAGGAGCTGCTGGTGAGCCAGGGCTTCCGGGCCCGCGTCATCGACGGACTGATCCTCAGCCCCATCGAGCTGGAGGCGGAGGATCTGCGCGACCGCGACCAGGACGTGCCGCTCGTGCTGCTCGGCGAGCGGGACTACGACCTGCCGTACGACCACATCGCGATCGACAACGTCGCCGCCGCGCGTGACGCCGTGCGGCATCTGATCGAACTGGGGCGCCGCGAAGTGGCGTTCATCGGCGCGCGGCGCGACCGCAGCGAGCCGGCGCAGCTCCGTGTGCGCGGCTGGCGCGAGGAGCTGACGACGGCGGGGCTGCCGGCGGACGAGGGGCTGGTCGCGGCGGTCGACGGCTGGGGGCACGCCGACGGGGCGCGGGCGATGCGGCACATCCTGGACAGCGGCCGGCGGCCGGACGCGGTGTTCGCGTACAACGACCCGATGGCGATCGGCGCGATGCGGGTGCTGCACGAGCGAGGGCTGCGGGTCCCCGAGGACATCGCGGTGGTCGGCTTCGACGACGTGATCGAGGGCCGCTTCGGCGCGGTGACCCTCACCTCGATCTCCCCGGACAAGGCCGCGATCGGCCGCCTGGCGGTGGAATCGGTCCTGGCCCGCCTGGGCAACGACGCCCCGGAGCCGCGCCGGATCTGGGCGGACTACCAACTGGTCCAGCGGGAGAGCACGTTGGGACGTCCGGGCGCGCCCTGACGTCCGCACCGCCTCAACTCGGATGTCCGGCCGCGCCACTTGAGGTGCCGTCACAGTACGCGCTTACCGCGAGCGCGCGCTTCCGCGCGCCCGTGACCCCCTTCGAGGCACCCCCTGCCCCACCTTGTGCGCGAGGGGTTTACAGCCTCCTTCCAACGATGTAAAACCTCCTTGGCGGCGCACCGGACGCCGTTGTGCACAGGGGGAGCAGCTCCACCATGCGCGTCCTTCGGGCTCCCCAGTTCCCTTTCAGCGTCACCCGGATCGGGGTCACCATGCAGCGCACCACTCACCGTTCCCTTCTCCTCGCCCGTCCCGTGCTCGTGGCCTTGGCCGCCGCCGTGGCCCTCACCGCGACGTCCTGCGCCAAGTCGGAGGACGACGCGGCGGACGGCAAGAAGTCCACGGCCGCCGCCGACGCCGGCCAGAAGGTGGCCGAGCCGAAGCCGGGCAGCAAGACCTGCGCCATCGACGCCTACGGCGGCAAGAAGATCGATCTGAAGGACGCCACGGTCGGCTTCTCCCAGTCGGAGAAGGAGGCCAACCCCTTCCGTATCGCCGAGACGCAGTCCATCAAGGACGAGGCCGCCAGGAGAGGCGTCAAACTGCTGACGGCCAACGCCCAGTCGCAGTTCTCCAAGCAGATCAGCGACGTCCAGGACCTGCTCGCCAAGGGCGCCGACCTGCTGGTGATCGCCCCGCTGAACTCCGACGGCTGGGACCCCGTCCTCCAGGCCGCCGCGGCCAAGAAGGTCCCGATCGTCACCATCGACCGGAAGATCAACGCCACCGCCTGCAAGGACTACGTGTCCTTCATCGCCTCGGACTTCGTCGAACAGGGCCGTCGCGCCGCCGACCAGATGATCGAGGCGACCGGCGGCAAGGGCGAGGTCGCGATCCTGCTGGGCTCGGCGGGCAACAACGTCACCACCGAGCGCACCAAGGGCTTCAAGGAGCGGATCGCCGAGAAGGCCCCGGACCTGAAGGTGGTGTTCGAGCAGACCGGTGACTTCACCCGTGAGAAGGGCCAGCAGGTCACCGAGCAGCTCATCCAGTCGAAGCCCGGCATCAAGGGCATCTACGCGGAGAACGACGAGATGGGCCTGGGCGCGGTCGCCGCGCTGAAGGGCGCGGGCAAGAAGGCCGGCGACGTCAAGATCGTCACGGTGGACGGCACCCGCAACGCCGTCCAGGGCGTCGTGGACGGCTGGATCAGCGGTGTCATCGAGTCCAACCCGCGGTTCGGCCCGCTGGCGTTCCAGACGCTGGACGACTTCACGCAGGGCAAGGACGTCGCGCAGGACATCATCATCCAGGACGGCGCCTACGACGACGGCAACGCCGAGCAGGACCTCGGCAAGGCCTACTGATCCCGTCGCGGGGGCCCGCGTCACGCCGGGCCCCCTGTCCGTCCGTCACCCTTTCCCATCCTGGAGGCACAGGTGGCTCCCCCCGCCGAAGTCCTCGCCGTCCGCGGACTGAGCAAGACGTTCCCCGGCGTCCGGGCCCTGGACGACGTGGACCTGACCCTGCACGCCGGTGAGGTCCACGCCCTGATCGGCGAGAACGGCGCCGGCAAGTCGACACTCATCAAGCTCCTCACCGGGGTGTACCGGCCCGACGCCGGTGACATCGTTTTCCAGGGCTGTCCGGTCTCCTTCGCCACCCCGCTGGAGGCGCAGAAGGCCGGCATCTCGACGATCTACCAAGAGGTCAACCTCATCCCGCTGCTCAGCGTGGCCCGGAACCTGTTCCTGGGCCGTGAGCCGCGGAACCGTTTCGGTCTGCTGGACTTCGCCCGTATGCACCGCGAAGCCGAGGAGACCCTGCGCGGCTACGGCGTCCGTGTCGACGTACGGCGGCCGCTGCGCAGTCTCGGTGTGGGCGCGCAGCAGATGGTCGCGCTGGCGCGGGCGGTGGCGAGCGAGGCGCGGATCGTCATCATGGACGAGCCGACGTCGTCGCTCGAACCGCGGGAGGTCGAGACGCTGTTCTCGGTCATCCGCCGGCTGCGCGACGAGGGCATCGCCGTCGTCTACGTCAGCCACCGCCTGGACGAGCTGTACGCGGTGTGCGACACGGTGACCGTGCTGCGGGACGGCCGCCGCGTCCACCACGGCAAGCTGGCCGACCTGGACCGGCTGTCCCTGGTGTCCACCATGCTGGGCCGCGAGCTGGGCGAGGTGCGGTCGGAGGGACTGACGAAGTTCACCGGCGAGCACCACGCCACGGACACCCGCCCGGTGCTGGAGGCCACGGACCTGACGGTCCCCCACCAGCTGCACGGGGTGTCGGTCAGCATCCGGCCGGGCGAGGTGGTCGGGCTCGGCGGGCTGCTCGGGTCCGGGCGCACCGAGACGGCGAAGGCCATCTCCGGTGCGCTGCCGTTGAGTTCGGGCCGCGTGGTGGTGGCGGGGGCGCCCCTGCGCGGGGGTTCCACGCCGGCCGCCATCCGCGCGGGCGTGAGTCTGCTGCCGGAGGACCGCAAGAGCGAGGGGATCGTGCCCGGCCTGTCGGTCCGGGAGAACATCTCGCTGGCCGTCCTCCCCCGCCTCTCCCGCTTCGGGCTGGTGTCCGAGGCGCGTGTCGACTCCATCGTGAACACGTTTATCGAGCGGCTGCGCATCAAGGCGTCCTCACCCCAGCAGAAGGTCGGCGAACTGTCCGGCGGCAACCAGCAGAAGGTGCTGCTCGCCCGCTGGCTGGCGATGAACCCGAAGGTGCTGCTGCTCGACGAGCCCACCCGGGGCATCGACGTCGGCGCCAAGGCCGAGGTGCAGAAGCTCGTGGACGAACTGGCCGCGGACGGCCTGGGCGTCCTGCTCATCTCCTCCGACCTGGAGGAACTGATCGAAGGGTCCGACCGCGTGGTCGTACTGAAGGACGGTGCCGTCGTCGGCGAGCTGACCGGCGACGAGGTCACCGAGGACAAGCTGATGCGGACCATCGCCGGGGAGGCCCCGGCACGGGACGCGGGCGGGGAGGCGGCCACCGATGGCTGAAGCCGCTCTGAAGACCGTCCCCCTGGACAGGGCGCGCGCCCTGCAGTGGCTGCAGAGGTACGGCGTGTACGCCGGTGTGGCACTCCTGCTGGTCGTCAACATCGTGATCACCCCGCACTTCCTGTCCGCGGAGAACTTCCGCACCCAGGCCGTGCAGGTGGCGCCCGTCATCATCGTCGCGCTGGGCATGGCCCTGGTCATCGGCACCGAGGGCGTCGACCTGTCGGTGGGCGCCGTGATGGCGCTCGCGGCCTCGGTGACCGCGCTCTACCTGGGCTACGGACTGGTGCCGGCGCTGCTCGTCGTGGCGCTGTTCGCCGCCGGGGCGGGCCTCGCCAACGGGGCGCTGGTGGCACTGGTCGGGGTGCAGCCCATCGTGGCGACCCTCGCCCTCATGGTGGGCGGGCGGGGCCTGGCCCTGGTGCTGCTGCCGCAGCTGAAGGACCTCCGCAACCCGCAACTGGCGTCGCTCGGTTCGGGTGACGTGCTGGGCATCCCGTACCTGATCCTGATCGCGGCCGTGCTGGCGCTGCTGGTGGCGTTCACGGTGCGCCGCACCACCTTCGGACGGCAGCTGCTCGCCATCGGCGACAGCCGTCCCGCCGCGCAGCTCGCCGGCCTGCCGGTGCGCCGCGTGCTGATCGTGGTGTACGTGGTGTCCGCGCTGCTCGCCGCCGTGGCGGGCGTGCTCGCCACGGCACGGCTGCAGGCCAGCGACCCGACGTCGCTGGGCAATCTGATGGAGCTGTCCGCCATCACCGCCGTCGTGGTCGGCGGCACGCCGCTCACCGGCGGCCGGGTGAACATCGCCGGGACGGTGGCGGGCGCGGTCCTCATCCAGCTGCTCACCGCCACCCTCATCAAGCACGATCTGCCGCCGTCGTGGACGCAGATCGCGCAGGCCGTAGTGATCGTGGCCGCGGTCTACGCGGCGCGGGGACGGGGGAAGCGATGACCGTCACGAAGACGCAGGCGCCGGTGAGCGTGGACGAGGGCAAGCGGGCGGCGGGCGCGGAGCCCGTGGGGTCGGCGCGGTCGGAACGGCTGAGCGCCCTGGTGCAGCAGCACGGCGCGCTCGCGGTGCTCGTCATCGTCTCGCTGGTGGCGACGTTCAGCTTCGACTCGTTCGCGACCGGCGACAACGTCAGCAACATGGCGACGAGTTCGGCGTTCCTCGCGATCGTCGCGCTCGGCATGACGTTCGTGATCATCACCGGCGGCATCGACCTGTCGGTGGGCTCGCTGTTCGCGCTCGGCGGGGTGCTGGCCGCCTGGGGGTCCCGGCACGGGACGCTGGTGGCGCTGTTGCTCCCGCTGGTGGTGTGCGGGGCGGTCGGCGTGGTCAACGGGCTGCTGGTGGCCCGGTCGCGGCTCGCGCCGTTCATCGTCACCCTGGCGGCCATGCTGGGCGCCCGGGGTCTGATGCTGGCGATCACCGACGAGGGCGCGAACACCTACCTGATCGGCAAGGGCTCGTTCCTCGCCGAGCTGGGGCAGGGCACCACGCTCGGCCTGGGCAACCCCGTGTGGATCATGCTGGCGCTGTTCGTCGCCGGGGCGGTCGTGCTGCGGCGCACCCGGTTCGGCCAGCACGTGTACGCGGTCGGCGGCAACGAGGACGCGGCGGCGCTGATGGGCGCGCCCGTGGCCCGCACCAAGATCCTCGTCTACACGCTGTCCGGGGTGCTGGCCGGTCTCGCCGGCGCGCTGAACGCCGCGTGGCTCGCCTCCGGGGTGACCATCCTCGGCAACGGCATGGAGCTGGAGGCGATCTCCGCCGTGGTCATCGGCGGCACCCTGCTCACCGGCGGGCTCGGCTACGTCAGCGGGTCGCTGGTCGGGGTGCTGCTGCTGAAGGTGATCCAGAACGTCATCAACCAGATCGGCTCCCTGGACTCCTCCTACCAGCAGGTCGTCAGCGGCGCCTTCCTCGCCGTGGTGGTCGTCGCCCAGACGTGGCTGGGCCGCCGACGGCAACTGATGTAGACCCCGGACGCGGTGACGGGACGCCTAGGCTCCCGTCACCGCGTCCGGTACGGCGGCCGGTCACGCTCCTCGCGCGGCCGGCCGCCTTCCGCACGCGCGCGTCTCCCGTCCTCACCGCGCGAGGAGTGACGCTGCGGCGGACGCACCCGCGCCGTCGCGGGTCGCGACGGCGTCTGCGCACAGATTCGGTCCGCAGTCCTTCAGCGTCTGCCCGGCATCAGTCCCGCAGCCTCCGGGCCCTGGGCCGCCGGGACCGTCAGGACCGCATACGCAGCCGAGGCGGCCCGCCGGTCGGACGGCTGGGACCGACTCGGCGCCTCATCTGCCGCAGGCTGCCATCATGCTCGAATGGCCCACGACATCGTGTTCTTCCTCGCCCCTGACGACGAGACGGCCGCCTCGACACGCCTGAACGGACCCGGCAAGGGCTTGGAGTCTGTGACCTGCCACTTCATCGAGCCGGACAGTGCCATCGCCGAGTGGGACATGTACTTCGAGGCGCCTTCGGCCGAGCCCCCGCCGCTTGAGCAGCTCCATGCGTGGCGGCCGTGGCCGGAGTGGGTCACCGCCCCCTTGAACGACGGCGTTGAGGTGCTCGCCCTGCCGAAGCGCCTGACCCGGGCGCTCGGCACGGCGAGTCCCGCCGAACTCGAAGAGCTCGCAGACCGCTGGATCACGCGGCTCCGGTCCGAGGACGGTGACGACATGACCGACGATGATCTCCTTGCGGTCTTGCAGGGCGTTGCCCGCCTCGCAGCATCCGCGGCGCATACGGGCGGCGGCCTCTACAGCTGGAGCTTCTGACCGTCCCCCCGCGAGGGCCGCTCGTACAGGGAGCGAACGCAGGGGTTCTCGACGGATTCCGCGTGGCCTGCGCGGGGCCGTAGGGCCGTGGGAGCCATCAGGACCACCGACGTGAACAGCCGAAGCTACCGGCGACGAGGCCGTCCGACGGATCGTCCCCGGCCTGGCCGACGCCTCCCGGGCGGCACGCGCACCTACGGCTCCCCACCCTCTTCACCGAGAGCGCCAAGGGGCGGTGGGGGCGCCCTGGACGCCCTGAGCCGTGTCCGCCGGGAACGCGAGAGGGGGCGGGCGCCGTGGCGTCCGCCCCCTTCGTCACGCCGGGGTTACGGCTTCTCCGCCTCGTGGAGGGCGGTCACCTCCTCGGCGGTGAGGGCCCTGTCGTAGGCGTGGACCTCGTCGACGGAGCCGTTCCAGAAGTCGGTGTCGCCACCGTTCCACTTGGCGCGGCCCACCGCCAGCGGCCCGGAGCCGACATAGTTCGGACCGCCGGTGACGGTGGCCGCCCTTTTGCCGTCGACGTACAGGGTGATCTGGTCGGTGGCGCCGTCGCGCACACCTACGAGGTGGTACCACCGGCCCAGTTCGGGCCGCGTCTCCAGGCGGGCCCGCTGGCCGCCGGGGGTGCTGAAGGCGAACGCGCCCTGCCCGTACTGGAGGTAGAACGGGCTGGCCTGGCGCCGGCCGTCCTGGCTGACCGCCGTGGCGTAGTTGCCGGGCAGCGCGTCGAGGGTGACCCAGGCGGAGACGGTGTAGCTGCCGGTGGTGTCGAGGACCGGTCCCTCCGTCTGGGCGAACTGGGCCTGCCCGTCGAACTTCAGCGCGCTGCCGCTGACTCCGGTGGTCCAGGTGGCGCCCCCGGTGAGGGTCAGCGCCTTGCCGTTGGGGCCGTCGTCCTTCGCGGTGGTGCCGGCGCCCTCGTCGAGGGACCAGCGGCCGCCGCCCTTGAGCTGTTCCCGCTCACCGGCGGATGCGCCGGCCGCGATCACCTCGAGGTTGACCGCCCGGACCTGCTTCGGGTCGACCTTGATCTCCCGGCGGTCGTACGTGTAGAGGCCGTTGAGCTCGTTCTCCAGGTCGGTGATCTGCGTGTACACGGAGCCGGACAGCTCCGCGGCGGCCTGGTCGAGGTAGAACCTCTCGGTGTTCTCCACGTACTTGCGGGTCAGCGCCTCCTTGCTGTCCACGCCGCTGTAGATGACGGTGGGCGGGCCGGGCCACATGTGCCCCGGGGTGCGGAGGGTGAAGCCGCCGTGCTCGCCGTCCATCGCCGCGCGGTGGTCGGGGAAGGGCGGGTCCTCGTTGGTGTAGTCGTGGTGGTCGATGATGTCGCCGGTGCCGGAGTCGCCCTTGCTGTTGCAGCAGTTGACGCCGCTGTGGGCGTTGACGACGCGGGACGGGTCGGCGGCCTTGACGGCCTCGGTGAGCTTGCCGGTCTCCTGCCGGTCCCACTCGCCCCAGCCTTCGTTGAAGACGATCCAGCCGATGACGGAGGGCGAGTTGTGGTGCTGGCGCATCATCTCGCGGCCCTGGTCGACGAACGCCTGCCGGCCGTTCGCGCTGGTGAGGTTGCCGGAGACGAAGTCCTGCCAGACCAGCAGGCCCAGCCGGTCCGCGTGGTAGAACCAGCGCGGCGACTCCACCTTGATGTGCTTGCGGACCGCGTTGAAGCCGAGCTGCTTGTGTGCCTTCAGGTCGAACGCCAGGGCGTCGTCGCTGGGCGCGGTGTAGAGCCCGTCGGGCCAGAAGCCCTGGTCCAGGGTGGCGAGGGAGAACACGGGCTTGCCGTTGAGGACGAGCTTCTTGTAGCCGCCCACGTCCTCTATGCCGATCTTCCGCATGCCGAAGTAGCTGTCGACCGTGTCGGTGGACCGGCCGTCCTTCAGCGTGACGTCGAGGTCGTAGAGGTACGGGTCGTCCGGGCTCCACAGGTGCTGGTTGGCGACGGGCAGCTTGAGCTGCTTGTTGGCGGGGCCGGTCACCTTGCCGACGACCTTGCCGCGGTGGTCGCGGGCGACGGCCTCGACGCGGGCCCGGGCGGACGCGTCGGCGGACTCGACGGTCACGGCGAGGGTCCTGGTGTCGATGTCCGGCGTCGTGACGACGTTGTCAATGGGCGTCTCGGGGACGGGCTCCATCCAGACCGTCTGCCAGATGCCGGAGGACTGGGTGTACCAGATGCCGCCGGGGCTGGTGGACTGCTTGCCCACGGGCTGGTCGGGGCCGCCGGTGTCGGTGACCGCGACGACGATCTCCTGGGGGCCCTTGCTCTTGAGCGCGTCGGTGATGTCGGCGCTGAACGCGTTGTAACCGCCGGTGTGTTCGGCGACCTTCTTCCCGTTGACCCAGACGCGGGCCTGGTAATCGACGGCGCCGAAGTTCAGCTTGAGCCGGTCCTCGCCGCTCTTGCCGACCTTCCAGTTCCTCGGCACGTCCACCAGCTTGCGGTAGAACATGTGGTCCTCGTGCCGCTCGATCCCGGAGAGCAGCGACTCCGCAGGGAACGGCACGATGATCTTCTCGTTCAGGTTCCTGCCGAAGACGGGCTGCTCCCCCGCCCTCGCACCGCTGAACTGCCAGGGGCCGTTGAGGTTCTTCCACTGCTTGCGGACCTGCTGGGGGCGCGGGTACTCGGGCAGCGGGTTGTTCCTGTCCACCTTGTCGCCCCACGGGGTGGTGAGGCGGTGGGCGGAGACGTTCTCGGCGTAGCGGGCGATGCGGGGCACTGCTTCGCCGCCGGCGGTGAGGCCGCCCTCGCCGTCGTAGACGACGCGGACCGTCTGGGCCTTCTGGACCGCCTCGGAGAGGGTGACCTGGAGGGAGTCGGGGTCGCCGGGGACGGTCTTCACCGACTTGACGGGCAGGGCGGTGGTGTCGGCCTCGACCTTGAGGTGCTCGGCCGCCCGCGCGAGGTCGCCCACCGGGCCGTCGAAGCGGGCGCGCAGGGTGCGGCCGTCGCGGCCGACGGTCAGTTCGACCGGGTAGACCTCGAAGTCGGCGGGCGGGGTGAACGCCGTCATCGGCACGAGCTGCTTGGGGAGCGTCGGCGTGGACCAGCGCAGGTACATGTTCGACCCGCCGAAGTCCTGGAACATCTCCATGCGGAAGTCGTACGTCCTGCCCGCCGTCAGCTTCACCGGGGCGCTGGTCTGCTCCCGGTCCCAGTCGGGTTCCCAGTGGTCGATGACGGGCTCGCCGTCGATGGAGAGGCGGAAGCCGTTGTCGCCGATGGCGTAGAAGGTGTAGTCGTCGGTCGCCGGGACCTCGATCTGGCCGGTCCAGCGGGCGGTGGTGTGCTCCGTCCGCCCGGTCAGCTCCTCGAACGTGCTGGTGAGACCGGCGAAGTTGATCTGCGGCTCGAGCTGGGTCCCGCCGAGTTCGGCGAAGTCGCGGGCGCCCGGCGCGGACATGCGGAAGTACTCGCCCTTCAGCCCGTGCACGGTGACGTCGGCGTCCGCGGCCCGGGCGGCGGAGGCGCCGCCGGCCGCGGCCGGTGCGGCGGCCGTCGCGGCGGGCGCCAGGGCGCCCGTGGACAGGGCCAGCGCCGTCACGGTCAGCACGGCCCACCATCTGGATCTCGGGCGGGTGAGTTGTCTGGTCATCGAACCTTTCCTCGCGCTGGGTGCATGGGGCCACGGCGGAGCGAGGGCGCGGCCGTCAACTCCGCCGACTGTTCTTCCAACGTTGGAAATCCGGTGTGCAGCGGAATGACAACACGCGGTGGGACGGCTGTCCAGGCTTTGCGCAGAGGTGACTGTGCGTCAACAGGTGTGGCGTGGACGGATGGTGGCCGCCTCGGTTGATGAGGCGGCCACCGTCCCGGTCAGTTCGCGGTGCCGGCGAAGGGGCCGTCGTCCGCGAAGGCGTGGGCGGCGAACCGCTTCCCGATGAGCCGGTGGGCGGCCGCGTCCGGGTGGAGCCCGTCGGGCAGCGGGAGTGCGGCGTGGTCCTGCTCGCCGTAGAGGGTGCGCCCGTCGAGGTAGGACAGGTTCGGGTCCTCCTTCGCGCGTGCTTCCACGACCCGCTCCAGTTCCTCGCGTACGACGTTCAGCGTCAGCTTGCCCTCGGCCCGCTCCTCCGGGTTGCCCGAGGCGGTGAAGGCGAGCTTGCCCTCGGCGAGCCGGCTGAAGTCGAAGGCCGTGGGGCCCGGCGTGTCCTCGTGCATGGGGCAGAGGATCGGCGAGACGACCAGCAGCGGGGTGTCGGGGTGGCCGTCCCGGATGGTGTCGAGGAAGCCGTGCACGGCGGGGCCGAGCGCGCGCAGCCGCATCAGGTCGGTGTTGACGAGGTTGATGCCGATCTTGAGGCTGATCAGGTCGGCGGGCGTGTCGCGCATGGTGCGGGCCACGAACGGGTCGAGCAGGGCGCTGCCGCCGAAGCCGAGGTTCACCAGCTCCACGTCGCCCGTCGTCGCGGCGAGTGCGGGCCAGGTGGTGGTGGGGCTCGCGGCGTCGGAGCCGTGGCTGATGGAGCTGCCGTGGTGCAGCCAGGTGCGGCGGCCGGAGGCGGGCGCGGGCCCGACCGGGGCGTCGGTGCGCAGCGCGACGAGCGCGGTGAGCTCGTTGTACGGCAGCCAGATCTCCACGGTCTTGGGGGTGTCCGGCAGCCCGTCGAAGCGGACGGCGCCCGCCGGTCCGGAGCTCATCTCGGCGTTGCCGGTCGACATGTCGATGGTGACGGTGTTGCCCCCGGTCGCGGACGCCTGCCCGGCGGGCCGCCCGTCGACGAGCAGGTCGTACAGACCCTCGGGGCGGGGCGGGGCGCCGGTGTAGACGCGCTTGGTGGGGACGGTCTCCAGCTCGACGACGGTGGCGCGGGTGCGGAAGACCAGGCGGACGCCGGAGGGCTGGGACTCGGCCATGGCGAGCTGTCCGTCGGAGCACTGGGCACGCGCCCAGGCGGGCAGGCGGTGCGGGAGCAGTCCGTCGGGGGTCTCCTCCAGGTCGAGGGCGCCGCGTACGAGGTCGGGGGTGATGGGGGTGGTGAGCGTGGCGTGCGATGCGGAGGGCATGTCCGGGTCGTCTTTCGGGGGAGGTGGGTGGAGGTGAAGGGGGCGCCGCCGGTCAGGGCGCGGGCGGCCAGCTGCGCAGGAGGGTGTCCAGCGCGTCGAGGACGCGGGACCAGGTCTCCTCCGTGTCGGGGGCGCTGTGACTGAAGCCGCCGCCCATCTCGATGCTGACGTAGCCGTGGAAGACGCTGCCGAGCAGGCGGACGGCGTGGGTCTGGTCGGGTTCGTCGAGGTCGTAGCCGCGCAGGAGGGCGCGGGTCATCTTCGCGTGCCGTACGCCGGCGCTGGCCGCGGCGGTCTCCGGGTCGAGCCGGAACTGCGCGGCCGCGTACCGGCCCGGGTGCTCGCGCGCGTAGTCGCGGTAGACGTTCGCCAGGGCGACGAGGGCGTCCTTGCCGGCGCGTCCGGCGAGCGCGTCGGCGGCGCGGTCGGCGAGTTCCTCCAGGGCGAGGAGGGCGATGCGGGTCTTGAGGTCGTGCGAGTTCTTCACGTGCGAGTAGAGGCTCGCCACCTTGACGTCGAAGCGGCGGGCCAGCTCCGAGACGGTTACCCGGTCGAAGCCCACCTCGTCGGCGAGGGTTGCGCCTGCCTGGGCCAGACGCTCGGTGGTGAGACCTACTCGGGGGGTCATGGGCGTGGCGTCCTTCCGTTTGGCTAACGTAAGCATGCCCACGCCTAAAGGTTTTAGGCAAAGAGGTGAGAGGTGAAGCTGGTCACCTTCCGAGTGCAGGTGGTCGGGGGATCGGCGCGCAGTTCTCCGCGCCCCTCTGGGGCGTTTCGGACATCCGGTGTCGACTGGCGGGCCCGGTTTTCCAAGGCTCGTACCCCCGTCGGCATGTGGCGCACGGGGAGGACGTCGGCCGAAATACGTGTGTTCGATATGCGCACTTCTCTCGTTGGGTCTCGTGTCGTCGCCCTCACCCCTCTGACCAGCAGGGAGAAGTGCCGTGACCCGAACGACCGCCCAGGCCGTACCGCCTCCTCCGCCCGCCGAGATCACCTTCTCCGGACACCAGTCCGTGAACCCGCTCGGCCAGATCGGCTTCCGTGCCCTGTGCTCCCAACTTCCCAAGGTGCTGCGGCGGATCTGCGTCATGGCGTGGCGCATCGACCGCCGGGCCGTGGTGCTGCTCCTCGTCTGCCAGCTGGTGACCGGCGTGTCGGCGGCGGTCCTGCTCACCGCGACCGCACAGGCCATGGGCCCGCTGCTGGACGCCGGTGAGGTCGGTGACCGGCTGCGGGAGGCGCTGCCCGCGCTGCTCGTCGTCGCGGCGGCGAGCGCCCTCACCCGCGCGTCGGTCGCGCTGGCCTCCTACGCCGAGCGGCGCATCACCCCGCGGCTGACCACGGAGACCGACTGCGCGCTGGTCGAGGCCGTGTGCCGGGTGGAGGCCGAGGCGTACGCCGTGGACGGGTTCGCCGACCGCCAGGAGGCCGCCGAGATGGGCGTGATGCGCACGCACGTGATGGTGATGGACGCCCAGCGGTTCATGGCGGCGCTCATCAGGATGGTCACCGCCTGCGGCGTCCTGTCCGTCCTCAACCCGCTGATGCTGCCGCTGCTCCTGCTGGCCGTCGCCCCGGCGGGCGCGGGCGCCGTCCTCACCGCGCGTGTCGACTACGAGATCCACTACGCCAACATCGCCGACCGCACCGTGCGCGGCATGACCCGCTGGTGGGCGACCACACCGAAGTACGCCGACGAGGTCCGCGCCAACGGCATGACGGACTACCTCCTGTACTGGTACCGCGCCCTGTCCGAGCGGGTGGACAAGAGGTCGCTGACGGCGGCCCCGCGGACCCTGCGGATCGCCCTGCTGTCGTCCCTCGCCGGCGGCGCGTTCCTGGTGCTGACCTGGGCCGGCCTCGCCTGGCTCACGGCCTCCGGGCGGATCGCCCCGAGCGTCGCCGCCACGGCCGTGATCGCCGTGCAGACCACCCTGGCCGCGCTGTCCCAGGTCGTGATGAACGGCGCGGCGGTGTTCCACACCAGCCTGTACCTCAGCGACATGCAGGCCTTCCTCGACGACGCCGCCGCCCGCGCTCCCCGGCGAGGTCCTGCGGAGGTCGCGTCGCCGGTGGACGAGATCCGCCTCGAGGAGGTCACCTACCGCTACCCGGGCAAGGAGACGCCGGCCGTGGACGGCGTGTCGCTGACGCTGCGGCGCGGGGAGATCCTCGCCGTGGTGGGTGTCAACGGGTCCGGGAAGAGCACCCTGACCCGCCTGGTCACCGGCATCTACCTGGCGGACAAGGGCCGGGTCACCTGGGACGGCGTCGACCTGGCCGGCGCCGACCCCGCGTCGGTGTGGCGAAGCACGGGTCTGGTGCCGCAGATCTTCGCCCAGTGGCCGCTGCGGGTGCGGGAGAACGTGACGCTCGGTCAGCCGCGGGGCGCGGACGACCACGAGGTGTGGGAGGCGGTCGACGCGGTCGGGATGCGGGAGGCCGTGGAGGGACTGTCGGCCGGGCTCGACACGCTGCTCGCGCGGGAGATCTTCGGCGGCGCCGAGCTGTCCGGCGGCCAGTGGCAGCGGCTCGCCTGCTCGCGGGCGCTGTACCGGCGGCCTCCGCTGCTGATCCTCGACGAGCCCACGTCGCAGATGGACCCGCGCGGGGAGCACGGCATCTTCGAGCGGATCAAGGCGATCGCGGCCGACCGCATCACCATCGTGGTCACCCACCGCCTGGAGAACACGAGGATCGCCGACCACATCGTCGTCCTGGAACAGGGCCGCATCACCGAGCACGGCACCTACGACGACCTGGTCCACGCGGGAGGCACCTTCGCGGACCTGCTGCGGCTGTCACAGGACCGCTGAGACCGGCCCCTCCCCCGTCAGGTGTCGCCCGCGTCCGTGGCCGGCGCCTCCTCGCGCAGGACCGGGGCGCTGCGCACCAGGCGTAGGGACGTGGTCAGGAGGAGGCCGCCCACGACGTTGCCGAGGACGGCCCAGCCGAGCCAGGCCAGCCAGTCGGCGTACCCGTAGGGGGTGCCGCCGGCGTGCAGGCCCGCGAACGCGATGAGGGAGTCGAGGACCGAGTGCCACAGGCCGAGTCCGGCCAGGATGAACGCGGCGGACACCGACGCGGTGATCTTCCCGGTCATGGACTCGGTGCCGTGGTGCATCCGGGTCATGAGGGTGATGACGCCGCCGCCCAGCACGCTGAGGCAGAAGGTGCCCAGGGTGTAGCCGCCGTCGACGAACCGCGTGCCCGTCTCGGCTGCCGTGGAGTGCAGGTCCGGGAAGGCCTCCGTCACGATCCACATGAACGCCCATCCGCCGACGAGGTTCATCACCAGGACCGTCACCCACAGGCGCAGCAGGTCGAGCCAGGTGGCCGCGCCGGCGATCACGGTGCTGACGGGGACGAGGAAGCCCTCGGTGAACAGTTCGCTGTGACCGAGCAGCAGGGCGATCAGCCCCACGGAGAAGGCCAGTCCGGCCAGGAGGTCGCTGCCCGTCTCGTGCTTGACGTACAGCAGCGTCATGACGCCGACGCTCACGTCGATGCCGCCCAGCAGCGCGGTGGCCACCAGCGTCGCCCAGGTGCGGTGCAGACGCGGCCGGCCCTCGGCGACGATCCGTTCGGCGGCCTCGGCGACGCGGTGCTCCCCGGGGCCTTCCATGATCTGGTCGTCAGGCTCCATGGCGGCGCTCCGCGGCCGGGCCCGGGGTCAGTCGTCGAGCAGGGCGGTCGGGGTGTCGGGGAACAGCCGGGTGAGTTCCAGGTCGGGTCTGACCTCGGTGGCGAGCATGAGCAGGCGCAGCGGCTGAGGTGCCAGGTTGGTGACCGTAATCCTGCGCACCGGACCCTCC
Source organism: Streptomyces sp. P9-2 (assembly GCF_051903975.1). Classification (NCBI taxonomy): domain Bacteria; kingdom Bacillati; phylum Actinomycetota; class Actinomycetes; order Kitasatosporales; family Streptomycetaceae; genus Streptomyces; species Streptomyces sp. P9-2. Next base: position 303,827 of record NZ_CP192634.1, read on the forward strand.
GGCGACCGCTCCTCGAACAGCAGGTGCAGTCCGGCGACGTCCATGAAGCGGGCGTGCTCCAGGTCCCAGACCAGTTCGGTCACGCCGGGCGGCAGCGCGGCGGCTGCGGCCCGGAGCAGCGGAAGGGTGTCGTAGTCGATCTCTCCGTGCACGGCGATGCATGCCGTGGAGCCGTCGATCCGTGTGGTGAAGTGCATGGCGGGCTTTCCCCCTTCGAGGGGGTGGTGAGCCCAAAGGCGATGCGCACCCCGGGGTGCGGCAGCCGACGATGGCGGGGGCTGGCTGCCCGGGAAGGGGGCGACGCCCAGAACCCACGAGTCGGCACCATGACGCCGACCAGTCTCGTGTTCCCCCATCATGGCACGGGGAGTTGACAAGGCCATACGATGCCATCATGATCCACCCTTCGGATGATCTTCCGCCGCAGGCGTTTCGACGCGCGATTCTCAGCGGTTCCGAGTTCGAGGAGCGCATCGGGTACGCCCGTGCCGTGGTCGACGGCGACCGGGTGCACGTGTCCGGGACCACCGGCTTCGACTACTCCACGATGACGATCTCCGACGACGTCGTGGAGCAGGCGGAGCAGTGTCTGCGTAACATCGGCGCCGCGCTGGCGGAGGCCGGCTGCACGTTCGCCGACGTGGTCCGGGTGCGCTATCTGCTGCCGGACCGGGCGGACTTCGAGCCGTGCTGGCCGGTGCTGCGCCGGTGTTTCGAGGAGGTGCGGCCGGCCGCGACGATGATGGTCTGCGGTCTCGCCGATCCCCGGATGAGGATCGAGATCGAGGTGGACGCCCGCCGTCCGTCCGGCGCCGGCTGACGCGTCCGCGCCCTGTCAGCCCTGCGTCGGGGTGAGCAGCACGAAGTCGGCCTTGAACGGGTCGAGACACAGGGCCATCCGGCCGACGCCCTCGGCGTCCACGGGGCCCATCTGCACGGTGCCGCCGTTCTCGTTCACCTGGGCGACGGCCGCGTCGCAGTCGGCGACCGCGAAGACGGGGTGCCAGTAGGGCCGCCCGCCGGCCAGGGACAGGGCGTCCTCGCCGACCTCCAGCAGACCGCCGTGCATCCGGTCCTCGGGCTGGCCGGCCGGGGTGATCAGGGTGTACGTGCCCTCGCCGCCCGGCATCGGCATGTCGGTGAACCGCCAGCCGAAGACGTCGCCGTAGAACCGCCGCGCCCCGGCCGCGTCGCTGGTGTACAGCTCGGTCCAGCACAGGGAGCCGGGCGCGTCGACCAGGTCGACGCCCTTGCTCTCGCCGGGCTGCCACACGGCGAACTGGCCGCCCAGCGGGTCGCTGTACTGGGCCATCCTGCCCCACTGCTCGATGTCCGTCGGCGCCACGCGGACGGTGCCGCCGCCCGCCTCGACGGCCCGGGTGGTGGCGTCCGCGTCGGCGACCGTGTAGTAGATCATCCAGGCCGGGCGGGCGCCCTCCTCGGTGAGCCTGCCGAGGCCGGCGACCATCTTGCCGTCCTTGCGGAACATGCCGCCCTCGATCTCCTCGCCCATCGGCTCGTAGTCCCAGCCGAGGACCGCGCCGTAGAAGGACGCGGCGGCCGGGACGTCGGGGACGCCGACGTCGAGCATGCAGGGCGAACCGGGGACGAAATCAGTGGTGATCACCGCGAGGTCCTTTCGGAGACTCCGTTCGGACTCAGCGTGCCACCGGGCGGCCCGGCCCGCCCTCCGGCTTCGCCGTCCGGGCGTCCCGGACGGCGAAGCGCCTCGGACGTGGGCCTTGCGTGGTGAACGGCAGGGCCGGTGGGGAGGGGCGGGCGGCGTCGCGGTAGATCGTGTGGGTGACGGGGCCCGATCCGGCCACCGACCGCCGGGTGATCACCGTCGCGACGGCCACCAGCACGGCGATCGCCGTCAGCTCCGCCTACCGGCTGCTGGCCGAGCGCGCCCCGCACACCACCCTGCGGGTGCGGACCTCCACCGTGCCGAGCGAGGCGACCTTCGTGGAGCAGGGCGTCGAGAACAGCTCGAGTCCGAACTCGAGCAGCGTACGACGGGTCATCTGCTTCCGCGCCCCGCGAAGGTTCGCCATACGCGGATGCTGACGCGGTCAGGCACGGCGGACGCATGCGCCGCACAAGGTCCGGCCGGGGCGTAAAGCGTGGCCGTACGACGCCGTCGTCGCAGGTCGGCGCCCGGACGGTCCCGGGCACAGAGGTGTGGCCGGGACCCGCGCCCCCGGCCACACCGTGTGTCTCACCGCGGCGGCGTCAACTCAGCGGTTCGACCCGGATGTTGCGGTACCGCACCGCGTTGCCGTGGTCCTGGAGCCGGATCGCCGCGGCCGCCGGTCCCTCCGGCGCGCCGCCGCCCGTGGGGCTGTCCACCGCCACGTCGTCGTGGACCTTCTTGCCGTTCCACACCACCGTGATCCGCGCGTCGGACGTCTTGTCGCCCTCGGCGTCGTAGCGGGCGGCGCGGAAGACGATGTCGTACGACTGCCAGGTCTCCGGCGGACGGGCGGCGTTCACGTCGGGCGCCTTCTTCTGGTAGATCGCGCCCGCCTCGTCCGTGGCGAGGGTGGTGTCGCCGTACGAGTCCAGGATCTGCACCTCGTAGCGGTCCTGGAGGTAGACGCCGCTGTTGGCGCGGTCCTGGCCGGTGACGTCCGGGGGCAGCTTCGGCAGCCGGTACTCGACGTGCAGCCGGAAGTCGTCGTAGCTGTCCTTGGTGCGGATGTCACCGCAGCAGACCTCCGCGGCCCCGCCGTCCACGGGCCACTGCACGGGGCGTCCGTCGGTGTGCTGCCAGCGGTCGAGGTTCCGGCCGTCGAACAGGGTGACCGGGGCGCCGTGCCGGTCGACGGTGAGGAGGTCCAGGTTGACGTGCCCGGTGTCGCCCTCGTCGACCCGGTAGGCGACGGTGTTGTGCCCGGCGCGCAGCCGTACCGTCTCCCGCTGTGTGGACCAGGTGTCCCAGTCGCCGGTGCTGCGCAGCTCGGTCTGCCTGACCTTGCGTCCGTCGACGTACAGGGAGACGGACTTGGTGCCCTGGAAGGGGTTCGGGCCGTTGGAGTAGCGCAGGCCCAGGTCGTACGAGCCGGCCCGGTCCACGGTGACGTCGAACGTGGTGGTGGCGCCCGGAGTGCCGTACCGGTCGACGAAGCCGCTGCCGGAGTAGCCGCGGTGGTCGGTGTTGATGCCGGCCGCCCCGGTGAGGGTGGCCTCCTCCGCCTCGTACACCGGGCCGGGTGAAGGCTCGGCGCCCGGGAGCGCGTTGAGGGTGTACCAGGCCTCGGTGCTCCACAGGGTCTCGCCCGAGCCGGAGCTGAACGGGCGCGGGGAGCGCAGGTGCACCACGCGGCCGGGCTTGAGGCCGTCGACCGTCAGGGTGACCTTCCTGCGGTCGGCGGACAGGGTCGCGGAAGTCACCTCGAGGGTCTCCTCGGCGATCTTGGGGCCGCCGTAGTCGCGGGTCGGGGTGTAGCGCCACTGCTCGGCCTCGTAGTGGCTCACCAGGTCCTCGGCCGTCTCCTGCGACAGGGGCTGGGTGTACTCCAGCTCGAAGCCGCCCTTGCGCACCCGCATGGCCTGGATGTCGAAGGTGTTGCCGCCGTTCGGCGTCAGCTTCTGCAGGCCGAACCGGAGCTTGCCCTCCTGGCCCCAGTTGCCGTCGGCGCCCAGACCACCCACGTAGATCGCGCCGTCGGGGCCCATGCTGATGCGGTTCACGCCCGCTTCGAGACCCTGGGTGAAGCGGAACACCGCGCCCTGGTACTGGCCCTTGACCTTCTCCAGGTAGGCGCGCTGGAGCCCGCCGTAGGTGACGTCGCCGAACAGCATCTGCCCCTTGAAGCGTCCCTCGGTCAGGTACAGGGGTGTGCTGGGCGAGTTTGCGATCTCGTTCTGCGGCAGCCACAGCACCGGCTGGGTCACCGGCTGCTTGTCGAAGGGTCCTGCCGGGTTGGTGTAGTGGTTGAAGAAGCGGTCCTGCTTGATCTGCACCAGCTTGGACGCGGGCAGCCAGCCGCCCTGGTTGTCGGTGACGAACATGCCGCCACCGGGCCCCCGGCCGATGCCGTTGGGCGTGCGCAGCCCGCCGGCCAGGTAACTGACCTTCCCCGTCTTCTTGTTCACCTTGACGGTGACGCCGCGGCCGGGCGCGGGCTGCGGGTCGGTGGTGGCGCCGCCGTAGTCGATGGCGACGGACAGGTTGAGGTAGAAGTACCCCTTGTCGTAGAGGAGTCCGAAGGCGAACTCGTGGAAGTTCCCGCCGTACGGCCAGGTGGCGACGGTGCGGGACCGGTCGAGGGAGCCGTCGCCGTCGCTGTCGCGCAGCTCGGTCAGCTCGTGCTTCTGCGAGACGTAGACGACGCCGTCGACGACCTTCAGGCCCATGGGCTCCTTCAGCCCGCCCGCGATCTTCGTCGCGGTGACCTTGTCGGGGCCGGTGGCGCCGGTGACGTGGTCAAGGGCGTAGATCTCGCCGGCCGTGTTGTCGGTGCCGCCCCAGGTGCTCACGAGCAGCCGGCCGTCGGGCAGCCAGTCCATGCCGGTGACCTGCGGTTCGAAGCCCTCGGGGCGCAGGTCGGTGAGGGTGTGGTCGGGGCGTACGGCGTTCAGTGGCAGGCCGTCGCCGGGCGAGTCGGTGATGCCCTCGCACTCCTTGCGGCCCGGCGCGGTCACCCGCACCACGCCGGCGTCGGTGCTCAACGCCTCGTTCGGCACGGTCGTGAAGGCGTCGGCGCCGGGCGGCCGCCAGGCCAGGGTGAGCTGCTGGCCGCCGCCGCGCTCGAAGTGGTCGATGCGCAACGCGTGCGGGCCCTCGGTGAGTTCGACGGTGCCGTCCTTGGGCTCGGCGCCGTGCAGCCGGTCGTGGTCGATCACCACCTGGTCGTCGATCAGCAGCCGTGAGCCGTCGTCGCTGGTCAGCCGGAAGGTGTACGCGCCGGCGGCCGGGACGTGGACGTTGCCGGTGACCTGGCTGACGAAGTTGTCGGCGAATCCGCCGAAGTCGTCGGTCGAGCTGAAGTCGACGACCGGGGCCAGCCGGTCGACGTTCGGGGTCTGGCCCGGCTTGAGGGTGCAGATCTTCTCGAGCGGGACCTGCACGTCGAACACGCGGAGCGTGACACCCGGTTCCTGGGGCGGTACGTCCTGTGCCGCGGTGCCCGGGCGGGCCGACGCCAGGGGCGACCCCCATACGCCGCCGGCCAGGAAGGCGCCGACGAGCAGGCCGGTGAGTGATCTTCGGACATGCCGGTACAGCCGTGCGTCCATGCTGCTGCCTCCTGCTGGGTCGACCGGAGGGCCGGACAACTCCGGTGCGGAATACACGTGTTCACGAGTACGCCAACGGTTGCGCCGACACGCTAGGAGACTTCCGCTCAACTCGTCCATACTTTGTACTCGACGAGTTCAAAGTTCGTCGCACGGACAACGAAGGCACGGACAACGAAGAGGCGGGCCCCGGGAGTTGCCGGGACCCGCCTCGGTGCCTGGGAGGCCGGAAGGTCAGGGCTTGCGGGCCAGTCCCCCGTGCTCGGCGATGACCTGCGGCTCCGGCGCGTCCTCGTCCGGACGCCACTGCTGCACGGACACGACACCCGGCTCGACCAGTTCGAGCCCGTCGAAGAAGGAGGTGATCTCCTCCACCGTCCGCAGGTTGTACGGCACCGCGCCGCTGGAGTTGTACGCGTCCTGCGCGCGCTCGAAGACCGGGTCGACGCCGCGTGAGCCGTCGTTGACCGACAGGAAGCTGCCGGACGGCAGGGCCCCATCAGCCGGTCGACCACCGAGCGCGCCTCCTCGTGGTCGGCGATGTGGCCGAGGATGTTGCTCAGGATCAGCGCGGTGGGACGTGAGAGGTCCAGGGTGCGGCTCGCGGCCTCCAGGATGCGCTCGGGCTCCAGGACGTTCGCGTCGACGTACGCCGTCGCGCCCTCGGGCGTGGAGTAGAGCAGCGCGCGGGCGTGGGCCAGGACCATCGGGTCGTTGTCGACGTAGACGATCCGGGACTCGGCGGCGATCCGCTGCGCGACCTGGTGGGTGTTGTCGGCCGTGGGGAGGCCCGTGCCGATGTCGAGGAACTGGCGGATGCCCTGCTCGCCCGCCAGGTAGGTGATGTTGCGGCGCAGGAAGGCGCGGCTGCTGCGGGCGATGGTGACGATGCCGGGGAAGACGGCGGTGTAGGCGTCGCCGGCCTCCTCGTCGACGGGGTAGTTGTCCTTCCCTCCCAGCCAGTAGTTCCAGATGCGGGCCGAGTGCGGCACCGAGGTGTCGATCTTCTGCTGTGCGGATCCTGGCGCCGTGGCAGGGTCGGTCATGAGTGCCGTCCGTGGTGTTCCGAGAGCTGTTGTCGCCGCTCAATCTACGGTCGCACAGCTCCTGTGCGCAGGCTTGTTCGAGAGCTCGCCGGACGCTCGTACGGGGTCGCCGTCGACGAGGGACGACGACCCCGTACGGGCTGCATGTGCCAGGCGGGCTTGACCCGCCCGTCGGCCTCGGTCAGGCGAGTTCGACCAGGAGGTCGCCGCCCTCCACCTGCTGGATGCGGTTGATCGCCAGCCGGGCCACCGTGCCGGACTTCGGGGCCGTGATGGCCGCCTCCATCTTCATCGCCTCGATGGTGGCCACCGTGGCGCCGGCCTCCACCTGGTCCCCCTCGGCGACCGCGAGGGTCACCACGCCGGCGAAGGGCGCGGCCACATGGTTCGGGTCGGCGCGGTCGGCCTTCTCGGTGGCCGGCACGTCGGATGCGGCGGCGCGGTCGCGGACCTGGATCGGCCGCAGCTGGCCGTTCAGGGTGGCCATCACCGTGCGCATGCCGCGCTCGTCCGCCTCGCCGATCGCCTGCAGCTCGATCAGCAGCCGCACGCCCGGGTCGAGGTCGACGCCGTACTCCTTGCCCGGGCGCAGCCCGTAGAAGAAGTCCTTGCTGTCCAGGACGCTGGTGTCGCCGAACGACTGGCGGTGCGTCTCGAACTCGCGGGTCGGGGCGGGGAACAGCAGCCGGTTGAGGGTCGGGCGCCGGTCCTTGGCCAGGCCCTCCCGGTCCTCGTCGGACAGCTCCGGCGCCGGCTTGGGCTCCGTGCGGCCGCGCAGCGCCTTCGTACGGAAGGGCTCCGGCCAGCCGCCGGGCGGGGTGCCGAGCTCGCCGCGGAGGAAGCCGACGACCGAGTCGGGGATGTCGAAGCGGTCCGGGTTCTCCTCGAACTCGCGCGGGTCCACACCCGCGCCGACCAGGTGCAGGGCGAGGTCGCCGACCACCTTGGACGACGGGGTGACCTTGACCAGCCGGCCCAGCATCCGGTCGGCGGCCGCGTACATCGCCTCGATGTCCTCGAAGCGGTCGCCGAGGCCCAGCGCGATCGCCTGCGTGCGCAGGTTGGACAGCTGGCCACCGGGGATCTCGTGGTGGTAGACGCGCCCGGTCGGGGAGGCGAGGCCCGCCTCGAAGGGGGCGTAGACCTTGCGGACGCTCTCCCAGTACGGCTCCAGGTCGCCGACGGCCTGGAGGTCGAGGCCCGTGGGCCGCTCGGAGTGGTCGGTGGCGGCGACCAGCGCCGACAGCGAGGGCTGCGAGGTGGTGCCGGCCATGGAGGCCACCGCGCCGTCCACCGCGTCCGCGCCCGCCTGGATCGCGGCGAGGTAGGTGGCGAGCTGACCGCCCGCGGTGTCGTGGGTGTGCAGGTGCACCGGCAGGTCGAACTCGCGGCGCAGCGCCGACACCAGCTTCGCCGCCGCGGGCGCCCGCAGCAGGCCCGCCATGTCCTTCACGGCCAGGACGTGCGCGCCGGCGTCGACGATCTGCTCGGCGAGCCGCAGGTAGTAGTCCAGCGTGTAGAGCCGCTCGGACGGGTCGGACAGGTCGGAGGTGTAGCAGAGGGCGACCTCCGCCACGGACGTGCCGGTCGCGCGGACGGCGTCGATGGCGGGCCGCATCTGGGAGACGTCGTTGAGCGCGTCGAAGATGCGGAAGACGTCGACGCCGGTGGCGGCGGCCTCCTGAACGAACGCGTCGGTCACCTCCGTCGGGTACGGCGTGTAGCCGACGGTGTTGCGGCCGCGCAGCAGCATCTGGAGGCAGATGTTCGGCACGGCCTCGCGCAGCGCGGCGAGCCGCTCCCACGGGTCCTCGGCGAGGAAGCGCAGGGCGACGTCGTAGGTGGCGCCGCCCCAGCACTCCAGGGACAGCAGCTCGGGCAGTGTGTGGGCGACCACCGGGGCGACGGCGAGGAGGTCCTTGGTGCGGACGCGGGTGGCGAGCAGCGACTGGTGGGCGTCGCGGAAGGTGGTGTCGGTGACGCCGACGGTCGGCGACTCGCGCAGCCGGCGGGCGAAGCCCTCGGGGCCCAGCTCGGCGAGGCGCTGCCGGGACCCGGCCGGCGGCTCACCCGCGGGCGCCTGGGGCAGCTTGGTCAGCGGGTCGATCAGCTCGGGACGCTCGCCGTGCGGCTTGTTGACGGTGACGTCGGCGAGGTAGGTGAGCAGCTTGGTGCCGCGGTCGGCGGAGTGGCGGGCGGTGAGCAGCTGCGGGCGCTGCTCGATGAACGAGGTGGTGACCCGCCCGGCCTGGAAGTCGGGGTCGTCCAGCACGGCCTGCAGGAAGGGGATGTTGGTGGCCACGCCGCGAATGCGGAACTCGGCGACCGCGCGCCGGGCGCGGCCCACCGCCGTCGCGAAGTCACGGCCCCGGCAGGTCAGTTTGACCAGCATGGAGTCGAAGTGGGCGCTGATCTCCGTGCCGGCGTGGGTGGTTCCGCCGTCGAGGCGGATGCCGGAGCCGCCGGGCGAGCGGTAGGCGCTGATCCGGCCGGTGTCCGGGCGGAAGCCGTTGGCCGGGTCCTCGGTGGTGATGCGGCACTGCAGGGCCGCGCCGCGCAGGGTGACCGACTCCTGGGACAGCCCGAGGTCGGCGAGCGTCTCGCCGGCGGCGATGCGCAGCTGCGACTGGACGAGGTCGACGTCGGTGACCTCCTCGGTGACCGTGTGCTCGACCTGGATGCGCGGGTTCATCTCGATGAAGACGTGGTGGCCTTCGCGGTCGAGGAGGAACTCCACGGTGCCGGCGTTGCGGTAGCCGATGTGCCGGGCGAACTTCACGGCGTCGGCGCAGATCCGGTCGCGCAGCTCCGGGTCGAGGTTGGGCGCGGGGGCGAGCTCGATCACCTTCTGGTGGCGGCGCTGCACGGAGCAGTCCCGCTCGTAGAGGTGGATGACGTTGCCCTCGCCGTCGGCGAGGATCTGCACCTCGATGTGGCGGGGCTCGACGACGGCCTTCTCCAGGAACACCGTGGGGTCGCCGAACGCGGACGCGGCCTCCCGGGACGCGGCCTCGACGGCCTCCCGCAACTGGGCGGGGTCCTCCACGCGGCGCATGCCCCGGCCGCCGCCGCCCGCGACCGCCTTCACGAACACGGGGAAGCCGATCTCGTCGGCGGCGCGCACGAGTTCGTCGACGTCGGTGGAGGGCGCGGAGGAACCGAGGACGGGAACTCCGGCCTCCCGGGCGGCGGCCACCGCGCGCGCCTTGTTGCCGGTCAGCTCCAGGATGCGGGCGTCGGGGCCGACGAAGGTGATGCCCGCGTCGGCGCAGGCCTTGGCCAGCTCGGGGTTCTCCGACAGGAATCCGTAGCCCGGGTAGACGGCGTCGGCGCCGGCCCGGCGCGCGGCGCGCACGATCTCCTCGACGGACAGATAGGCCCGGACCGGGTGTCCCGGCTCTCCGATCTCGTAGGCCTCGTCGGCCTTCAGCCGGTGCAACGAGTTGCGGTCCTCGTACGGGAAGACGGCAACGGTGCGCGCACCGAGTTCGTAGCCCGCGCGGAACGCCCGGATCGCGATCTCGCCGCGGTTGGCGACGAGCACCTTGCGGAACATGGTGGATCCCTTCAGCCTGCCGGTGACGATCACCATCGTGTCCGCGGCGGGGACGGTACGCCATGTGAGCCGGGCCACTCGTTCCGGCGGGGCCGTGGACACGGGCTGTCATACCGGGACGTACGGGGGGCCGCAAGGGGAACGTTTCCCCTGCGGCCCCCCGCGCCGGACGGCGCCCGCGTCCGTGATGTGGCCGCTACTCGGTGACCTTCAGCAGCTTGTTCGGCGTGCCGGTGCCCGGGTTGCTGATCGCGTCGGCGGTGGCGCCGTCGGTCAGCGCCTTGGCGACGGCGGCCGGGTCGGCGTCGGGGTGTGCCGCCAGGTAGACGGCGGCGGCGCCGGCCACGTGCGGGGAGGCCATCGAGGTGCCGGAGATGGTCTTGGTTCCGGTGTCGCTGTCGTTCCAGGCCGAGGTGATGTCGGAGCCGGGCGCGTAGAGGTCGACGGACTCGCCGAAGTTGGAGAAGTCCGACTGGGCGTCGTCCTCGGTGCTGGAGGCGACGGTGAGCGCCTCGGGCACGCGGGCGGGCGAGCCCTGGCCCGCGTCGGCGGACTCGTTGCCGGCGGCGACGGCGAAGGTGACGCCGGAGGCTATGGCCTTCTGCACGGCCGCGTCGAGCGCCGGGTCGGCGGCGCCGCCCAGGCTCATGTTGGCGACGGACGGGCCCTCGTGGTGCTCGGTGACCCAGTCGATGCCGGCGACGACCTGCTCGGTGGTGCCGGAGCCGTTGTCGTCGAGGACTCTCACGGCGACCACCTTGGCCTTCTTGGCGACGCCGTGGTCGGCGCCCGCGATGGTGGCGGCGACGTGCGTGCCGTGGCCGTTGCCGTCGTCGGCGCTGTCGTCGTTGTCGACGGCGTCGAAGCCGTGGCCGGCGCGGCCCTCGAAGTCCTCGTGCGTGATCCGCACGCCGGTGTCGATGACGTACGCGGTGACGCCCTCGCCCGCCTGGTCGGGGTAGGTGTACTTGCTGTCGCCCGCGGTGTCCTGCTGGTCGATGCGGTCCAGGCCCCAGGACGGCGGGTTGTCCTGGGTCGCGGTGGTCCGGTAGGTGCGGTTGGCGACGACGGCGCCGACGGACGGGTCGGCCGCGAGGCGCTTCGCCTCGGTCGCGCTGAGCCCGTCGGCGGAGAAGCCCTCCAGGGCCGCGCCGTAGGACCGGCTGAGCTTGCCGCCGTACTCCTGGGCCAGTTCCTTCTTGTCGGCGGACGTCGTCTCCTGCTCGAGGAGGACGATGTAGCTGCCCTTGACGGAGTTCGCGGCGCCGAGACCGTGGACCGTGCCCTCGGCGGGCTGCTGGGCCTGGGCGGACGAAGCCCCGAGCAGGGCTGCCGTGCTCGCGGCGGTCACCGCGCAGGCGGCGGCGGTGACTTTCAGTGCGGTGGTGCGCTTCCGGTGCGTCATGAAGAGGGGTCTCCTCGTCGGGTGGTGTGGGGGGTTGACCTCCGGCATGACGAGACGCGGAGGCTGACGAGAAGACTGACGACGTGTCGCGTTCAGATCAATGGTGGCCGGGAGCGGCGGACGCCGTGGCGCGGCCGATCTCCACAACGTCCGCCCAAGTCCGAGCCAACCGATCCGCGAAACCCGAGCTGAGCGCGGTGCTTGAACACGCCAACCAGCGCGTGCGCGAGATTCGTGACCGTTCCGTCACCCGATCCTCACGGGGCGCGCGTTTCATACCCGCTGGTAACGGAACGGTCGTTCGGGGCGGTCGGTCAGCGGAACAGGGCCGCGTGCCGCCTCGCCCAGTCGGCGAAGGCTCGCGGCTGACGGCCGAGGACGTCCTCGACGCCGAGGCCGGGGCGCAGTTCGTCCTCGGCGGGCTCCCCCAGGATGCCGAGCGTCGTGTCGACGACCTCCTCCGGCATGAACCGCAGCATCTGCTCCCGGGCCTCGGCGCGCGGCAGGTCCACGAACCGCACGGGCTCGCCGAGCGCCTCCCCGATGGCCGCCGCCTGCTCGCGCGGGGTGACGAGGGCCGGGCCGGTCAGCTCGATCACCCGGCCGCCCGGCGCTCCGTCGCGCAGGACGGCGGCGGCGACCTCGGCGATGTCCGCCGGGTCGATCAGCGGCAGCCCTGTGTCGCCGAACGGCGCGGCGACCGTCCGCGCGGACCGCACCGCGCCCGCCCACGCCAGGGAGTTGGAGTGGAACCCTCCCGGACGCAGGATCGTCCAGTGCGCGTCCGACTCCCGTACGGCGTCCTCCACGGCCCGCGCCACCACGCCGTGCGACGCCGAACCCGGCCGCGTCGCCACGCCCTGGGAGGACAGCAGCACGATGCGGGTGACGCCGGCTGCCTTCGCCGTGGCGACGATCTCCTGCGGGTCGATGAGATGCGCGGAGGCGCCCCCGTTCTGCAGGAACAGCGCGTCCGCGCCCTCGAACGCCTCGCGAAGACTGCCGGCGTCGGTCAGGTCGGCGCGCACCGGCCGTACGCCGTCCGGCACATGGTCCGCCGTGATCCCCCTCGACGTCGCCGTCACCGACGCGCCGTCCTCCACGAGGGAACGCACCAGCTCCCGGCCGACGTTCCCCGTTGCCCCGGTCACCACAAACATGAACAACTCCCCTGTTGTCTCGGTGTGGTGGGGACGCTAACAGCCTGAATATAGTAGGTACCTAGGAGATAGTTACTTCCCTGAAGGGGTGCGCATGGCCGGAACGAGGCGGGCGACGACCACGGCGAGCGGGCCCGAGTTCGCCTGCCCCGTGAGCCCGGTGGTCGACATCGTGTTCAGCCGCTGGACCACCCCGGTGCTGTGGGCGCTGCACACGTACGGGCGGCAGCGGTTCGTCGAGCTGGAACGGCGCATCGGCACCATCACGCCGAAGGTGCTGACCCAGCGGCTGCGGCAGCTGGAGCGGGACGGTCTGGTGGTGCGCACGTACCACCCCGAGGTGCCGCCCCGGGTGGAGTACGAGATCAGCGAGCTGGGCCTCAGCCTGGCGCCGCTCTTCGCGCACCTGACCGAGTGGGGCACGGCCCACCTGGGCCGGGTCGAGGAGGCACGGCGGGCGTACGACGCGGACCCGTCCCGTCCCCGTCCGTGAGGCGCCGGCGGGCGCCTGGGGCGCGCCTGGCGGGGCGTCAGGCCTGGCCGGTCTCGAAGCGGGTGATGCGGCCCTCGTCGTCGACGGTGAACGACCAGGTGGTGCGCATCTCGCCGTACATGTCGTTGCTGTAGCGGGCGACGAGGCGACGGCCGCCGTCGGACTCGTTCTCGACCTCCATGTGACCGTGGGAGGAGAAGATCTCCCGGTCGGTCCAGTCGGCGAGGTCCCGTTCGGTGCCGTCGTCCGCCATGGTGGCGCCGGGCGCCAGCAGGGCCATGAAGCCCTCACGGTCGTGGTTGTTCACGGCCGTGACGAAGGCGCGTACGGCGGGGTCGCTGAGGCGGGTGATCTGAATGGTCATGCCTGCCAGGGTCGTACCCGTGCGGGGGCCCCGCCACCCGCGTCACCCGTTCGGCGCCGGTGACGGGCCGGGCGCGCGGTGACGGTGCGACGGTGGTCGGACCGGACCACCGTGCACGGGGAGACGACGTGACCTGTTACGACCGGCGTGACCTGGGACTGCTGCTGCTCCGGCTGGGAACCGGCGGGGTGCTCGCGGCGCACGGCACGCAGAAGCTGTTCGGCTGGTTCGGCGGTGGCGGCATCGAGGGCACCGGCCAGTTCATGGAGTCCATCGGGTACGCGCCCGGCAAGGTCAGCGCCACGGCCGCCGGTGTCGCCGAGACCGGGGGCGGGCTGATGCTGGCGCTCGGCCTCGCCACACCGGCGGCGGGTGCGGCCGCCGCCGGGGCGATGGCGGGCGCGTCGGCGGTGCACGCGCCGAACGGGTTCTTCAACCAGGAGGGCGGGTTCGAGTACGCGGCCTCGCTGGGGCTGACGGCGGCGGGACTGGCCGTCGCCGGGCCCGGACGGCTCTCCCTCGACCATCTGCTCGGGCATGCCGTCGACCGGGGGTGGATGGTGCCGGCCGCCTTCGGCGTGACGGCGGCGGTGACCGCGATGGCGGTGGGGGCGCGGAGCCGGCGGTTGCGGAAGGCGCGCGAGGGGGAGCAGGGGGCGCTTTTCGAGTAGGGCGGGTGACGGTTGGGGGGGTGCGGGCTGCTCGGGGTTGATCGCGCAGTTCCCCGCGCTTCTGAGGGTGTTGCCCCTCAAGGGCGTTTCTACTCCGCGAGTTCCGGTTTGCCGAACAGCGTGGCGTAGCTGGACGGGAGTTGGCTCAGGATCTGGTTGAGTTCTCCGCCGCTGATCGCCATCGCCACCGTCGTGAGGACGGCGCTGGCGTCCCACTGGGCCGTGCGGGGGCGGGCGCCGGTGCGTTCGGCGACCCTGCGGTAGAACTCCTCGATGCCGAAGCTCTCGGCCTGCTGCGGCTTCGCCTCGCTCAGGGTCTTCCCCAGGGAGCCGGGGAGCTGGGACGCGAGGTCGTCGACCTCGCCGGGGCTGATCCGCTGGGCCAGCACCTGGAGGACCGCCTCGGTGACCTTCTCGGCCTCGTCCTGGCTGTCGTACTCACCCAGCTCACGTACGCGGGCGAGGAATTCGTGCTGCTGCATCCTTCGTCACCTCCGGGGGGACGTCACGATTCGTCGGTCACGGCGTTGATCGTGAGCTTGCCGTCGGCCGCGTCGACGCGGGCCCGGTCGCCGGGGCTCAGTGCGCCGGAGAGCAGGAGGTCGGCCAGACGGTCGTCGAGTTCGCGCTGGATGGTGCGGCGCAGCGGCCGGGCGCCGTACTCGGGCTGGTGGCCGATGTCCGCCAGCAGGTCGGCCGCGGCGTCGGTGATGTCCAGGGTGATGTCCTGGGCGTGGAGCCGGCGGCGGGTGTGCTCGAGCAGCAGGTCGACGATCTGCCGCAGTTCGGCGCGTTCCAGGCCGCGGAAGACGATGATCTCGTCGATGCGGTTGAGGAACTCCGGGCGGAAGTGCTGCTGCAGCACCGGCATGACCGACTCGCGCACCTTCGCGTAGTCGTCGACCCCGGCGCCGAGGATGCGGTCGGCGCCGATGTTCGACGTCATGATGACCACGGTGTTCTTGAAGTCGACGGTGCGGCCCTGCGCGTCGGTGAGCCGGCCGTCGTCCAGGATCTGCAGCAGCGCGTTGAAGACGTCCGGGTGCGCCTTCTCGATCTCGTCGAAGAGCAGCACCGTGTACGGCTGGCGGCGCACCTTCTCGGTGAGCTGGCCGGCCTCCTCGTAGCCGACGTACCCGGGCGGGGCACCGACCAGGCGGGAGACGGTGTGCTTCTCCTGGAACTCGCTCATGTCGAAGCGGACCATGCGGTCCTCGTCGCCGAAGAGCGCGGCGGCGAGCGCGCGGGCGAGTTCGGTCTTGCCGACGCCGGTGGGGCCGAGGAAGAGGAAGGAGCCCACCGGCCGGTTGGGGTCGCCCATGCCGGCCCGGGCCCGGCGCACCGCGCGGGCGACGGCGGTGACGGCCTCGTCCTGGCCGACGACCCGCTGGTGGAGGTGCTCCTCCAGCTGCATCAGCCGCTCGCGTTCCTCCTGCGTGAGCTGGGCGACCGGGATGCCGGTGGTGCGGGAGACGACCTCGGCGATGTCCTGCGGGGTGACCTTGGGCTCGGTGCTGTCCCGGGTCTGGTCGCGTGCGCTCGCCAGCTCCTGCTCGGTCTCCTTGATGGTGTCGCGGAGGTTCTTGGCGCGGTCGTAGTCCTCCTCGGCGACCGCCTGGTCCTTCTCCCGTCGCAGCGCGGCGAGCTTGTCCTCCACTTCCTGGGTGTCGGCCGGGGTGCTCTTCGCCCGCAGCCGGACGCGGGCGGCGGCCTGGTCGATCAGGTCGATCGCCTTGTCGGGGAGGAACCGGGAGGTGATGTAGCGGTCGGACAGCTCGGCGGCGGCGACGAGGGACTCGTCGAGGATGCGGACCTGGTGGTGGGCCTCGTAGCGGTCGCGCAGACCGCGCAGGATCTCCACCGTGTCGTCCACGGTCGGCTCGCCGACCAGGATCGGGGCGAAGCGCCGTTCGAGGGCGGCGTCCTTCTCGATGTGCTTGCGGTACTCGTCGACCGTGGTGGCGCCGATGAGGTGCAGTTCGCCGCGGGCGAGCGCGGGCTTGAGCATGTTCCCGGCGTCCATGGCGCCCTCGCCGCCCCCGCCGGCGCCCACGACGGTGTGCAGCTCGTCCAGGAACAGCACGAGCTCGTCGCCGTGCTCGCCGACCTCGTCCAGCAGCTTCTTCAGCCGTTCCTCGAACTCGCCGCGGTACTTCGTTCCCGCGACCATGCCCGCCAGGTCCAGCGAGACCAGCCGCTTGCCTTCCAGCGTGGCGGGCACGTCCCCGGCGGTGATGCGCTGGGCGATGCCCTCGACGATGGCGGTCTTGCCGACGCCGGGGTCCCCGATGAGGACGGGGTTGTTCTTGCTGCGCCGGGAGAGGACCTCGATGGTCTGCTCGACCTCCTCGTCCCGGCCGATCACCGGGTCGAGCTTGCCGGCCCGGGCCTGCTCGGTCAGGTCCCGGCCGAACTCGTCCAGCGTCGGGGTGCTGCTCGGCCTGCGCTGCTGCTCGCCCGACGCGTTCGGCGCGTGGATGTCCGCCGCCCGGCCGCCGGCCGCCTCGTACAGGGCGCGTCCCGCCGACGACTCCGGGTTGTCGGCGAGGGCCTGCACGATGTGCTCGGGGCCGATGTAGGAGGTGCCCAGCCGCCGCGAGAGCTGGTAGGCGTCCAGCAGCGCCCGCTTCGCGGACGGGGACAGCTCCTCCGGACCCGCCTGGGCCGAGTCGGCGGCCAGTGCGGGGCCGGTGCCGAGGCGCTCACGGAGCCGGTCCACGTCGACGCCGGCCTCGGTGAGCATGCGGAGGGTGGTGTCCACGTCGAGGGCGGCGGCCAGCAGGTGCCGTGAGTCCAGTTCCTCGGCCTTCTCCGCGGCGGCGATGCCACGGGCCCTGACGACGAGCTCACGGGCCCGTTCGGAAAGGAGGCTGCCGACGTCCACCTGGCGTGGCCGCCGGGTGGAGACCGGGCTCTGCCCGAAGAAACGGGCGAAAAGGTCGTCGAAGCCCTCGAAGGGGGAAGGGCCGAAGCCGAAGCCGGAGGTCATGTGGTCCACCTCTTTCGCTGCTCACGCTGCGGTGTTGTGGCACAGGTCACCCGTGTACCCATGTGGGTGGGAGGCTCACGGGGCTACGGCATCGCATTCCGCATGCGGGTGGTGTGTGGATGCTCGCGCAGTTCCCCGCGCCCCTGGGGGTCGGACGGCCGGTGTTCTCATGGAACCGCGGCATGGGGCCGCCGGCAAGTGCGGGCAGTTCGTGGCTGCTCGCGCAGTTCCCCGCGCCCCTAAGGGTCGGACGGCCGGTGTTCTGCTGGAACCGCGGCATGGGGCCGCCGGCAAGTGCGGGCAGTTCGTGGCTGGTCACGCAGTTCCCCGCGCCCCTTTCGGGCGCGTTCCTCGGGCGGCGAGGGCGTCAGGTGCGGGTGTTCTCCAGGAAGTGGAGGACCGCTGCCACGCGGCGGTCCGTGCGGTCGGTGGGCGGCAGGTCGAGCTTGGCGAAGATGTTGCGGATGTGCTTGTGCACCGCTCCGTCGCTGACGACGAGGCGTTCCGCGATGGCCGCGTTGCCGAGGCCCTCCGCCATCAGCGCGAGCACGTCCCGCTCGCGGGGGCTCAGCCGCTCCAGGCAGGTGTCGGGCCGGGAGCGGGTCAGCAGCTGGGCGACGACCTCCGGGTCGATAGCCGTGCCGCCGTCCGCCACGCGGTGCAGCGCCTCCAGGAACTCCTCGACCCGCCCCACCCGCTCCTTCAGCAGATAGCCGAGCCGCGCGCTGCCCTGCGCGAGCAGGTCGGTGGCGAAGGCCTGCTCGACGTACGCGGACAGCACGAGCACCGCGAGGCCCGGCAGGCGCCGCCGCGCCTCCACGGCGGCGGTGATGCCCTCGTCGGTGTGCGTGGGCGGCATCCGTACGTCGACGATGGCGACGTCCGGGCGTTCCGCGTCCACGGCGTCGAGGAACGCGGCGGGGCCCTCCGCCGTCGCCACCACGTCCAGGGACTCGGCGCGCAGCAGCAGCGCCAGCCCCTCGCGCAACAGGGCGTCGTCCTCGGCGATCACGATCCGCATGGCAGGGTCACCTTCAGGGTGGTGGGGCCGCCGGGAGGGCTGGCCAGTTCCAGTGTTCCGTCGTGGGCCTCGACGCGGCGGCGGATACCGGTGAGCCCGGTGCCGCCGTGCTCACCGGCGCCGCCGTGGCCGTCGTCGCGGACCTCCACGTGCAGCAGCCCGCCGGCCACGCGGACGGCGACCCGCGCCTCGCCCGCGCCGCTGTGCCTGGCGATGTTGGTGAGGGCCTCGGCGACCGCGAAGTACGCCGTCGCCTCGACCGCCGCCGGGCAGCGCGTGGGCATGTCGGCGTCGACGCGGCACGGCACCGGGCAGCCGGCCGCGAGCGCGGTGAGGGCGTCGGGGAGGCTGCGGTCGGCGAAGACCGGCGGGAGGATGCTGCGGACGACCGCCCGCAGTTCGGTGAGCGCCTGTTCGGCGGCGTCCTGGGCTCGGTCCAGTACGGCCGCGGCCTCCTCCGGGTCGCGGGCGAGGGCGCGCCGGGCGGCGCCGAGCAGGACGGTGACGGCGACGATGCGGTTCTGCGTGCCGTCGTGCAACGCCCGCTCGACGCGTCGGAGTTCGGTGACGTGGGCGTCCAGGGCTGCGGCACGGGTGGCGGTCAGCTCGGCGACCCTCAGGACCAGGTCGGTGCCCGGGTCGGGGCTGAGCAGCCGGCGTCCGGGCCAGGCCTGGAGCCGGGCGAGGGCGGGCGCGCAAAACACGATGACGCCGACCAGGGCCACACCGACCGCGCTGACGCCGAGGGCGCCGGGCCAGTCCCGGACGGTCCACCAGCCCACGGCGGACGCGGCCTCGCTCTCCGGCAGGAACGTCCAGTACAGCGGGAAGGTGACGTCGTGCGCCGCGCTGAGCGGCAGGGTCGCCCCGACGAGCCCGAGGAACAGGCCGAGGAGCGCGTGGGTGACCACCCAGCGGACCTCACGGCGGGCGGCCCGGTCACCGAGCATGGCCCGCAGCCCGTGGGGCGCGGGGGCCGGGCCGACGATCTCGGGGCCCCAGCGGGAGAGCCGGCCCCGCTCCCGGTCGGCGACGGCACGCACCGCGTGCAGGGCGGACGGCAGCAGCCAGAGGCCGACTCCGAGGAGGCAGGCCGCCGCGGTGAGGGCGAGCCAGAGCGTGACGAGGAGAGCAAGGAGGGCGGTGCCCAGTCCTCCGAGCAGATGCTCGAGCGCGTCCAACGCGGCCCGGGCGCGGACGGCCGACGCCCGCCGCCACCCCGGTCGTCCGTCCGACGGACGGTCGTGCGTCACCACCATCCGCACCTCCCAGGCACGGAGGATAGAACGCGGGGTCGGCAGCCTGCTTGGCCGCCCTCTGCACGGGGGTTCGGGGGTGGGGGTGGGGACGAGGGTGCGGGCACGGGAGCGGGTGCGGGCGGGCATGCCCGGACCCCCACGCCCGCCGGCGCCACCAACCGCCCTCACTCCCGCACGCCC
This sequence comes from Streptomyces sp. P9-2, assembly GCF_051903975.1. Taxonomy (NCBI): domain Bacteria; kingdom Bacillati; phylum Actinomycetota; class Actinomycetes; order Kitasatosporales; family Streptomycetaceae; genus Streptomyces; species Streptomyces sp. P9-2. Next base: position 323,212 of record NZ_CP192634.1, read on the forward strand.
ATCCCCTCGACCCCCGCCGTCCTCAGCACACGGCCCACCGGAACCAGCGTCGCCAGCAGCGCCAGCGCCGCCGTTCCGCCCAGGAGGACCACCCAGCCCACCGCCGGGACATGGGGCACCGCCGCTCCCGTCACCGCTCGGACGATCGTCGTCAGGGTGACCCCGGCGATCGCCGCGCCGAGCAGCAGCGCCACGCCCAGCAGTCCCGCCTGTTCGGCGTGGACCATCCGCTTCACCTGACCCCGGGTGACCCCGACCAGGCGGAGCAGGGACAGCTCCCGGGTGCGGGACAGTGCCGCCATGACGAGGGTGTTGGCGGCGGCCAGGATCGCGTAGCCGACCAGGACGGTGACCAGCGTCTTGTTGAGCCAGCCGCTCACCGCCACGTCCTCCGCGAGTTCGCCGGTCAGGCGGGCCGTGTCCACCATCTGGCCGCCCGGGCAGCGGCGGGCCAGTTCGGTGAGGGCACCCTCCGCATCCGCGTCCGGAGCCGTGCGGACCAGCACCCGGTCGTCCAGGCCGGTGACGGTGTGGCCGTCGAGCGTGCTCCGGTGCACCGTGACGTCGCCGAAGCCCCAGCCGCGCTCGTACAGGGCGACGACGCGCAGGGTGACGGGGGTGCCGTCGCCGAGCCACAGCCGGGCCTTGCCCCCCACCTTCCAGCCGGCCGCGTCGGCGCGGGCCGTGGAGACGGCGACGGCGCCCTCACGGAGGTCGTCGAGGCTGCCGGAGCGGATCCGCAGGTCCAGGGTGCGGTCGGCGCCCAGCGGGTCGATGCCCTGTGCGGGGACGGTCTGCGGTTCGAGCCGGTCGGGCACGACGACGGAGGTGCGGCGCACGCCGGTCGCGGCGACCACGCCGGGGATGCGGCGCGCCTCGGCCGCGGCGGAGGCGGGCAGTCCGGCGCCGGAGGTGAGCGCGTACTGGGCGAGGACGCCCTCGCGGCTCTGCACGACCGTCTGCCGCTCCAGGTTGTCCTGGAGGAACCACACCGTGCCGCCGAGCCCCACGGACAGCACCAGCGCGGTGAGCACGGCGACCATCCCGCGGGCGTTGGCACGCAGGTTGGCGGCGGCGAGGTAGCCGCTGTCGCCCCATACCGCGCGCAGCACGGGCCCGAGCAGTCGGGCCGCCGTCTGGTTGATCCAGGGGGCCAGCAGGGCGACGCCCAGGACGAACAGGTAGAGCATCCCCATGGCGGCGCCCAGCGCCGTCTGTCCGTCGGTGGCGCCGGTCAGCGCCGTCAGCGACAGTGCACCGGCCGCGCAGGACACGCCGCAGATCAGGCGTACCCGGCCCCCCGTGGTGGGTTCGACCGCCGTCTCGCCGAGCGCCTCGGTGGGCCGGATGCGGGTGACCCGCAGCGCGGCGATCCAGGTGGACAGCAGCGCGACGACGGCGACGGTCACGACGACGGCCGCCGCGGACAGGGCGCCGCCCCGGACGGCGAAGTCGTCGGGGAGGAAGCCACGGGAGACCAGCGCGTCGCGGGTCTGGTGGCCTGCGAGCAGTCCGGCGGGGACGCCCACGGCTCCCGCCAGCAGGGCGAGCAGCCCGGCCTCGGCGAGCAGCATCGACCGCACCTGGCCGGGAGTGGCGGCGACGGCCCGCAGCAGGGCGAGGTGGCGCCGCCGGTGGCGTACGGACAGACCGACGGTGCCGGCGACGACGAAGCCGACGACGGCCGCCGCGTACCCGGCGAAGGCGGCCCCGGCGCCGAGGGCGAGGGAGCGGGCGGCGGCGCTGTCGGGCTCGGCGGCGAGTCCGCGGTCCTCGCCGGTGTACGCGGTGGCGCCGGCGGCCTCCGCGATGCGCCGCACCGAGGCGAGGACGGCGTCCCGGCCGGCGTCCGGCGCGGTGAGCACGCCGACGGCGTCGTAGCGGCCGGGGCGCGGGTCGAGGGCGGCGGCGTGCGCGTCGGTGAAGAACAGCGCCGCCCGCCCGCCCACCGTGCCGTTCGCGGCGACGACCCCGCTCACCTCGTACGTGCGGCTCACCCCTCCGGTGACCACCTCGGTGGTGGCTCCGGGTGCGAGGCCCGTGCCGTCCGCCAGCCGGGCGTCGACGGCGATCTCCCCGTCCGTGCGCGGCGGCCGTCCGGACTGCAGCCGGTGCGGGGCGAGAGCGGTGCTCGACCAGCCGTGGCCGGTGGTGGGCAGTTCGGGGGCCGCGGTCGTCACGACGACGAGCCTCCGGTCGCCCACCGCACGCGCGACGCCGGGCACGTCGGCCAGTTCACCGGCCACCTTCTCGGGGACGCCGCCCCGCTCGGGCAGGAGGACGGTGGTGCGCTCGGTCTCGCCGAGCACCGTCGGCCCGTCCACGGTGAGGTCGCGGTCGGCGACCACGGCGACGGCCGCGCCGTAGCGGTGCGGGTCGCCCTGGTGCCGCCACCCGGACTCGACGAGGAGCGCGCAGGTCATGAGGACGGCGACGCCCGCGGCGAGGGCGACGAAGGTGGCGAGGAAGCCGCCCTTGCGGTGGCGCAGCGTCCGCGCTGCCAGCCGGAGCACGCGTCAGCCCTCCCGGGTCGCGACGGGCCGGCGGTGGCCCGGCAGGGCGAGCTGTTCGGCGATCCGCTCGGCGCCGGAGCGTTCCATGTCCCGGACGATCCGCCCGTCGGCGAGGATCAGGACGCGGTCGGCGTAGGACGCGGCGACCGGGTCGTGGGTGACCATGACGACGGTCTGGCCGTACGCGTCGACCGCGGACCGCAGCAGGTCCAGGACGGCCGCCGCGGAGCGGGTGTCGAGGGCGCCGGTGGGTTCGTCGCAGAAGATCACCTCGGGGCGGGTGACCAGCGCGCGGGCGATGGCGACGCGCTGCTGCTGGCCGCCGGAGAGCTGGGCGGGCCGGTGCCGCAGCCGGTCCCCGAGACCGACCCGCCCGACGACCTCGTCGACCCAGGCGGGGTCGGGGCGCACACCCGCGAGCCGGGACGGCAGCAGGATGTTCTGCTCCACGTCCAGGGCGCCGACCAGGTTGAACGCCTGGAAGACGAAGCCGACGCGGGCGCGCCGGAGTTCGGTGAGTCTCCTCTCGGACAGGGACGACAGGTCGGTGGCGCCGATCCGTACCCGCCCCGAGTCCGGCCGGTCCAGTCCGGCCGCGCAGTGCAGCAGGGTGGACTTGCCGGACCCGGAGGGTCCCATCACGGCGGTCGCCGTGCCGCGCGGGAACACGGCGCTCACGTCGTCGAGCGCCACGACGGGCCGGCCGCCGCCGTACGTCCTGCGTACGCGCTCGAGGGCGACGGCGATGCCGTCCGGGATCAGGGGCATGGTCGGAAGGCCTTCCGGGTGCGGTTCCTCGGGACCTCCCCGACGTTAGGGCTGCCGCGAGCCGCCGCCCATGCAGCGGACTGCCCACTTCAGGTGGTGCAGGCGCCACCGTCCGGAGACCGCCCGTGATCGAGTGGTGGGCGTTCGGAGGCGCGCGTACGGTCGAACGGTGGACTCCCGGAAGGGCGACCCGATATGACCAGCAGTCCGCGACCGGCCTCCACGCAGGAGGCGGCACGGGACGGCCGCGGCGGCGGCAACGCGATGGCCCTGTTCGTCATCGCCTCGTGCCAGCTGATGGTGGTGCTGGACATCACCATCGTGAACATCGCGCTGCCGCACATCCAGCGCTCCCTCGACTTCTCGACGGCCAGCCTGTCGTGGGTTGTCAACGCCTACACCCTCACCTTCGGCGGGCTGTTGCTGCTGGGCGGCCGGGCCGGTGACATCCTCGGCAGGCGGCGGGTGTTCATCTTCGGCGTGCTGCTGTTCGTGCTGGCGTCCCTGCTCGGCGGGCTCGCGCAGAACGCGGGTCAACTGCTGGCGGCGCGTGCGCTGCAGGGCGTGGGCGGCGCGATCGCCTCGCCGACGTCGCTGGCGCTGATCAGCACGACCTTCCGCGAGGGACCCGAACGCAACCGCGCCTTCGGGGTGTTCGCGGCGGTGTCGGCGGGCGGCGGCGCCATCGGGCTGCTGGCCGGCGGCATCCTCGTCGAGTGGCTGAACTGGCGGTGGGTGCTGTTCGTCAACGTGCCCATCGGCCTCCTCATCGCCCTCGCGACCCCGCGTTACATCAAGGAGTCCGAACGCCATCCGGGCCGCTTCGACGTCGTCGGTGCGCTGACCTCCACGGCCGGCATGGTGCTGTTGGTCTACGGGTTCATCCGGGCCGCGCAGGACGGCTGGCGGGATCCCCTGACGCTGGCGTCGTTCGCGGCCGCGGTGGTCGTGCTGGTGGCGTTCGTGCTGCTGGAACGGCGGTCGCCGCAGCCGATCACACCGCTGCACATGTTCGCGGACCGCAACAGAGCGGGCACGTACGGGATCATGCTGTGCCTGGCCGCGGCGATGTTCGGCATGTTCTTCTTCCTGACCCTGTTCGTGCAGAACGTGCTGGGCTTCAGTCCCCTCCGGGCGGGCCTCGCCTTCCTGCCGGTGAGCGCGGTCATCGCGATCAGCGCGGGACTGGCCTCGCGGTTCCTGCCGGTGTACGGCCCCAAACCGTTCATGGTGGCGGGCGGTCTGTTCGCGGCGGCGGGTCTGGCGTGGCTGACGCTGACCGACGTGCACTCCACGTACGCGGGCAGCGTGCTCGGTCCGATGCTGGTGTTCAGCTTCGGCATGGGCATGGAGTTCGTGTCGCTGACCCTGATGGCGCTGTCCCACGTGCCGGTGCAGGAGACGGGCGCGGCCTCCGGTCTGCTCAACGCCACGCAGCAGGTGGGCGGCTCGCTGGGCCTGTCGATCCTGGTGACCATGTACGGCACGGCCAGCAGGAACGAGGCGGAGGATCTCGTGCCGCGCTTCCTGCAGCAGGCGACCCCCGCCGAGCGGATGGAGTTCCAGCGCACGGGGGAACTGCCCGGGCTGTGGGGCGCCCAAGTCCTCACCTCCGGCGTGTCCGCCGCGTTCGTCACGGCCGCGGTCTTTGCCGGGCTCGCCGCCCTGGTCGCGGTGGTGGCGATCCAGGTCCGTCCGTCGGACCTGGAACGTCTCCAGGGCGGCGGGCCGGGCGTCCCGCCGGGGTGAGGACGCCGGTTCAGCGATCGGTTCAGAGGTTCAGCGGTCCTTGCGGGGCAGCCGCAGGTCCGCGACGACCGGCCGGTGGTCCGACGCGTCGGTGGCGTGCGTACGGGCGCCGGTCACGGTGATCCCCTCCGAGACGGTGATCAGGTCGATGCGCTTCTGAGGCGCGACCGCCGGATAGGTGAGGCCGGCGTCGGGCGCCGCGTCGCGCAGGGTGTGCCACAGGGGTGCCGACTCCGGTGCGGACGGCTCGGCGTTGAAGTCGCCGACCAGGATCTTCGGCCCGCGGTCGTCCGCGAGGATGTCGAGCATGTCGTCGACCTGGGCGGCGCGGATCGACGGGTCGGCGCGGTAGTCCAGGTGTGTGGAGTAGATGTGGGTGCGTACGCCCTTCACGCGGATCTCGATCTCCGCGAAGCCGGGCGCGGGGGCGGGCACCGGGTCAGGGGTCTGGGTGGACAGGCGGGTGATCTCGTGGTTCTCGGCGTGCAGCACGGGATGACGGCTGAGCACGGCCACGCCGTACCGCCGTCGTTCCCCGCCCTCGGTGGCCGGGTCGAGGTCGTAGATCGGCGCGAAGAAGACCCGCATACGGAGCTTCTCGGCGAGCGCGCGGGCCTCGTCCGTGAAGGCGCTGCGCTCGCCCCAGTGGACGTCGACCTCCTGGAGTCCGATGACGTCGGCGCGCAGGTCGCGCAGGGCGGCGGCGGTACGGTCGAGGTCGAAGACCTGGTCCTCCCCCGCCCCCGCGTGGATGTTGTACGTCGCCACGCGGAGTGGCACGGCGGGGGCGCGGGAGCCGGACGGGGCGGCGTCCTCCGCGGCCGTGGCCGGGGCCGCGGTGAGCGACAGGACGGCGGCGAGGAGCAGGGCGGCGACACGGGCGGTGCGGGCGGGACGTCTGGGTCCTTGCGGCATGCCTTCTCCTGTCTGCGGATGCGGTGTTGACGCACGGTCAGTGCGCCGACACCGCATGGAAGCACAGGCGGGGGCGGGTGCCGAGTGCCTTGGCCGTTCCTTTTCCCGTCGGCCCTCCCCGTTGGCCCCGCCTCAGGACGGCGTGCCGGTGACCGTGCGGACGAGCGCCAGCACGGTGTCGGTGGTGTGCTGCAGGTGGCTGCGGCCGTCGGGCCGGTGGGAGTGGGGGCTGATGTAGCTGCGGCGGCCCAGGTGGGTGGCCGGGTCCATGCGGTGCACGGTGACCTTCCCGGCGCGCCGGGCCCGGTTCCAGGCGCTGCCGCGCAGCAGGCGCCACCGCTGCGGGAACAGCAAGGTGCCGACGCGTTCGATCCGGTCGTGGGGGCTGGTGAGCTGGTGCAGGTGCAGGGCGTGGCTGAGGTCGTTGGCACCGCTGTGGAAGCCGCCGAGCGTGATCAGCAGCAGCGGCGCCCCGAGTTGGGCGTGGAGTTCGGCGACCGCGCCGGTGGCGACCTGCGCGCCGCCGCTGTAGCTGAGCAGCACGACGGGGGTGCCGCCGCCCGGCCGGTAGCCGGCGCGCCGCAGCTGGCCGGCGATCTGGCCGCCGACGGCGCGGTTGTAGAGGGGGCGGTAGCGCCGGTCGGCGGCGACGAAGATCTGCATGACGTTGTGCAGGAACAGCAGCAGCCCGGCGTGCCGGCGGATCCGTACCCACACCGGCCGGTCGGCGAGCGGCGCGGCCAGCGGCGAGTACGGCTGCACCTGCCCCAGCACCCGCAGGTCGGGCGCGGCGGCGAGCAGCGCCTTGACGAGCTGTCCGCCGTCGCGGGTGTCGGTGAAGCGCCGTTTGCCGATGCCGTCGAGGTAGACGAGGTACGCGGCCGGCGGGCGGTCGGGGTCGGCGCCGCGGGCGTAGGGCACGCCGGGCGGGAGTTCGGCGGCGGGGGTGCGCCAGCCGGCGGTGTAGAGCATCACCTCGTAGCGGGCGAGCAGCGCCTCGACGAGGAGTTCGGGGCCGAGGACGAGGGCGACGAGCGGGAACCAGGTCATGCCGTCCTCCTCCGCGTCCGGGGGGTGCCGATCCGGCCGACGAGGCGTCGTACGGCCTCGACGGCGGCGGCGAGCCCGACGCCGGCGGCGGCCACGCAGGCAGCGGCGGTCCAGCCGCCCACGCCTCCGGCGGCGGCGACGGGACCGACAAGGCCGGCGCCGACGCCGGTCAGCAGCATCAGGTGCAGGGCGGGGCCGAGCAGCGGGAAGGCGATGACGGCGCCGAGCAGCATCGGGGCGACCTGTCCGGCGGTCCAGCCGGGCGCCGTCCCGGAGGCGGAGGCGTACGGCAGCAGTTCGGCGAGGGTGTACGCGGTCAGCGGCCAGAGGGTGATGACGGCGCTCTCGACGGCGGCGCCGGTGAGCAGCAGCCCGGCCACGACGGGCGGCGACACCCGGGGGCGCCGGGCGACCAGGGGCAGGATGCGCCCCGCTGCCTCGGACAGCCCGGCGAGCAGGACGAGGGCGACGACGACGGCGGACGGCATGGCTCAGTGCTCCCGCTTCTCGTGGGGTCCGGTGCGGTGCAGGAGGGCCTCGATCTCGTCGGCGGCGCGGAGGTGCCCGCCCGCCCGGCGCTGCTCGGCGCGCAGGGCCGTGGCCGCGTCCCGGAAGCGGGGCTCGGTGAGCAGACGGCGGGCGAGGGCGTACACGGCGGTCTCGGTGGCGTCCTCGGGGCGTACGGTCAGACCCGTGCCCAGTTCGGTGACCCTGCGGGCCACTTGAGGCTGGTCGGCGCCCTGCGGGACGACCAGGACGGGCACACCCGCGTACAGCGCCTCGTTGACGCTGTTCATGCCCCCGTGCGTCACGAACAGCGCGGCGCGGTCCAGCAGTTCGGGCTGCGGGACGAACCGGCGGGCGATCACGTCGTCCGGGAGATCGCCGAGCGCGGCCGGATCGGTGCGTCCGGTGGCGACGACGACGGTGCCGCCGAGCGGCGCCAGGGCGCGGGCGAAGCCCCGCAGCACCGACGGTCCGGCGTCGAACACCGTGCCCAGGGAGACGTACAGCACGGGCGTCCGCAGCAGGCCGAACGGGAACGACGGGTCGCCCGGCCGGGCGCCGACGCTGGGGCCGACGAACCGGTACGAGGCGTCGAAGGAGGCGGCCTCGGGCTGGAAGGCGCGGGAGGTGAAGACCAGGTTGACCGGCTGACGCGCGTTCACCAGGTCGATCCGGGGCAGCCCCCGGGTGCGGTGGCGGCGGGTGAGCAGCAGGCGCGCGCGTAGGTAGCCGAGGAGGCTGCGGGGCCGTGAGACCGCCTCGGCCAGCAGTTTCCAGGAGGCGCGGGCGGGGCTGGGCACGCGACGGCCGAAGGCCATGGTGGTGAACAACGACACGGCGGGCACGCCGAGTTCGGCCGCGGTGACCGGACCCCAGGGGCACGCGGCGCCGTGCACGACGACGTCAGGCCGGGCGCCGCGCAGGTCGGACAGCACGGACGGCAGGGTCTCCAGGGCGGTGCGGGCGAGCTGTTCCAGCAGGGTGACGGGCGTCGGCGGACCGGCGAGCGGCGGACCGTCCCCGGGGTACCGGAACACGGTGGCGCCGGCGGCGGCCACGTCCGCCTCGAACGCGGCGGTGGTGTGGTAGGTGACGGTGTGGCCGCGCCGCACGAGTTCGGCGACGACGGGCAGCGTCGGGTTGATGTGGCCGCGCAGGGCGACGTTGACGAACGCGACGGTGCTCACCGTACGGCCCCCGTGAGGGGGGCGGTGCGACACCACCGCGGGGCGGTTCCCGGCGGTGCTGTCGCGGGCCGGGGAAGGTCGTACGGACCCGAGCCACTCATCGTTCGTCCTCTCCTGTCACTCGGTCGACGCGGTCGCGTTCCCTCCACCGACCGGACAGCCCCGTGATCTGTGACAGCGCCCGCCCCTGACGGCCGGGGATGTAACGGGCGTCACTCCCCGCCCTGTCACAGGGCCGCATCCGCCCTGGTCGTACGGGGGTGGGCGGCCCCGCGTCCCGGACAACGGGGCGGGCGGCCCGCCCGGGCGTGTTCCCCGCGCCCTCCCCCGCGTGACCGAAGGAAAGCGCCATGAGTGACCCGTCCCGGCCTCCGGAGCCCGCCGTGGTGAGCGAGCTCGACCAGCTGCCCGACCGTGACGCCGAGGAGACCGCCGAGTGGCGGGCGTCCCTGGACGCCGTCGTGCGCAACGCCGGCCCGGACAGGGCCGTGTATCTGCTGCGCCGGGTGCACGAGCACGCCGCCCGGTCGGGTCTCGCCGTGCCCGGGCTGCTCACCACCGATCCCGTCAACACCGTCCCTTCATGGGCCCAGCCGGACTTCCCCGGTGACCTGGCCCTGGAGTCCCGGATCACCGCGTGGAACCGGTGGAACGCGGCGGCGATGGTGAGCCGCGGCGCCCGTCTGGGACTGGGCGGTCATCTCTCCACGTACGCCTCCGCCGCCTGGCTGTACGAGATGGGGTTCAACCACTTCTTCCGCGGCAAGGACGGCGACGGCTCCGGCGACCAGCTGTTCGTGCAGGGGCACGCCACACCCGGTGTGTACGCGCGCGCCTTCCTCGAAGGACGGCTCGACGAGGGGCACTTGGCGAACTTCCGGCAGGAGGCGGGCGGCCGCGGGCTGCCCTCGTACCCGCATCCGCGGCGGCTGCCGTGGCTGTGGGAGTTCCCCACCGTGTCCATGGGTCTCGGGCCGCTCGCCGCGATCCACCAGGCCCGCTTCAACCGCTATCTGCACGCGCGGGGCATCAAGGACACCTCCGGCTCCCGGGTGTGGGCGTTCCTCGGCGACGGTGAGACGGACGAGCCCGAGTCGACGGCGGCCCTGGCGCTCGCGGCCCGTGAGGGCCTGGACAACCTCACCTTCGTCGTCAACTGCAACCTGCAGAAGCTGGACGGTCCGGTACGGCCCAACGCGCAGATCGTGCGGGAGCTGGAGTCACGCTTCCGCGGGGCGGGCTGGAACGTCGTCAAATCGCTGTGGGGTGAGGCGTGGGACGCCCTGTTCCGGCAGGACACCGACGGCTCGCTGGTGCGCCGGCTCGGCGAGGTGCCGGACGCACAGCTCCAGACGTACGCGGCGCGCGACGCGGCCTACGTCCGGAAGCACTTCTTCACCGGTGACAGCCTCTCCGGGGTGGCGGCCGGGCTCGACGACGCGGCGCTGACCGAGCTGTTCGGCGCCGCGCGCGGCGGACACGAGCCGCTGAAGGTGTACGCGGCGTACCGCAGGGCGGTCGAGCACAGGGGCGCGCCCACCGTCGTCCTGGTGCAGACGGTCAAGGGCCACACCCTGGGCCCGGAGTTCGCCTCGCGCAACGCCAACCACCAGATGAAGAAGCTGAGTCAACGGCAGTTCCGTGAGTTGCGCGACCGGCTGGAGCTGCCGATCCCCGACCGGGCGCTGGACGGGGACGAGGTGCCGTTCCGGCACCCGGGTGAGGACGCGCCCGAGGTGCGGTACCTTCGGGAGCGGCGTGCCGCGCTGGGCGGTCCGGTGCCGGAGCGCCGGGTCACGGCGGGCCCGCTGCCGCAGCCGCCGCCCGCCGCCTTCGAGGCCCTGTACAAGGGGTCCGGCACGCAGGAGGTGGCGACCACCACGGCGCTGGTCCGGCTGGTCAAGGACCTGATGCGCGACGAGGGGACAGGGCGTCGCTGGGTGCCGATCGTCCCCGACGAGGCCCGCACCTTCGGCATGGAGTCCCTGTTCCCGACGGCCGGCATCTACGCACCGGAGGGCCAGACCTACGAGCCGGTCGACGCGGACCAGTTGCTGCGCTACCGGGAGGCGGCGGACGGGCAGCTCATCGACGAGGGCATCACCGAGGCGGGCTCGGTCGCCGAGTTCACGGCCGCCGCCACCTCGTACGCCACGCACGGCGAGCCGATGATCCCGCTGTACGTCTTCTACGCGATGTTCGGCTTCCAGCGCACCGGCGACCAGTTCTGGGCGCTGGCCGACCAGTTGGGGCGCGGTTTCGTCGTCGGGGCGACGGCAGGGCGCACCACCATGACGGGCGAGGGCCTCCAGCACGCCGACGGGCACTCGCACCTGCTGGCGTCCACCAACCCGGCGGCGATCTCCTACGACCCGGCGTTCGCGCACGAGATCGCGGTGATCGTCCGGGAGGGGATGCGGCGCATGTACGGGGAGCGGCCCGAGGACGTCTTCTACTACCTGACCGTGTACAACGAGCCGAAGCGGCAGCCGCCCATGCCGTCCGGGCCCTCGGTGGAGGAGGGCATCATCCGGGGCGTCTACCGGTTCCGGCCGGCGTCTTCGCCCGGGTCCGGTCCGCGGATCCAGCTGCTGTCGTCCGGGACGGCGGTCCACTGGGCGCTGGAGGCACAGGAGTTGCTGGCCGCCGAGTGGGGCGTGCACGCCGACGTGTGGTCGGTGACCTCCTGGACGGAGCTGCGGCGTGACGCGCTGCGCGCGGACGCGGCGCGGCTGCGCGGCGAGGAGCGCGTCCCGTACGTGACGCGGGCGCTCGCCGGGGCGCCGGGTCCCGTGCTGGCCGTCAGCGACTGGATGCGGCAGGTCCCGGACCAGATCGGCCAGTGGGTCGAGCAGGACTACGCGTCCCTCGGCACGGACGGTTTCGGACTGAGCGACACCCGCGAGGCGGTCCGGCGCCACTTCGGCGTCGACCCGGCGTCGATCGCGGTGGCGGCCCTGGACCAGCTCGCCCGGACCGGTGCGGTGCCCCCGGAGACGGCCGCCCGGGCCCGTGCCCGGTACGGACAGGAGGGCTGACCAGGGAAGCCGGACGAGCCCGTTGTAGCGTGCACGTACAGGGCCGTGGGCCCGTCCGGCTCCCGGACGCGCGGGGTGGAGGCGGCTTGTAGCATGGTGAGCGCGGAGCCGGAAGGGGCGACCATGGACCCTCGGGACGCATCCGATTCCCTGGACCGGGCGACGGACGATTTCCTCGCGGCCCGTCCGCAGCTGTTCGGGATCGCGTACCGGGTGCTCGGCAGCGCCGCGGAGGCGGAGGACGTCCTCCAGGAGACGTGGGTGCGGTGGCAGAACACCGACCGCTCCGCCGTCAAGGAACCGGCCGCCTTCCTCACCACGATCACCGCGCGCCTCGCCATCAACGTCGCGCAGTCCGCGCGCGTACGGCGCGAGTCGTACGTCGGACCGTGGCTGCCCGAGCCGGTCGACACCCGGCACGACCCGCAGCTGGGCGCGGAGCGGGCCGAGGCTCTGGAGATGGCGGTGCTGCTCCTGCTGGAGAAGCTCAACCCGGTGGAGCGGGCCGCGTACGTGCTGCGGGAGGCGTTCGACTACCCGTACAAACAGGTCGCGGAGATCCTCGAGACGAGCGAGCCGAACACGCGGCAGCTGGTGAGCCGTGCCCGCAAGCATCTGTCGGCCGAGCGCAAGGAGCCGGTCAGCCCGGCCGATCACCGGCGGCTGCTCGAGGTGTTCCTCGCGGCCGCGCAGACCGGCGACATGCGGGTGCTGGAGAACGTCCTGGCCGCCGACGTGGTCAGTTACGCCGACGGCGGCGGCATCCGCGGCGCCTCGCGCATCCCGGTGATCGGACGCCCGCGCGTCTCCAAGTACCTGGCCGCGTTCGCGCCGCGCTTCTGGCCGCCGGCCGAGACCCGGTGGGTGGAGGCGAACGCCGGCCCCGCCGTGCTCGTCACGGCCGGCGGTAACCCGGTGGCGCTGCTGTCGGTCGACGCGTCCGAGGACGGCATCCACCGCATCATGTGGGTGATGAACCCGGAGAAGCTGGCGCCGTACGTGACGTCGCTGACCGCCTGACGGCCCGGTCCGGCTGCGGGGTGTCACAACCGCGTGATCGCCGCGGTCTGGTGGGTGACCCGCAGGACCCACCGAGAGGCACCGTCATGACTGGACGCACCGTGTCCGTCCGTGAGGGCGGGCGGCTGGCCCGCACCGTCGCGGTCGGACCGCACCTGCTCACCGCCGACGAACCCGAACCGCTCGGCGCGGACACCGGACCCACCCCCGGGGAACTGCTCCTCGCGGCGCTCGCGTCGTGCACGTCGATGGCGGTCCGCGCGTACGCGGCACGGCAGGGCTGGGGGCTCGACCATGTCGTCGTGGACGCGCGGTTCGGGCCGCGCGGGCAGATCGTCAAACACGTCCGGCTGACCGGCGGGCTGGACCCGTCGCAGGTGGAGCGGCTGCTGAAGGTCGCCGGGCGCTGCCCGGTGCAGCGGCTGATCACGGGGGACGTGACGGTGACGACCGTGCCGACGGTGGTGACCACGGTGCGGCGGATCGCCGCGCCCGCTCCGCTGCCGGAGTGAATCCCCCTCGTACCCGTCGTCCGGTCGCCGGACGGCGGGTACGGCGGCGTCCGCGCCGGGTCGCCCGCCTCCCGTGCACGGCGCATGCTGGAAGGTACGCGTGCGACGTCGAGGTGGTGTCACAGCCCGGGCGGCCGTCCGGTCGTAGTCGGTGAGTCACCTCGACGATCGGAGCAATCGTGGCTGCCACCGAACAACGTCTCTCCACCACGGTGCTGGTCATCGGCACCGGCGGGGCCGGCCTGCGGGCGTCCGTCGAACTGGCCGAGGCCGGCGTCGACGTCCTCGCGGTCGGCAAGCGCCCCAAGGACGACGCGCACACCTCCCTCGCCGCCGGCGGCATCAACGCGGCCCTGGCCACGATGGACCCCGAGGACAGCTGGCAGCAGCACGCGGCGGACACGCTCAAGGAGAGCTACCTGCTGGGCGACCCCCGCACCACCGAGATCGTCACCCGGGGCGCCGCCCGGGGCATCGACGACCTGGAGCGTTACGGCATGGCCTTCGCGCGGGAGCAGGACGGCCGTATCTCGCAGCGGTTCTTCGGCGCGCACAAGTTCCGCCGCACCGCCTTCGCCGGCGACTACACGGGCCTGGAGATCCAGCGCGCCCTCGTCCGGCGCGCGGAGCAGCTGCGGATACCGGTGCTGGAGGGCGTGTACATCACGCGGATCCTCACCCACGAGGGCGCGGTGTTCGGGGCGTACGGCTTCGGTCTGAAGGACGGCACGCGCTACCGGGTGCACGCGGACGCGGTGATCCTCGCGGCGGGCGGGCACACCCGGATCTGGCGGCGGACGTCGTCGCGGCGGGACGAGAACACCGGGGACTCCTTCCGGCTGGCCGTGGAGGCGGGGGCACGGCTGCGCGACCCGGAACTGGTGCAGTTCCACCCGTCCGGGATCATCGAGCCGGAGAACGCGGCCGGCACGCTGGTCAGCGAGGCCGCGCGCGGCGAGGGCGGCATCCTGCGCAACGCGCTCGGCGAGCGGTACATGAGCCGCTACGACCCCGGGCGCATGGAGCTGTCCACCCGTGACCGGGTCGCCCTGGCCTCCTACACGGAGATCAAGGAGGGCCGCGGCACGGAGAACGGCGGGGTGTGGCTGGACGTCTCCCACCTCCCCCGGCAGACGATCATGAACCGGCTCCCCCGGGTGTACCAGACGCTGCTGGACCTGCAGATGCGGGACATCACCCGTGACCCGATCGAGGTGGCGCCCACGGCGCACTACTCGATGGGCGGGGTGTGGGTGCGCCCGGAGGACCACAGCACCGACGTGCGCGGCCTGTACGCGATCGGCGAGGCGTCCAGCGGCCTGCACGGCGCGAACCGGCTCGGCGGCAACAGCCTCATCGAGCTGCTGGTGTACGGCCGTATCACCGGACAGGCGGCCGCCGCGTACTCCGAGTCGCTGACCGCGCAGCCCCGTTCGGCGGCGGCCGTCGCCGAGGCGCGGGCGGAGGTCGACGAACTGCTCGCGGCGGACGGGCCGGAGAACGTCCGCGCCCTGCAGCGTGCCGTCCGCAACACGATGACGGAGCACGCGGGCGTCGTCCGCGACGAGGAGGGGCTGCGCACCGGGCTGGCCGAACTCGCCGCGATCGAGAGGCGGATGGAGGACGTCGGGGTCCACCCGGACATCGCCGGCTTCCAGGATCTCGCCCACGCCTTCGACCTCAAGGCGGCGGTGCTGGCCGCGCGGGCCACGCTCGAGGCGGCGCTGGAGCGGCGGGAGACGCGCGGCTGTCACAACCGCAGCGACTACCCGGACATGAGGGAGGAACTGCGGGTCAACCTCGTGTGGTCGCCGGCGGCCGGCGTCACCCGGGAGAGCATCCCGCCGGTCCCCGAGGAGATCGCCTCCTTGATGGAGGAGGTGCCGACGGACGGCAAGTTGCAGGAATGAGCGGGCCGTCGCAGGCGCCCACACGCACCCATCTACCCACAGCATGAAGGGAATCGACTCATGAAGGTCGTAGTGATCGGCGGCACCGGGCTCATCGGCTCGAAGGTCGTCACCCAGCTCCGGGCCGAGGGCCACGAGGCGGTGCCGGCCGCGCCCAACACCGGCGTCAACACCCTGACGGGTGAGGGACTGGCCGAGGCCCTGGACGGCGCGTCGGTCGTCGTCGACGTGTCGAACTCGCCGTCGTTCGCGGACGACGACGTCATGGAGTTCTTCCGTACGTCGACCACCAACCTCCTCAAGGCGGAGTCGGACGCGGGGGTGGCCCACCATGTCGCCCTGTCCGTGGTCGGGACGGACCGGCTCCTGGAGAGCGGCTACTTCCGCGCCAAGCAGGCGCAGGAGGACCTGATCAGGGACTCCGGCATGCCGTACTCCATCGTGCACGCCACGCAGTTCTTCGAGTTCATGAAGGGACTCGCGGACCTGTCGACGGTCGACGGGACGGTGCGGGTGCCTCCGGCGAAGTTCCAGCCGATGGCCTCGGACGACGTGGCCGCGGCGGTGTGCCGCGCGGCGGTCGCCTCCCCGCTCGACGGCATGGTCGAGGTGGGCGGCCCCGAGGCGCTCTTCCTGGCCGACCCCATCGGCACGGCCCTGTCCGCCGCGGGCGACCCGCGCGAGATCGTGACCGACCCCGAAGCCGGGTACTCGGGCGCCCCCGTGACCGAGTCCACCCTCCTCCCGGGCCCGGACGCGGAACTGGCGACGACACGGTACGAGGACTGGCTGGCGGCGCAGGAGAAGTGACGGGCCGTCGACCGGTCGTTCGCGCGGTTCCCCGCGCCCCTTCCGGGCGCGTACGGGACCGGTGATCCGAGAACGACGGTCGGCCCCATCAGGGCGAAGGCCCGGACGGCAGGGACACCGTCCGGGCCTCGCTGTGCCGTGTCGCTCAGCCGAAGTCCACGTCGCTGCACATCAGGTAGGCCTGGTCCAAGTGGGAGGCCTGCCAGATGGTGAAGACGATGTGGTGTCCGGAGTAGCCGGAGGTCTGCACCGGGAAGGTGATGTCGTTCGCCGGGGCGAAGCGGCCTGTCTGGGTGATGAAGTCCAGGTCGTCCCAGCCGAGGGCCTCGGTCTTCGGGTCGAAGCCCTGCTTGCTCACGTACACCTTGAAGTAGTCCGCGCCGTGCGACGCCTGGTCGTACAGGTGGACGGTGAAGTTGTCACCGACGGGCGTCGTCGTCCACGGACCCGGGTTGTTGAGGCTCTCGAAGTTCGGGTGGTTGTTGCTGCAGAGCTTGCCGTTCGGGATCCGCGCCTCGAACTGGCCGCCGAGGCCGTCCTGGAGCATGCTCATCCAGTTCCACATGGTGTTGGGGTTGGCCTGGTAGGCCTGCCAACACATGGGGTCCTCCTGCGCCATGGCGGGGTTCATGTGGTCGCCACCCCACTCCTCCCAGCAGTGGTACGCGCGGGAGGCGGGTCCGACGACGGAACCGTGCGCCTGGGCGGTGCCCGAGAACGTCAGCGCGCCGGCCACCACGGCGAACAGCATCAGGAACGCCTGGAAGAGCCGGCGCCCGGTCGGCCGGGAAGTACCGGCGGATAAACGCGAGTTGCGCATGGGGGGATGACTCCAATCCTGTGAGTGAAACGTGATGGGAGCGCTCCCAAAGGTAGAAGGCGCGCGTGCAGGTTTCGTGGAGCGAACGAAACGGTTTCGGGGAGACGTTCGGTCGGTGCCGAAATATTTCGACCGAGCGCATCGATCCGGCACGACTCGGCGCCGCATACGCCGGTGCCGCCGGCCCGAAGTGGGGCGGCGGCACCGTGCGTGTGGCGATCCGCTACTGCTTCACGGACGCGGCCGCCGCCATCACGACGCCCGCGACCTCCCGCGGATGCGACACGCTCGCCGCGTGGGACGCCTCCAGTTCCGTCACCTGGGCGCCCGCACGCTTCGCCATGTGACTCTGCGCGGCGGCGGGGATGTTGAGGTCCTCCGTGGCGACGACCGCCCAGGACGGCAGCGTCCGCCACGCCGGCTCGGGCGCCGGCTCCTCCAGTGCCGCGCCGGTGACCGGGCGCTGGGTGACAGCCATCAGCCGGGCCACGCCCTCCGGCACGTCCGCCGCGAACTGGTGCGGGAACCTCGCCTGGTCGATGGTGAACTCCATGCCCGGCGAACCGTCCGGCAGCGTGACCGGCACCGGCCGCAGCGCCTCGCCGAGGCTGCTGCCCGGGAAGCGCGCCGCCAGGTCGAGCGCGCTCTCGCCCTTGTCCGGGATGAACGCGGCGACGTACACCAGCGCCCGCACGTTGTCCGCGCCCACCGCCGCGGCGGTGACGACCGACCCGCCGTAGGAGTGGCCGACGAGGACGACCGGTCCCTCGATGCCGGCGAGGACTTCACGGACGTACGCCGCGTCGCTGCTCAGTCCGCGCAGCGGGTTCGCGGCGGCCACCACGGGGTGCCCCTGGCGCCGCAGTTCGCGCGCCACGTCGTTCCAGCTGGTCGAGTCGGCGAAGGCGCCGTGGACGAGGACCACGGTGGGCTTGGGAGAGCGGGAACGGTGGAACATGGCTGAAGCCTTTCGTCGGAAGGCGGTGCCGCCGGGCCGGCGACACGTCGTCGCCTTTCGCTTCGATGACCGGGCCGCCTGCCCGTGTGTGACAAAAGGGTTGAAAAAGAACGGCTGTCACAGACGGACCGGCTGTCCGGTCTCACGCGTGTGAACCGCGTCGACGACGGCTCCCCGCTCGCGGACCTGCTCGACGAGCGGCGGGCCCTGGTGGCTCTCGCCCACCGCATGCTCGGCAGCGCCGACGACGCCGAAAGCGCCGTCGACGAGTGCTACCGGCGGTGGTACGCCATGTCCGATCCCGAGCGGGAGCGCGTCCCCGTGCCCGCGGCCTGGCTCGTCGGCAGAGTCGAAGGGATCTGCGAGGACCGGCTCGCGGTGCCGGGCTTTGAGCGACTCACCGACTCCGTCCCGGACCTCCCCGTCGTCACCCGGCCCCCCGCCACGGAGCCCGCGACCCTCCGCCGGCACGACGCCGTGGTGCACGCCGTACGCCGTGCCTGCCTCGCGGCGGACCAGGATCTGCTCCTCCCCCTGCTGGCGCCCGACGCCACCGCCTGGTTCGACGGCGGCGGAAAGATCCGGACGCTCGTCGCACCCGTGCACGGACGCGACCGGGTCGCCCGCGGACTCCTGCGCCTGCTCGACCGCCGCCCGCGCACTCACACCCCACTCCGGCAACGGGCCCACGGGGCTCGTCGTCCGCCACGACGGGCGCGTGGTCGCCGTCCTGAGCCTGGAGGTCTCCGGTGCCGAGGCCGTACGGGTGTGGGTCGTCGTCAACCCCGACAAACTCCGCTCCTGGAACGCCGGACCCCGCCCATGACGGCATTCGCCCGAACCCCACCCACCGCGCGTGTTACGCCGGACCTCCCGCCGGTGTCTCCATGCCGAAACGCGATCCCACGGTCCGGCTCCCCGGCCCGATTCACCTACGGAGACATCATGAGCGAGAACATCCAGGTCGTCGTCCTGGGCGGCGGTTACGGCGGCGTCAAGGCCGCCAACCGGCTGGCGCGCCGCGCGGGCCTGTCGGTGACACTGGTCAACCCGCGGCCCGACTTCGTCGAACGCATCCGCCTGCACCAGCTGGTGACCGGGTCCGACGACGCGGTGGAGAGCTTCGGGGAGCTGCTGGGCCGGAACGTCCGTCTGGTGGTCGGCACCGCCACCCTGATCGAGCCCGTGGAGCGCCGGGTGACCCTGGCCGGCGGTGACACCCTCGCCTACGACTACCTGGTCTACGCGGTGGGCAGCGGCGCCTCCGCCCCCGACGTGCCCGGGGCCGCGGAGTTCGCGCACATGGTGGCGGACCTCGACGGCGCGCGGCGGCTGCGGGAGGCGCTGGCCGACACGCCCTCGACGGCCCCGGTGACCGTGGTCGGGGCGGGCCTGACCGGTGTGGAGACCGCCGCCGAACTGGCGGAGACGGGACGGCTCGTCACCTTGGTCTGCGGAGGCGTCCTCGGCCCCTCCCTGCACGCGCGGGGCCGCCGCCCGGTCGCCCGCCGGCTCGCCGCGCTGGGCGTGCGGGTCCTCGAGGGGCCCGGGACGCGGGTGACGGAGGTGACCCGGGACGCCGTACGGCTCGAGGACGGCCGCGACGTGGCCGGTGCGGTGACCGTGTGGACCGCGGGCTTCCGTGTCCCGGGCCTGGCCGCGTACAGCGGGCTGACGACCGACGCCCACGGCCGTCTCGTCACGGACCCGACGCTGACCAGCGTGGACGACGACCGCATCGTCGCCGCCGGGGACGCCGGCGTGATCACGGGCCGGCCGGTCCGGATGAGCTGCCAGGCCGCCGTGCAGCTGGGCACGGGCGCCGCCGGCACCATCCTGCGCCGCATCGCGGGGAAGTCCCCGTCGCCCGTCCGGTTGCTGTTCGCCGGGCAGTGCCTGAGCCTCGGCCGGGAGGAGGGCGTCACCCAGTTCTCGTACCTGGACGACCGGGTGAACGCGCTCCACCTCAGCGGCCGGCCCGCCGCCGGCGTCAAGGAGATCGCCTGCCGGTCCACCCTCCGTCAGCTGGTGTCCGGGGCGCGCAAGGCCAGTTCCCGGCCGGTCCGGGACGACGGCCTCGGCCCCCGCCGGAACGTCCCCGCCTGACCACCAAGTGCCTCCGTCGCGGGGCCGGCCACGAGAGAGCGACACACACGACATGAACGACCACGCCACCGACCCCGCGACCGAGGCCTTCCTCACCCACCGGAACCTGCTGTTCACCGTCGCCTACGAGATGCTCGGCTCCGCCGCGGACGCCGAGGACGTCCTGCAGGAGACCTGGCTGCGGTGGACCGACGTCGACCTGGCACAGGTGCGGGACGGGCGCGCCTACCTGGTGCGGATCACCACCCGCCAGGCCCTCAACCGGCTCCGCACGCTGAAGCGCCGCAAGGAGACCTACGTCGGCCCCTGGCTGCCCGAACCCCTGCTCACCGCGCCCGACGTGGCGGAGGACGCCGAGCTCGCCGAGAGCCTGTCCCTGGCGCTCCTGTACGTCCTGGAGACCCTCTCCCCCACCGAGCGCGCCGTGTTCGTCCTGCACGAGGTGTTCGACTTCGACTACGACGCCATCGCCGCCGCCCTCGGCAAGACGCCCGCCGCGGCACGTCAGACGGCGTACCGGGCGCGGAGGGCCGTCGACGCCCGCCGCCCCCGCACACCGGTGTCCGCCGAGGAGACCCGGGCGGCGCTGGACTCGTTCCGGTCCGCCCTGGAGACCGGCGACCTGCAGGGGCTGCTCGACGTGCTGGCGCCGGACGTCGTCTTCGTCAGCGACGGCGGCGGACTCAAGCTGGCGGCGCTGCGGCCGGTCACCGGCGCGGGCAAGGTGCTCCGCTACATGGCCGGCAGCCTGGGCAAGGCGGGCGGCACGCTCACCGGCGAGGCCATCACGGTCAACGGCAACCCGGGGCTCGTCCTGCGCCTGGACGGCGAGATCGACGGCGTGCTGGCCGCACGGGTGGAGGACGGCCGGGTCACGCGGCTCTACTACGTCCGCAACCCCGAGAAGCTGACCCGGGTCGAGTCCGAGACCTTCCTCGCCGGACGGTGAGCGGCCCACGCGCACACAGGAAACGGCGCCGGGCCGGCCCCCGTGAAGGGGCCGGCCCGGCGCCGTCCGTGCGGCCGGTCTCCCGGCCGGAGGTCAGACCTTCTCCGCGACGCGCTCCTCGGCCGCCACCGGGGCGGGGGACGCCGGCGCCGTCTCGTCGGGCGCCGCGTTCAGCTCCGCGAGCATCGTCTTGGTGAAGCCGAACCAGTACGTCGCCACGAAGCCCGCCACATAGCCGACGATCAGGCCGGCCGCGTAGACGGCGATCGTCTGCGCCAGGCCGTGGTTGCCGTCGAGGAGGGGGAAGAGCGCCCAGCCGGAGGGGCCGATCGCGGTGGAGCCGACGTCCGTGCCGAGCTGGTTGAACAAGCCGACGAACGCGCCGCCGAAGGCGCCGCCCGCGCAGGCCGTGACGAACGGGCGGCCCAGGGGCAGGGAGACGCCGTAGATCAGCGGCTCGCCGACACCCAGGAAGCCCGGCCACAGGGCGGACTTGATGGTCGTGCGGATCGAGGTGTTGCGGGGCAGCCGCAGGTAGATCGCGAGGGCCGCGCCGACCTGGCCCGCGCCCGCCATGGCGAGGATCGGCAGGAGCACGGTGAAGCCGGCGCCCTCGATCAGCGTGGTGTGGATGGGGATGAGCGCCTGGTGCAGGCCCAGCATGACCAGCGGGAGGAACAGACCGCCGAGGAGGAAGCCGGCGCCCGCGCCGCCGTGGGCGAGCAGCCAGTCGGCGGCCTCGCCGATCCAGGACGACACCTCACCGGCGAGGAACATCAGTCCGAACAGCGTCGCCAGGCCGGAGACCAGCACGGTGACGGTGGGCGTGACCAGCACGTCGACGGACTCCGGGACCCAGCGGCGGCACCGCTTCTCGACGTACACGCCGAGGCAGGCCGCGGCCAGCGCGCCGAGGACACCGCCCTGGCCGGGCGAGAGGTGCTGGCCGAACGCCTCGACGTCGGCGACCTTTGCGTAGACGATGATCGAGGCGACGGCGCCGCCGAGGATCGGGGTGCCGCCGAACTCCTTGGCCGTGTTGTAGCCGACGAAGACGGCGATCAGCGCCATGAAGCCGGAGGCGATGGCGGCCAGCGCCGGGGTGATCCCGGGCAGCCAGCCGAGGTTGACGAGCAGGCCGTTGAGGCCGGCGATGATGCCGCAGCCGATGAGCGCGGGGATGAGCGGCACGAAGATGTTCGCGATGCGCCGCAGGAACAGCTTGAAGGGGGTGGCGTTCTTCGCCTTCCGCTCCGCGCGGAGCGCCGCCCCCTGCGCCGCCAGCTCCTCGGCGGTCACCGGGTCGGACCCGCCCGCGGGAGCGGCGGGCTCCTCCGGGGCGTCCGCCCGCTCCTCGGCCACCAGGGCCTCGAACTCCGGGGTGACACGGGCGACGGTGCCCGGACCCAGCACGATCTGGTAGGTGTCGTCCTCGACGACCCCCATGACCGCGGGCAGTGCCTTGAGTGCCTCCTCCTGGACGAGGGACCGGTCGCGCAGGCCCAGCCGGAGCCGGGTCATGCAGTGGGCCACCGACGTCACGTTCGCCGCGCCTCCGACCAGGGGGAGGATGGCGGCAGCAGTGGCGCGATGCTTGTTCTCTTCGCTCATGGTGCGGTCATGCCTTGCTGTGAGGTGGGGCAGGCCGCGTCAGGCGGCTGCGGCTTCCAGTGCCTTCCGCAGGTGCCCGTGGGCGTCCTGCAGCAGGCGGGCTGCGGTGGGGGCGTCCACGGACGCCAGGAGGGTGAGGATGGAGTTCTTGACCTCGCCGTCGTTGTCGGCGAGGGCGGTCTCGACGGACTCGTCGCGCGCGCCGGTGGCGAGGGAGACGATCCGGTGGGCGCGCGCCTTGAGCTTCTCGTTGGAGGCGCGGACGTCGACCATCAGGTTCCCGTAGGTCTTGCCCAGCTTGATCATCGTGATGGTCGAGATCATGTTGAGCACCAGCTTCTGCGCCGTGCCCGCCTTGAGCCGGGTGGAGCCCGTCAGGGTCTCGGGGCCGACCACCACTTCGATGCCGTGGTCGGCGGCCGCGGCCAGCGCGCTGTCCTCGTTGCAGGACAGGCCGACGGTGAGCGCGCCGAGGGCGCGGGCGTGGCGTACGGCCGCGACGGCGTACGGGGTGCGGCCCGAGGCGGAGATGCCGACGACCACGTCGTCCGCGGTGAGGGCGAGGGCGTCGAGGTCGGCGCGGGCGGCGTCCTCACGGTCCTCGGCGCCCTCCACGGCGTTGACCACGGCCGTGGGGCCGCCCGCGATGAGGCCGACGACCTGGGCGGGGTCGGTGTTGAAGGTGGGCGGGCACTCGGAGGCGTCGAGGATGCCGAGCCGCCCCGCGGTGCCGGCGCCGGCGTAGACCAGCCGGCCGCCGCGGGCCATGCGGGCGGTGACGCCGTCGATCGCGGCGGCGATCTCCGGCAGCCGGGCGGCGACGGCCGTGGTGACGGTGGCGTCCTCCGCGTTCATGAAGCGGGCGATGTCGAGGGTGGGCAGGCGGTCGATGTCCGCCAGCTCCGGGCGGTACGCCTCCGTGGTCATGGTGGCCAGCTGCTCACGCAACCGGCCGCTCTCCACGGCGTCTGCGGCGGGCACGGACGTCACTCTCCCGGGGTCGAAATTTACTTTCTGTCGATCACTTGATCCTGAAAGATATTTTCAGCCTTCGCGTGCGTCAAGGGTCGTCACGCAAAGGTCCGATCACGACTTCGCGGCGACCTGCGGTCCCTCGCGGGCACCCCCTGCGGAACGATGCGTCCCATTACTGTCGCCACCGCGCCACCCGCCCCTCCAAGCCAGGAGCCGGTGACGTGCGTCACCTCATACCGGGGCGGGCCCGTGACCGTGTAGAAGGGACCGGTGAACAGCACCGGAGACCTCACCCCGGAGCGCCCCGAGCGCGCCCGCCCCACACCGCACAGCCTGACGGGGGTCGGCGTCGCCGTCCTCGACTCCGGTGGCCGCGTCCTGCTGGGACTCGGCCACGACGGCCGCTGGGAGCTGCCCGGCGGCAAGGTGGACCCGGGCGAGGACTTCGAGACGGCGGCGGCGCGCGAGCTGGCGGAGGAGACCGGGCTGTCGGTGCCGGCCACGGCCGTACGGGTGCTGGCCGTGCTGGTGGACGGTCTGCGCGGGCTCACCCGGGTGACGGCCGCCGCGGTCGCCGAGGGGGCGCAGGGCACACCCGAGGTGACGGAACCGGACAAGATCGTGCGCTGGGAGTGGTTCGCGCGGGACGCGGTGCCGTCGGCGCTGTTCGGCCCGTCGGCGTCGGTGCTGGACTGCGTGTGGCCGGAGGCGTCGCCGCGCGGGGCGGCGGAGGCGCACCACTACCCGGTCCGGCCGGCGGGGTGAGGGCAAGGCCGTTTCCGCCACGCCGGGTTGAAGGGCGGGGTGGCGGGGCGCGGCTGCACTACGATGCGAACGTTGTCGCCGCGGTCTTGTGAGACACCGTCAATCACCTTGCCAGGCAAGGTAGTTGTCGCCGCAGGCACCCTGTTCCTCCCCCACACTCAGGAAAGAAGCGGATGCGGATCAAAGACGTGAGCGTCGCGCTCGTCGGTTCCACCCTGGTCGTCACCCTGGCGGCGTCCCCCGCCCTCGCCGACTCCACCACGCCCTCGCTGCCGGCGCCCGACGTCGCCGCCGTGGCCGAGGTGCACCGGACGGCGCTGTCCCAGGGCGCGCCCGGCGCGCTGACCCGGATCGACGAGGGGCCGCGGAGCTACCACGTCGCCACCGGTGAGGCCGACACCGCCGCGCACACGCCGATGGACACCGGGCGGCGGTTCCGCGTGGGGAGCGTCAGCAAGACGTTCACCACGGTGGTGCTGCTGCAGCTCGTCGCCGAGGGCAAGGTCGACCTCGACGCGCCGGCCAACCGCTACCTGCCCGAGCCGCTGCCCGACGAGCGCATCACGGTCCGTCATCTCCTCAGCCACCGCAGCGGGTTGTACGACTACACCAACGACATGTTCCACAACACGGTCCCGGGCTTCGAGGCGGTGCGGAACAAGGTCTTCAGCTACCAGGAGCTGATCGACCTGTCGACGGCGAAGCCGCTGAACAACGCGCCGGGCGCCGCGTACAGCTACTCCAACACCAACTTCGTCGCGCTGGGCGCCATCATCGAGCATGTGACGGGCACGCCGGTCGCCACGCACTACCAGCGGCGCATCTTCGTGCCCCTGCGGCTGAAGAACACCTCGTACGTCCACCCGCGGACCACCATCTCCGGCACGTACGCGCGCGGTTACCTGCGGCAGGACGACACCACGCTGCCGCTGGTGGACTCCACCGAGCAGACCGTCTCCTGGGCGCAGTCCGCGGGCGCGGTCATCTCCAACGCCAAGGACCTCAACCGGTTCTTCTCCGCGCTGCTCTCGGGGAAGCTGCTGCCCGAGGAGCAGCTGCGGGAGATGACCACCATGGTCCCGGTCACCGCCGACGGCAAGCAGTCGTACGGTCTGGGGCTGCGCGGGCGGACGCTCTCCTGCGGCACCACGGTGTACGGGCACACCGGCACCGTGCAGGGCTACTACACGTACGCCTTCACCACGAGCGACGGCCGGCGCAGCATGACGTCGTCGGCGAACACCTCCAACAACGGCACGGTGAACACCACGCTCGGCGCCACGCTGGACGCGTCGTTCTGCGGCACCGACCCGGCGGCCGCGGTGCGCCGGGCGGCGGCCTCCACGGAGCGGTTCACGGAGGACATCGCGCCGCAGATCGCCCGCGACTGACGCTTCACGCGCTGCCGGGCGCGGGTGCCGCGCCCGTCAGCGACCGTTGCCGTCGTGCCGCAGGCGGTCCCGGGCCTCGGTGGCGATCACGGCGGCCTGGACGCGGCGCTCCACGCCGAGCTTGGCGAGCAGGCGGGAGATGTGGTTCTTCACCGTCTTCTCGGCGAGATAGAGGCGCCGGCCGATCTGGCGGTTGGTGAGGCCCTCCCCGATCAGTTCGAGGATCTCCCGCTCCCGCTCGGTGAGGCCGGGCAGGACGTCCTGCTCCTCCTGCTCCTTGCGGGGGCCGCCGCGCAGCCGCTCCATCAGCTTGGTGGTGGCGCTCGGGTCGAGCAGCGACTGGCCTCGCGCGACCGTGCGGACGGCCTCGACGAGGTCGGAGCCGCGGATCTGCTTGAGGACGTAGCCGGACGCGCCGGCCATGATCGAGTCCAGCAGGGCCTCCTCGTCGTCGAACGAGGTGAGCATCAGACACGCCAGGTCCGGCATCCGGGAGCGCAGTTCCCGGCACACGGTCACGCCGTCGCCGTCGGGCAGCCGCACGTCGAGGACCGCGACACGCGGGCGCAGGGCGGGGACGCGCACCAGGGCCTGCTCGACGGTGGCGGCCTCGCCGACCACCGTGATGTCCGGCTCGTCGTTCAGCAGGTCGTGCACCCCGCGCCGGACCACCTCGTGGTCGTCCAGGAGGAAGACCCGGATCGGCCGGTCCTCGGGGCCGGACTGCTCGCCGTCCGCCATCGAAATGCTCCTTGCTGCGCGCGGGGGGTTCCACCAGGATCCTGGCCCGTCCGGGGCCGCCGGACCAGGGCCGTTCGGCCCTGATCACCCACCCGGGGCCCGACCCGCCCTCCTGCCGCCAGCCTCACCCGGTCCGACGGCCACGGCAACCCCCCTTACAGCCACCCCCGCCGCGCCGCCTGCCAGGCGAGCTGCATGCGGGTGGTCGCACCCGCGAGTTCCATCAGGCGCTGGATGCGGCGCTGCACCGTGCGGCGGCTGAGGCCCATCTGGGTGGCCACCGCCTTGTCCGCGACGCCGGCGACCAGGAGGGCGAGGAGGCGGCGGTCCGTGGCGCCGAGCGGGTCGGGGGCACCCGCCGCGTCCGTGCCGGAGACCGCGCCCGTGTCGTCGACGTCCAGCGGGACCGCGTCCTCCCAGTACCGCTCGAAGAGGGCGACCAGCGCGGCCAGCAGGTTGCTGTCGCGCACCAGCGCGGAGGTGGGTTCCTCGGGGCTGCCGTCGGGGCCGCCCGGGACCAGCGGGCAGATCGCGATGGCGCGGTCCGCGACCGCGAGGCGCAGCGGGAGGTGCGGCACGGCGCGGGCCAGCTCGCCCGCCCTGACGCCCTCGACAACGTTATCGACGGCGCCCTCGTCGTCGAAGAACGCCTTCTCGTACAGCACCCGGTAGCGCACGCCCCGGGCCAGCGCGTCGAACTCGGCTCGGTTGCTGCCGGACGGCATGGCCACGTACTGGGCCTTGCAGAACCACAGCATCTCGTCGCGGGCGCCGTCCTGGATCTGGCGCAGGTGCTGGCGCAACGCCTCCGCGCCGGTGATGACCTCGATGAGCTGGCCGAGGTCCTGACGGCGCATGGTCTCGCGGTAGGACTCCAGCAGCGCGGTGGCCTCGGCGCGGGCGAGGTCGAGGGCGTCGGCGCGGCGCTTGAGACGGGGCAGCAGCGCCACGTCGGGCGGGGTGGGCCGGTACTGGCGGGGCAGTCCGTCGCTCTGGCTGACCAGGTTCTTCGCGGCGAGCGCGTCCAGCACGTGCCGGGTGTGCTCGGGTTCGAGGCCGGCCCGGTCGGCGACCTCGCGGGCGGTGGCCCGGCCCATCGTCACCAGCAGGCGGTAGACGGTCTCCTCGGTGCCGGTGACCCCGGCGGCCTCCAGTGTCACGGCACCCTCCCCCGCACGACGATATTCAAACGCCTGAACGGTTGAATACCGTACAACAGTCGGCGGGGGAACGGGCGGCCGTGCCCCGTTCCCCCGCCGTCACTGCTCAGCCGCGCTGCCCGTAGGCCCGGGTCACGGTCTGCCGGACCGAGGCGCCCGACGCGTCCCGCGCGGTGACGCGCAGGGTCACGGCGGCGTCGCCGCGGACCCCGGCGGGCCGGGTGACGGTGGCCGTGAAGGTGTTGCCCTTCCCTGCGCGCACCGGCGCCTCGGTGAAGTGCCGGCCGTCGTCGTAGGAGACCTCGACCGTGGTGCGCACCCCGCGCGGCGCGGCGAGCCCGTCCTGGTGGCGGACCGTCAGCCGGAGGGTGTGGGTGCGGCCGGGTCCGACGGTGTTGCGCAGGTCGGCCGGTACCTCGGTGTCGACCTGGAGCAGCGGCAGCCGCGCCTGGCCGGTGACCGTGCCGGACGGGAACGTCCAGGTCGTGTCGGTCGCCGTGGCGTACGCCCACTCCGCGGAGTCGCGGGTGGTGCGCAGGCGCAGCCGGTACTCGGCGTCGCCGCCGGGCACCTCGACGTCGCGCCAGGCGTCGGCGAGGTCGGCCACCTTGCGGCCGTCGCGGTGGAGCTGCGCCTCGGCCGTCTCCGACGCCGGCGCCCGTACGCCGATGCCACCGTCGCCGCCGGGGGTGAACCGGGACCAGTGGCCGGGGGCCGAGTCGGTGAACTCGGGGATCCGCAGCCGCAGTACGTCGCCGTCGCGGACGCTGGCGGGCACGCCCTCGCGCGGGATGCCGGGCCGGACCACGGCGCCCTGCCACCGCTCGCTGACCTGCTCTCCGGCGCGGTAGGTGCGGGGCGTGTCCTGGAGCCCGGTGTTCAGCGGCGAGTCGACGTCACCGACCGTCCGGTAGTTCACGACGTGGTCCCACTCGGTGGTGCCGGAGGTGACGTACTCGGTGCGGGTGAACGCGGTGGGGACGTGGCGGGTGTACTGGAGCCAGATGAACTCCTGGTACGGGCGGCGGGCGAACCGCTGCTCGGCGGCCCAGTCCACCCCGCCGTTGTCCGCGTACTCCGAGCGGATCACGGCGCTGTTGCGCTCCGACACCGTGTGGACCACGCGGTCGGGGATGCGTCCCTCGCTGGTCTGCATGACGTCGTACAGGTAGGGGCTGCGGGCGGTGCCGGCGAAGGTGACGGTGGTGGCGCGCCGTGCGACGCGCTTCAGCAGGTCGGCGCCCTCGCCGGAGCCGATGCGCACGACCGGCACCTTCCAGCGGTCGCCATGGGGCGTCCAGCGGGTCCAGCCGGTGGGGGAGAAGTTGACGACCAGCACGGCGCGGACTCCGGCCTGGGCGGCACGTTCGGCCAACTGCGGTCCGGCGATGCCCTGTTCGTCGGTGACGACGGCGAGCCGGCCGCGGGCCTTGCGGAAGTCGGGTGCCTCCGCGGCGCCGGCGTCCACGGCCTGGAGCCGCTCGCCCCGCCGGTCGAACAGGGGGGACTCGGGCATGTAGAAGGCGTCGAGGTCCGGGCCGCCGGTCACGCCGGCTTCGAGCAGCGGGGCCACCAACTGCCAGCGGGACGCGAACTCGAAGTCACCGTCGGTGACCTGGGCCGTGGGGCTGACGTACAGCTCCCGGGCGATGTCGAAGTACATCGTGCCGTCGATCCAGGCGTGCCCGTCGATCTTCCGGTACGTCTGGTAGCTGAGGACGCCGCGCTGTTCGGCGGGCTTGGGGGTGCGGATCTCGACCTTCACCGTCTTGCGCGGGTCGACCACGACGGTGGTGTCCTTGGTGACCTTGATGTCGGGCAGGACGACCTGGCGGAGCACCTCTGCCCCGTCGTCCGTCCGCTCGACGCCGCCGGAGGTGAGCTGGTAGGTGCCCTCCTCGACCTCGGCGACGGCGTTGTCCCGGTCGGTGTAGCCGACGAAGCCCTCGGCGCCCCAGATCATGGGCAGGTTCTCGACGCGGTTGCCGTCGTTGTCGTAGGAGACGACCTTGAGCCGGTGCACGGGGCCGCGGACGGACAGGCTGAGCGTGGTGTGCACCGTGACCGAGCCGTCGGCGGCGGTGGCCGTCAGGTGGCCGTGGTAGGCGCCCCGTCCGGCGCGGGCCGCGTCGACGGTGAGCGGCAGGTCGGCGGTGCCGCCGGCCCGCACGGTGACGGTGCGCGCGGCGGGCGTCACCACCCCGTCGGCGAGCTCGCGGCCGCCGCTGGTGACCAGCGCGGCCCGCACGTCGAGGGTGACGTCCCGGCCGGAGACGTTGGTGTAGCGCACGGTGTGCGTGCGGGTGCCGGTGTCGTCGGTGGAGTACCTGCCGAGGGCGATTCCGGCGGTGGCGAGGACCGGGGTGCGGCTCGCCGCGGCCACGTCGATGCGGCCGCCGCCCTGCTCGGTGGTCAGCTGCCCCTCGACCGTGCGGGCGGTGCTGGTCAGGGCGTCCTTGAGGCGGCTCGCGGTCCAGTCGGGGTGCTGCTGGGCCAGCAGCGCGGCGGCGCCCGCCACGTGCGGGGCGGCCATCGACGTGCCGGAGGCGGCCACGTGCGAGGCGTCGACGATCTGCCCCATCGCCGTGCCGGCGGCGCGGGCCGCGACGATGCCGACGCCGGGCGCGGTCACGTCGGGCTTGACGGCGTCGTCGCCCACCCGGGGGCCTCGGCTGGAGAAGTCCGCGAGGGAGTCGTCGCGGTCCACCGCGCCGACCGTGAGGGCCGCGTCCGCGGCGGCGGGGGAACCGATCGTGCCCTGGCCCGGTCCGGCGTTGCCCGCGGCGACGACGAACAACGCGCCGGAGGACGCGGAGAGTTCGTTCAGGGCGAGGCTCATCGGGTCGGTGCCGTCGCTCGGGGAGTCCGAGCCCAGCGACATGTTGACCACGTCGGCGCCGCGTGCGACGGCCCACTCCATGCCGTCGATGACCTGCGACGCCGTACCGAAGCCGTCGTCGCCGAGCACCTTGCCGACCAGCAGGTCCGCGCCGGGCGCCACACCCTTGCGGGCGCCGTCGGAAGCCGCGCCGGAACCGCCGACGATCGAGGCGACGTGGGTGCCGTGGCCGAAGACGTCGCCGGTGCCGGAGCTGCCGGAGAAGTCCTGTGCCTCGCTGATGCGTCCGGCGAGGTCGGGGTGGGTGCCGTCGGCACCGGTGTCCAGCACGGCGACCTTGACGTCGTCGCCCCGGTGGCCGCCCTGCCAGACCTCGGGGGCGCCGATCTGCGCGGTGCTGCGGTCGAGTGCGGCCCGCACCCGGCCGTCCAGCCAGACCCGGGGCACGGAGGCGGCGCGGGCTGCGTCGCCGGCGGCGGGGGCGAGGCGCTTCCAGAACGCGGAGAGGTCGTCCGTGGGGACGCGGACGGCGTCCGCGTCGAGGGTCTCCAGGCGGCGGACCTCCGTGCCCTCGGCGGCCATTCCGGTGAGGCGGCGCAGCGAGGTGTCCGGCACGCCCGCGCCGTCGGCGACGATCAGCGGCAGGGTGTCGGCGCGGCGCTCGTCGTAGCCCTGGGCGACGAGCGCGGTCACGTCGAACAGGCCGCGGTCCAGGCGTCCGGCGGTGACGAGTCCTTCCGCGTCGGACGGCAGGACGGTGAGGTGTCCGTCCTCCTCGATCGTGCGGAAGAGGAGGTGGCGCCGGCCCTCCCCCGGTGTCACCGAGGCGGTGCGGCGGCCGTTCACGTCCGTGCGGACGGTGACCAGGTCGCCGGTGATCAGGCGCACGGTGGCGCCGCTGTCGGCCGCCGGTGCGGCGGCCCGTGCCGGGGCGGTGGCCCCGGACGGTCCCGCCACGACCGGTGTCACGGCGCCGGCGGACAGGGTCAGCCCTGCCGCGACGGCCGCCGCGATACGCATTCGTCGTCTCACTCCTGTGCCCTTCGTCGTACGCGTCGTGCGACGCGTCGCGTCGTTGTGCTGTACACGCGGCCCGCGGTGCCGTCGGTGCTGCACAGGTTCGGTCGCCGGTGCGGGCCGTGTCACCGTTTCGCCGTGGCACAGGTGGGACATGTCGCAACGGCGACACGGCGGGCTTCACTGTGAACGTCTCGTGAGGGTCGTCAAGTGCCACCGACAAGGGGCGTGTTGGCATCCGGGGACTGATACGATCAACGAACTTTCAGCAGGCTGGCGACGCGTCATGAACGCGTACGGGGGACAGTCTCTAAGGCCCCGTCGCTGAGGAGTTGAGGCTTTGTCCCGCCGTGGGTCCGTGCTGTTCGTCGGCACGGAGCGGTTGTCCCCGTGCGCCGGCAATCTCGTACTCCCGAGGCGATGCGACTTGAAGAGAGTCTCATGACGTCATTGATCAAGGATCCGCTGCTGTGGATCCTGCTGGTGGTGCTCGCCGCTGCGGTCCTCGCAGTGCTGCGGGCCCGGAGAACCAATCTGGCGCTCCGAAGAACGAGGAAGGATCTGGAGGCGGGCCTGGGCCAGGCCCAGGGACGCATCGGGCAACTGGAAGCCCACATCGGCACGCTGGACACCCGGCACCGGGGCGAGCTGGCCGATGTGCGGGCGGACGCCGAGTCGGCGACCAAGGCCGTGCTCAAGTCGGCCATGGGCACGCTCCAGTCGCTCGCCGAGGAGCAGCAACTGCTCCTCGACCAACTGCTGAAGAAGTACGGCAACGACAGCGAGGTGCTGGCCGACCTGATGTCGGTGGACCACACCGGCAGCCAGTTCAGCCGCCGGGCCAAGGGCATCTCGGTGCTGTGCGGCGGCTGGCTGGGCCGTCGCGACGGGGCGGCGACCGTCTACGACGTCGCCCGCAGCGCCCAGGGCCGTATCAAGGACTTCGACCGGGTCAGCATCCACGCCCAGGCCAGCGTGGCCGTGGCAGGCAAGGCGGTCGAGCCGGTGGCCGTGGTGCTGGCGGAGCTGCTGGACAACGCCACGACCTACAGCGCGCCGGGCACCCCGGTGGAGGTCAACATCCAGGCCGTGCCCACGGGTGTGGTCTTCATCGTGGACGACGCCGGCCTCGGCATGGACCAGGAGACCAAGGACCGTGCGGGGGCTCTGCTGTCCGCGGACGGCCCGGTCGACATCACCGGTCTCGGCGACCCGCCCCGGTTCGGCTTCGCGGTGTGCGGCATGCTCGCGAACCGCTACGGCTTCCACGTCTCCGTCGGCTCGGTCTCCCCGTACGGCGGTGTGCGCGCGGTGATCCGGGTTCCGGAGAGCCTCCTCTCGGCCGACGTGATCACGCCCGCCGAGCCGGAGCGGGAGCCCGCCGAGGAGGGACAAGTGGACGCTCCGCAGCGCCTGGCGCCGGTGCCCGTGGGCCCGACGCGCGTGGTGGGCACGACGTCCGGCGGGCTGCCCAAGCGGCGGCGTCGTCAGGGCCCCATCGCGGTGGTGCCGCCCCCGCCGGAACCGGCCGCCCTCGACGAGGAGAGCTCCGAGTCGTCCGGCGAGGTCACCGCGTCGCGCCTGGGGGCGTTCGCACGCGGCACCCAGCTCGGACGGACCACGAACACCACGGAAGGACCTGACCACCAGTGAAGACCGACCTGTCGTGGGTGCTGAACGACGTGCTCGAGGTGCGCGGCGCCCGCCACGCCGTCCTCGTCTCGGGCGACGGCCTGCTGCTCCAGCGTTCGGACGACATCTCGCGCGACGACGCCGAGACCAACGCGGCCGCGATGAGCTCCATGCAGTCGCTGAGCCGGGCGGTCGCCGGTTTCGTCGGCGCCGGGCACGGCATCTGGAAGCAGACGCTGCTGGAGTACGACGGCGGCTGGATCTTCCTCATCGCGGCCGGGCAGGGCTCCTACCTGGCGGTCTCGGCGGCGGTGGACGTCGACATGGAGGCCGTGTCGTTCCGTATGCAGAAGACGGTGACGGCGCTGAACAAGGCCATGAGCGTGGCTCCCC
The DNA here is from genome assembly GCF_051903975.1 of Streptomyces sp. P9-2. Taxonomy (NCBI): domain Bacteria; kingdom Bacillati; phylum Actinomycetota; class Actinomycetes; order Kitasatosporales; family Streptomycetaceae; genus Streptomyces; species Streptomyces sp. P9-2. The sequence goes on from NZ_CP192634.1 coordinate 356,548, forward strand.
GCTCCGACAACGGTGTCGACTGATGACGGGGCCCGGCGAGGAATCACCTGTCACCAGTGACTTCGTCCGCTCCTACGTCATCACCGGCGGCCGGAGCCTGCCGTCCTCGGACGAACTGGCGCTGCACACCCTCGTCACGTTGGCCCCCGACCGGACGCTGCCGCTCGGGGCCGGCCCCGAGGTGAGGGCGATCTGGGAGCTGTGCTCGGGCGGCTACCTGTCGGTCGCCGAGGTGGCCGGCCACCTCGGCCTACCGGTCGGGGTGGCCCGGCTGCTGCTCACCGATTTATCGGAACAGGGGCATCTGCTCCGCCGGGCCGAGCCGCCCCGGGCCCAGAACGTTGACAGAGCGACCCTCGAGAAGGTTCTGAATGGACTCCAATCCCTCATCGGCTGAGACGGCCCAGCAGTCCATCTACGTCTCCAGCGCGGTGACCAACGCCGCAAAGATCCTCGTCGTCGGGCACTTCGCCGTGGGCAAGACGACCTTCATCGGCTCGCTGTCGGAGATAACGCCGCTGCGCACCGAGGAGAAGATGACCCAGGCGTCGGCGCACGTCGACGACCTCAGGGGAGTCACCGGGAAGACCACCACCACGGTCGCCCTGGACTTCGGCCGTCTCACCCTCAGCGACGAGCTGGTGCTGTACCTCTTCGGCACGCCGGGACAGCAGCGGTTCATGCAGTTGTGGGAGGACATGGCGCGAGGGGCTCTGGGGGCGCTGCTGCTGGTCGACCCGGCGCGGCTGGAGGAGACCTTCCCGGTCATCGACCTCATCGAGGGCTACGGCCTGGAGTACGCCATCGCCGTCAACCGCTTCGACTCCGCCCCCGTGTACGAGGAGGCGGAAGTGCGAGAGGCGCTCGACCTGCTGCCGGACACCCCGGTCGTCCACTGCGACGCCCGGGACCAGCAGTCGTCCGCGAAGGCGCTGATCGCGCTGGTGCGGCACCTGCTCGACCGCACGTCTTGACCTCCTCGCGTCCGCCCGGTCCGGGGGTCGGAAAGCCTCGGCCTTCCGGCCCCCGGTCACCGGTTCACGGTTGTTTCACTAAGGAAGACTTCATGGAAGCTCACTCTCCGTCCGCGTCCGGTACGGGCAGATGCCCCATGCACGACGCCGGTTTCGCCACCGATCCGCACCAGGTCTACGACCGGCTGCGGGAGCATGCACCGGCCGGCCCGGTCGAGCTGGCGCCCGGTGTGGACGCCACGCTGGTCGTCGGGCACGAGATGGCGCTGCGGGTGCTGCAGAACACGGAGCTGTTCGCCCGTGACGCGCGCCGATGGAAGGACCTCAACGAGGGGCGCATAGCCCTGGACAGCCCGGTGCTGCCGATGATGGCGTACCGGCCGAGCTGTCTGTTCACCGACGGCGCGGTGCACCTGCGGCTGCGCAAGGCCGTGGTGGACAGCCTGGCGCAACTCAACACCACGCGGATCCGGCGTGACGTGGAGCCGATCGCCGACTACCTGATCGACCGGTTCAGCGAGCTGGGCCGGGCCGATCTGCTGGGCGACTACGCCAAGCTCCTTCCGCTGCTGCTGTTCAACAAGCTGTTCGGCTGCCCGGCGGACATCGGCGACACCGTCACCGCGGCCGTGTCGGCGATCTTCGACGGCAAGGACGCGGTGCGTGCCAACGAGGAACTGACCGCGTCCCTCATGGAGTTGATCGCGCTCAAGCGCCGCCGGCCCGACGACGACGTCACCTCGTGGCTGATCCAGCACCCCGCCGGGCTGACCGACGAGGAACTCAAGGACCAGCTGGTGCTGCTGATGGGCGCCGGCATCGAGCCGGAACGCAACCTCATCGGCAGTTCGCTGATGTTGCTGCTGTCCGGGACGGGCGCCCGGGAGAGCGGCATGCTGATCGAGGAGGCGATGGACCACGTGTTGTGGAACCAGACGCCGATCGCCAATTACGCCGCCCACTACCCGGTGCGGGACGTGGACCTGGGCGGCCATGTGGCCGAGGCGAACACCCCGGTGGTCATCTCCTTCGCGGGCGCCAATGCCGACCCGGCGCTGGAGGATGCCCGCCGCGTGCACAGCAAGGGCGCCCATCTGGCGTGGGGCGCGGGACCGCACGCCTGCCCCGCGAAGGACCCGGCGCAGGTGATCGCGACCACCGCGATCGAGCGGCTGCTCAACGCGCTGCCCGATCTGGAGCTCGCCGCGCCGGACAAGGAACTGGAGTGGCGGCCCGGGCCGTTCCACCGCGCGCTGGTGTCGCTGCCCGTGACGTTCAGCCCCACGCCTGCCACCCGCACGGCCACCGCCATGCGCGAGCGGGTCGCCGCGATGCCCGAGGCGGAGCGGCCGGTGTCCGTTCCGTCGTCCCAGCCGTCCCGTCAGGGCACGACACGCAAGAAGGGGTTCTGGAGCAGCTTCCTGGACGTCTTCCGTGTCTGACACCGCCACCGGTGGCAGCGCAACGAGACGTGACGGAACGCCAGTTGGCAAGGGCCCGGCATGTGACAGGTGCAACACTCAACCACACATGACATACATAGTCGGAAGGGTAGGTTCCGGCGGTAACGGTAGCGTCCAGCCGAAGGAGCACCACGTGACCGCCGTTGGCGACATAAGCGGCCCCGCCATCAGTGACCGCCGAGCCGTCGTTTCCCTTCTCCGTCACCTTCGTTCGCCGGAGGGGCAGGCCGACCCCCTGCCCGTCTGGGAGGGACTGCGCTCCATGGGGGACGTCGTGCGCGCCCCCTGGGGCGCCTACTTCGTCACCTCGTTCGAGGCATGCAGCCAGGTCCTGCGGTCCAGGAACTGGCTGGTGCCGGACTTCGCCTGGCAGGAGCGGCAGCCCGACCCGCGCCGCTGGCAGGAGCTCGCCACCCAGGAGCTCACGGGCACCCTGTCCCGTATCAACGCCCCCTCGCACACCTGCCAGCGGCGCGCGCTCGGCAACCCCTTCGACCGCTCGACCCTGGAGGGCCTGCGTCCGGCGATCGCGCGGGTCGTCACCGGACTGCTGGACGACCTGGAGAAGCGTCTGCGGGAGGACGGGGAGGCCGACTTCGTGCAGACGGTCGCCGAACTCCTCCCGGTCCGCACGGTCGGCGAGTGGCTGGGCATCCCGAAGGAGCACCACGCGCACATCCTGGACTTCGCCCACCGGCAGGCGTACGCGCAGGAACTCTTCCCCAGCAAGGAGCAGTTGGCGCAGGCGGGGCAGGCCACGCTGGAGATGCGGGCCTTCTTCGGCGAGCTGATCCGCGAGCGCCGGGCGCACCCTGGCAACGATGTCCTCACCGGCTGGATCCACCACTGGGACGCCCACTTCGCGGACGACCCGGAGGCAGCGGCGCGGGTGATCTACCACCTGACCATGTTCATCACCATCGCCTCGCTGGAGACGAGCGCGGTGCTGCTGACCAACGCGGTGCGCTTCGCCACGGAGGAGCCCGCCCGCGCGGAGTGGCTGCGGGCGCACCCCGAGCACATCGACGACCTGATCGAGGAAACGCTGCGCTACGACCCTCCGGTGTGGCTCAACTCCCATGTGGCCGCCGACGACACGGTCCTGGCGGGCACCCCGCTCGCCAAGGACACCACCGTGCACATCCTGTACGGGGCGGCGGCCCACGACCCCCGGCGCAACCCGGACCCGCACGTCTTCGACATCCAGCGCGACGGCGGCCACATCACGTTCGGCAGCGGCCCGCACTACTGCCTCGGCGCTCCCCTCGCCCGGTTCGAGGCACGGGAGGCGATGGCGCAGATCCTGGAGCGCTTCCCCACGCTCCGTCCGGCCGGGCCGCCCTCCTACGACAACTCCCGTCTCGTCTTCCGCCGCATCACGTCCCTGAAGGTGACCGTATGACCGCATCGCCCCTCGCCGAACTCCCCGCCGAACGGGTGCTCAAGACCGTCCGCACCTACCGGCAGGGGCCCCTGCTCACGGTCGAGCTGCACCTTCCCGAGGAGGGGAACGCGGTCGGCGACGCCATGCTGGACGACCTCCTCACGGTCCTGGACGACCAGGACCCGGGGGTGCGGGTCCTGGTGCTGTCGGCGGCGGGGGACGCCTTCTGCCTGGGCGGCGACCGGCGCGAGTTCCCGCAGCACCTGGACGCCGATCCCACCGGTGACGGCATCCGCGTCTCCGGGAAGAAGGCGCTGCGGGTGTGCGAGGCCCTCACGTCCAACCCCGCCGTGACCATCGCCCGGGTGCAGGGCAGGGCGGTCGGCGCTGGTGTGGGGCTGCTGCTCGCCTGTGACCTGAGGGTGGGCGTGGACACGGCCACGTTCCGGCTGCCCGAGCTGGCCCTGGGGGTGCCGCCCGCGTGGGGCGGGCTGCTCCCCCGGCTGATCAGCGAGGTGGGGGTGGCGCGGGTGCGCGAACTCATCCTCACCGCGCGGGTCTTCGACGCCCAGGAGGCCCTGGGTCTGTCGGTGCTGCACAAGGTGGTGCCGGCGGAGGCGCTCGACGCCGCGGTCATGGCGTGGGCGAAGCCCGTGCTGCGGCGTCCGGCGTCGGCGGTGCGGGTCACCAAGGCAATGCTCAACGCCCTCGCCTCGCCGACCCGGCTCGCGGACGTGTCGCTGTTCGACCCGGAACTGCTGACGGCGGTCCTCACCGGCCAGCGCGCGGCGGGCACGGCTCGCTGACCCGGTGACGCACGGACGGCGGCGCCCCCTCCGGAGGGGGCGCCGCCGTGGTCGTACGGGGCCGCGGAAAAGCCGTTGCGCCGGGCGGGGCGCCGCCCGGCGCTCGGCGCCCATGCCCACCTCGGTACGGCAGGCGGCCCCGGCCGACGCCGTCGCCGTCACCGCGCTGATGAACCGGGTCGACGAGCTGGAGATCGGCCGCCCCGAGACCGGTCTGCCACACCGTGCACGCCGGCCTGGAGCGTCCCGACACCGGCCTGGAGCGGGACTCCTGGCTGGTGGCGGACGGCGAACGGCTCGTGGCCTTCGGCCTGTTGTGGGACCCGTCGGGCGGTGAGCGCTCGGCGACGAGGAGAGCGGTGGCCGGTGGCTGCGGGAGGTGACCGCCGCGTGGGCCGAGGAACAGGGGTGGCCGGGTCCCCCCGGGGAGCCGCGCGCCGGTGATCCGGAGCGGGTGAGGGCGCTGCGGGAGCGGCTCGCCGCCCTGGTGACGGGCGAGGCGGAGCCGGTCGGGGCGCCCACCTACGTGTCGCTGCGGCCGGGCCTCGACGAGGGGCCGGGTGGCACTGGTTCCGGTCGGGAGCCCCGGGGAGCGGCTGGAGGCCGCCGTGTGGGCGCGGATTCTGCTCGCGCGGACGGACGGCACCTGGCACCGGCTGAAGCTGTGCCGGGAGCCTGCCTGCCGGTCCGCGTTCTACGACCGTTCGCGCAACAACAGCGGCGTCTGGCACGACGTCCGCCGGTGCGGGAACGCCGCGAACCTGCGCGCGTCCCGGGCCCGGCGGAAGCAGCGGGCGGCCGGGGCGCCGGCCGGGGGGTGACCGGGCGGGGACGATCACGTCGTCTGCCAGAATGGGCGGCGTTCAGGGCACGGGGTGCCCGTTGCCGGCCCAGGAGTGTTCACGGTGTCGCCACAGCACGGAACCCGCTCGTCGGGGCACGGCGGCGGAGGGCCCAAGCAGCAGCGACACGAGCGGACGCAACCTCGACCGGACCGCGAGCTGCCGCTCGTGAACCGTGAGGAGCTGCGCGCCGACTGCTCGTCCTGCTTCGGCCTCTGCTGCGTCGCCCTGCCCTTCGCCCGCTCCGCCGACTTCGCCGGGGACAAGCCCGCCGGGCGGGCCTGCGGTCATCTGCGGGACGACTTCGGCTGCGGCATCCACGCCCGGCTGCGCGACGAGGGCTACCGGGGCTGCACCGTCTTCGACTGCTTCGGCGCCGGACAGAAGGTCTCGCAGGTCACCTTCGGCGGCACCGACTGGCGGCGCGACCCGGAGTCGGCGTCCGCGATGTTCGCGGTGTTCCCGGTCATGCGGCAGCTGCACGAACTGCTCGCCTACACCGCCGAGGCGCTGGAGCTTCCGGCGGCCCGTCCCGTGCACCGCGAGCTGCGCCGGGCGCTGGCCCGGATCGAGAAGCTGACCCGGGGCGACGCCGCGTCGGTCGTGGCGCTCGACGTGAACGCGCTGCGCGGGGAGGTCAACCCGCTGCTGCTGCGGGCGAGTGAGCTGACACGGGCCCGGGTGCCGGGCCGCCGGAAGGACCACCGCGGCGCCGACCTGGCGGGCGCGCGGCTGTCGGGGGCGGATCTTCGCGGGGCGAGTCTGCGCGGCGCCCTGCTGGTCGGCGCCGACCTCACGGGGGCAGACCTGCGCGACGCCGACCTCATCGGCGCCGATCTGCGCGGCGCGGACCTGTCGGGCGCCGGCCTCACCGGCGCCCTGTTCCTCACCCAGGCGCAGCTGAACGCGGCACGGGGCGACGCGGCGACGACGCTCCCGCCGTCGCTGGGCCGCCCCGCCCACTGGGCGCGTGAGGGATCAGCCGGCGGCGTTGTCGACGCGTAGCCGGACCTGCCGCTCCAGCCGCCGCAGGCTGTCGTCGAGGGCTCCGGTCACCTGCTCCTCGCCGGGGTCGTGACCGTCGTCGAAGAAGGAGAGGTGCACGGTCACCTCGCTGGCGCCGCTGTCGATGCCGGCGACCTGGAGCCACCCGGCGTAGCCGCCCCGCTCCCGTGTGCCCCACTCGATGCGCATCTGGTCCCGCCGGGCCCGCAGCAGGGCGGAGGTGTCCTCGTCGGTGCGGTCCTCGTGCACCGTCACGGCGGGCAGTTCCTCGGCGCGCACATGCAGCTCCCCGGGCAGCCAGTCACCCATCTGGCCGACGTTCGCCGCCTGGTCGAAGACCTGCTCGGGCGGGGCCGGCATGGTGTGCGAGCGCTCGTACTCGGTCATCGGTGCACCGTCCTCGGTCGGTGACGGACGTCGGGGCCGGCCCACGGGAGGCGGGCGGCGGCCCCGGCGCGCGGGTCATTCGTTGCCGAAGACGGCCTTCTGCACCTCGTTGGGACCGTCGAACCGCTTGGTCCCGGTCTCCGACAGCTTCTTCACGAGGCCGTCGTCGGCGCCGTTGCTCCGTGCCACCGACACGAGGTCGTCCTTCGCGGCGGGGTAGTCGGCGCCCTTGAGTGCCTTCTGCAGGTCGATCGGGCTGAGGTCGGCCATGGCGGGCCTCCCGTGGTGCTTCCGGCGCGGCGGTTCCGCGCGAGGACCGGCCGGGTACCCGGCGCCGGGCGAGCCGATTCAGCTCTTCGCGCGGGTCCGGAACCCGATGCGCGGGCACCGATGACTACTCGCGTGCGCCCCCGTCCACCTCACACACGCCCCGAAGGGGCCTCGTACGAGAGACGAGGATCGCGCCATGAGCGACGGCCACTCCTGCACCCTGACCCGCACCCTGGACGCCCCAGCCGCCGCGGTCCACCAGGCCTGGGCCACGCCCGACGCCTCCGCACGCTGGGCGTACGCCGTGCCCGGCCCGGTCGAGACGGACCGGCGGCCGGGAGGCGCCTGGAAGGCCACCATGCTCACCCCTGACGGCACCGAAGGCGCCCCTCACCGGGTCGTACCTGGAGGTCGACGAGAACCGGCTGCTGGTCGTGGGCACGGACGTGCCCGGGCGCGCCGAGCCCTCCGTGATGGCGGTGGAGCTGGACGGGGGTGGGACGGCGACCCGGATCGGGCTGCGGCGACCTGTGACACGAAGGAGGAGCGGGACATGGCCGAGCAGGGCGGCACCATGCCGCTGGACAGCCTGACCCGGTTCCGCGCGGAGAGTCCCGCGGGCTGAGTGACTCGCCTGGTCGCGGACGGCCACCGGTGCGACGCTGGGGTGGTCAGCTTCCGGACGAACAGCCTGGAGGGAGACCGATGGGACGGGACGTCCCGGCGCTCACCTTCACCCGCGAGGACCGCCGCCGCTACCGGATCAAGATGCAGCTGTGCCTCGACGCGCTCGCGCAGATGCTGCGCGAGTCGCGTTTCGAGGCCGAGCGGCCCCAGGTGGGCCTCGAGATCGAGCTGAACCTGGTCGACGACCGCGGCGAGCCGGCCATGCGCAACACCGACGCGCTGGAGGCGATCGCGGACCCGGCGTGGGACACCGAGCTGGGCCGGTTCAACCTCGAGATCAACATCGCGCCCCGGCAGCTCACCGAGGGCGGTCCCGACGCCTGGGAGTCCGAGATCCGCGCCGCCCTGAACCACGCGGAGCAGCGCGCCCGGTCCATCGGCACGCACCTGATCATGACGGGCGTCCTCCCCACCCTGCGCCACGAGGACGTCGGGGAGGGCGCCCTGTCGGAGAACCCGCGCTACCGGCTGCTCAACGACCAGATCTTCGCCGCGCGCGGCGAGGACCTGCACATCGAGGTGACCGGCATCGACCGGCTGCGCACCTACGCGGACACCATCACCCCGGAGGCCGCCTGCACCAGCACGCAGTTCCACCTCCAGGTCGACCCGGAGGACTTCGCGGCGTACTGGAACGCGGCGCAGGCGGTCGCCGGGGTGCAGGTGGCGCTCGCGGCCAACTCGCCCTTCCTGTTCGGCAAGGAGCTGTGGCACGAGACGCGGATCCCGCTGTTCGAGCAGGCCACCGACACCCGCCCCGAGGAGATCAAGGTGCAGGGGGTGCGGCCCCGGGTGTGGTTCGGGGAGCGGTGGATCACCAGCGTGTTCGACCTCTTCGAGGAGAACCTGCGCTACTTCCCCGCCCTGCTCCCCCTGTGCGACGACCAGGACCCGGCGGAGACCCTGCTGCGCGGCGACATCCCGGACCTCGGCGAGCTGACGCTGCACAACGGCACCATCTACCGCTGGAACCGCCCGGTGTACGCCGTCTCCCGCGACAAGCCGCACGTGCGCATCGAGAACCGGGTGCTGCCCGCGGGGCCGACCGTCGCCGACACGCTCGCCAACGGCGCGTTCTACTACGGGCTGACCCGCGGCCTGGTGGAGGAGGAGCGGCCGGTGTGGTCGCGGATGTCCTTCTCCGCCGCCGAGGACAACCTGCGCACGGCGGCCCGCTACGGCATCGACGCGCGCCTGTACTGGCCCGGCATGGGCGAGGTGCCGGCGGCGGAGCTGGTCCTGCGGCGGCTGCTGCCGCTGGCGCACCGGGGTCTGGAGCTCTCCGGGATGGACGACGCGTGGCGGGAGCCGCTGCTCGGTGTCATCGAGCAGCGCTGTGTGACGGGCCGCAACGGCGCGGTGTGGCAGAAGGAGATGTTCCACCACATCGACGCGACCGCGCACTGCGGACGGCACGAGGCGCTGCGCCGCATGACGCAGCAGTACATCGACTACATGCATCTGAACGCGCCGGTGCACACCTGGCCCGTGGAGTGAGGTGGGAGGGCGCCGGGGCTCAGGCACGCCCCAGGATGTCCGTCACCTCCCGCCGCACCACGTCCCGCGCCTCCCCGTGCAGGCCGCCCAGGGCCGTGCCCTGAAGGGCGTCGAGCACCCGGCCCGCGTCCGCCCTCGCCGGGACGCTCGCGCCGACGACCTCGTCGCCGTCCCGTACGGCCGCGAACAGCCGCCGCCCGCCGGCCCCCTCGGCGTGCACGGCGGTGGCGACCACCAGCGGCGGCGGTCCGCCCACCTCGCCGGGCGCCTTCCAGTAGGCGCTGGCGAGCGGGCGGCGCCAGCGGATGTCCAGCATCAGGGGGCGCTTGGCCACCACCTCGGCCAGTTCGGCCTCGTACGTGCCGTCGCCGTCCATGACGGTCGCCCGCGCGTCCAGGACCAGCGCCGGGGGCAGCAGGCAGCGCAGGGTGCTGCCGACGATGTTGCCGCCGACGGTGGCCGTCCGGCGCACGGCCCCGGTGCCTATGGAGGCGGCCGCGCGGCGCAGCACCTCCGGCACGCGGTCGTCGACCTGGTGCAGCAGCACGGCCGCGCCCAGGGTCTCCGCGTCCACGACGGTGGCCTCGGGCAGCCGGCGCAGGGACATCGCCTGGTCCGGGAAGCCGTCGCGCTGCCACTGGGCCCACACGAGCGTGGCACCGCCGACGGGCACCGCGCCGTCGGCCAGGCACCGCCGGGCTTCGGACAGGGAGGTGGGGAGACGCAGCAACACGGCGATCGACCTGCTTTCCACTGCGGAGGGTCCGACGGGGGCGGGGAGTACGGCACTTGGCGGAGCGTGGAGAACCGGCACCGCATTCTCCGCAGCCGGCCGGGGGCGCGTACAGGGCTCACGCGGACGGGCCGTGCTCCGGTCTGCGACACCTTGCGCTCGGCCGTGTGTTTGCCCCATGGTTGACGCGCGTCACACGGCTCGTGGCACACCCTGATCTCTCGTACCGGAAGCGGAGGCCGCATGTTGAAACGCGCACTGAGACTCGTGCTGTCTATTGTCATGCTCATGGCCGGACTGGCGGCGGGTTCCCTGGCGACCGCCGGGACCGCGCACGCCGACGGCTGTTACACCTGGAACCGCACCCTGTCCCAGGGCGCGTCCGGCGCCGACGTCACCCAGCTCCAGATCCGGCTGAGCGGCTACCCCGGCTACGGCGCCGTGCTGGCCGTCGACGGCGAGTTCGGCCCGGCCACCGCCGCCGCCCTCAAGCGCTTCCAGTCGGCCTACGGCCTCGCCGCCGACGGTGTGGCCGGTCCTGCCACCTTCAGCAAGCTGTACGCCCTCCAGGACGACGACTGCACGCCGATCCACTTCGACTACGCCGAGCTGAACCGCTGCAACTCGACCTGGTCGGGCGGCGCGGTGAGCGCCGCGACGGCCAAGTCCAACGCCCTGCGCACCATGTGGAAGCTGGAGGCGCTGCGGCACGCGCTCGGCGACCAGCCGATCCGGGTCACCAGCGGCTTCCGCTCCCAGTCCTGCAACAGCGCCGTGGGCGGCGCGAGCAACAGCCGCCATCTGTACGGCGACGCCGCCGACCTCGGCGCGGGACCGCACTCGCTGTGCACGCTCGCCAAGCAGGCCCGCAACCACGGCTTCAACGGCATCCTCGGCCCCGGCTACCCGGGCCACAACGACCACACGCACGTCGACCACCGCGGCAGCCGCTTCTGGTCGGCCTCGACCTGCGGCATCTGACGTCCGCGTCACACGCCTGAGAGACGACGAGGGGGTCCCGCGCGGGACCCCCTCACCTGCGAGTGCGCCGTATTCAGGCGGGATTGGCCTCCGCCCGCCGTTCCCGCCACAGGGCCGTGCCCGTCGCCAGGGCGCCCAGGCCCTCCCAGGCCGCGACGCCGAGGAACGCCTCCGGCGCCCTGCCGGTGACCACGGCGACCGTGAACACCGTGCAGGTCAGCAGCCGGAACGGCACCGTCCAGCGGAAGAACGCCCGCCAGTCGGCGAGCGCGGCCAGGACGTAGTACACACCCATGTTGAGCGCCGCCATCGACGACGCCGTCACGAACGCGGACGTGTGGTCACCGCTCCCCCGCCCACCCGGCGCCGTCAGTCCCAGCAGTGACAATTGGGCGTCCGGCGAGAGCAGTCCCACGGCGCCGAGCGCGGCGGCGAGCACGCCGAACACGGCCATGGTCCAGCCCGAGGGCGAGCGGGGCAGGGTCACGGGATCAGCCCACCGTCCACTTCTGGTTCGCGGTGCCCGCGCAGGTCCAGATCTGCAGCCGGGTGCCGTTGGCCGAGTTGTTGCCGGTCACGTCCAGGCACTTGTCGGCCTGGGGGTTGACGATGTCACGGGCGGCGGTGACCACCCAGCGCTGGGCCGCCGTGCCGTTGCAGTCCCACAGCTGCACGGGCGTACCGTCGGCCGTGCCGCCCGAGGTGACGTCCAGGCACTTGCCCAGCGCCCGGATCGTGCCGTCGGAGCCGACCGTCCAGCGCTGCGCGGCGGTGCCGTTGCAGTCGTAGAGCTGGACGGGGGTGCCGTTGGCGGTGTTCGCCCCGGCGACGTCCACGCACTTGCCGGCGAGGCCGCGGATGGCGCCGCCGATCGAGGTGTCGCTGGTGGTCACCGTGACGTGGTCGACGAGGAGTTGCTGCGGGAAGACGGTGGAGCCGTCCGGGTCGCCGGGCCAGTAGCCGCCGACCGCCAGGTTGAGGATGAGGAAGAACGGCTTGTTGAAGACCCACTGGCGGCCGCCCAGGTCGGCGGGGGTGCGGGTCTGGTAGACGTTGCCGTCCACGGACCAGGTGATGCGGTCGGGCGCCCAGTCGACGGCGAACGTGTGGAAGGCGTCCGCGAAGGCCTGACCGCCGGGCAGTGTGTAGCCGGCGCCGATGCCGCCGGACCCGGAGTAGCCGGGGCCGTGGATCGTGCCGTGCACGGTGGACGGCTCGAAGCCGACGTTCTCCATGATGTCGATCTCGCCCGAGTCCGGCCAGTTGACCGGGGTGCCGAGCATCCAGAACGCGGGCCACATGCCCTGCCCGCGCGGGATCTTCATCCTTGCCTCGACGTGCCCGTACTGCGCGTGGAACTTGCCGGAGGTGTTGAGGCGGGCCGAGGTGTACTGGCAGGTGCCGTACCAGCACTGGTAGTTGGCCGGGTTCTCCTTGCGGGCGGTGATGACCAGGTGGCCCTGGCCGTCGAGCGCCGCGTTGGCGTTTCCCGCGGTGTAGTACTGCCGTTCGTGGTTGTTGACGTTGTCGCCGGTCTCGATCTGCCACTTCGATCCGTCGACCGCCGCGCCCGCGGGGCCGTCGAAGGTGTCCGAGAAGGCGACGGCCGCGGTGGAGACGTCCGAGGCCGGTGCGGCGTCGCGGGCGGGCTGCGCCTGTGCGGCCGTGCCGGCCACGCCGGAGGCGAGGAGCGCGGCGGACAGGGCTGCGACCAGCCATCTGCGGCGCGTGCGCGGAGAGGACATGGCTCTCCCTTCCGTACGGCGACCCGTGGGGACACGGGTGCGCCGACCGTGGTGGGGGGTGAAGGTTCAACCACTTGATTCAAGATGTGAGATAAGAAGGCGTCAACCCCCTGGTACGGACCAGGAATTCACATCCGGTCGCACCCCCGCCACGCAGGACGGAATCAGGCCGTGGTGCCCCAGGAGGTGCGGTGGGCGCAGTTCGGGTCGTGCTCGTTCGCGCACGACGTCCACCAGCGCTCGCAGCACGCCGCCTCGACCTCGGCGCGGGCCACGGCCGCGGCGGCCGCGTCCCGCCACGCCGCCCGGCGCCCCTCCCGCTCGCGCAGCACGGCGACGGCGCGTCGTTCGTCGGCGATGACGGTCTCGCGGACCACGCCCAGGACGGGCGCGAGGGAGGCGGCGGCCATCGCGAGGGTGGTCCAGGCGGGCACCGCGCCCCAGGTGCGCACGGTGCAGTAGGCGAGCCAGAGGGCGACGGCGATGTACATGACGGTGAGAACCCGGCTGCCCCTGCTCATGCTCGTCCCCTTCGGTCCGTCGGTCCGATGGACCTCTGATGCCCCGGAAGCAGCGCTCCATGACAAGGCGAAACGGGTCAGCTCAACATCCATGGCTCATCCAGGAGTTGGAACCGACTCGGCGCCTCTTGCCCCACACCGCCCACGAGGAGCCGGGCCACCGGGAAGCGGCGGCCGGGCATGACCGCGCCCGGACCGGTCGTGTTCGCGGCCCGCGCCGACGACGGCGGACGTGAAGGTTGACGGGAGGCCCGGCCACCAGGTCCGGGGCGTGCGCTAGATTTTGCTCGCCCTTGACCGCGATCACTCACGATCCCTCACCCTACGGAGCCGGCGCACCCATGAACGACATCGTCAACGGACTCGGCCGGGCCGGCGCCTACGGCGCACTCGGCCTGGTCCTTCTCGTCCTCGGCATCTTCCTGGTCGACCTGCTGCTGCCCGGCAAGCTCGGACGCCAGATCTGGCAGGAGCGCAACCGCAACGCGGCCGTGGTGCTCAGCTCCTCGCTGCTCGGCATCGGCGGCATCGTGTTCACCTCGATCTGGACGACCTACGACGACTTCGGCAAGGGCCTGGTCTCCACGGCGGTGTTCGGCGTGCTGGGGCTGGTGATGATGGCTGTGGCGTTCTTCGTGATCGACCTGGTCACCCCCGGACGGCTGGGCTCCACCCTGGTGGAGGTCGAACCGCACCCGGCGGTGTGGGTGACGGCGTCCTGCAACATCGCGGTGTCCGCCGTGATTTCGGCGTCCATAGCCTGACGGCTCCCGGAGAACGCCCCGAGGCCCGCGCGTCACCGCCCGGCCGGCGCGCGGACGACGCGCGGCGGCCGGGCGGTGGTGTGTTCCGGTCGGCCCGCGGTGCAGGCGGGGGACGTGGGCGCCGTCGAGCCTCCAGGGGCGAGGGCGCCGTTCCAGTCGGCGCAGCCGAGCATGACCGTGCCGCTGGTCCGACGCGTCGCCCGGCGGCAGCTGTTCGGAGTACGCGCTGCCGAGCGGCTGGTCTCCGCTCTCCTGCGGGATGCGTCGGAAGACGCCTGTGCCGCCGCTGCCCGACTCGACAGGCGCGGTGAGCGCGATGTGCTGGTGAGGGCACCCGAATTGGCGGAGCGTGAGGCGCCCTCCCGGCCCAGCGCCCAGGGGTCGAGGGTGATGACGGCCGCCGCGCCCCCGTTCGTGACGGCGGTGGTGTCCGCGTCGAGCCCGCCGAGCACGACTACGGCCGGAAAAGACCCGTCGACGATGGGCAGTTCGACGCCGGCGCTGCGCCGGCGCGCTCGGCCGGACGTCGGAACAGCACGTCCGGACCGGCGTGGGAGGCCAGAACTTTCGGCCGGTTTCCGTACATGACCGCCGGTCATGCCGGACGTCCGAGGGGAATCGTCCAGGGCCGGAGCGGCGGCCGTCAGGCCACCCGGCGGCGCTCCGGGGCGACCGCCGGGCGGGCGGGCGCCTGGGGGACGCGGGTGGCCGTACGGACGCGGTACGTCGTGCGGTTGGGGTCGACGACCGGCTCGCCGAGGGTGATGCGGCCGCTCGCCTGCAGCTCGTCGCACTCGGCGGTGGGCAGCGCCGCGTAGCAGCCGCCGGCGCCGGTGGCCGGGTCGATCGGACGCCAGTAGCTGTACCGCCGGCGGCCGTTGGCGAACACCGTCACGTACGTCGGGGTGCGCGGGTCCGCGATGATGCGCAGCACGTCGGCCGTGGTCGCGGGCGACGCGGGCGCGGCGGCCCGCGCGGCCGGGGACGGGGCGGAGGCCGCCCGGGCGCGCCGTCGGCGGACGGTCGGCAGGTCGACGAGGGTGGACGGGCGGTCGACGGTGGCGAGCATCTGAAGGACCTTTCCGGAGCCGGACACGAGACCGTCTACCCAGCACCGCGCCGGAGTTGATCTCCTTTTCCGATCATTGTGCAACCTCACACCGACAACGTGCGACGGTTTTCGGACGTTCCCGGTCGACGTGTCGACATGACGACCGTGACGGGCCGTCAGCCGTAAGGCATCACGCGTCGGCGAGCGGGTCGTGGCCCCAGTTCATCAGCGAGTGCCGCCAGCGCGTGTCGGTGACGTCGCCGGACGGGCGCTGCGCGAGGTGGCGGTTGATGTAGCCGACGACCTTGCGCATATGGGCGTAGTCGTCGTCGGTGAGGTCGGCGCGCCTGGTCCGCAGCAGCTCGACGATGCGCCGTCCCGAGGCGTGCCCGGTCGACTCGCCCCCGTCCTTGTGCTGCCCCGCGCTCCGCGACTCGTCGGTCCCCAGCCACTTCTCCAGGTCGCCGGGGGTCATGTTGACCAGCTCCCGGAACGCGTTCCAGGTCTCCTCGTCGTCCGCGGCCACGGCGCTCACTTCTTCTTCTTGAGCGCGGACGGCTTGTGCACCGCGGTCTTCCCGGACTTGTCGCTGCGCACCTCGTACTGCGGCTCTTCCTCGGAGGCCGCGACGGTGCGTCCGGCCGCCTCGGTCCGCTCGGTGATCTTCTGCTCGACCTCGCCCGTCGTCTCGCTGCCGTGGCTGCTCCAGGCGACGTGGTCGCCCTCGTGCAGGTCCTTGCCCGGCTTCTTGTCCTTCGCCATGTCCGGCGCCTCCTTCGTGTCGGCCGTGGGGCCGCTCTCCACCCTGCTGGCAGCGGCGGCCGCGCGCATCTCGGGCGGACGGCCGTCCGGGCCGGCCCCCGTGGAGGGGACCGGCCCGGACAGGTGGATCAGCGCGCCGGTGGGACCGGGCGGGCGGTGCGGATCAGACGAGGTCGAACCGGTCGAGGTTCATGACCTTGTCCCACGCCTTGACGAAGTCCGCGACGAACTTGCCCTTGGCGTCGTCGCTCGCGTAGACCTCGGCGAGGGCGCGCAGCTCGGAGTTCGAGCCGAACACCAGGTCGGCGCGGGAGCCGGTCCACTTGACCTCGCCGGTGGCGGCGTCACGGGCCTCGAACGCGGTCTGGTCCTCGGACGTCGACTTCCAGGTGGTGCCCAGGTCGAGCAGGTTCACGAAGAAGTCGTTGGTGAGGACGCCCGGCGTCTCGGTGAGCACGCCCTGCGTGGACTGCTTGTAGGTGGCGCCGAGGGCGCGCAGGCCGCCGACGAGCACCGTCATCTCGGGGGCGCTCAGGTCGAGCAGGTTGGCCTTGTCGACCAGCAGGTACTCGGCCTGGAGCCGATTGCCCTTGCCCTGGTAGTTGCGGAAGCCGTCGGCGGTCGGCTCGAGCGCGGCGAACGACTCGACGTCCGTCTGCTCCTGCGTCGCGTCGACGCGGCCCGGGGTGAAGGGCACCTCGATGTCGAAGCCCGCGTCCTTGGCGGCCTTCTCCACGGCGGCGACACCGCCGAGCACCACCAGGTCGGCGAAGGAGACCTGCTTGCCGCCGGTCTGCTCGGCGTTGAACGCCTCCTGGACGCCCTCCAGGGCGCGGATGACGCCGGCGAGCCGGTCGGGGTCGTTGGCCTCCCAGCCGCGCTGCGGCTCGAGGCGGATACGGCCGCCGTTGGCGCCGCCGCGCTTGTCGCTGGCGCGGAAGGAGGAGGCCGCGGCCCACGCCGCCGACACCAGGTCGGACACGGACACGCCGGTGGCGAGGATGCGCTCCTTGAGAATGGCGACGTCCGCGGCGTCGACGAGCTCGTGGGTGCGCTCCGGCAGCGGGTCCTGCCACAGCAGCGTCTCCTCCGGGACCTCGGGGCCGAGGTAGAGGGACTTCGGGCCCATGTCGCGGTGGGTGAGCTTGTACCAGGCGCGGGCGAAGGCGTCGGCGAACTCGTCCGGGTTCTCGTAGAACCGGCGGGAGATCTGCTCGTAGACCGGGTCGAAGCGCAGCGACAGGTCGGTGGTGAGCATCGTCGGCTTGTGCTTCTTCGACGGGTCGTGCGCGTCGGGGACGATCGCCTCGGCGTCCTTGGCCACCCACTGCTTGGCGCCGGCCGGGGACTCCGTCAGCTCGTACTCGTACTCGAACAGGTTCTTGAAGAACCCGTTGCTCCACTGGGTGGGCGTGGCGGTCCAGGTGACCTCCAGGCCGGAGGTGATGGTGTCGCCGCCCTTGCCGGTGCCGTAGGTGTTGCGCCAGCCGAGGCCCTGCTCCTCCAGGGTGGCGGCCTCGGGGTCGGGGCCGACGTGGTCGGCGGGGCCGGCGCCGTGGGTCTTGCCGAAGGTGTGGCCGCCGGCGATCAGCGCGACGGTCTCCTCGTCGTTCATCGCCATGCGGCGGAACGTCTCACGGATGTCGCGGGCCGCGGCGACCGGGTCCGGGTTGCCGTTGGGGCCCTCGGGGTTGACGTAGATGAGGCCCATCTGGACGGCGCCGAGCGGGTTCTCCAGCTCACGGTCGCCGGAGTAGCGCTTGTCGTCCAGCCAGGTGGTCTCGGGACCCCAGTAGACGTCCTCCTCCGGTTCCCACACGTCCTCGCGGCCGCCGGCGAAGCCGAAGGTCTCGAAGCCCATCGTCTCCAGGGCGACGTTGCCCGCGAGGATCATCAGGTCGGCCCAGGACAGGCTCTGGCCGTACTTCTTCTTCACCGGCCACAGCAGGCGGCGGGCCTTGTCCAGGTTGGCGTTGTCCGGCCAGCTGTTGAGCGGGGCGAACCGCTGCTGGCCGGCGCCGGCGCCGCCACGGCCGTCGCTGATGCGGTAGGTGCCGGCGCTGTGCCAGGCCATGCGGACGATCAGCGGGCCGTAGTGGCCGAAGTCGGCGGGCCACCAGTCCTGGGAGGTGGTGAGAACTTCGGCGATGTCCCGCTTCACCGCCGGGAGGTCGAGGGACTGGAACGCCTTCGCGTAGTCGAAGTCCTCACCGAGGGGGTTCGCGGCCGGCGGGTTCTTCGCGAGGATCTTCAGGTTCAGACGGTCGGGCCACCACTGACGGTTGCCGCCGCCCTGGGTGGGGTGCGGCGCGCGATCGTGCGCCACCGGGCAGCCGCCTGCCCCCTCCGCCTTGGAATCGGTGACGATCGCGTCATGGTTCTCGGTCATGGGGATCCTTCCGGGCGAAAAATGTTCGCGCAGTTCAGGCACTGCGGGAGGTGGAACAGCCGGGGCACAGGCCCCAGTAGACGACTTCGGCCTCGTCGACCTCGAAGCCGTGGCCGTCGGACGCGGTCAGGCAGGGGGCCTCGCCGACCGCGCAGTCGACGTCGGCCACGGCGCCGCAGGAACGGCACACCAGATGGTGGTGGTTGTCCCCGACGCGCCCCTCGTAGAGGGCGGCGCTGCCGGCCGGCGTGATGCGCCGCACCAGGCCCGCGGCGCTCAGCGCGTTCAGGCCCTCGTACACCGCCTGCAGGGAGACATGCCCTATGCGCCGGCGCACCTCGTCGGCGATGGTCTCGACGCCGAGGTGGCCGCCCTGGCGGACGGTGTCGAGGAGCGCGACACGGGCGGCGGTCACTCGGAGCCCCGCACCGCGCAACTCCTCGGCTGTGGTCGACGGCCGGGATGCGGTCATGGCCCTGAACTTACCGCCGAAGACGCGAACAATTCCAGAGAACGAACAGATCCATTCTTGGGGCGTGTCCGGTAACGGCGGGTGGCTCCCGGGTTGCGCACGGCACCGGTGCGGGGCGCCCTTTCGTACGACCCCGGGGGTCAGTGCAGGACGTCGAGCGCCCCCGGGAGGATTCTCGCCGTGACGGGCAGCGTCGCGTCGACCTCGCCGTCCGTGCCGTACGGGATCGCCCGGTCGGCCTCGACGCGTATCTCGCGGCCGCGCAGGACGCGCACCTGGGGGCGGTGCACGTGGGCGCCGGTACGCAGTTCGTTCATCAGGGCGAAGAACAGCAGACGGGGCGCGTGGCGGATCATGACGACGTCGAGGAGGCCGTCGTCCAGTCGGGCGTCCGGGGCGATGAGCCGGCCGGACCCGTACGTGCCCGAGTTGGCGGCGACGACGGTGTAGCCCGTGTGGGTGTGTTCCTCGCCGTCGACGGTGACGGTGTAGCGGGCGGGGCGCCAGGTGGTGACGGCCCGCAGGCCGCCCGCGTAGTAGGACGCCGAACCGCGCAGCAGGCGGGAGCGGTTGGCGTGCCGGTTGGCGAGGGCGTCGACCCCGGCGTAGACGCTGCCGAGGACGACGACGCGGTCGTGGGTGGCCGAGGTGACCTCGATGGTGTCGACGGGGCGCGGCTCGGCGTGCAGCAGGACGGCCGCGAGGGCCTCCGGGTCGCGGGGCAGGCCGAGCGCCCGGGCGAAGTCGTTGCCCCGGCCGGCCGGGACCAGGCCGAGGGTGGCGCCGGTGCCGCTGAGGGCGCCGCCGACACAGCCGGCCATGCCGTCCCCGCCGACGGCCAGCACGATGCGGCCCGCCGCTCCGGCGGCGACCGCGAGCTCCCTGGCGTGCGCCAGACTCCGGCTGTACTCGGTCACCAGCTCGGCACCCGCCTCCCGCAGATGCCGGGCGACGGCGAGCAGGGCGGCCGCGGAGCCGGCCGCGCCCGCGGTGGGGTTGACGACGGCGGTGAACTGTCGCATGGGATGCCTCCGGGGGACGGCCGAGGGGGTGGGTGGAGGTGCGGGAGCCCGGCGGGGCCGGGTGCTTGGTGCTTGGCGCGTGGCACGGTGCCTGGCAGGGCGGTGCGGGACGGTGGCGCGGTGGGCGCCCCACGGCCCAGCGGGGGGCCGGTGAGGGCCACCGGCGCGGGCCCGCCGGAGCCGCGCGCCCGGGACCGGGCCGCTCGAGCCGGTGGCCGAGGCGCGCCCGGAACGGGCGCCACGGACCATGGCGGCGGCCGGCCCTGGGAGGGTGACCGGGCATCTGCACCCAGGCCGGCGAGGGCCGTTCGGCCGACGG
The DNA here is from genome assembly GCF_051903975.1 of Streptomyces sp. P9-2. NCBI lineage: Bacteria > Bacillati > Actinomycetota > Actinomycetes > Kitasatosporales > Streptomycetaceae > Streptomyces > Streptomyces sp. P9-2. The sequence continues at coordinate 376,622 of NZ_CP192634.1, forward strand.
ATCGGCACCGACGCCTCTCCGCCGCGGGCCCACCGTCGGACCGAGCCGCGCTCAGGGGGCGGGCGGCCCGGCGGATGTCTGGTGCCGGTCCGGGTGATCGGCACCGGGCCGGGCAACCAATGCCGAGCTGAGCGACCAGCTCCGGACCGAACAACCGGTGGCGGCCGGGCAGCCGGCGCCGGGCCAGGCACTCGGCGCCCGTCCGGCACGGCCGGCGCCGAACCGGACCGCCGATGCCGCGCCGGGCGACCGGTGCCGGTTCGGCGACCGGTACCGAACCCGCGACCGGTACCGATCCGGTGACAGGTGCCGAACCCGCGACCGGTACCGGTCCGGTGACCGGTGCCGAACCGGTGACCGGGGCAGAACCGGCGACCGGTGCCGGTCCAGCGACCGGTGCAGAACCAGTGGCCGGTGCCCGTCCGGTGACCGGTACCGAACCGGCGACCGGGGCAGAACCGGCAACCGGTGCCGGTCCAGCGACCGGTGCAGAACCAGTGGCCGGTGCCGGTCCGGTGACCGGTGCCGAAGTCCGGCGCACGGGCGCGACGCCCCTCAGTCCGCCGGCAGGAGCACGCCGGGATTCAGCACGCCCCCAGGATCCAGCCGCCCCTTCACCGCGCGGAGCGCCTCCGCGCCGAGAGGGCCGATCTCGCGGAGGTACCAGTCGCGGTGGTCCGTGCCGACGCCGTGGTGGTGGCTGATGGTGCCGCCCGCGGTGAGGATCGCCTCGTTCGCGGCATGCTTGGCGCGGGTCCAGTGGGCCACGGGGTCCTCGCCCTGCGCGGACACGACCGTGAAGTACAGGGAGGCGCCGTTCTCGTAGACGTGGGAGATGTGACACATCACCAGGGGCGGGGTGCCGGCCTCGGTGAGGGTGGCGGTGAGCGCGTCGCGTACGGCCGCGTACAGGCCGGGGAGGCCGGACCAGAACGTGGCCGTCTCCAGCGTCTCCGCGAAGGCCCCGGCGTCGAGGAGGGCGTCCCGCAGGTAGGGCGCGGAGTAGCGGCCGTGGGCCCAGCGCCGGCCGGGCTCCTCGCCGAGGGGGGTGCCGCCGCACTCCCGCAGGACGGCGGCGGCCCGCTCACGCCGGTACGCCGTGTCCTCCTCCGTGCCCTCGTACCCGGCGACGGCCGTGCAGCCGCTCGCCTCGAGGTCGCCGGAGCCGATCGCCTCGGGGTTGGCGAGGCCGACGAGGGTCTCGGTCTCGTCGGACAGGCGCAGCACGGTGGGCCGGGGTCCGTCCTGGGCGAGGCGGCGCAGGGCGGCGGCGCCCGCGTCGAAGGTGGGGAAGCTCCAGCCCTCGTAGACGCGGGTCTGCGGCGCCGGACGGATCCGGACGGTCACCGAGGTGATGACGCCGAACGCGCCCTCCGAGCCGAGGAGGAGCTGGCGCAGGTCGGGTCCGGCGGCGGAGCGCGGGGCGCGGCCGGTGTCGAGGGTGCCCTCGGGGGTGGCGAGGGTGAGGGAGAGGACCATCTCGTCGAAGCGCCCGTACCCGGCGGAGGCCTGGCCGCTGGAGCGGGTGGCGGCGAAGCCGCCGATGGTGGCCCATTCGTAGGACTGCGGGAAGTGGCCGAGGGTGAAGCCGTGTCCGGCGAGGAGCGCCTCGGCCTGCGGGGCCCGCAGGCCGGGCTGGAGGGTGGCGGTGCGGGAGACCGGGTCGAGGTCGAGCAGGCGGTTCATGCGCCGCAGGTCGAGGGCGACGAACGTGCCGCGCGCCTCGGGGGCGAGTCCGCCGACGACGGAGGTGCCGCCGCCGAACGGGACGGCCGTCAGGCTGTGTTCGGCGCACAGGCGGAGCACGGCCAGGACCTCGTCGTGCGTGGCGGGCAGCAGCACGGCAGCGGGGAGCGCGGCCGCGAGGTCGCCGCCGCGCATACGGAGCAGGTCGGGGGTGGACTTGCCGCGGGTGTGCCGGACTCGGGTCTCGGCGTCGGTGCGGACGTGCGCCTCGTCGCCCAGCGCGGCGGCGAGGGTGCGGTGCGCGTCGGGGGCGAGCGGGCTCGCGGGGACGTCCAGGTCCTCGAGGGCGACGGTCGCCGTCTCGCGCGGCTTGACGCCGAGCAGGTCGCGCAGCAGTCCGGTCACCGGGTCCGGCAGCGGGGCCGTCCGCCCTGGGTCGCCCCAGCCGCTCCAGAGCATGTCCATGTCTGTCGTCCTCACGGGTCCGTCCTGACGGGTCGGAAGAGAGCGATGCCGTCGCCGACGGCCTCACGTGGCGTTACACTGTGACACATGACGCCTATTCGTCACAACGGCTCGGCAGGTTCGGACAACGACGCGGTGCTCGACGCGGTGCGGGACTGCGTGCTCGCCGTCGGGGTCCGCCGCACCACGCTCACCGACGTGGCCCGCCGCGCCGGTGTCTCCCGCATGACGCTGTACCGGCGCTGGCCGGACGTGCGGTCGCTGGTCGGCGACCTGATGACGCGGGAGTGGATCGCGGTGGCCACCGGCGCCATGCCCGCGCGCAGACCCGACATGACCGCACGGCAGCTGCTCACGCAGGGACTCGTGGACGCGGTGCGGGACTTCGTCGCCCACCCGCTGTTCCGCAAGATCCTCGACGTCGACCCCGAACTGCTCCTCCCCTACGTGCTGGACCGCCGCGGCGCGAGCCAGGAGGCCCTCCTGGAGCTGCTGGCCGGCGTGCTGCGGGAGGGGCACACCGACGGCTCGGTGCGCCGCGCTCCCGTCGAACGGCAGGCGCGTTCCGTGCTGTTGATCGTGCAGTCCTTCACCCTGTCCCTGCGGACCATGACCGACGAGGACGACCCCGAGCTGTCCGCCGAGGCGTTCCTCGGCGAGCTGCGCGGCATTCTGGAGAGGACCCTCACGCCATGACCCCCCTCAGCGGCTCGTCCCTGTCCGCCGCCCGGCGCGCCCGCGACCTGACCGACTCGGTGCACGGCGACACCGTGGACCTGCTGGTCGTCGGCCTGGGCGTGACCGGCGCGGGCGCCGCCCTGGACGCGGCGGCGCGCGGACTGCGGGTGGTGGCGGTCGACGCCCACGACCTGGCGTTCGGCACCTCCCGCTTCAGCAGCAAGCTGGTCCACGGCGGGCTGCGCTACCTGGCCTCCGGCCGCCTCGACGTCGCCCACGAGAGCGCGGTGGAGCGCGGCATCCTGATGGAGCGCACGGCGCCCCATCTGGTCCACGCCCAGCCGTTCGTGCTGCCCCTCACCCCGCTGGTGTCGCGCGGGCAGGCGGCGTTGGCGCGGGCCGGGTTCCACGCCGGGGACACGCTGCGGCTGGCCGCGCGCACCGCCCGGGCGACGCTCCCGGCGCCGCGCCGCCTCTCCGTGGTGGAGACCCGCCATCTCGCCCCCGCGCTGCGGCTGGACGGATTGCGCGGCGGCCTGCTGTCGTGGGACGGCCGGCTCACCGACGACGCCCGGCTGGTGACGGCCCTGGCCCGTACGGCGGCCGGGCACGGCGCGCGGGTCCTCACCCGCGTCCGGGCGCTGGAGCTGACCGCGACGGGCGCCCGGGTCCGTGACGAACTGACCGGCGAGGAGGGCGAGATCCGCGCCCGCGCGGTGATCAACGCCGCCGGGGTGTGGGCGGGCGGCCTCGTCGACGGGGTCCGCATCCGCCCCTCCCGCGGCACACACCTCGTGCTGCGCCCGGAAAGCCTCGGCCCGCTCACCGCCGGGCTGCACATCCCCGTGCCCGGGGAGACCAACCGCTTCGTCCTGGTCCTCCCCCAGGACGACGGCCGGGTCTACGTGGGCCTCACCGACGAACCGGTGGACGGCGACATCCCCGAGGTCACCGAGCCCCCGGAGACGGACATCGGGTTCCTCCTGGACGTCCTCTGCTCCGTGCTGCACGTGCCGGTGCGCCGGGACGACGTGGTGGGCGCGTTCGCCGGGTTGCGGCCCCTGCTGGACACCACGCCGGAGGGTGCGGACACCCCGCTGAGGACCGCCGACATCTCCCGCCGGCACGCCGTGCTGACCTCGTCGGAGGGCGTGGTCACGGTCGTCGGCGGCAAGCTGACCACGTACCGGCGGATGGCCGAGGACGCGGTGGACGAGGCCGTACGGCTCCGGGGCCTGCCCGCCGGTCCGTCCCGCACCGCGTCGCTGCCCCTGGTCGGCGCGGCGGCGCCGCACGTCCTCGCCGGACTCCCCGCGCCCCGCCGCCTGGTGCGCCGTTACGGCACCGAGGCGCCGGCGGTCGGGGCGCTCACCGAGCGGGACCCGCGCCTCGCGGAGCCGGTGCTGCCCGGCTGTCCGGTCACGGCCGCCGAGGTGCTGTGGGCGGTGCGCCACGAGGGCGCGCTGGACGAGGAGGACGTCCTGGACCGCCGCACCCGCATCGGCCTGGTCCCGGCCGACCGGACGGCCGCACTGGACTCGGTACGGGCCCTGCTGGCGGAGCACCTTCCGCACAGCCGGCCCGTGTGACGGGACCCGGGCTCGCGGGAGCGTGGACCCCGGCACCGGCACGTCAGCGCACTTCCACCTCCCGCACCGAGTAGCCCCACTGCGTCCCCCGCCTTAGGAACTGCAGCCGGACGTGACGGGCCTCGACGGACGGGAACACCGCCGTGTCCAGCCCGCCGTCGCCCGCCGTCGTGGACCACACCGTGCGCCAGTTCGTGCCGTCGGTCGACACGTCCACGCGGTACGCACTCCCGTATGCGCGTTCCCAGTCGAGGGTGACGCGGCTGACGCGGTGGGCGGCGCCGAGGTCGAGGCGCAGCCACTGGTCGTCGCTCCAGTCACCGGCCCAGCGGGTGCCCCGGTCGCCGTCGACGGCACGGGCGGGGGCGTAGCTGGTGACCGGGCTCCACTCGGCGGAGGACGCCGTCGCCCGCGCGTCGCGGGCGAGGTTCGCCGCCGGGCGGTGGTGCTCGGTCGCGCCCCAGGTGGTGAGGTAGGACTCGGCGCCGCGGAAGAGGTCGTCGACGACGTGCTGTCCGCCGACGCGCCGGATGTCCTCGATCCAGTCGGGCACCAGCCCGTAGTGCGCGGCGCCGTCCGTGTTCAGGTCCCAGGTGCGCTGCCCGGTGGTCTGCCGGTCGAGGACGGAGCCGCCGTCGACGCTGCGGTAGGGGTAGGTGACCGGGTCGGGCGCGTCCGCGCCGCGCGGGGCGGGCCAGCCGCCGACGCCGTTCATGTCGGTGCCGAAGCCGTAGCCGACGGCGTAGGCGTCCCGCAGCGCCTCCGTGCGGCCTGCCTCGGTGACGAACTGCTCGGAGCCGTTCATGTACTGGGCGGTGAACCCGCCGAGCCGGTAGACGCGTTCGGTCCAGTTGAGGTCCATCCAGCTGTGCGAGGACAGGACGCCCGGGTAGGACGCGGACTCGAAGAGGTCGAGGACCCGGCCGGCGGCCTTGACGCTCATGTGGTCGATCTCGAGCATCATGGTGCGCTTCATCATGCCGCGCACGGCGTACTCGCCCAGCTCGGTCAGCCCGCGCACGTTGCACTGTGCGTCCGCGTCGTACGAGGGGACCTCCACCCCCGCGGGGAGGCGCTTCTCGGCCTCGGGGGCGGAGGCGAGACCGATGGGGTTGTCGTGCTGCGGGCCGGTGCAGCGCTCGGTCCGCCAGAAGGTTCCGGTGGACAGGAACTGTCCGACGTTGACGGCGGTGCCGAGCGCCCCGGAGTCGAAGCGCACGCCGCACAGCGCGTTGTCGAACTTGTGGCACAGGAACATGCTGCGCACACCCAGGTCGTACAGCTCGTCGAGGCCCGCGTCGATGTCCTCACGGTCGCACTGGGCGACGTCCAGGATCATCTTGCAGCCGAACGGCTCCGACGTCTCCACGCCCAGCACCACGGCGAGTTTGCCCTGCTCGATCACCTCACGCGCCTGCGCGCTGCCGGTGACGACACGGAACCACCCCTTGCCCGGCCCGCCGTACATGGAATCGACGTAATCCTGCATGCGGTAGGTGAGTTGGGCCTGGAGGCGGATGGAGGTCATCTCGTCGCAGCTGCGGTCCTTGAAGAAATACACCGAGCAGATCACGCCGTTGGTGACCAGGTCGTTGACCAGCACCCGCTGACCGCCGCGCCAGGCGCGCTCGATCCAGGCGTAGTAGTTCTGCTGGTGGGTGAGCGAGTCGTGGGCGGGCCAGTCGGCGAAGGTCGGCCAGCCGTCCGGGTCGTGGCGGCCGTCGCCGCCGCCCGTGATGAAGTCGAAGACGGCGAGGGAGCCGTCGGGATAGTGCTCGGGGCAGTCCTTGAGCGCGTCGGCGACGCCCTTCTCGGAGAACGCCTTGCCGCAGATGAGCCGGCCGCCGAAGGCCTCGTTGGACATGATGTGGTTGTGCGCGTCGACGAATCCGCGCACCCGCCCGGCGGAGTCGGTGCCCTTGAACGGCTCACCGGTGACGCCTGTTCGGGAGTCGGGCGCGGGCCGGGCGACCGGGTCCCACCAGTTGCCGGCGGCGGCCGAGCTGGACGTCGGCGTCAGCGCGGCGGCCAGGACGAGGAGGAGCAGCGTCACGATCCCGGCGTGGCGTCCTGCGTGAGAGGTGGTCACCGGCGGGTCCCTCCGTCGACGGAGTCGCCATGACGAGTTGTCATGACCTCTGCGAACCCCCTCGGGGAGCATCGCTACTCGCGCGTACGCCGTCAAGAGTGCGCGCACGCCCTGGCGGCGGGACGGTCCACGGGCGTCCGCGGACCGTCCCGCCCACCGCTACGGCACGAGCCGCGCGTCCGCCCAGTCGGCGTGGTCGGAGTCCACCCCGTCCCCGCCGTCCAGCACACGCAGGGTCAACTGCCGTACGCCGCTCACGTCCACGTCGACATGGAAAGAGGGGTCGGAACCGTCGAGTACCCCGGTGGTCAGCAGGGACCTGCCGTCGCCGAGCACCTCGAAGGCCACCGTGCCCTTGGCGCCCACTTCGTCGTCGACGCCGACCTCGGCCGTGAACCGCCGGTGCGCGCCGCCAAGTTCGACGACCACCTCGCCGGCCGCGTGCGCCCCGAGGCCCTTGTCGTGGACCGTGCCCTCCAGCGTGAGCGGGCCTCCGTCGGCGGGGTCGCGCTCGCCGTTGGACATGTCCCGCTCGACCGGGCCCCACCCGTTGCGCTCGGAGGTGAACGGCAGGTCGCTCACGTAGGTGACACCCGGCTCCGGCACGAACACCCGCACCGGGCGCTCCACCCGCAGCACCCCGGAGTCCGGCCGGTCCGGCGTGCGGTACTCCGCGCGCACGGTCAGGTCGTAACCGCCGGGACGGACGTCCGACGGCACGCGGACCGTCCAGTCGGCCGACAGCACGTTCCCCGTGGGCAGTTCGGCGGCCGCGGGGTCGTCGCCGTCGGCGGTCCAGCCGTCGGGGGCGTCGAGCGTCACGCGGACGTCCGCAGCCGGCCCCGACTCCTCCACCGCGAACCGGCCGGTGACGGCGAACGAGCCGCCCGGGTCCGCCTCGGCGCGTGCGGGGTCGGCGGTGAGCGTGGTGAACGGCAGCCGGGTCACCGGCCGGTCGCAGGTGTCGCGTCCGGGAGTGAACCGGCAGAGCTGCCCAGCGAATCCGCCGTGTTCGGCCGTCGGCACCTGGAGGGTGTCCTCGCGGGTGACGACGTGCCGTTCGCGCAGCAGCCCGCCGTCCGCTCCGTCCCGGACGACCTCCGCCAGCCAGCGCCCGCCGCCCAGGAAGTCCAGCGGCACCCGCTCCGTCGCCGCCTCACCCGCGTGGACGCTGCCGACGAACCAGCGGTCGCCGTGGCGCCGGGCGAGCGTCGCGCTCTCGCCGGGGCGTCCCGACAGCAGCCGCGTCTCGTCCCACACCGTCGGCACCTGCTCCAGGAAGCGGGCCAGTTCCGGCCGTTCGCGGTAGGCGGCGACCGACCCGGCGAAGTTCTGGAAGCCGGACTCGAGCACCACCGATAGCGCCAGTTCGGCCGCGTCGGAGACGGTACGGGTGCCGAACTGGAAGCCCATCGGCGTGTAGTCCGTCGAACCGACCGCGTTGCGCGTGTAGGGCAGCGCCGTCAGCCCCGCAGCGGGCACCGTGCCCTGCTCGGCGCCGTACACCGCCTCCAGCGTCATCACGTGCGGCCAGGTCCGCTGCACGCCCTTGGGGAGGGTCGCGCCGTGGAAGTTGACGAGCAGCCGGTGCCGGGCGGTGTCCCGGAGGATGTCGTCGTACCAGCGGAAACGCTCCTGGGAGTCGGAGTCCATGAAGTCGATCTTCAGCCCGGCCGCGCCCCACTCCTTCACGCGGGGCAGGAACTCCTCGCGCTCGGCGGCCGTGTCGAGGTCGGTCCAGTGCACCCACAGCAGGACGTCGACGCCCCGCTGCCGGGCGTACGCGATCAGCCCGGGCATCCAGTCGGTGGTCTTCCAGCCGTCGTCGACCAGGGTGTACGGCCAGCCGTGGGCCGCCGCGAGGTCCACGAACCGCTGCTGGGCGGCGAGGTCGCGCTGGGCGGCGCCGAAGCCGTCCAGCCAGGACCAGGCGACCTTGCCGGGGCGGATCCACGAGGTGTCCGCGAGGCGTGAGGGCGGGGCGAGGTCGTCGACGAGGGTGGACTCGGTGACGGTGGCGAGGTCGCCGACGACGGCCGTGCGCCACGGGGTGGCCAGCGGCCCCTCGGAGGTCACCTCCGGATCGGCCAGGCGCACCGAGTAGCGTCCGTCGCCCTCGTGGACCAGCCGGCTCGCGTCGTAGCGGCCGTCGACGTCCGACTCGGTGAGCAGGGCGTAGGCGTCCCCGACCTGAAACAGCGCCGGGTAGGCGTACTGACCCGGGGCCGCGCCCGCCGCGGTGGACGGGGCGTACAGGCGCTCGTAGTTGACCGAGTACGGCGTGAGCCAGGCCCGCGCGGCGGCCGGCGGGCGGAACGCGGACGCCTCCCGCTCGACGGTGACCGTGCCGGGGCCGGGGAGGACGTAGCGGTAGGCGACGCCGTCGTCGGCGACGCGGACCACGAGTCCGAGGCGGGCGCCGTCCCGGCCGGTGAAGGTGAAGCGGGTCTCCGTCATCCGCGCGGTGCGGCGGAGCTGCTTGCCGGTGGTCATGGAGTACCGCTCGGTCACCTGCCGGGTGTGCCGGGAGTCCGCGCGCAGCCCCGAGGTGAGGTCGGCGGCGGAGGTGACGACGCCGAGCGGCGCCGGTTCGAGCACCGTGGTGACGCCCTTGCGGGCGGCGAGGGTGAGGGTGCCGTCCGCCGGGTCGAGGCGCACGACGGCCGTGACACCGTCCCGGGGCGCGCCGGGCTCGTGCACGGTCCAGGTGCCGCCGGGCCCCGCCGCCCGCGCGGGGGCGGTGAGCGCGGTGAGGGCGAGCGCGGCGGAGAGCAGCAGGGTGAGCAGGGCGGGAAGGAACGTCCGGCGCGGGCCGCCTGGCGACATGCGCGACGATCTGGGCACGGGGGCCTCCGTCCAAGAGGTGACATCGTTGTCGGTCTTGGTTCCGGGACAACCCTTCCCGCTCACCCGCGCCTCAACCACCGCCCGCCACACGGCGGTTCAGGTGCACTCCGAATCTCGGCTCAGGAATCGCCCCGTTCGTAGTGGAGCGCGATGGAGCGCAGGACGTCGGCGGACGACACGTCGGTGCGGCCCTCGTCATGGATCTCGGCGAGCTGGACGAAGGCGAAGGTGAGCGCGGAGGTGATCTGCACGATGGCCGGCCCGAGCTTGCCGGTGACGATCTCCGCCACCTCGCGCGCGCTCGCGTCGGCGGGGAGCTGGATGCGCGGCAGCATGTCCTCGAGCAGCCCGGCGACCGCGCTGCCGGCGGTCACGTCGGCGTCCGGGTCGGCGCGCAGCCGGCGCCGCATCTCCAGGGCCTCCGTGAGGATGCCGACGCTCCGCTGCATGATCTCGCGCTGCTCCATGCGGCCAGCCTTCACACCGACTGGCCCGGCCAAACGCGTTCTGCCTATCATCCTGGTGAATGTTGTTTTCATACGGTTTGTCCCTGCCGGGGGCGGACCGGAGTGTCCCGGCCCGAGTGAGTGATCCATGTCCCGCACCGGCTCCAAGGACCACGGCGACGAGCTGCTGACCAGACTCGGGACGCTGACGGCCCAGGCACGCGCGGCGGCGGAGGTGCAGCGCTCACGGGTGGAGCTGGCCGTCGCGCTGCAGCGCGGGATGCTGCCGAGGGACCTGCCCGCCGGTGACGGCGTGCGGTTCGCGGTGCGGTACGTGCCCGCCAACCAGGGCCTCAACGTGGGCGGCGACTGGTACGACGCGTTCACCATGCCCGACGGCCGGATCGGCCTGTCGATCGGCGACGTGCAGGGGCACAACATCGAGGCGGCCGCCTTCATGGGGCAGGTGCGGGTCGGACTGCGGGCGCTCGCCTCCGTGAACAGCGACCCGGGTGAGCTGCTGGCCCGGACCAACGAGCTGCTGCTGACGCTGGGCGGGGACCTGTTCGCGACGTGCACCTTCATGCGGCTCGATCCGGAGACCCGGCTGCTGGAGAGCGCCCGCGCCGGTCATCTGCCGTGCGTGTGGGCCACGGCGGACGGACGGTCGGGCGTCACGGACGACGAGGGCGGTCCGCCGCTGGGCGTGCAGTGCGGTGCGGAGTACCCGGTGACGCGGTACCGGCTGGCCTCCGGCGGGGTGTTCGTGATGGTCACCGACGGGGTCGTGGAGGGCCCGTCGATGCGTCTGGACGAAGGGCTCGAACAGGTGTCGCGGCTCGCGGGCATCGCGGCGGTCGCGCGCATGGACGTGGACGCGCTCGCCGCCGCCGTGATCAAGGGGGCGGCCGAGGTGGGACACGACGACGACGCGGCGGTCCTGGTGATCGGGCACGACGAGCCCGCCGGTCAGCCATAGGGCCGACAGCACCGCGCCTCTCACCTCGCCGTGAGGGCTGGCTCGGTGTCTGATGACAGGTGTGGTGGCTCGCCAGGATCTTCGTGCACCGGCCGTCTACGTACTGCAGACGCTGGTCGTCGCCGCCTGCTACTACGCCGGGGGCCGGCTCGGACTGCTGTACGAGCTGCGGGTCGACGGCTCGGTCGTGTCCCCCATCTGGCCGCCGACCGGGATCGCCGTCGCGTCCCTGCTGATCCTCGGGCCGCGCATCTGGCCGGGCATCGCCCTCGGCACGTTGCTGGTGATCGCCCATCTCACCTCCCTGGGGCCGACGTCGCTCGGCCTGCTGTTCGCCAACACCGCCGCGCCGCTGTGCGCCTACTGGCTGCTGCGCAGGGCCGGGTTCCGCACCGACCTCGGCCGATTACGCGACTGCCTCAGCCTGGTGTTCCTCGGCGGTTTCGCCGCGATGCTGGTCAGCTCCACGATCGCCGCAGCGCTGCTCGTCGTCTCCGGCGACCTGCCGGCCGGGCGCTTCTGGTCGGTGTGGCTGCCCTGGTGGGTGGGGGACGCGATGGGAGTGCTGCTGATCGCCCCGGTGCTGCTGGTCCTGCCCCGGGTGCGCTCCCCCGCGCACTGGACGCGCTGGAAGGAGGCGCTGGCCCTGATGGCCGTCGCGGGCGCCGTGGTGCCGTTCGCCACGCAGAGCACGGGCAGTCTGCTGTTCATCGTCTACCCGCTGCTGATCTGGTCGGCGCTGCGTTTCGAACTGCCCGGCAGCGCGTTGTGCGCCCTGTTCTCGTCCGTGCTGGCGACGGCCGCGGCGACCGAGCACTCGGGGCCGTTCGCGCATGTGCCGGACATGCAGATCATGATCAATCTGCATGCGTTCAACGCCGCGGCGGCCCTGACGGCCCTTCTGCTGTCGGCGGTCGTCACCGAGCAGCACAACACCCGCCGCTCGGTGGAACAGGCGTGCCAGGAACTGGTGGAGGTGCTGGAGCATCTGACGGCGGGCGAGGCCCTCCCGCACGGACGGCCGCAGCGGGAGGAGGGCACCGGCGCGGCCTGAGCGGCGAAGGCGAACCGGCGGCGGGCACGGGCCCGTTGAGGCGGAACGGCGGCGAACCGGCGGCAGAACAGTATGAACGCAAACGCTCCGTCCATGGTGTCCGGCGGCCGGCGTTCCTAGCATCGCCGCCCGTGCGCAGCAACGCGCCGCCGAACAGGAGCCGCACCGTGAACAGATTCCGTCATGCCCTCCGTCTCCCCCGCTCCCGCCGACGCGTGGCGGGCCTGCTGCTCGCCGGGACGCTGGCCGGCGTCCTCGCCCCGGCGCCGGCCGCGCAGGCCCGGGACACCGGGCCCCGGCCGGCCGCCTGTCCCGAGGGGCTGCCGGACGGCACCGCCTGCTACACCGGCACGGACGCGAACGGCGCCCACTACGCGATCGCGGTTCCCGGGCGGTGGAACGGCGCGCTCGTCGTGCACGCCCACGGCGGCCCCGACCTGGGCGACGCCTCGGACCCGGGGCGCAGCGTCGAGGACCTCGGGCGCTGGCGGGTGGTGGTGGACCAGGGGTACGCCTGGGCAGGCTCGTCGTACCGCAGGGGCGGCTACGGCACCCGGATGGCCGCCGCCGACACCGAGAACGTACGGCGGCTCTTCGTCGAGGAGTTCGGCGAACCCCGGCGGACGTATGTGCACGGCCAGTCGTGGGGCGGGAACGTGGCCGCGAAGGTCGTCGAGACGTACGCCGGGAAGGGCGGCCCGTACGACGGGGCGCTGCTCACCAACGGGGTGCTGGGGGGCGGCTCCCGCGGCTACGACCACCGCGTCGACCTGCGCGTGGTCTACCAGTACTACTGCGCCAACCTGCCCCGCCCCGAGGAGCCGCAGTACCCGCTGTGGCAAGGCTTGCGCCACGGCTCGACGCTGACCACGGCCGGGCTGCGCGCCCGGCTCCAGGAGTGCACCGGGTACGCCTCGCCGCCCGGGGAGCGCACCGCCCTCCAGCAGCGGAACCTGGACGACATCCTGAACGTCACCGGCATCCCGGAGCGGACGCTGGAGTCGCATCTGCGTTTCTCGGTGTTCACCTTCCGCGACATCGTGCACGAGCGGCTGGGCGGCCGTAACCCGTTCTCCAACCGCGGGGTGCGTTACTCCGGTTCGCACGACGACAAGGCGCTCAACGCGGGCGTGGAGCGGTTCTCCGCCGACCCGGCGGCGGTGCGCGACCTGTCGTACGACAGCGACCTCACCGGGCGGGTGGAGATTCCCGTGCTGACGTTGCACGCCAAGGACGACCCGACCGCGTTCGTCGAGCACGAGGCGGCCTACCGGGACACGCTGCGGGGCGCGCACCGCGACCGGTGGCTGGTGCGGACGTTCACCGGTGAGCACGAGCACTCCGCGCTGAGCGACGCCGAGTACGCCACCTCGCTGGCGGCGCTGGACCGCTGGGTGCGCACCGGGCAGCGGCCGACGCCGCGTTCGGTCGCCGCGTCCTGCCCCGCGTTCGACCAGGTGTACGCCACCGGCTGTTTCTACGACCCCGCGTTCCGCCCCGCGCCGTACGCCTCGCGGGTGCTTCCGCGGCCGGGCGGCACGTCCTGGCCGGCGATGACGGCCGCGCGGGAGAAGGCGTGGAGCCGCGTCCCCGGGGTCGGCATCGCGCCCTGACCCGGCGGGGCGGCGGTCATTCACGCAGGGACGCGGCGTCGCCCATGACGACCACCGGGTGCAGCGCGGGGTCGAGGGCGAGCAGGAGGGCCCGCATGTGCTGCTTCTTGAGGCTCACGCAGCCCTGGGTGGGGCCGTCGTGGTCGACGTGCAGCCAGATGCCGCCGCCCCGGTCGGCGCCCAGCGGCCGGGTCAGGTCCAGCGGGGAGGTGCCGGGTACGCGGTTGTAGTCGATGGCGACGACGTAGTCGAACGACCCTTCCAGCGGCTCACCTTCGAACCCGGTGCCGCTGACGGCGAAGCCGTCGGACCGGTCGTAGGGCAGCCGGGTGCCGGGGTCGGGGAGCAGTCCGCCGGCGTCGGAGAGGCTGTGGACGCCGATGGGCGAGCGCAGGTCGCCGGCCCAGTGGTCGTCGGTCCAGCCGCGCAGCGCGTTGCGGGCGGGCCACACCGGGCCTGCCTGCCAGCCGGTGCCGGTGTGGCGGTACAGCACGGCCCGGGACTGGTTGGCGTTCCGGTCGCGTCCGGTGACCACGACCACCTGGCGGGCGTCGTCCGGGATCCAGGCCCGGGTGCGGGGGCCGAGGCCGGGGATCACCGCGGGCGCCTCGGTGGCCGGGCGGCCCTGCGCGGTGCCGGCCGCTCCGGGCGCGCCGGCCGCGGGGGCGGTCGCGGACGGGTGCTCGCGCGCCGTGGTGCCGGTGGCGGCGGGGTCGTCCCGCGCGCCGAAGGTGCCGCCCGGCCCGCACCCGGTGAGGGCGGCGAGGACGGCGACGACGATGAGCACGACGGCCCGCGGCCGCACCCCGGTACGGAGGCGGACGGGTCCGGCGGACGGTCGCCGGGCGGCGCCGGACACGGCGCGGGGCGCACGGTCCGGGCAGTCGATCGATGAAGCCATGGACTCAGCCTGGCCTCGTCCCGCCGGGATCGCCTCGGCTCCTCGCGCGCGTCCGCGCGAAGTCCCCCGTCTGCGCCGTCCGCAACCGGTGCCGCCCGCGGCGGGGCGCCTTCCGGCAAGGGGCCGCACGGGTGACGGGCCCGCACCCTCGCGTGGGGTGCGGGCCCGCCGGACGGAGCAATCGGCGTGTGAACGCCTACCGGTTGATCACGAAGGTGGAACCGGGTTCGATCAGCACGTCCCCTTCGGCCGATCCGGTGATGGTGACGTTCGTCAGGGTGGCGCTGCCCCGTGCCCCGCTCATGGCGAGGATGCCGGAGCCGTTGTTCGACTTGCTGATGGTGACGTCCGAGATCCGCACGTCCGGCATGGCGCCGCCACCGGTCTTGAACTGGATGCCGTCGTACGTCGAGTCGTGGATGTCGGTGTCGCGGATGACCACGCCGGGGATGTCGGGTCCCTGGGCGAACAGGGTGATGGCGCCGAACTCCTGGTCCTCGTTCCAGAAGGCCCCGCCGGTGCGGTACAGCCCGTTGCCGGCGATCAGGGTCTGCCCGGAGAACGGCGTGGGGTCGTGGTCGGTGGCCAGCATGATGCCCGGGTAGTTCATGGTGTCGTACACGAGGTTGTTCTCGACCGTGTTGCCGTGGCCTCCGTAGATCGCGATGCCGTTGGCGCGCCAGGGCAGTTGCACGGTGTTGTTGCGGAAGTGGTTGTCGTGGCCGGTGTCGGTCGCCGGGTTCTTGACGTACTTGCTGGACCACACGGCGAGGGCGTCGTCGCCGGTGTTGCGGAACGACGAGTTGGTCACGGTGGAGTCGTGGCTGCCGTTGGTGAGGTTGATGCCGTCCGCGTAGGTGTTGCGGATCCGCATGCCGGTGAACTCCAGTCCGTCGGCGGGGTTCCACAGCTCGGGGATGTCGGAGTAGTCGCGGCCGGCCCAGACGCCGACGTTGGCGTGTTCGATCCACACGTTGCTGATGCGGGTGTTCCTGCCGAAGCGCCCGTTGAGGCCGACTCCGCCCTCGGCGCCCCCGTCGCCGCCCCGGATGGTGCCGGAGCCGAAGATGGCGAGGTCGGAGATCTTCGTGTTGTCGTCGATGTCGAAGCCGAAGTTGCCCTCGTGCGGGTGGTTGATGCCGCCCGCCTGGTGCGGGGGCGTCAGCGTGTACAGCTGGGAGTGCCACATGCCGGCGCCGCGGATGGTGACGTCGCGGATGCCGACCTGGTTGAACTGTCCGCGGTCCAGCGGGTCGTCGGTGAGGATCTTCCTCTCCTGCCGCCACTGCCCGGCCGGGATCCACACGCAGTCGATCTCGCCCCGCTGGTCGGCGGTGACGGCGCGCTGGATCGCGGCGGTGTCGTCGATGCCGTCGTTGGGGACGGCGCCGTACTCGGTGATCGAGACGCATCCCGCGGGCTTCTCGGCGGGCGGGGCCACCTGCTCCAGGTCGATCAGGTCGACGACGTAGAAGGCGGCGCTGTCGTCGGCGTCGCGCTGGAGCCGGAACACAGTGCCGGCCGGGTAGGTGTCGGCGAGCAGCGCGTGGGACTCGTCGAAGAGGCGGCGCGCGTCGGTCCGGGGCGTGTTGGTGAGTCCTTCGGGATCGTCGGTCCTGCCGTACAGCCAGCTGTGCTTGGAGCTGAGGCCCAGCTTCTGCACGAACTGCCCGTCGGCGTAGAGGCTGAGCGTGGCCTCGGTGCCTCCGCCGCCCGGGGCGTCGGGGATGGAGTTGCGCACGACGATCGAGTTGGTGGCGTCGGTGGAGGTGAACTCGACGTACTGGCCGGTGGAGTCGAGCCTGACGGACTGACGGCCGGAGGACTCGGTGGCGAAGTTGGTGTGGCCGAAGGTGCGTCGGGCGTCGGCGGTCAGCAGGGTACCCCGGTAGGCGCCGTCCTCCGCCTCGTACTCGGTGTACGGGACGGCTGCGCCACGGCCGACGACGATCGACCGGCTGAGGACGTTGTTGTGCTCGTCGGTCTCGGTGACGGTGCCGGTGGCGTCCGCGGTGGCGGTGAGGACGGCGGGGCCCGCCGTGGCGGTCCAGGTGCCGGCGACGGCGATCTCGGCGGTGGCGCCGGCGGCGACCGCCCCCGTGACCCCGTCGAGGGTGCGCCCGGCGACGGTGAGCCGGGTGACCGAACCGGCGGGGGCGGGTGAGGTACCCCGGTTGTGCACGGAGACGGTGAACGACACCGAAGCGCCGACGGCGGGGGTGGCCGGGCTGGTGCGGATGCCGGTCACCTCCAGGTCGGGGCCGGGGCTCTGCGCGACGGTCAGCTTCTGGGAAGCGGTACGGCTGTTGTTGGTCTCGTCCAGTTCGGGGACGGTGTCCGTGGGGTCGACCACGGCGGACACGGTGTAACTGCCCCTCGCGCGGGCGCCCGCGTCCACCGACACCGTGGCGGTGGCGCCCGGGGCGAGCCCGGCGACGGGTGCGCTGCCCACGACGGTGCCCTCCAGGCTGACGTTCACGGTCGCGGCGGCGGACTGGGCGGTGCCGGCGTTGCGCACGGTGGCGCGGACGGTGACCGGGTCCGTCTCCGTGGGTGCGGCGGGGGTCCAGTCGAGGGCGGTGACGGTCAGGTCGGGGTTGGGCGCGGCCGTGCCCCGGACCTCCAGCTCGGCGACCTGGGCGCCGTAACCGGCCGTATTGTGCGCGAACTTGAGCTGGACGTCGGCGGCACGTCCGGTGACGGGGATGGTGACGCTGTTGCCGTTGCCCGCCGGGTCGAAGGTGTGGTCGGCGCGGGCCTTGAGCGTGGTGTAGGCGCTGGACGAGCCGTCACGTCCGAGGACCTCGATGCTCTGGGTGCGCCGCTCCCATGCCGCGTCCGGGTACAGCTTCACCACGACGGCGGTGACGTCGGCCTCGGCGCCGAGGTGGACGGTGAGCGTGGCGGGGTGACCGGCCGACTCCCAGTAGGTGTCGACGCGCCCGTCGGTGGCGTTGGCTGCCACGAAGGAGTGAATCGTGGAGGTCGCCTCGGCGGGTTTGCCGAGGGCCAGATTGGTTCCGTCGGCCGGCGGCTGCTCCGGTCCCCCTCCTCCGTCCTCGCCGTACACCTCGAGCGCGGACAGCTGGGCGGCGTTCCAGCCGGTGTTGGCGGTGACGCGGACGCGGAGATGGCGTACGTCGCGGGCCGGGAAGGTGAGCGTGACGGTGTTGGCCCGGTCGGGGTCGAAGCGGTGGGCGGCCGAGGCGGACAGCGCGGTGAACGACGAGCCGTCCGTGCTGCCCTCCACGGCGAGGGTCTGGGTGCGCGCCTCCCAGGAGGCCGGCAGCTTCAGCACGACCTCGTCGACGCCGACCGTGGCGCCCAGGTCGAGGCGCACGGACTGCGGGAAGTCACCCAAGGGGCCTTCCCAGTAGGTGAGTTGACTGCCGTCGGTGATGTTGGTGGCGGGGTGTTCGGGATGGGACCCGGTGGCCGTGGCGCTTCTGCCGAGCGCCAGGTCGGGTCCGCGGACGGCCTCGGCGGCCGCGCCGGCCGTAGCGGGTGGGAGACCGGCGGCGACCAGGCCGGCCAGGAGCAGGCCGGTGATCGTACGCAGGCCGAAACGCGTGCGTCGTCTCATGTAGTCCTCGTTCCACGGCGGGTGCTGAGGGCGCGCGGCCACCCGGGCAGCCCGGTGACCTGCCGAGGATTGCCGACGCCCGATTCGATATTTGCGGGACGTCGTTCATTTCTTGCGGCTCTCGCTTTGAAGTTTCCGGCTCGCGCATCACTTGTCAATGGCGTGGACACAGCGTCCGGAAGGAAACGGCGGCACCTCGCGCCTCACGGGCGTCAACCGGGCGTCCCTGCGGGAGGCCGCGGAGGAGAAACGGTCAACCCCGCCCGGCCGTACCATGACTGGCCACCGGCAGACCACACGACGAAAGGACGCCCTCATGTCCGACCACTCGACCGTCGCCACCACCGATCTCACGTCGCAGTACGTCGCCCAGGTCGCGAACGACCTCGAGCGCAACGCCAAGGAGCAGGAGCGGGTCGGCGCCGAGATCGCCGAGCTGCAGCAGCAGTTGGAGGCGCTTCGGCGGGACCATGCGTTGCTGGTGAAGATGCAGCAGGCGCTGGATCTGGCGGCGGGGCCCCCGGCTGACGCCGTTTCCGCCGCGGAGGGCGCTTCCTCGGCGGAGGCCGTCGGGGACAGCGCGGTCGCTGAGTCCGCTTCGGTCAGCGAGCCCTCGGAGGACGAGTCCGCCGAGCCGGCGGAGGAGACCGCCGGGTCCGGACGCGCGACCGTGCCCGCGCCGCGCGGCCGCGGCGCGGTCAAGTCGGAGGCGGAGAAGCCGAAGCGGAAGAAGGTGTCGGCGGGCGGTGCGGGCCAGAGCGCCGCGTCCGCGAAGTCGGGTGGTGCCACGAAGGAGGGCGGCTCGACGAAGGCCGTGGGTGCCGCCAAGACCGCCGGTGCCGCCAAGGCCGGCAGCACGGCGAAGGCCAACGGCGGGTCGAAGCCCGCCGGCTCGGCGAAGGCCACCGGCGCCAGGTCGGCGCGCAAGCCCGCCACCCCCAAGCCCGCCGGGAAGGCGTCCGCGGTGAAGGCGCCGGCCAAGGCCGCGGAGTCCGCCCAGGGCGACACGCCGAAGCTGGTGGACCTGGTGCGCCGTCATCTGGACGAGCAGAAGGAGCCCCGTTCGGCGGCGGAGGTCGCCACGGCGCTGGGCCAGGCGCATCCCGAACGCACCATCAAGGTGACGGTGATCCGCTCCACCCTGGAGGGCCTGGTCGCGCGCAACCAGGCCCAGCGCGGCAAGCAGGGCACCTCGGTGTTCTACACCGCGCCCGACAACGGCATGCCGGCCCCGGAGCGTGCGGCGGACGCACAGTCCTGAGGCCGGCCGGCCGCGGCTACGGGCGCGTGTGGCGCACCTCCAACGGCCGCCCGAACGAGACGCGGGTGCGGGAGCCGTCCGCCGCCCACGTCACCTCCACGGTCCCGTCCTCCACCCGCACATCGGTCACCGCGTCCTCCGGAGACGGCGCGTCGGGGCCGGTGGTCAGGGACGCCAGGGCGAGGTGCACGGTGGTGCCGCCGCAGCCGCCGGTGAGGCGGGGCACGTGCGCCCAGGGGGTCCAGGCGGTGCCCTGGGGCGCCGGGAGCGTCTCCGGGGCCGGGGTGTCCCAGCCGTACAGGCCGTGCAGGGCGGAGACCGTCGGCTCCTCCGGGCCGGTGGCCCAGCCGGTGAGGGTGACCCGTGATCCGGGCGGCGCCCCCACCACGCGATGTGCGCGCAACTCCAGACCGCCGTGCGCGACGGTGACGCTCTCGACCGTCAGGCCCGGCACCATCGGCGGGCCCGCGGCGAACACCGGCCGGTGCCAGGAGGCGGCCCAGCCCCAGCCGTCGCCGTGTCCCGCGCCCAGGGGGTGGACGCGGCGGCGCACACTGGGCCGCCCGGCCACCTCCACCGACAGATGGTTGTCGGCGACGTTCGCCGGGGCGGTGGGTCCGGTGCGGGTGGAGTACGCCAGGCGGCCGTAGTGCGGGTCGTCGTCGGCCGCCGACTCCCCCTCGTGCGGCCGCACATGGTCGCTGCCGTGGTTGTGCAGCCGTACGGTGCCGTCGGCGCGGGTGGACTGCAGGAGCAGGCCGGGTCCGGGCAGGGACAGCACCCGGTCGGTCTCCTCCACCGGGGCGGGCTCCTCGGTGTCCGTCCACAGGGGGTGGTCCGCGGGGGCGAGCAGCGTCACGAACGCCTTCGACGCCCAGTACGGCGACGCTGGACCGGAGTACTCCTGGAGGCTCGCCTCGTGCGGGCCGTACCAGCCGAGGGACAGCAGCCCGTCGGGGGTGAGCGCGCCGCGGTCGAGGAAGTGGCGCAGGCTGCCGCTCACGATGCGGCGGGAGGCACCCGGCGTCAGCGGGGTGTGCCCGGTGACCGCACCCAGTGACACGGCGGAGGCGGCGGCGAAGCGGTATGTGAGCGAGCGGCCGTAGTGGAGCGGGGCGCCGTCCGCGCCGAACATCAGGGAGAAGCCGTCGAGGTGGGCGCGGAGGCGTCCGCCGTGGTGGGCGAGGGCGTCGGCATCCCCCGCGAGGTGGGCGTCGAGGACCGGGTAGAGGTGCAGGGCCCAGCCGTTGTAGTGGTCGAAGGCGCGTCCGTCGCCGTCGGCGTACCAGCCGTCGCCGCGGTACCAGCTCTCCAGCAGGCCCAGTGCCCGCTCCCGGGCGGCGGCGGTCTCGGCGTCGCCCCGGCCGACGGACTCCAGGAAGCCGGCCACGGTGTACGGGAAGAGGTACCAGTTGTTGGGCGCGGGGGTGTGCCGCAGCGCGCCGCGCAGCCACTCCTCGGCGCGGTCCTGCACACCGGAGTCGATCTTGTCCCACAGCCAGGGCGCGGTGAGCCTCAGGCCGAGGGCGACGGACGCGGACTCCACCATGGGCTGGCCCTGGACGTCGAAGTCGAGGATCTCGGGCCAGGACTCGGTGTCGTCACGGCCGGGGGTGCGGGTGCCGGCGGCCAGACCTGCCGCGTACCGCTCCAGCAGGTTCCGCGGGTCGTCACCGTCGGCGCCCGCGACGCGGAAGGCGGCGGCGAGGAACGTCCGGGCGTACCCTTCGAGGCCGTCGGAGCGCACGCCCGAGCGGGAGGGGCGGCCGGGCAGGTGCAGCAAGGCGCCGGCCGGGGTGGCCCAGCGCCAGGCGGCCGTGAGCAGCCCGTCCGCCACCGCCTCCCAGTGGGCCCGGGTGTATCCGGTGCGGGGACTGATGTCGTGGTCGTCGGCGGGCAGTTCGAACGGGATGCTCATGCGAGGAAGCCCAGCCTTTCGCGTCGGACGGGGTGCAGGAAGCCCTCTCCGGCTGCCCAGCGGGCGACCTCGGAGACGGCGGTGTCGGCGAGTCGGCGCCACTCGTTGCCCTGCGAGCCGGCGAGGTGCGGGGTGATGAGGACGTGGTCGCAGTCCCACAACGGGTGGTCGGGCGGGAGGACTTCGGGTTCGGTCACGTCGAGCACGGCGCGGATGCGGCCGGCGAGGGCGGCGTCGGTGAGCGCGTCCTGGTCGAGGACCGCGCCGCGTGCGGTGTTGATGAGCACGGCGCCGGGCCGCATGGAGCCGATCAGCTCCCGGGAGACCAGGCCGCGGGTCTGGGGCAGCAGCGGGGTGTGGACGCTGACGGTGTCGCTCAGCCGGAACAGCTCGGCGAGTCCGACGCCGCGCACGCCGAGCCGGGCGGCCTCGGCCTCGTCGACGTACGGGTCGTGGAGCAGTACGTCGACGTCGTGCGGGCGGAGCAGGTCGATCACGCGGCGGCCGATGAGGGAAGCGGAGAGGATGCCGACGGTACGGCGGTGGTTGCCGACCGTGCGGGGGGTGTGCAGCCAGTCGGCGCGGGTGCGGGAGGCGCGGTACTCGCGGGCGCTCTCCAGGACCCGTTTGCCGGTGAGGAGGATCATCGCGAGCGTGTACTCGGCGACGGGGACGGCGTTGGCCGCGGCGGCGGAGGACACCTCGACGCCGCGGTCCCAGCAGGCGTCGGTGACATGGCCGCGGACACTGCCGGCGGTGTGCACGACCGCCCGCAGCCGGGGCGCCGCCCGCAGCACGTCGTCGTCCAGGGGCGGACAGCCCCAGCCGGTGACGAGCAGTTCGACGTCGGCGAGCACGGCACGGGCGGCGGGGATGGTGAAGTCCTCCAGCACCGTGGGGGCGAGGCCGCACAGGGCGTCGAGGGCGGCGCGCGACTCGGGGCCGAGGACGGCGGAGGCGGCGCCCGCGGACATGGCGAGGGCGACGCGGGGACGGGGGCCGGGCGTGGGCTCGGTCATGTGGTGCGGTGACTCCTTGCGTGGGCGTTCACTTCACGGCGCCGGCGGTCAGACCGCTGCGCCAGAAGCGCTGGAGCAGGACGAAGGCGAGGATCAACGGCACCACGGCGAGCAGCGAACCCATGATGACCACGGGGTAGTACTCGGGTGAGACGGACGCGGAGCTGTTCCACGCGTACAGGCCGAGGCTGACCGGGTACAGGTCCTGGTCGGAGAGCATCACCATGGGCAGGAAGAAGTTGTTCCAGATGGCGGTGAGCTGGAACAGGAACACGGTGACCAGTCCGGGTCCCAGCATCCGCAGCGCGACCCGCGCGTACATGGTGAGTTCGCCGGCGCCGTCGATGCGGGCGGCCTCCAGCACCTCGTCGGGGACGTAGCCCTGGCTGAAGATGCGGCCGAGGTAGACGCCGAACGGGTTGAAGAGGACGGGGATGAACACCGCCCAGAAGGTGTTGACCAGCCCGGCCCCGGAGGCCATCAGGTACAGCGGCAGGGCGAGCACCGTCTGCGGCACCATGACGGCGGCGAGGACCAGGCCGAACAGCTTCTCCTTGTGCCGGAAGCGGTACTTGTCGAAGGCGTAGCCGCAGGCGACGCTCACCAGCGCGCCGACGGCGGCGCCGAGCACCGCGTACAGCAGGCTGTTGACGTACCAGCGTCCGTACAGGCCGCCGTCCATGGCGAACAGGTCGGTGAGGTTCTGCCCGAAGGAGAAGCCGCTCAGGGAGAGCAGGTCGCTGCCGAAGAGGGCGTCGCGGTTCTTGGCGGCGGCGAGCACCAGCCACAGCACGGGCAGCAGGGTGTAGAGCACGGAGATCGCGACGACGGCGTTGACGGTGGCCCGGCCCAGCAGGCGGGGGCGCAGCGCGGTGGTGCCGGTGGCGCTCATCGGGCCTCCTCGGCGGTGGAGTCGCGGCTGGTGAGGCGGGTGACGCCGTAGGACAGGGCGACGGTGCACAGCAGCAGGACCACCGAGGCGGCCGCGGCGAGGCTGTAGTTGTTGCGGGTGAAGGCCGCGTCGTAGATGTACATGCTGGGCGAGAAACGGGAGTTGATCATCTGGGAGGACTGGCTGAGCAGCATCGGCTCGGTGAACAGCTGCAGCGCCCAGATGAGGGTGAACATGGCGACCATCACGATGGACGCCCGCACCAGCGGGGTCTTCACCTGGAGCGCGGTGCGCACAGGGCCTGCCCCGTCGACGACGGCGGCCTCGATCACCTCGCGGGGCACGGCCTGGAGGGCGGCGTAGAAGACCACCATGTTGTAGCCGAGGTTGCTCCACAGGGCGATGTTCACGATGGACGGCAGGACGGTATGCACGCCCAGGAAGTCGACGGTGATGTCGGCGCGGGCGAACAGGTCGATGACCGGGCTGATGCCGGGGGTGTAGAGGTACAGCCAGATCAGCGCGGCGATGATGCCGGGCACGGCGTGCGGCAGGAACAGCCCGAGCTGTGCGAAGGCGCGCAGGCGTACGACGCCGGAGTCGAGCAGCAGGGCCAGCAGCAGCGCGCCGACGACCATGAGCGGGATGTAGATCAGGCAGTACGCGGCGACGGTGCCGAGGCCGCCGAGGAAGGTCGGGTCGGTGAGGACGGCGGCGTAGCTGCGCAGGCCGACGAAGACGGTGCGTTCGGGGCCGAAACCGAGGCCGGGCTGGTCGTCGCTGGAGAAGCTGAGGTAGGCGGCGGTGCCGACGGGGATCAGGAAGACGGTGGTCAGCAGCAGGAAGAAGGGGGCCATCAGCACGCCGGCGGCGCCCAGTCCGCGGCGCCGGGCGGTGCGGCGGGTGCGGGCGGAGGGGGCGGCGGTGCGCGGGGCGGGGACCCGCACGGTGTGCTCGGTCGTCGCGGTCATGAGGGGTGTCACCTGCCTTTCGGGCGGCTCAGGTGCTGTGCTGGGTGGTCGACAGGCCGAGGGCCTTGAGGTCGGGCATCGTGCCGTCCTGGGCGGCGCGCATCGAGCCGACGATCGTCCCGCGGCCCGCGGAGACCCGGGCGAAGGAGTCCTGCATGACCCGGCCGGTGGCGGTCATCCGCGGGCCCCAGACCCAGCCGTCGCGAATCTTGGCCGCCTCCTGCTCGAAGAGGGTGTAGATGTCCTGGCCGCCGTAGTAGGAGCGGTCGAAGGCGTCCCGGCCGACGGCGACGAGGGCGGAGGCCGCCGGGTACTGGCTGCTGGTGCCGCTGGACAGGCGGGCGCGCAGGGCGTCGGGGTGGGAGACCTGCCAGGCGATGAACTCCATCGCGGCCTCGGGGTTCCTGCTGTCCTTGGTGACGGCGAAGGTGGAGCCGCCGTGGGTGCCGACGGCGGGGCGGGCGGTGTCCCACCGGGGCAGCGGGGCGATGCGCCACTGGCCCTTCTGGCCGGGGCGTGCGTTCATCTGCGCGCCGGCGTCCCAGGCGCCGCTGAGCCGCGTCAGGACGAGCCCGTTGCCGATCTGGGCGTCGGACTGCCGGCTCTCGACGGCGTTCATGAAGACGTCGTCGCGGTCGATCAGGTCCTGCCAGTACGCGGCGACACGGCGGGTGGGGGCATCGGCGAGGGAGACGTTCCAGGCGCCGTCGCGGGTGTCGAACCACTGGGCGCCCGCCTGCCAGGAGTAGGCGGCGAACTGCGTGGCGCCGTCGGTGGGGAACAGCACCAGCCGCCGCTCGGGCGCCTTGCGCCGGACGACGCGGGCGAGGTCGGCGAACTCGTCCCAGGTGCGCGGCACTTGGAGGCCGTACCGGTCGAACAGGTCGGCGCGGTAGTGCATCACCATCGGCTCGACGTCGAGGGGGACGCTGAACACCCGCCCCTGGAAGGTGGTCAGGCCGAACGCCTGCGGCAGCAGTTCCGCCCGCAGCCGGTCGTCGACGAGGTCGGTGATGTCGCGGGCGACGCCGTCGATGGCGAACCCCGGCACCTGCGGGTACTCGATCGTGGCGACGTCGGGGGCGTTGCCCGCGCGGGCGGCGTTGCTGAGTTTCGCGTAACCGCCCTGGCCTCCTGAGGGAATCTGCTGGAAGTCGACCTGGATGCGGTCGTGGGTGCGGTTGAAGGCGTCGACCACTTCCTGGCTGCCGCGCAGGGCGGACCAGAAGGTGACGCGAACGGGCTTCTTTCCGGTACCGGTTCCGCTGCTGCCTGATGGGGCGTCGTCCGCGCCCCCGCTGCAGGCGCCGAGGGCTCCTGCAAGCGGCGCGGCGGCCATCGCGGCGAGCACGGACCGACGGCGGTGTCGACCGGGCATGGCGCCTCCCGCGGCTCCTGGCGTGTCTGGGACACGGCTGTTCGGGACACGGGAATCGTGGGGGCTCGACCGGTAAACGGTCAATAGATCGATCAGAAGAAAATGAAACGTTCAAACGCTCACGTGGGTGGGCGCGGTCTCTGTGGCGGCCGGTGCGGGCGGAAGGGGGTGGTCGTTCAGAGGGCGCGTGTGGAGCCGCGGACGGAGAGGGAGGGCAGGAGTTCCACCCGGCGTACGGGGGTGGGGCCCGCGGCCTCCGAGTCCAGGCGTTCCAGGAGGAGTTCGGCGGCCGCCCGGCCGACGTCCGCCTTCGGCGGGGCGACGGCGGTCAGCGGGGTCGTGCCGAGGCCGGCGACCACGTCGTCGTAGGCGACGACGGAGCAGTCCTCCGGGACGCGCACCCCGTGGTCCGCGAGCCGCTGCACCAGCATCAGCGCGTCGACGTCACCATGCAGCACCGCCGCCGTGGCGCCCGTCCTCCGCAGCACCTCGTGCAGTCCGGCGGTCTCCTCCGGCGCGTACGGGCCCTCCTGGCCGGCCTCGGGCGCGCTCAGCGTCCACGCCCACGCCTCGACGAGCGGGTGCGCCTCGGCGATCCGGGCGCACGCCGACCGCAGGGTGCGCGCGGTGGGACTGTCGTCGCGGGTGGCGAACACGATCCGCCGATGCCCGAGGCCCACCAGGTGCTCGACGGCCAGGTGGGCGCCGTAGACGTGGTCGGAGCAGACGGAGTCCATGGCGTGCAGCGCGGTGCCCGTCCCCGGGCGCCGCTCCATCAGCACGGCGGGCACCTCCAGCGCGGCGAGCCAGGCGTGGTCGGCCTCCTCGTCGGCGAGGGTGCGCCAGCGCGGGGCGAGCAGCAGACCGGCGGCGCCGTCCTCCAACGCCCGCTCGACCAGGGGGCGTTCGGCGCCCGCGACCTGGGGTGCGATGTGCAGCGCGATGCGCTTGCCGGACGCTTCCAGCACGGAGCGGGCGCCGTGCAGGGACTCGTACAGGTAGTGGTGACGCTCGGGCACGACGACGGCCACGGTGTCGCCGTCCGGCGGGCGCGGCGCGGGGATGTCGCGGGCGGCGAGGGTGGAGCGCACGACGCCGTGCCCGCGGCGCAGCCTGCCCTCCTGGGCCAGCTCCTCCACGTCCCGCCGCACGGTCACCACGGACACCTCCAGCTCGGCGGCGAGATCACTCACCCGCGCGGATCCCCGGGACTCCACGGCAGCGAGGATCCGCTGCCTCCTGACCTCGACCGGCTCGCGCATGAGGCCCCTCCCCGCGACGGAATGTTCGTTTGAACGATGCGGGCATCATAACGATCGCTCCGGCGGGCGCCCGCGGAAGCGGTCCGGCTCACGCGGCGCGGGTCAGGACGGGCGGGTGCCGATGGTCATACCCGGGCGGCGGCGGTGGACGGTGAGGTACGTGAGGCCGTCGGGGCCCGCTGCCAGGGAGCGGGTGGAGCCGTGCGGGAGCCAGGTGAGGGTGCCTGCGGGGAGGGGGTGTTCGCCGTCCGGGGCGGTGAGGGCGCCGTCGCCGGCGAGGACCAGCAGCAGGACGTCGAGATCGGGCTCGCGGTGGGTGTCCACGCGGTGGCCGGGCGGCAGACGGACGACGTTGGCGTCGAGCTGCCGCCCGGACTCGGCGAGCCGCCACAGCGCGCCGGCGGTCCCGTCGCCGGCGGCGGCGGCGGCCGCCAGTGCGGCCGTGTCGCAGAGGATCCGAGGCAGAGGTGCCTCGCCGTCACCGTCCGGTCTTCCGGTGTGCTCCGACGTCATGGTTCGCCGCCGTCCGTCCCCGAGAACCCGGCCGCGCCGGGTGTCGTGCGCTCGCTGTCGTGCGGGAACCTAGCACGGGGCCGCGGGCAGGGCGGCGAGCCAGTCCGTGAGGAGGCGGTTGACGTCCTCGGGGCGTTCCTGCTGCACCCAGTGCCCGCAGCCCTTCAGGATGTGCGAGGACACCAGTCCCGGCAGGGTGACCGGGAAGGCGTCGATCGCGTCGGCCATCCACGTGGTGGACGCGTCGAGTTCGCCTCCGATGAACAGGGACGGCTGGGTGACCGGCGCCCCGTCGTACGCGGCGAGGTCCTCCCAGTCCCGGTCCATGGCGCGGTAGCGGGCCAGCGCGCCGCTCATCCCGGTGCGCTCGAACTCGCCGGCGTACACGTCGAGTTCGGCGTCGGTGAGCCACGCGGGGCGCCGGTCCGCGGGGAACCGTTCACGGAGGGTTCCGCCCGGCCCGGTGAAGTACGGGGAGGGCGCGGCCGGTCCCGGCATGGTGTCGGCGGACAGGGCCGCGTAGAACCCGGCGAGCCAGCCGCGTACGTCCGGCTCGATCTCCGCCTCGGCACGGCCCGGCTCCTGGAAGTACGACACGTAGAACTCCTCGTCGCCGCCCATCGACGCGAAGACCGTGCTGGGGCGCGGGCCGCCGCGCGGGGCGTAGGGGACGCTGAG
The DNA here is from genome assembly GCF_051903975.1 of Streptomyces sp. P9-2. Classification (NCBI taxonomy): domain Bacteria; kingdom Bacillati; phylum Actinomycetota; class Actinomycetes; order Kitasatosporales; family Streptomycetaceae; genus Streptomyces; species Streptomyces sp. P9-2. The sequence continues at coordinate 404,444 of NZ_CP192634.1, forward strand.
CATCGCCACCGCGCGGAAGACGTCCGGCCGGAGCAGGGCGGCGTTCGAGGCGACGGACGAGCCCCAGTCGTGGCCGACGACGACGGCGGTCCGCTCCCCGAGGGCCTCGACCACCGCGACGGCGTCGTCCACGAGTTCCCGTACGCGGTACGCGTCAGGGTCGGCGGGCCGGGAGGAACGGCCGTGGCCGCGCACGTCCACGGCCACGGCCCGGTAGCCGGCCGCGGCGAGGGCGGGCAGCTGGTGGCGCCAGGAGTACCAGCCCTCGGGGAACCCGTGCACGAGCAGCACGAGCGGACCGCTGCCCTGCTCCACCAGGTGCACGCGGCCCTCGGGTGCGGGGACGAGTCGGTGGACGGGGGGCGAGGTCGGTACCGGCACGAGGGGCTCCTGAGTCGCTCGGATGGCTTTTGGGGCGTACGCCGAGCATGCGGGGTTGTGCGGGGGCGGGGCGAGTGATGTTGCCGGTTCGGCAAACGGTGTCGGTGGGGGCCGGCAAACGGTGTCGGTGGGGGCGTCTACGGTCGTTCCCGTCTCGTCGCCGGTGCGGGCCGAAGGGGGGCTGTTCGCGCAGTTCCCCGCGCCCCTGGGCCCCTAGGGGTGCGGGGAACTGCCCGACAAGCCCCACCGGCCCGCAGATCACCTCGTGCCGGTCCCCCGTTTCCCCGTTCCGGCGCTGTGCGATGATCCTGGCGGGCTCCCGGACGTGAAAGGGAATGGACGGACGTGACCGTGCAGGGACCGGACGACGGCGGAACGCCGCGGGATCGGGAGGACGGGGTGCCGTCCCTGCCCGACGACGTCTGGCAGCGGTTCCTCATGGACAGCGAGCAGGCCATCCGTACGTCCGCCCCCTGGGAGCCCTCCGCGGTGCAGCGGGCGGCGGGACGCTCCCCGCAGCCTCCACAGCCGCCCCGAGCCCCCGAACCCGCACAGCGGCCCTCGCCCCCGCCCCGTCACGACACCCCCGACCCCGTCGGCGACCTCTGGCAGCCCGACGACCCCTGGGAGGGGCCCGCCTGGCGGGACCTCGACGCCCGCGCCCGGCTCCGCCGCATCGGGCGTGTCGTGGGGACCGCCGCCGCCATCGCCCTGGCCCTCGGCGCCTGGTCGCAGTTGTCCACGGGCGCCGGCGCCCCGGCCGAGGGGCCCGGCGACACCGTGCTCCAGCAGTCCGAGGAAGCCCCGGTGACGCTGCCGCCGGGGGCCTCCGTGCCGGCCGGGCTCACCACCCCGTCCGCCACGGAGATCCGGACCGGCTGACGGGCCGGCAGACAAGCCGAGCTTCAGCCGCCCAGCGCCGCCAGCACGACCCCCTTCGCCTCCTCCTGGACCCGGCGCAGATGCTCCGGACCCTGGAACGACTCGGCGTAGATCTTGTACACGTCCTCCGTGCCCGACGGGCGGGCCGCGAACCAGGCGCTCTCCGTGGTCACCTTGATGCCGCCGATGGACGCGCCGTTGCCGGGCGCCTCCGTGAGCACGGCGGTGACCGGCTCCCCCGCCAGGGTGTCCGCGGTGACCTGCGCCGGGGACAGCTTCGCCAGGCGTGCCTTCTCCTCGCGGGTCGCGGGGGCGTCGATGCGCTCGTAGGCGGGTTCGCCGAAGCGCGCGGTCAGTTCGGCGTAGTGCCGGGACGGCGTCTTCCCGGTGACCGCGGTGATCTCGGAGGCGAGCAGCGCCAGGATGACGCCGTCCTTGTCGGTGGTCCACACCGAGCCGTCGCGGCGCAGGAAGGACGCCCCGGCCGACTCCTCGCCGCCGAAGCCGAGGCTGCCGTCGACCAGTCCGTCCACGAACCACTTGAAGCCGACCGGCACTTCGACCAGTTCGCGCTTCAGGTCGGCGGCGACCCGGTCGATCATCGCCGACGAGACGAGGGTCTTGCCGACGCCCGCCCCCGACGGCCACTGCTCGCGGTGCGCGTACAGGTAGCCGATCGCGACGGCGAGATAGTGGTTGGGGTTCATCAGGCCGGCGTCCGGGGTGACGATGCCGTGCCGGTCGGCGTCGGCGTCGTTGCCCGTCGCGATGTCGAAGCGGTCGCGCTGTCCGATGAGGGACGCCATCGCGTACGGCGACGAGCAGTCCATGCGGATCTTGCCGTCCCAGTCGAGCGTCATGAACCGCCAGGTGGGGTCGGTCAGCGGGTTCACCACCGTGAGGTCCAGGCGGTGTTCCTCGGCGATCCGGCCCCAGTAGGCGACGGACGCCCCGCCCAGCGGGTCGGCGCCGATACGGACGCCGGCGGCGCGGATCGCGTCGAGGTCGAGCACGCTGGGCAGGTCGGCGACGTACGTGCCGAGGAAGTCGTAGCGGCCGGTGTTCGACGCGGCCAGGGCGCGCGCGTACGGGATGCGGCGGACGTCCTTCAGGCCGCCGCGGATGATCTCGTTGGCACGTTCCTGGATCCAGCCGGTGGCGTCCGAGCCGGCGGGGCCGCCGCTGGGCGGGTTGTACTTGAACCCGCCGTCGGCGGGCGGGTTGTGGGACGGGGTGACGACGACGCCGTCGGCGAGTCCCGTGCCGCGGCCCCGGTTGTGGGTGAGCACGGCGTGCGAGACGGCCGGGGTGGGCGTGTAGCCGTCGGCGCTGTCGATCAGCACCGTCACACCGTTGGCGGCGAACACCTCCAGGGCGGTGACCCGCGCCGGTTCGGAGAGGGCGTGGGTGTCCGCGCCGAGGAAGAGCGGTCCGTCGATGCCCTGCGCGGCGCGGTACTCGACGATGGCCTGGCTGGTCGCGGCGATGTGGTCCTCGTTGAACGCGGCGGCCAGTGACGAGCCGCGGTGCCCCGAGGTGCCGAACGCCACGCGCTGCCCCGGGTCGTCCAGGTCGGGGTGGAACGCGTAGTACGCCGTGACCAGCCGAGCGACGTCGACGAGATCCTCGGGACCGGCCGGACCGCCCGCTCGCTCGTGCTGCATGTGCCCACTCCTCCGCAAAAGGTCGGTTGTCACGCTTGCGGAGACATCTTTCCCCGCCGGGGCGTCGCCGCGCGAGTGGGCTCGGTCCGCTCCGGCCCCGGAGGACGTCAGATACGTCCGCCGGTCATCCGGGTCAGGGGCCCGTGGGCGTGGCGTTCCGCGCGGCGGCCCACCGCGTAGGAGGCGGCGGTCAGCGCGGTCAGTCCGGCGGCCGCGCCGGCGGCGACCAGCCTGCGGTTGGCGATGACGGTCCAGGCGGTCTTGGCGCCGGCGGCCACCTGCCCGGAGGCGGTGACGACGGCGCGGCGGCCGGCCTCCGCGCCCTTGACGGCGGACTGGGCGGCGCCGTTCGCCACGCGCGCGGCACGCTCGGTGCCGGACGCGAGGGCCGACGTGGCGTCAGACGCCTTCGAGGCCACGCCGTTGGCGGCGTCGGCCGCCTTGGAGGCCGCGCCGTTCGCCGTCTCGGTCGCCTTGCCGGCGGTCTTGTCGGCGGTCGAGGCGGCCTTGGACGCCGTGGACCCGGCGGTCGAGGTCTTCCGGTTCGCATTCTTGTTCTGTTCGGTCATGGACACCGGTTTGCCGCAGGGCCGGTCGGCAAACACATCCCGTGACGAGGCGCCGCTCACCGTCAGCGGTAAGCGGACCACCGTCAACCGCGCAGGGGCGTGCGGAGGTTCGGAGAATCCCCGGCCGCGCCGGGCTGTACCGGCCCTCCGGGGGTAGAAGGACAGCGGCACGCACACGCCGTCGCCTACCGAGAGGAGTCGCCATGCCCGGCATGGTGGAGCGCATCAAGCAGTTCGCCCGGAGTCCGCAGGGGCGCCGCACGGCCGAACAGGTACGCAGGGCCGCGGCCGACCCCCGGCGGCGGGCGCAGGCCCAGCGGCTGCTGGGACGGCTGCGCGGTGGCCGGCGCTGAGCCGATCCCGGGCCTGACGGCGCCGCGCGACCGCGCGGGCCGCGGGCCGATCACCGAAAGGACTCCATGAACGAATCGTCGGTCCGCACCGTGGGCTGGGCCCGCTCCCTGCCGATGGGCCAGGGGGTCAAGGCGGCCCGTGACTGGGCGCAGGAGCACCTCGCCTCCCTGGGCTGGGACGAGACAGCGCCCGAGACGGTCCACTCCGTGCTGCTCACGGTGTCGGAGCTGGTCACCAACGCGCATGTGCACGCCGGCACCGACGCGCAGCTGGTGATGTCGTGGGACACCCGCTGCCTGCACATCTCCGTGCACGACGGGTCCGCCTCCCTGCCCACGCCGCGCGAGCCGAGCGAGGAGCGGGTCGGCGGGCGCGGCATGCTGCTGGTCGACGTCCTGGCGGACACCTGGGAGGCGCGGCCCTGCCCGCACGGCAAGACGGTCACCGCCTGCTTCCGCGCGCCGGAGGAGGCCGCCGCGGTGTGATCACCCCGGCGGCGGACGCGGCCCCGGCCTGGCCTACGATCGGTCGGGCCGACCCACGTCAGGCCCGCCTCGTGGGGGCCGCCGCCCGCCAGGAGCCCGCACGGTGACCGCCGTCCTGCCCCCGCACCCCGCCACGCCCGCCCTGCCGGCCCCGCGCCGGCTGACCCGGGCCGAGGACGGTGAACGGCTGCACGCGCTGGTGTGGGCGGCGGGTCCCGGGCGCCGGGCGATCAGCAGCGCGGTGCTGGGCGGCGGCATCGGTGAGCGGGCGTGGATCCTCAACGCACAGGTGGCGCACGGCTACCGGCGTACCGATCCGGAGCGGCACCTCGCCTCCCTCGCCGCGGACGCGGGCCTGAGCGGGCACGGGGTGGGTCTGATGACGGCGGCGGACGTGTCGGCGTACGCGCACGCGCGCGACGCGGGTGTGGAGGCGTTCGTCACGGCGGGCGTGGACGTGCGCGGCTGGGCGGCGCGGCCCGGTGAGGGCGCGGAGGGCGCGGAGGGCGTTCCGGAGCCGGGCACGATCAACGTGGTGGTGGCCGTGCCGGCCGCGTTGACCGACGCGGCGCTGGTGAACGCGGTGGCCACCGCGACGGAGGCGAAGGTCCAGGCGCTCGTGGAGAGCGGGTACGACTGTTCCGGCACCCCGACCGACGCGGTGTGCGTCGTCGCCGACGCCCCGGCCCCGCACCGGGAGGCGCACGCGTTCGCCGGGCCCCGGTCGCTGTGGGGGGCGCGGCTGGCGCGTGCCGTGCACCGGGCCGTGCGGGACGCCGTGACCGAGGGCGGCGGGGACGCTCCCGCCGTCCGCCGTGAGACATGAAACACCTGCTGGGGGGTACTGGGCCCGTCATGGACTTCCTCGCCGACCAGGCAGGTTGCTTCGCGGGCACGGATGGGGGACCGTTGCCGCCGTACCTGCTGATGCCGACGAGAGAGGGGGTGGGTGCGCGGCGCGCACCTCGTTCGTGATTTCTTCCCCCGGTTCCAGCGCCGATCCGTGCGACGCGCGCGACGGATCCGTCCCCACGTGGGACGACGCTCCGTGCCCCGTTCTGGTGCTGGACTCACGCGGCCGGATCGCCGGCCGCAACCGTGCCGCCCGCCGCCTCACCGCGTCCTCCGCCGCGTCCGACGTTCCGCCCTCGTGGCTGGCCGAGGCGCACCGGCGTCATGTCGCCGGAACCTCCGACCCGACGGCGGGCACGCCGGCCGGGCTGTTCGGCAGCCGCTCCTTCGAGGCCCGGCCCTCCCCCACCGGGGACGGCCGTGTGGCCTGGTGGCTGTTGGACCGCACCGACCTCGTCGCGGCCCATGAGACCGTGCGGGAGACCCGGGAGCGCGCCGACGCCACCTCCGACGTCTTCAGCACCCTGCTGTCGTCCCTGAACGTGCCGCGCTGCGCGGAGGTCGCCGCCCGGATGGCCACCGACCACCTCGCCGAGGCCGCCGTGCTGATCACCCCGCCCGCCGGCCACCGGTACGCCGTCACCCACGCACTGCGCGGCCGCAGGGTGGTGCAGGAGACGCGGCAGATCGACCCGCTCACCGTCCCCGGGCTCGACGAGGCCCTGCGCGGCTTCCCGCCCGTGCCGGCCCGCTGGATCAACCCGGACGCCATCCCGGACTGGGCGATCCCCGAGGGCTTCTCAGGGCCGGTCGGTTCCGTGCTGGTGACGCCGCTGCCCGGGCACGGGGTGCCCGCGGGCGCGCTCATCCTGCTGCGCTCGGACACCGAGAAGGGGTTCTCGCCGGAGGAGGAGGTGTTCGCCCGGCTGTTCGCGTCCCGTGCGGGCACCGCCCTGTCGGCGGCGCGCCTGTACAGCGAGCAGACGGCCATCACCGGCACCCTGATGCGGGAACTGCTGCCGCCGCCGCTGAGCCGGGTGCACGGCGTCGACTACGCGGGCCGCTACCGCACCGCCATGGACCACGAGCGGGTCGGCGGCGACTTCTACGACGTCCACCCCGGCCCCGACGAGTCCGCCGAGACGTTCGTCGCGCTGGGCGACGTGGCCGGCAAGGGACTGGACGCGGCGGTCCTCACCGGGAAGATCCGCAACACGCTGCACGCGCTGCTGCCGCTCGCCTCCGACCACCTCCGGGTGCTGCGCATGCTCAACGGCGCCCTGCTGACCTCCCACCACGCGCGGTTCGCGACCCTGGTGCTGGCGTCCGTGAAGCGTCAGGACGACGGCGCGGTACGGCTGCGGCTCACCAGCGCCGGGCATCTGCCGCCGCTGGTGGTGCGCGCGGACGGCCGGGTGGAGGAGACGCCCACGCAGGGCACCCTCGTGGGCGCGCTGCCCAAGGTGACCGCGCGCACCGTGGAGACGGAACTCGCCCCGGGCGACACCTGCCTGCTCTACACCGACGGCATCACCGAGGCCCGCGGCGGCCCGCTCGGCGACGAGATGTTCGGCGAGGAGCGGCTGCGGCAGGCCCTGGAGGGATGCGGCGGCATGCCGGGCGAGGCGATGGTGGAACACGTACAGATGCTGGCCGCGCAGTGGCTGGAGCCGGGGAGCCGCCACGACGACATGGCCGTCGTGGCCATCGGCGCGCCGCGCGGCGGCAGCCCGGCGGGCGGCCGCGCCCCGGCCGGTGACGGCGGACGAGCGCGGAGGACACCATGAGCGGACCCAGGGCCTCGGCCGGCGAACTCGGCGAGGCGCTGTGGAAGGCGGTGACCGACGGCGACGAGTACGACGCCGTCGACGTCGTCCGCGGCGCTCTGGCGGACGGCTGGCAGGAGGAGGACCTGCTGCTCGACGTGGTCGCGGCGGTGCAGGCGCGGATCGGCGTCGAATGGGCCGCCGACCGGATCAGCGTCGCCCAGGAGCACGCTGCGACCGCGATCAACGAACGGGTCATCACCGCGCTGGTGCACCACGGCTCCGGCGGCGCGCGTCCCGACGCCGTGCGGGGCCGGGTCACGGTGAGCTGCGTCGACGGCGAGTGGCACGCGTTCCCCGCGCGGCTGGTCGCCGAGACCCTGCGGCTGCGCGGCTGGCAGGTCGACTACCTCGGGGCCCAGACGCCCACCCCGCACCTGGTGGCGCACCAGCACCACACCAACTCCGACGCGGTGCTGCTGTCCGGGTCCATCCCCACGCACCTGCCGCGGGCGCACACCGCGATCACCGCCTGCCGGTCCGTGGGCGTGCCGGTGGTGGCGGGCGGCCGGGCGTTCGGCGTGGACGGGCGGTACGCGCGCGCCCTGGGCGCCGACGCGTGGGCCCCGGACGCGCGGGGCGCCGCTGCCGTGCTGGAGGCCGGTCCGGAGAGACCCACGAGGGTCCGGCAGGCGATCGACGACCTGCCGCACCTGGCCGACCAGGAGTACAGCATGGTCACCCAGTCGCGCGCCCGGCTGGTGAAGGAGACGCTGACGGAGCTGGAGCGGCGCTTCCCGCCGCTGCGGGAGTACAGCGACGCGCAGCGCGAGCGCACGGCCGAGGACCTGGCGCACGTCGTGGACTTCCTGGCGACCGCCCTCTACGTCGACGCCGTCGAGGTGTTCACCGAGTTCCTGGGCTGGACGGCGGACGTGCTGTCCGCGCGCAACGTCCCGCCGCACTCCCTGGTGACCGGCCTTGACATCCTCGCGGACCGGCTGCACGACTTCCCGCGTGCCCTGTCCACGGTCCGCGCCGGCGCCGCCCATCTCACGGGCAGGACCGGCCCGGCGGTCACGGACACGGTGGTCTGACAGGAGGGGAGCACGCCGACACGCTCCCCCGCTTCACGTCATCTCCGGCGCCCCACCGCCCCCGCGAGACCGCGCAGCACCGCGCTGCGGCCCCGGTCCGGGACCGTCCAGAGCGGCTGGCCCCGTACGCCCCAGCGCTCCAGCAGGGCGTTCGCGGCGAGGAAGCCGGTGGTCGCCGCGCGTTCCATCAGGGCCACCGGCAGGGACGTACGCACCAGGTCGCCCGCCACCATCAGGCCCGGCTCCGGTGTGCGGACCGAGGGGCGGTCCTCGTAGCCGCCCACCGGGAAGAGCGGGCAGTCCGTGCCCCACTCGTGGCGGGCGTCGACGACCCCCGCCCTCCGGGTCTCCGGGTAGATCCGGTGCAACTGGTCGAGCAGCCGCTTCTGTTCGACCTCCGGGGACGCCTCCGGGGGCAGCGCGTAGGCGTGCAGTTCGACGACGGAGCCGCCGGTGCGGGCGGCCCAGCGGGCGGCCTCGTCCTCGTACCGTTCGAGGACGCTGACGTTGTCGAGGGTGCCGTAGCCGCTGGTGCCGAGGAAGCCGGGACGGTCGGGGGCCACCGGGCGGTCCAGCCAGAGGCGGGAGACCAGGAACGGCGGGGCGTTGCGCAGCCGGGCGATCCGCTCCCGCCAGGGGGTGTCACCCAGCCGGAGGGAGCGGTCGACGAGGGCGCGCAGTCCGACGGCGTCCAGGGCGAGCACCACGGTGTCGTGGCGCCGTTCGTCCCGGTCGGTGGCGACCTCGTACCCGCCGTCGTCCAGGGGTTCGACGTGCTCGACGGGGGTGGAGGTGCGCAGGGCGGCGCCGTGCCGTTCGAGCAGGGCGGCGAGCGGCTCCCACAGGGCCGTGGGGAAGGGCGCGGTGGGCACGTCGAACAGCAGGCCCTCGGAGGAGCCGAGGAAGTAGATGTGGAACATCAGCGCCATCTCGGCCGCCGACAGCAGCCGGGGGTCGGCGAAGAAGCTGCGGGAGAACACCTCGAACGCCAGATGCCGGGCGCTCTCCGGGAAGCGGACCGCGTCGAGGAAGTCGTGCGCGCTGACCGCGTCGAGGCGTTCGTACACCTCGGGCACGCGGACGTCGAGGAGGGGCAGCGCGGCGGCCGCGTTCATCCGGGGCAGGTCGCGCAGCGGGAACGACGGGCTGAGCGCGGCGAAGCCGAGCGCGCTCCACGGCGGGGTGCGGGGCACGTGCCGGAAGCTGTCCCTCATGCCGTCGCTGTGCCGCAGCGGGTAGTCGGGCAGGGGGGTGAGGCGCTCCAGGGCGGGGTCGGTACGGCGAAGCAGGCCGCGCAGGTTGTAGTACTGCCGGAAGAAGGCGTGGAAGCCGCGGCTCATCGTCGCGGGCGTGCCGTCCTTCAGGTCGACGGGCCGGCCGCCGACGCGTCCGCCGAGGTAGGGGCGGGCCTCGTAGAGGGTGACGTCGACGCCGCGTTCGGCGAGGGCGGTGGCGGCGGCCAGTCCGGCGATGCCGCCGCCGACGACGGCGGTGCTGGGCCTGCGGTCGCCGTCGACGCGGGGCGCGCCGGGCGCGGGCATGATGACGCGGGCGCGGCGGTCACGGCCGCGGCGGGCGGCGGCCGGGCGGGGCGGTCGGGTCATCGCGCGGTCTCCTTCGTGGTGGGGCGGCGCCCGGTGAAGGTGTGGGTGATGCCGGTCTGCCAGCCGGGCAGCGGCAGGCGGCGCACACGGTCGAAGCCGTTCGCCTCCAGCCGGTGCGCGAACCGGTCGGCGGTGTCGAACTCGACGACGCTGCGCCACAGATGGCGGTACAGGCCGCCGTCCCCGAGCAGGGTCGCGACGGGCTGCACGACCCCCCGGCAGACCAGCGTCCACACGGCGCGGTCGGTGCGGCGGCCGCCGAGGGTGTACTCGTGCACGGCGAGGCGTCCGCCGGGCGCGAGCAGGCCGTGCACGGTGCGCAGCACGGCGTCGGGGTCGGTGACGTTGCGGAACAGGTAGGCGGCGAACACCGCGTCGAACGGTCCGGTCACCCCGGCCTCGGCGAGCCGTTCGGCGGGCGCGTGCACGAACGTGACGTTCGGCGGCCAGGTCTTGGCGGAGGCCCGCTCCAGCATGCCGGCGGAGGCGTCCACGGCGGTGATCTCGGCGCTCGGCAGCACCTCGGCGAGCGCGCCGGTGGAGGCGCCGGTGCCGCAGCCGAGGTCGAGCACGCGCAGCCCCTCGCCGCCGCGGGGCAGGCCGAGACGGCGCGCGGAGCGGCGCAGATGGGCGTGGTAGCCGGGGTTGGCGGCGACGAGGGTGTCGTAGCTGCGGGCGGCGTGGTCGAAGGCGGCGGCGAGGTGCTCGTCGCGCAGGAGGGTCATGGGGTCTCCGGGGTGGCAGGGACGAAGGACGTCAACGCGGGTCTAGGGGACTTCGTACGGGCGGCGGGGCAGGCCGGGCAGTTCCAGCGCGGAGCGGAGCATCGGGCCGACCGGGGCGTGCAGGCCGACGGCGAGGTCCTCGTGGAGGCGGGTGTCGCCGTCGAGGAACCGCAGCAGCCGCCGCATGGGGACGCGCTCGAACAGGCGGCAGAACAGGGCGGGTCCGTCGGCGCGCCCGCCGGCCAGGGCGCGCAGCAGCACGGCGTCCATGGCGCGGGAGCGGGCCGAGTGGGCGGGCGGCGGCACGGGGCGGCGGCCCTCGCGTAGGGCGGCCGCGACGGCGCGGGTCTGGCGCTGGAGGCCGGCGAAGGTGTAGCCGGTGGAGGGGCGGGTGGCGCCGCCCGCCGCGCCGATGCGGAACACGGACTGCCCGGTGCGGCGGGGCATCACCGCGTCGGTCATCGGGATGACGCCCGTCTCGGTGGACAGCACCTCAAGGTCGCCCAGCCGGAGCACGTCGCCGGTGTAGTGGCGTACGGCGGTCTCGTAGGCGTCGGGGGTGAGGGGGCGGGGGGAGAACTCGGTGTACTCCACCAGGGCGTCGTGGCGGCCGAGGGGCAGGACGTAGCCGAAGGACAGTCCTTCGGCGGGCTGCGGGGTGCGGAAGTCCATGAGTTCGGCGGTGCCGGGGGCGAAGGCGGGCCGGGTGGTGCGCACGAACCAGCCGTGGAAGTGCTGGAGCAGCGTGGTGCGGGCGGCGGGCAGGCTGCCGGGCGGGCGTGAGTCGAACACCCAGCGGGCGCGTACGGCGCGGGGGTTGCCGTCACGGTCGCGCAGCCGCACCAGCGCTCCCCCGGACACGTCCTCCACGGTGTCGACGGTGCCCTCGACGCGGCGTACGGCGTCGCGGTCCGCGAGGTCGCGGGAGACGAGGGTCTCGAAGTCGTCGGAGCGGATCATCTTGTAGCGCAGCGGGGCGATGTCGCCGTGGATGGGGCGGCCTCCCCGGTCGCGGACCCGCAGGCTCCGCCAGGACGCGGTGACGGCGGCGTCGAAGCGGCCGGGGCCCGCCTCCCAGAAGCACCAGGTGCGGCGCGGCGGCCGCAGCGGTCCGGGCGGGGCGTCCACCAGGGCGACGGACGGCGGCCGTTGCCCGCTGCCGGGACCGGCCAGCCGGTGGGCGAGGGACAGCCCGGCCGCTCCCGCCCCGACGATCGCGACGTCCGCCTCCAGCACGCCGGCACCACCCTCCTCGGTCACGGTTCCCGCGCCTCCGCACGGCCGGTTGTTTCCGTCCGTGTGCCCGCGCGGATCCGGGTCACTCGGACGTGAGACGACGGGCGCGACCGGGAAGGCATGCGCCGGTCGTCCGGCGTACCGGAACGATGCGCGTGCCGACGAGAGGAAGACACCGGATGCTCCCGACTGGGGCCAAGAGACACCGCGCGGCGATGCGGTCGCGCGCGCCGCGCCCGGCCCGTCCGCCCGGACCCACCGTCCGGGTGCCGTCCGTCCGCGTGACGGCGCAACCGCTGTACGGCGCGAGGGCCGGGCGGTGAGCCGGACCGTTCCGGGGCGCACGGACCATGTCGTCGTCGTGGGGGCCGGGCTCGCCGGTCTGTCGGCGGCGCTGCACCTGCTGGGCGCGGGGCGGCGGGTGACCGTCGTCGAGCGCGACGAGCTGCCCGGCGGACGCGCGGGACGCAAGGAGCTGGACGGGTACCGGATCGACACCGGGCCCACCGTGCTGACCATGCCCGACCTGGCGGACGAGCCGTTCGCCGCCGTCGGGGACAGCCTGCGCAAGCGGGTGGAGCTGGTGGAGCTGCACCCCGCCTACCGGGCGCGGTTCGCCGACGGCAGCAGCCTCGACGTGCACACCCGGGCCGAGGCGATGGCCGCCGAGGTGGAACGGTTCGCCGGGGCGCGGGAGGCGGCGGGCTACCTGCGGATGCGCGACTGGCTGGAGCGGCTGTACCGGGCGCAGATGGGCCGGTTCATCGACGCGAACTTCGACTCGCCGCTCGGGCTGCTCCACCCGGACCTGGCGCGGCTGGCGGCGCTGGGCGGTTTCGGTCGGCTGGACGCGCGGATCGGGAGCTTCCTGAAGGACGAGCGGCTGCGCCGGGTGTTCTCCTTCCAGGCGCTGTACGCGGGCGTCCCGCCGGCGCGGGCGCTGGCGGCGTACGCGGTGATCGCGTACATGGACACCGTCGCCGGGGTGTACTTTCCGCGCGGCGGCATGCACGCCCTGCCGCAGGCCATGGCGGACGCCGCCGCCGACACGGGCGCGGACCTGCGGTTCGGGCGGGAGGTCACCCGGCTGGAGCGTTCCGGCGGGCGGGTGACGGCGGTGGTCGCGGGCGACGAGCGGATCCCCTGCGACGCGGTCGTCCTCACCCCCGACCTGCCCGTCGCCTACGGGCTGCTGGGAGGGGCGCCCCGGCGCCCGGTGCGGCTGCGGCACTCGCCGTCGGCGGTGGTGCTGCATCTGGGCACCGACCGGACCTGGCCCGAACTCGCCCACCACACCCTTTCCTTCGGCGAGGCGTGGCGCGGCACCTTCGACGAGCTGACCCGGGCCGGGCGGCCGATGAGCGACCCGTCGCTGCTGATCACCCGGCCCACCGCCACCGACCCGTCGCTCGCGCCGCCGGGACGCCATCTGCACTACGTCCTCGCGCCCTGCCCCAACACCGACATCGGGCCGGGCGCCGCCGCGTGGACCGACCTGGCGCCGCGCTACCGGGACTCCGTGCTGCGGACCCTGGAGGGGCGCGGCCTGACCGGGCTGGCCTCCTCGATCGAGGCGGAGTGCGTGGTCACGCCCGCCGACTGGACCGCGCGGGGGCACGCGGCCGGCACACCGTTCGCCACCGCCCACACCTTCGCCCAGACGGGCCCGTTCCGCCCCCGCAACCTGGTGCGCTCCGCCGAGAACGCGGTGCTGGCCGGCTGCGGCACCACCCCCGGCGTCGGCGTGCCGACCGTGCTGCTGTCCGGGAAGCTGGCCGCACGGCGCATCACCGGTGCTCGCGGCCCCGCCGGACGCGCGTCCACCTCGTACTCCGCCCAGGAGGCCCCGCATGACCGAGCGTGAACTGGACGCGGCGGGCATCACCGACCCGGCGCTGCGCGAGGCGTACCGCCACTGCCGCGCGCTCAACGCCCGGCACGGCCGGACGTACTTCCTCGCCACCCGGCTGCTGCCCGTGCAGCGGCGGCCCGCCGTGCACGCCCTGTACGGCTTCGCCCGCTGGGCGGACGACATCGTCGACGCGCTCGGCACCGGCGCGGACACCGCCCGCCGGGACGCCGAACTGGCGGCGCTGGAACGGGAGCTGGCCAAGGGGCTCCGTGACGGGGAGAGCGCCGAGCCGGTGGTGCGGGCCCTGGCCGACACGGCGCGGCGCTACCGCATCGACCACGCCCACTTCGCCGACTTCATGACCGCCATGCGGTCCGACCTGGTGGTCACCGACTACGCCGACTACGCGGCCCTGCGCCGGTACATGCACGGCTCGGCCGCGGTGATCGGACTGCAGATGCTGCCGGTCCTCGGCACCGTCACCGACCGCGGGACGGCCGCCCCGCACGCGGCGGCCCTCGGCGTCGCCTTCCAGCTGACCAACTTCCTGCGGGACGTGGGCGAGGACCTGGACCGCGGGCGGGTGTACCTGCCGGCGGACCTGCTCGCCGCGCACGGCGTCGACCGGGAGCGCCTGCGGTGGAGCCGGGACACCGGCCGCCGCGACCCGCGCATCACCTCGGCGCTGCGCGCGTTCGAACGGCTGACGCGGGGCGTGTACCGGCAGGCCGCCCCCGGTCTCGCGATGCTCGAACCGGTGTCCCGCCCCTGCATCCGCACCGCGTTCGTGCTGTACGGCGGGATCCTGGACGCGGTCGCCGAGGACGGGTACGCGGTGCTGCACCGGCGGTCGGTGGTGCCGCGCAGGCGGCGCGCCGTGGTCGCCGCGGACGGGCTGGCCCGGGTGGCGGCGGCCCGGCTGCGCGCCAGGTCGGCCGCCGCCCGCCGACCGGACGGCGTCCCGCTGACGGGTGCGGGGCCGGTGGGGCCCCGGATGGTCGAGGAGGTCGCGTGATGGCAGGTCGCGGACGTGGGCGGCTGCCGCTCTCCCTGCGCCGCAACGCGGTGGCGTGGGAACGGCAGCGCCCCACCTGGCGGGACGCCAAGCCCGCCCTGATCGCCGGCGCGCTGAAGCGTGCGCAGGCACGCCCCTCGGGCAACTGGTACGTCGTGGGCGCCTCCCGAGACGTCGGCGGCGACCGCCCGCTGGGCCGGACGGTCGCGGGACGGGAAGTGGTGGTCTGGCGCGACACGGGCGGCCGGGTCGTCGCCGGGCCGGGCGTCTGCCCGCACCTGGGCGCGCCCCTGCGGGACAGCCCGGTGCGCTGCGGGACGCTCGTCTGCCACTGGCACGGACTGTCCCTGAACGGCGGCCCGTTCGCCGGCTGGAAGCCGTTCCCCGCATACGACGACGGGGTGCTGGTGTGGGTACGGCTGGACGCGGTGGGCGGCGAGGAACCGCTCGACGCGCCGGTGGTGCCGCGCCGCCCGGTCCCGGCGCGCGCCCTGACGGCGGTGTACGCGGGGGCCGGCGTCTGCGAGCCGGAGGACGTCGTGGCGAACCGGCTCGACCCCTGGCACGGGGCCTGGTTCCACCCGTACTCGTTCGTCGACCTCACGGTGGCGGACACACCGGAGAGCGCGGGCGGCGACTCGTTCGCCGTGGACGTGTCGTTCAAGGTGGCGGGCCGTCTGGTGGTGCCGGTCCGGGCGGTGTTCACGGCTCCCGAGCCGCGCACGGTCGTCATGCACATCACCGAGGGCGAGGGGGTCGGCTCCGTGGTCGAGACCCACGCGACTCCCCTGGGCCCGGACGCGTCGGGCCGACCGCGCACGGCGGTGATCGAGGCGGTGGTCGCCGCCTCGGACCGCCGGGGCTTCGCCCTCGCCCGAGCGGCAGCGCCCCTCCTCCGTCCCCTGGTCCGCGCGGCCTCGGGCCGCCTCTGGCGCGACGACCTCGCCTACGCGGAACGCCGCTGGGAGCTCCGCTCGACGGGGCGGTTCCCGGGGGCGTAGCAGTCCCGTCCGACGTCGGCCCGCCCGGTGGACCCACGGGCCGCCGACGACCCACCCCGCGCCCAGGGCGTCCGCAGTGCGGCGCGCGCGGCCCCTGTCGACGGGGCACGCGCGCCGCACCCGGACCCTTCAGCTCAGCCCCGCCGCCTTCGCGTCCGCCGTGCCGCCTCCGCCCAGGAGGTCCGTGTGGCGCAGGGGTGAGCGCGCCTGTATGCGCGGAAGGTAGTGGCGGGTCGCCCTGGTGACCACCGCCGGCAAGGCGGCCCGTACCGGCTGGGCCAGGCGGAGCCACTGGGGGTAGTACGCCGCGGTGCTGCGGCGTTCGACCGCCCGGGCGAGGCGGGCCGCCGCGCGGTCCGGCGGGTACACGTCCCGTACCGGCCAGGGCATGTGCCCGCGCAGCTCCTGCATCACCGCGTGGCGGTCGGCGTCCTCGATCAGGTCCGTGCCGATCCAGGTGAGGTAGCCGAGGCCGACGGTCACGCCGAGGTGGGCGACCTCCGCGCGCAGGGAGTGGGCGAAGGCCTCGACGCCCGCCTTGGAGGCGCAGTACGCGCTCATCAGCGGAGCCGCCCCGATCGCGGCGAGGGAGGCGACCTGGAGGTGGTAGCCCTTGGTCGCCGTGAGGTCGGGCAGGAACGTGCGCGCGGTGTTCGCGCTGCCGGTGAGGTTGACGTCGACGATGCGCCGCCACCGTGCCGGGTCGGAGTCGGCGAACAGCCCGGCGTCCGCCACGGCCGCGTTGGCGACGACGACGGACGTCGTGCCGAGCCCCGTGCGGACCGCGTCCGCCGCCTGCTCCAGCGCCGCGTCGTCCGTGACGTCGACCTCGTGCGCGAGGGCGGGGACGGGCAGTTCGTCGGCGAGCCGGCGCAGCCGGTCGCCCTCGTGGCCGAGCAACGCCAGCCGCATACCGCGCCCGGCGAGCTCCCGGGCGAGGGCGGCGCCGATGCCGCGCGCGGCCCCGGTCACCACCGCGGTGCGTCCGCCCAACGGGCCGCCACTCATCCGCCGTCCCCGCCGGTGATCTGCGGGTCCACGTCCGGGCGGGCGGTGTGGTGCGGATGGCCGGCGGTCCTGCGGGCCTCCTTCATCTCCGCCTCGTAGAGGTGGTCGCGGCCCTCGGCCAGCTCCTCCACCGCGGCCTGCTCCAGCTCCCGGAACGGCCGGTAGTACGTGTCGTCGTACGCCTCGACGATCTGGAACGTCCAGTGGCCGGGGATGACGTTGCGGCCCAGCACCTGGGTGCGCACGGCCTCCGCCCAGTCGGGGTGTCCGGCCTTGTGCAGCAGTTCCACGGCCCGGTCGAGCTCCAGGTCGGCGGTGCCGGTGAGCTGGTGGAAGCTGTAGAGGTGGCCGCGGGCCCGCTCGGTGGTCTCCAGTGCCTTCGACAGGGACCCCAGCGCCTCGACCGTCTCGTCGCTGACGCCCTCGGGCCGCCGGTGCCGGTGGTCGGGGCCATCGTCGGGCTGTCCGCTCTGTCCGCTCATCGTCCCGCCTCCTTCTGTGGTCGGTCGTCCGTCGGGCCGGTGGCCGGCCGGACGGGTCTCATGCGCGCCGCCCGCCCCGGTCCGGCCGCCCGCCCCGGTCCGGCTGGCGGCTTCCCGTGCGGTCGCGGTGGGCCAGCAGCCGCTGGGCGGCGGCCAGTCCGGGCGCGAACGACGGACGCAGCGCGGCCCGGGCGGCGTTGGCGCCGGGCGCGCCGTGCACGCCGCCGCCCGGGTGGGCGCCGGCGGAGGCCAGGTAGAGCCCCTTGACGGGCGTCTCGGGCCGTCCGGTGCCGGGGGCGGGCCGGAAGAACAGCTGCTGGTGCATGGCGGTGGTGCCGCCGTTGATGGCGCCGCCGTGCAGGTTCCGGTCGAGGGACTGCAGCGTGGGCGGGGCGAGGATCCGCCGGGCCCGGATCCGGTCGCGGAAGCCGGGCGCGAAACGCTCCACGTGGGCCTCGACGCGGTCGGCCATGCGCTCCTGCTCGTCCTTGTCCCAGGAGCCGGTGAGCCCGTCGTCGCCCGCGTCCCCGACGACCCGGTGAGGGACGTGGGTGTAGGCCCAGGCGGACTCGGTGCCCTCCGGGGAGCGGGTCGGGTCGGAGGTGGTCATCTGCCCGAACAGGGAGAACGGGCGGTCGGGCACGCGTCCCATGGCGAGCTGGGCGGCGAAGCGGGTGAGTTCGTCGAGCCCGTCGGCGAGATGCACGGTCCCGGCGCCGGCGGCCTGCTCGCACTTCCACGGCACGGGCCCGTCCAGTGCCCAGTCGACCTTGAAGGTGGCGAAGTCCCACTGGAAGCGCTCCAGGTCGGACAGCAGCTGCCGGGGCAGGTCCTCGGGGGCGACGAGCTCGCCGTAGAGGGCGGGGACGGACACGTCGGCGAGGACGGCGCGCCGGGCGGGGACGGTCTCCCCGTCGGCGAGGCGTACGGCGACCGCGCGCCCGTCGCGGACGACGACGCGCTCGACGCGCTTCCCGCACCGCACCACTCCCCCGCGTGACTCGAGGCGCCGTACGAGGGCGTCGGTGAGCGCGCCCGCGCCGCCGACCGGCACGGGGAAGCCGTACGTCTGTCCGAGCATGGACATCAGCCAGCCGAAGCCGCCGCTGCCTGCGGCCTCGGGGGCGAGGTCGGCGTGCAGGGCGTTGCCCGCGAGCAGCAGCCCGCCGCCCTCGCCGCGGAACTCCTCCTCGGCCATGCGCCGCACCGGCAGCACGAGGGTGCGCGCCATGCGCAGCCCGCCGGTGCCGCGCAGCCGTACGGCGAGCCGCAGCCCGGGCCGGACCGGCGGGAACGGCGTGAACAGGGCGTCGAGCAGGTCGGGGCGGAGCCTGTCCCACAGGGAGTGGAGGCGGCGCCAGGCGTCGCCGTCCCCGGGCGCGAAGGCGTCGAGGGAGGCGGCGGTGACGTCGACGTCGCGGTCCAGGACGGCGCAGCGGCCGTCGCTCAGCGGGTGGGCGACGACGTGCGGGGCGTGGCTCCAGCGCAGCCCGTGCTCCTCCAGGCCGAGTCCGGAGACGACCGGGGAGGCGGCGGCGAGCGGGTAGAAGGAGCTGAACAGGTCGCTGGCGTAGTCGGGGTGGACGCCGTGGTCGTGGCGCACGGCGCCGCCGGGTTCGGGCTGTTCCTCCAGGACGGTCACGCTCCAGCCGGCGTCGGCGAGCAGGTTCGCGGCGACCAGGCCGTTGGGCCCGGCGCCGACGACGACGGCGTCAGCCACGGGCGCCTCCCGCGTCGGGCTCCGGCACGACCTGGCCGAGCGGCCGGCGTTCCTCCGCCTCGGCGGCCTGCGACTCCACGAGGTGGGCGAGCCGGGCGAGCATGGCGCGGTGCCGGATCTGGATGAGCGCCTCGACGGCGACGTTGTGCACCAGGCCGCCCGCGCCGCGCAGGGGGTGCTCGTCGACCTTGACGAGGCACTGGTCGCCCCAGGGCCGCAGCTCGATGGCGATGCGGGCGGTGCCCAGCGGCCCGGCCTTGGCCTCGAGTTCGAGCAGCTCGCCGGGCACGACGTGCCGGACGACGGACTCGTTGTGCAGCTTCAGCGGCCCGAGGCGCACCTCGTAGCCGATCGCGGAGCCGAGCTGCGGCCAGTGGCCGCGCACCGGCTTGGACTCGGACGTGCCCACCACCCAGTCCGCGTAGCGGGTGCCGTCCTCCAGTACGGCCCACACGGACCGCGGGTCGGTGCGGATCAAGTGATGACGAACCGCCACTGTTGCCTCCTGTGTCCCTGAGCGCCACCGGTCAGCTCTGAGTGCCCCGTCTGACCGCCGTCAACCAGGTGGCGGGGCCGGACGGGTCAGGCGGCGGGGCGGGTGGGGGCCAGCGCCCAGCGGATGCCGGCGGTGACGGCGGTGCCGAGCGGGCGGACGCACAGGCCCTCGGCGGGCAGGCGGGGCACCCGCAGCTCGCGGGAGGCCCAGGGCGGCAGCAGGGACACGGCGTTCGCGGCGAGGACGCCGTACGGCAGCCGGGCGAGCAGCGGGACGGGCGGGTCGAGCAGCAGGAACCGCGCGGTGGCCAGGGCGTCCGGGGTGGCGTGCAGCTCGTCGCGGTAGGCGGCCAGCCGCTCGGCGAGCTGCGCCCGGTCCACGGGCGGGTCGGGGACGCCGAGGGCGGTGGCGATGCGCGCCATGTCCGCGACGTACCCGTCGCAGCCGGCGTCGTCCAGCGGGCGGGCGCCGTAGCGCTGGTGGGCGCGCAGGAACATGTCGATCTCGGCGACGTGCACCCAGCACAGCAGGCGCGGGTCGGAGGCACGGTACTCCCGGCCGTCGGGCGCGGTGCCGCGGACCGTGTCGTGCACGGCCCGCACCCGCTCGACGGCCCGCTGGGCGCTGTCGGCGGTGCCGTACGTGGTGACGGCGAGGAAGGTGCTGGTCCGCTGGAGCCGGCCCCAGGGGTCGCCGCGGAAGCCGGAGTGGGCGGCGACGGCGGCCATGGCGAGCGGGTGCAGCGACTGGAGCAGCAGGGCGGACAGGCCGCCGATGAACATCGACGCGTCCCCGTGCACGCGGCGGACCGGACTGTCGGGGGCGAACCAGCGGGGGCCCGGTGTGCCGTGGATGCGGGCACGGTTGTCAGGACCGTCGGGTCCGGCCACCCGCGTGAAGATGGCCTGGCCTATGCGGCCGCGCAGCGCGGAGGCGGGTTCGGCGAACGGTTTCATGGTGCGCCGCACCTCCCTCGGCGGTGGCGTCCGTAGGGCGTCCTACGCCTACGTCTGCCCCGGCCGCCGCGCCCCTACCCGCGCGGGGCGCCTCGGTCAGGGGACGTCGCCCCGCCACTCGTACACCCGGTCGCCGGCCGTGCGGGGCGCGTAGACCGCGCGGCCGCCCGGGCCGTAGCGGCCTATCTCGGTGGGCAGGCCCACACCGTGCCGCTGCTCCGCCGGGCCGTGGTCGGTGACGTCCAGCAGCAGCCCGTCCAGCGGTCCGCCGGACAGCTCGGCGTACACCCGTCCCTCACGCGGCCCCGGATCGTCGTGATCCGCCCCGTACACCCGCCCACGCATGAACTCCGTCTCGTCCATACGGGGAGCTTGACACCCGCCACTGACAACGGCGCCCCGCAGGGCGCGGCGGACTGCGCGAGCAACCACGACGAAACCTCAGGCCGGCTCCTCCCGCGAAACCGTCCACGGCGCCACCGCCCGCCCCTGGCTCCACGCCAGCAGCCCGTCCCCGTCCACACACACGATCCCGCACTGCTCCGCGTACTCCAGCGCCGGCACGGTGAACTCGCCGGTGGTGACCACCACAGCCACGTCGGCCTCGTGCACCGACCAACACGTCCCCCCGAACCGCTGCAGATCCTGCGACCCGACCTTGTTGTCCTCCCCGTACCGCTTGCACTGCACCACGAGCCGACGCCCGTCCGGCGTCAGAGCGAGCACATCCGCACCGAGATCCCCCGCACCGCCCACCACCCGCACCTCCGTGCACCCGTCCCGCGCGCACAGCTCGGCCGTGGCGGCCTCGAACTCGTCCGGTGTGAGCGCCTCGTGGTCGATTCCCTGCGCCACGGGCAGCGGCGAGGTCACCTCGTCGACCGCCCCCGCCTGGGCAGGAATGACAACCGGCGCCGGCGCGTCCAGCTCATCGAGCGCCGTGGACGTCCCCCGGGCGAAAGCCCGCCCGGTCTCCCGGGCGATCCCCGCCGCCGACAGCCGCCGCCTGCGGCGTCCCCGGGCCACGGCGACCGCGACGACCAGGCACAGCAGCACGACCGCCCACACCGGGCGCCGCTCCAGCACCCCGGCCAGCGCGCGTACGGCCATACCCCCGACGACCAGCGCCGCGGCGAGCAGACCGAAGAACATGGCGGTGGAGCGCAGGTCGAAGCGCCGGCCGGGGCGCGGCGCACGGGTACGACGCTCGGGCATGGTCACCGTGGTGACTCCTCTCTCGGGACGGCCGAAGATCACGAACGCCGTCTGCCCCCGATCCGCGCGCTCACCGAACACGCGCCCACCAAATACGGGGCGGGCGGCCTGTTTCCGCGTCCGGCGGGAAAGAAGCGACCCGTGAAGAGATGCCACGATGGTCGGGAGCACGGCCGGACGGAGAAGGAGACGGACATGGACTGGCAGCTTTTTGCCCAGCGCATGGCGTCGATGGCCCGGGATCTGCTCGCGGAGCACACGCTCGACGCGACGCTGGAGCAGATCTCACGCTCGGCGGTGGAGCTCGTGGACGGCTGCGACGCCTCCGGGATCCTCGTCCTGAGCGAGGGCCGGGTGCGTTCGCTCGCGCCGACGGATCCGTTCGTGACCGAGAGCGACATGCTTCAGGGGGAGCTGCGCGAGGGGCCGTGCTTCGACGCGGCGCGGCCCGACAGGCCGGAGCGGCTCTTCCGCATCCCCGACCTGACGGCGCCCCCGGACCGCTGGCCGCGCTTCGTGCCCCGGGCACGGGAGCTCGGGGTGGGCAGCATGATGGGCTTCCTGCTGTACACGCGGGAGGAGGAGCTGGGCGCCCTCAACATGTATTCGCGCAAGCCGGGGATGTTCACCGAGGACAGCGAGACGGCGGGCTGGCTGCTGGCGTCGCACGCGGCGGTCGCGTTCGCCACCGCCCGTACGGACGAGCAGATGCAGGAAGCCATCACCACGCGCCATCTGATCGGCGAGGCGATGGGCATCCTGATGGGCCGGCACCACGTCACGGAGGACCAGGCGTTCGATCTGCTGCGCACCCGGTCGCAGCGCACCAACACCAAGCTGCGGGACGTGGCGCGGGAGATCTGCGAGTCGGGCGGCCCGGAGCGCTGACCGCCCGGCTCGTCGTACGGCGCGCGCTCAGCGGGCGGCGGCGCCGGTCCAGTTGTGGGCGACGTCGATCACGAGACGCCCGTCGAGCTGCTGCACGCGGAACGGCAGCCGTCCGCGCACCCCGAGGCCGAGCTGGGTGTCGCCCTCGAAGCTGCCGGCGAACCGCGCGTCGCGGAAGGTGCGGTAGCCGGTGAGGTCGACGCCCGGGAGGGCGCGTCCGGCGCGCGCGGGGTAGGTGGCCGCGCCCGTCTCGGGGTCGTAGGTGGGGGCGGTGACGCGGACCTCGAGGATCGCGCCGCCGGAGACCGGGATGTGCCGTCCCGAGCCGTCCTGGTGGAGCCGGTCGACGTACCGGACGGAGTAGCCGAGGTCGCCGCGGGCGGCGCCGGGCACGTCGACGACCATGCGGTCGTAGCAGTCGTGCCGGCCGGTGCGGACGTTCCGCACGGACTCTGACGTGGCGGCGGTGACCGCCTTGTCGGTGGCGCCCCAGCCGGTGGGGCAGACCGTGGCCGCGGCGGGCGCCGCCTGGGGGGCGGCCACAGCCGGGACCGCCGCCGTCACCAGCGTGGCGCCGAGGAGCACCGCGGTCGCGCAGATTGTTCTTGGTTGAAGCATTTTCGGCCCCCTGGGACGACAACGTTCTGGTATCGGGTGAGACGACCGGGATGACCCGATGGTTGCGGTCCGTTCGGCCGGTCGCCGTACCGGCGCGCATGGCACATGCTGGTGGGGAGCGGACGAACGTCCCGTTCCGTGTGCACCGGGAGGGCGTCACATGGGTGGTGCAGCCGCCGCACCGCGCGGGAAGCGGCCGGCGGGCCTGCCCGTACCCGATGCGGGGAGGAGCCGGACCGCGCGTGGCGAGGCCCGTATCGAGGACGCGCTCGCCGACGCCGTGGTGGCGGCCGTGCGGGACACCGGAGGGTACGGCGGGGCGGTCTACCTGCGGTCGCGGGACCGCAGGTCGCTGGTGCTGTGCGTGATGTCCGGCGTGCCCCGCTCGCTGCTGAAGCCGTGGTGGCGGATCCCGGTGAGCGGCGCGCTGCCGATGTGCGAGGCGTTCCGCAGCGGCGAGACGCAGTACCTGCCCGACGACCGCGCGACGATGCTGCGTTTCCCGCAGTTCACGGCGGCCCTGCCGTATTCGTTCGCGCACGCCTACCAGCCGGTGCGGGTGGGCGGCGAGACGGTGGGCGTCCTCGCGGTGCTGCGCTCCTCGTCCCGTGATCCGGTCGCCGAGGAGGAGGTGCGGGAGGCGCTGCGCCTGGCCGGGCGGGAGATGGAGGAGCGCCTCACCGAGTACGCCCGCCGGCTGCCGGGCCGTACGGACGGGGACGCGGTGGCGTACGGCATCGAGTACGACGACCAGCCGGTCAGCGTGCGGCTGCCGGCGCCACGCGCGCAGGCGGTCGCGGTCGGGATGCTCGAGTGGGACCTGGAGAACGACCAGTGGTCCGGGGACGACGACGCGCTGGAGCTGCTGGGCGTGTCCCGCGAGGAGTTCGACGGCACCATGACCGCGGTCGAGCAGCGCGTGTCGCCGGACGACCTGTACGAGCTGCGGGCGGCCCGCCGGGACGCGGAGGAGACGGGGCAGATCCGGGGCCGCCACTTCCGGGTGCTGGAGGGGACGCAGGACGACAGCGAGGAGGTCCACTACCGGCCGGTGGAGCTGTGGGGCCATGTGGTCCGCGCGGGCGGCAGCGGCCGGCTGCTGGTGGGCGCCCTGGTCGACGTGGCGGGCGGCGTCACCGCGGCGGAGGCGGCCGAACGGCTGCCGGACGGGCTGTTCTCCCTGGACCAGGACGGCCGGGTCATCTACGCCAACCGCCGCTGCCAGGACCTGTTCGGCTGCGACCTGGAGCGGCTGCTCGGCCACCACCCGTGGCGGGTGCTGACCTGGCTGCGCGACCCGGCGTACGAGGACCGCTACCGGGCGGCGATGCTGACGCAGCAGCCGGTGTCGTACCTGGTGCACGACCCGGACGGCGTATGGCTGGGCTTCGTGCTCTACCCGGGCGTGCACGGGCTCACGGGGCGGGTGTTCCGCACCGCCGCCCCGGCGGGCGCGGAGCCGGGGCGGCCGCTCACTCCGTCCGCGGAGCCCGCGGCCCCGCCGACCGGGCTGGTCGCCACCGCCCGCGCGGGGGCGCTTTACCACGTGGTGCAGATGGCCAGCGTGCTCACCGAGTCCGTCACCGTGCGGGACGTGTGCCGGGCCGTGTCGGAGCAGCTGCTGCCGGCGTTCGGG
This sequence comes from Streptomyces sp. P9-2, assembly GCF_051903975.1. Taxonomy (NCBI): domain Bacteria; kingdom Bacillati; phylum Actinomycetota; class Actinomycetes; order Kitasatosporales; family Streptomycetaceae; genus Streptomyces; species Streptomyces sp. P9-2. The sequence continues at coordinate 428,946 of NZ_CP192634.1, forward strand.
GCGCAGGAGGTCGCCCTGTACACGGTGCGGGACGGACGGATGTACCTGCTGTGGGAGAGCGGCTACCCTCAGCACTTCCTCGACCCGTTCGAGGGGGTGCCGCTGGACGCGGACCTGCCCGGAGTGCACGCGCTGACCGCGCGTCTGCCGCTGTTCTTCGAGTCGCCGGAGGAACTGGTCGGCGCGTACCCGAGGCTGGCGCTCGACCCGATGACGTCCTGGGCGTTCCTGCCGCTGATCGCCTCGGGGCACTCCATCGGCTCCTGCATCCTCGGCTGGAACATCCCGCACCGGTTCACCACCGAGGAGCGCAGCGCGCTGACCGCGCTGGCCGGTCTGGCCGCGCAGGCGATGGAGCGGGCGCGGCTGTACGACGCCGAGTCGGCCGTGGCGCGCGGGCTGCAGGAGGGGCTGCTGCCGCACCGGCTGCCCGCCATCGACCGGCTGCGCGTCACCGCCCGCTATCTGCCCGGCACCAAGGGCATGGACATCGGCGGCGACTGGTACGACGTGATCCGGACGGGGTACGGGGTGGCGCTGGTCATCGGGGACGTGGAGGGGCACAGCGTGGGCGCGGCGGCCGTCATGGGGCAGCTGCGCAGCGCGGTGCACGCGTTCGCCGCGAGCGGGCGGCCGCCGCAGAAGGTCATCACGCACACCAACCAGCTGCTGGTGGAGCTGGAGACGGACGTCTTCGCCACCTGCTGCTACATCGAACTGGACCCGGCGACCGGGCGTGCCCGTGCCGTGCGGGCGGGCCATCCGCCGCCGCTGCTGCGGCACCCGGACGGGAGCGCGGAGCCCCTGGAGCTGCCGGGCGGCGTGCTGCTGGGGGTGCAGCCGGACGCCGACTATCCGGTCACCGAGTTCACCCTGGAACCGGGCAGCGTGCTGGCGCTCTACACGGACGGGCTGGTCGAGGTGCCCGGCAGCGACATCTCGGCCGGCATCGAGACGGTCCTCTCGTGTCTGGCCGTCAGCAGGACCGACTCCATGGAGGAGCTGGCCGACCGGATGCTCGGCGCGGCCCGGCGCGCGGAGGACCGGCCGGACGACGTGGCGCTGCTGCTCACGGCGTACGACCCGGCCGAGGCGACCTGACGCCCGCGCTCAGGCGCAGTAACGGACCAGCCACTCGTCGGGGTCGTAGGCGAAGCGGGCGGGGTCGGGTGCGACGGCCGGCTTCTCCTCGACCAGGTCCTCCACCCGGACCGGCTCCGGCAGGCTCCCGAAACGGGCCTGGCGGGCCTGGGCGGCCACGTCGTCGTCCTCGTGCGCGCGTACGGTGTCCCGGCTCATGGCGCTTCCCCTCTCCGGCGGCCGCGCTCCCCCCTCGGACGGGCGCCGCGGCCTCGTGCGGTCAAGTGTCACACACGGACGGCCCCATGCACCGGGCCGTGCGCGGGCCGGGGACCGGTGTGCGGGCGTCCGCGACCGCCGAGCAGGTGAGCTCTCTCCCCCGCGCACCCGCGCGGGGATGCCGGGGTGATCGGCGCGCCCTCTAATGGGCAGCAGGCGCCGGGATCCGCCCGGCCGGGCGGAGGAGAGCACGTCGATGCCGTCGACACGCGGTGGGGCGGGCGCCGGACCCCGGGCGGGTGTGCTGCGTCGGCTGGGCGAGTGGTGCGCGCACCACTTCGTGGTGGTGATCGTCGCCTGGCTGGTCGCCCTGGTGGTGCTGCAGGTCGTCAGCCGGGCCGTGGGCGGAACCTACTCGGACAACTTCACGCTCTCCGACTCGCAGTCGCAGAAGGGCATCGAGGTCCTCCAGCGGCACGACCCGCAGGCCGGCGGCTACAGCAGCCAGATCGTCCTCCACGACGACCGGCAGGAGCTGACCGCCCTCGGTTCGCAGATGTCCTCCACGGTCTCGAGCCTGGAGAAGCTGCCGCACGTCCTGTCCGCGCAGAACCCGCTGACCGCCCAAGGTTCGTCGTCCTCCGGCTCCTCGCAGCCGGACGTCGGACCGCTCTCGTCCGACAAGAGGACCGCGTACATCACGGTGCGGTTCGACGTGCAGCCCTCCACCCTCGGCGACGGCTATCTGAGCGGCGTCGACGACGCCGTGCGGCCGCTGCGGGAGGCGGGCGCGCAGGTCGAGTACGGGGGGCCGCTGGGCGAGCTGGCCCGGCCCGCGCCCGACGACCGCATCAGCGAGCTGATCGGCTTCGGCGTCGCCGTCGTGGTGCTGCTCATCGGGTTCGGCAGCGTGATCGCGGCCGTGATGCCGCTGCTGACGGCGCTGATCGCGGTGGTCGCCGGGCTGGCCGTGCTCGGGCTGCTGGCCGCGGCCACCACCTTCGCCACCGTCTCTCCCACGCTCGCCACGATGATCGGTCTGGGCGTCGGCATCGACTACGCGCTGTTCCTGATCACGCGTCATCGGCAGGACCTGATGAACGGCATGGACCCGGTGCGCGCCGCCGGGCACGCCACGTCCACCAGCGGGCGGGCGGTGCTGGTCTCCGGCTGCACGGTGATCGTCGCCCTGGCCGGGCTTTCCGCGTCCGGGGTCTCGTTCATCGCCAAACTGGGAGTGGCCGCCGCCGTCACGGTGGTCTCCGCCGTACTCGGCGCGCTCACCCTGGTGCCCGCGCTGCTGGGGCTGGCCGGCGGCCGGATCGACCGCTGGCGGGTGCGCCGGACCGTGGCGGAGACCGAGCCCGGGGCCGAACCGCACGGCACCTGGCACCGTTACGCACAGCGGGTGGCGCGCCGGCCGTGGACGTTCCTGGTGTCGGGCGTCGCCGTGATCGCGGTGCTGGCGATCCCGGTGTTCTCCATCCAGCTCGGCCACATCGGCGACGGCGCCGACCCCACGTCGTTCACCGACCGGCGCGCCTACGACCTGATGACCGACGCGTTCGGGCCGGGCTCCAACGGCCCGCTGACCGTGGTCGTCGACCAGTCGTCCGTACCGCAGTCGCAGCGCTCCTCGCTCGCCTCGCGGGCGCAGAAGACGCTGGACGGCGTCGAGGGCGCGGCGGTGGTGACGCCGCTGACGCCCACACAGGACGGCGACGTGCTGGTGGGCACGGTGTACTCGACGGCGAGCCCGCAGAGCGCCACCACCACCGACCTGGCCAACCGGCTGGTGGACGACACGCTGCCGGAGGCGGTGCGCGGCACGGACGCCTCGACATACGTCACCGGGACGACGGCCGCGCAGGTCGACTTCCGCGACCTGGTCGCCGAGCGGCTGCCCTGGATCATCGCCGTGGTCGTCGCCCTGGCGTTCCTGATCATCCTCGCGGTCTTCCGCGGCCTGCTCGTCGCCGTGAAGGCGGCCGTGCTCAACGTCCTGTCCATCACGGCCTCGTACGGCGTGGTCGTCGCGGTGTTCCAGTGGGGCTGGGGCGGTCCGGCGCTGGGGGTGTCGGGGACGGTGCCGATCGAGAGCTACGTGCCGATGATGATGTTCGCCATCGTCTTCGGCCTCAGCATGGACTACGAGATCTTCCTGCTGTCCCGTGTCCACGAGGCGTGGCGGCGCACCCAGGACGCGCGCGCCTCGGTGGCGCACGCCCTGGAGATCACAGCCCGGGTCATCACCTGCGCCGCGCTGATCATGGTGAGTGTGTTCGCGGCGTTCGTGGTCAGCGACAACGTGGTGGTGAAGATGCTGGGCCTGGGCCTGGCGGTCAGCGTCCTCGTCGACGCGACGGTGGTGCGGCTGCTGCTGGTGCCGGCGGTGATGACGCTGCTCGGCCGGCACGCCTGGTGGACGCCGCACTGGCTGGACCGTCTGCTGCCGCACATCGACGCGGAGGGCGAGGGCACGAGCACGGCGGCGGCGAGTCGCTGAGCGGCTCCTGACACGCGTGGGCGGCAGGGCCCCAAGGGGTCCTGCCGCCCGTTGTGCGTGTCGTGTGACCGTCAGGCGTTGCGCCGCACGCTCCGCAGCACGAAGAAGCCGAAGATCACCAGCACTCCGCCGATGGCGGCCGGCCACAGCTGGGCGCCGGTCTCGGCGAGGCTGCCGCCTGCGCCCTGGGCCTGGGTGTCGTCCTCGAGCTCGGGGAGGCTGCCGGGCACCTGGGCGGCCTGGGCCTCCTGGCCGCCGCCGTCGTTGCCGCCGTCGCCGTTGTCCGCGCCGCCCTGGGCGTCGTCCTGACCGCCGGCGTCGGCCGGCTCGGAGACCTTCACGTCCGGCTGGGCCGTGGCCTTGTCGCCGTTGTCCGCGGGCTCCTCGGTCGCCGCGGGCGGCTCCTGACCGCCGTCCTGGTTGCCCTGGTCGCCGCCCTGGTCGCCGTCGTTCTGACCGCCGCCCTGGTTGCCGTCGTCCTGGCCGCCGTCGTCGCCCTGGCCCGGCTCGTCGGGCGTGGCGGTGGGCTGCTCGGCTCCGTTGTCGCCGCCGCCGTTGCCGTTGCCGTTGCCGTCGTCACCGTTGCCGTCGTCGCCGCCGCCATTGCCGTTGTCACCGCCGCCGGCGCCGGCGCCGCAGGTGCGGCCCTCGTTGATGCAGTCGACCATCTCGTTCATCAGGTCTTCCTCGAAGACGTTGATGAAGTCGCCGTGGTCGGTGATCGGCTTGTGCAGCTGCTCGGGGAAGGAGTCCACCGCGAACAGCGGGACCGTCTTGCCGCCGTCCTCCAGGCTCGGCGCGTCGACGTCGTAGACGATGCGCTGGACGAGCTGCGGAATCGGCTGGAAGCCGGCCGGGCAGTTGCCCTCGGCGTCCGTGAACGCCATGTGCGTACGGTGGTTGGCGCTGTCGATGTTGCGGCCGTCCCAGCAGCTCTGGAAGGCGAACGAGCGGACCACGTCGCTGTCCTCGGGGCACAGCGGGTACTTGTCCTTCAGCTGCCGGTCCTCGAACCCGGTGCAGCTCCAGGAGGCGTTGGCGTTGGCCGGGCCGTTGACGAAGGACTTGGCGTCGCCGGTGATGATGCGCAGCAGCCGCGGCATGGCCGTGACCTTGGCCTTCGGGTTGCCGACGAAGGTCAGCGTGACGTCCTTCGGGGTGACGATCTCACCGGCGTTGCCCTCGATGCCGCCGCCCGGGGACTGGGCGTCCTGCTCCTCGGTGCCGTTCTGCAGGCGCAGCACCGGCCAGTAGTAGGAGGACTTGTCGCGCTGGTCCTCGCAGCTCGTCTCGGCCCGCGTCAGCTCGTCGTCGCTGACGAAGGCGTTGGTGGCCTGGTTGCCGATGTAGTCGTGGAAGTGGTGGGCGCCGTTGCTCACGCCGGGCGCGGCGATGACGTTGTCCGAGTTGAACACGCCGTTCGCGTTGACGCCGCACTCGCTGGTGAAGGTGCCGGTGGAGGCGTCGCCCGACGCCTGCGGCTTGTCGACGTTCGGCTGGACGCTCTCGATGGAGACATAGTCGCCCGCGACCGGCCCGTTGCCGGCCTGACCGCCGTTGCCGCCCTGCTCCTGGCCGCCGTCCTGGCCACCCTGGTCCTGGTCCTGGCCGTCCTGCTGGTCGCCGCCCTGCTGCTCGCCGCCGTCCTGCTGACCGTCGCCGTTCTGCTGGTCCTGTCCGTCGCCGGCCTGCTCACCTCCGTCGCCGCCCTCCTCGGGGGCGGGGGCGTTGCCGGAGTCGCGCACCGCGCAGGCGGCGAGGTCGTCGAGGCCCTGCGGCCGTTCGGCGCCGGCCTTCTCGATGGCGGCCCCGATCCGGGCCAGCACGGCGGCGCGCTTGTCCTTCAGCGGTCCGGCGATGGCGTTCTCGGCGAAGCCGGGGTCCTGGCGGATCGCGTCACCCGACTCGCCGAGCCGCTTGTAGGCCTCGGCGATCTGGGCGTCCAGGTTGGCGAGTTCCTTGTCCACCTCCGCCCGGGCCTGGTCGGGCACCTCGGTCAGCTGGGTGGCCACGTCGGGGCAGTCGATGGTCGCGGCACCCGACAGCACCTGCGCGTCGGACGTCCCGCCGTCCGTCGCGGAAGCGTAGACGTTGGCCGCCATCATGCCGCCGCCGCCGAGGATCAAGGCGAAAGCGGCGAGCGTCGCGCGCTGTTTGGGGCGTCTGCGTGTGTTGCGTGCCAAGGCAGTACTCCTACGCTTCTGTCGCGGGGGGCGGGCATTCGATTCCCACGCCCCATACGCAGCGGAACCGCATCGTGTTCAACCGGCTCACAATTTCTTCGGGAAATCTCAGCAGTCACGCCCGCGCGGTGGCGGCTCAGAAGCCCCTGAGGGTGACGACAGGCGCACGCCCTGCCGCCCCGCAGGGTCCGCCGGGGGCGATGCGGCCTCAGCGCGAGCTGGATCTCGAGAGCCCCTTCGGGATGCTGCCAGTCCGCTCCCAGCAGAGCGGTGACTCCGTCCGGCGAGCGGGCTTCGCCGTCGGCCACGACCTCGTCGTCGACGGCGGTGTCACCGCCTGACGCGGGTGAGCCCCGCGACCGGGACCTGGCCCGCCGTCGCGCGGCCCCCACCGGACAGGGTGCGTCCGGCGGGGGCCGAGAAGGTCGGGACGTCATGTCCCGCGGGGTCAGCCGAAGTTCACGTCGCTGCACAGGAAGTACGTCTGGTCCGAGTGCGAGGCCTGCCAGATCGTGTAGACGACGTGGTGGCCGCTCAGGCCCGAGGTGGTCACCGGGATCGCGTAGTTGTTGGCCGGGGCGTAGGAGCCGGTGCGGGTCAGCAACTGGAGGTCGTCCCAGCGCAGACGCTGCGTCTTCGGGTCGAAGCCCTGCTTGGTGACGTAGACGAGGAAGTAGTCCGCGCCGTGGCTCGCCTGGTCGTACAGGTTGACGGTGAAGCCGCTGCCGACGTTCGTGGTCTTCCAGGCGCCGGGCGTGTCCATGGAGCGGTAGCGGCCGTTCTCGGTGTTGCCGCCGCTGCACAGCGTGCCGTCGGGGACGACCGCGCGGAAGTTGCCGCCCGAGCCGTCACGGTAGAGGCCGTTCCAGTTCCACATGGCGTTGGTGTCGTCCTGCCAGGCCTGCCAGCACATCGGGTCCTGCTCGGCCATCGCCGGGTTCTGGAAGTCGCTCCCCCACCGCAGCCAGCAGCCGTAGTTGCGGGACGCCGGGTCCACCACCGAGCCGTGGGCGTGGGCGGTGCCGCTCCAGGGGACCAGACAGAGCAGCGCGGCGACGACGGTGCTCAGGACGAGCGCGAGCCGGGACCGGCTCCGCCCCAGATCACGCGAGAATAGCTCATGCACATGCCAGCTCATGGGTTTTCCTCTTCCGCCGTGGGGGGTCGTGGAGTGCGGGCGCGCAACCCGCCGCACGCGCGATGGGAGCGCTCCCAGAGTCAATCTGCGCCCGGGCGGCCGAAGGGGCAACCCTTCGTTCTCGCCACTTCCGCCACCCGGTGGCGTGTTCGACACTTTCGACGGCCAAGCCCGCGACGCCTGCCGTCAGAGGCGGTCGAGATCCCCCGTCGTACGGCCGAGGCAGACGACCGAGTCGTCCATCGGCACGCCCTCGATCTCCTCGAAGCCCATCCGGTCGTAGAAGGCGCGGGCGGGCTTGTTGGCGACCGTCATCACCAGGTGCACGGCCGGGACCCCGTGTTCCGCCAGGGCCGCGAGCAGCGTGCCCATCAGCTTCCGTCCGTACCCCCGGCCCTGCCACTCAGGCAGCAGGTCGATGTGCAGATGGGCGGGCCAGGCGGCGAGCTCCGGCACGACCATCCGCTCGGGGTGGTGCAGCAGCCAGGCGATCGCCTCGTCCGGGGTGGCCGGCGGGCCGGACGGTGCGGGGTGGCGCCCGGCGACCAGCGGGAGCCACTCGGTGCGGAACCGCTCGGCGAACCGGACGGTGTCGGCGGCGCCGACGACGTAGCCGACGGCGTCCCCCCGCCCGTCATCCAGCACGAAGGCCAGCTCCGGCTCCAGATGGGCGTACGGGGCGGCGAAGGCGGCGGTGAGGACGGCGGGGTCGGCGTAATGGGGGCGGCTGTCCTGGCCGTTGTGCGCGGTGCGGACGCAGATGTCGTCGAGGGCGTCGTGGTCCTCTGGGCGGTACGGGCGGACGGCGGGAGACTCGGTCATGGCGGGCATCCTGCATGATATGGGAGCGCTCCCACAAGGGGTTTGCGACCGGCTCCCCGACCGGCGCCGCGCTCCCCCGCGTCACCCGGCCGCCCGGGCGTGACATGGCGCACCGGGGGCACCCGGTGGCCATGAAGCTGCATATCCCGGGCCGGAACGACCGGCCGGCACACCAGGACGCGCCGGACGAGTCCGCATCCACGCGGAAGGCCGGGCAGCCGGCTGAGGAGCCGGGCCCGAGCGACGCGGTGGAGGAGGCGGCGCCGGACACTCCGGCCAAGCTGCCCAAAGGAGCGTGGAAGGCGGCGCTGAAGGGCAGCGTGCGCGAGTTCAAGGACGACGAGCTCACCGACCGCGCCGCCGCCCTGACGTACTACGGGGTGCTGGCGCTGTTCCCGGCGCTGCTGGCCCTGGTGTCGATCCTCGGCCTCACCGGCAAGTCCACGACGGACAAGGTGCTGGAGAACGTCCAGGAGCTCACCGCCCCCGGCGCCGCGCGGGACATCATCACGCAGGCGATCGAGCAACTGCAGGGCAACGCGGGCGTCGGGTCGCTGGTGGCGATCGTCGCCCTGCTGCTCGCCATCTGGTCGGCCTCCGGCTACGTGGCGGCGTTCATGCGCTCGGCGAACGCGGTGTACGACATGCCCGAGGGCCGACCGGTGTGGAAGGTGCTGCCGGTCCGGGTGGGCGTGACGGTCGCGCTGCTGGTCATGGCGGCGGTCAGCGCGCTGATCGTGGTCTTCACCGGCGGGCTCGCCCGTCAGGCGGGCGATCTGCTGGGGCTGGGCGACACGGCCATCACCGTGTGGTCCATCGCCAAGTGGCCGGTGCTGGTCCTGCTGGTGACCATCATGATCGCGCTGCTGTACTGGGCCGCCCCGAACGCCAAGGTGAAGGGGTTCCGCTGGGTCACGCCGGGCAGTTTCCTTGCGCTGCTGATCTGGCTGGCCGCCTCCGCCGGGTTCGCGCTCTACGTCGCCAACTTCGGCTCGTACAACAAGACGTACGGCACGATGGCCGGTGTCATCATCTTCCTGATCTGGCTGTGGATCACCAATCTGGCGATCCTGCTGGGCCTGGAGTTCGACGCGGAGATCGCCCGGCAGCGGGCCATCGCCGGCGGTCACCCGCCGGAGGAGGAGCCGTACACGCAGCCGCGTGACACCCGCGCCTGGGACGAGCACGACCGGGAGAAGATGGACGGCGCCTGACCCCGCCGGGGTGCGGTGGTCCGGCGGGGCCCGGCGGGCGTCAGTCCGCCAGCCCCGCCGCGACCGTGGCGCCCAGCTCCCAGCAGCGCTCCAGGGCCGCCTTGTCGGGCTCGCCCGTGACGGTCACCGCCTCGGCGGCCCGCCGCCAGCCCAGGCCGGTGGTGACCGACTCGATGCCGCGCACGGCGCCGGTGACGTCGTTCCCGCCGTGCACGTAGTAGCCGAAGGGGCGGCCCTTCGTGGTGTCCAGGCAGGGGTAGTAGACCTGGTCGAAGAAATGCTTGAGGGCGCCCGACATGTAGCCGAGGTTGGCGGGGGTGCCGAGGAGGTAACCGTCGGCGTCCAGGACGTCGGCGGCGGTCGCGGACAGCGCGGCGCGGCGCACCACCCGGACGCCCTCGATCTCGGGGGCGGCGGCGCCGGAGACGACGGCTTCGAACATCGCCTGGCAGTTCGGCGAGGGCGTGTGGTGGACGATCAGCAGGGTCGGCACGTCCACGACCCTGCCGTGCCGGGCGCCGCGTCCGCAAGCCGGGCCCGGCCGGGTGCCGTTGTGACGGCGGCGTACGGGTGGCACGATGCCCGGCATCGGCGAGGGAAGCGAGGTGGTGTCGTGGGCGACGAGGCGCACGAATCCCCGGCGGCGGTGTTCGACGCGCTGGGCAGCGAGTACGAGAAGGCGTTCGCGTCCTCCGCGGCACACCGGGCGTCGCTGGCCTGGCTGCTCGAACGGCTCTCCCCCGGCAGCACCGTGCTGGACGTCGGCAGCGGCACCGGACGGCCCACGGCCGCCACGCTGGCCGGCGCGGGGCACCAGGTGCTGGGCGTCGACGTGTCCCCCGTGATGGTGGAGATCGCCTCCCGGCAGGTGCCCGAGGCGGAGTTCCGCTGCGACGACATCCGGCGGATGCCGCTGCCGGAGGGGTCGTACGACGCGGTCTGCGTGTACTTCTCGCTGCTGCAGATGAACCGGGCGGAGCAGCGGGAGCTGGTGCGCCGGCTGGCGGCCGCGCTGAAGCCGGGCGGTCTGCTGGTGCTGGCCACGGTGCCGCTGGACGTGGAGGAGTTCGACGGTGCGTTCATGGGGCAGCCGGTGCGGGTCACCAGCTTCGCGGCGCAGGACGTGCTCGCGCTGGTGCGGGAGGCGGGGCTGACGGTGGAGCGGGAGGAGAGCACGATGTTCTCCCCGAACCATCCGGAGGCCGTTCCGGAGCCGCAGCTGTTCCTGCACTGCCGACGCGACGGCGCCTGAGGTCCGGCCGCCCTCTGAGCTAGGACACGGGCCGGGTCTCCCCCTGGGTGGCCTGGAGGTCGGCGAGGAGTTCGGCCTGTCCTGAGAGGACGCCGGAGAGGATGGTGCGGGCGACCCGCAGCAGCTCCGCCACATGGGGGTCGGTCAGCGAGTAGTAGACCGTCGAGCCCTCTTTGCGGCCGACGACCAGGTTCGCCCGGCGCAGCACCGCCAGCTGCTGGGAGAGGTGCGCGGGCTCGATGCCCACGTGCGGAAGCATCTCCCCCACCGAGTGCTCGCGTTCGCTGAGCAGCTCCAGCACCCGGATGCGGGCGGGATGGCCCAGCGTCTTGAAGAACTCGGCCTTCAGCTGGTACAGCGGCGTGCTCATCGTGCCGTCCCCTTTCCGGCGCGGCAGCGGTACGGCCCGTTCACCCGGTTCTCGGTCCCTCGCCTCGTCCGCTCGCCGCCATCGGCCTCGACAGTTTCCGACATTAGCAACTCGTCAGGTGTCCGCCCCTCCCCGGCCGTCCCGGGCCCGTTCACAGCGGGAGCGTGATCCAGACGCTCTTCCCCGGGCCGTCGGCGTCGCCGCGGACGACCGCGGTGCCGCCCAGGGCGTGGGTGAGCTCCAGGACGGTGGCCAGCCCGCCGGGGCCGGCCGCGTACGGTCCGGTGAGGTCGGGGCGGTGGGGGTGGCGGTCGTGCACGGCGAGCACCAGGCAGTCGGGGCCGGCCGCGTAGAACACCGTGGTCTGCGGGGAGAGGCCGGCGGCGTGCCGGACGGTGTTGGCGACGAGTTCGCCGAGGATCAGCAGGGCCGGTCCGACCGCCGGGTGCCGTGCGTCGATCCCCCACTCCGCCAGGGCCTGCTCGGCGGTCTCACGGGCGACGCGCACGGCGCCGGGTCCGGCGGGCACGGTGAGCACATGCCGGTGCGGCAGCGCGGCGGGCGCGGTCGCGGGCCTCATGACGCGTCACCGGTGGGCACAGGGGCCGCGGCCGGGGTGTCGGCCGTGCGCAGCACCCCGTCGCGCTCCAGGTGGGCGCGGGCCGCCTCGATCGCCTCGGGAGTGGTGGCGTACTCCCGCCCCTCGTGGCGCAGCAGGTCGAGGACGCCGACGGAGTCTAGGGCGCGGCGGTGGCCGGGGCGTACGCCGGAGACCATGACGACGATGCCGCGTCGCCGCAGCTTGGTCACCGCGTCCTTGAGGACCAGCGCGCCGGTGGCGTCGACGACGCTGACGTGGGACATGCGCAGGACGACCACGCGGACCTCGGCCGGCTCGGTCAGTTCCAGCAGGAAGCGGTGGGCGGCGGCGAAGAACAGCGGGCCGTCGATGCGGTAGGCCACGATGTGCTGCGCGAGCAGCTCGTACTCCTCGTCGGTGTGGTCGCCTCGGTCGAGCGGCAGCGGGGCGAGCCGGGCCTGCCGGGCGACCGCGCGCAGGGCGAGCACGCCGGCGACGACCAGGCCGATGATCACCGCCTGGACGAGGTCGAGGACGAGCGTGGCGACGGCGGTGAGGACGAGGATCACCGCGTCGGAGCGGGTGGCCCGGGTCATCGCCCGCAGCGAGCCGACCTCCACCATGCGCACGGCGGTCGCGAGCAGCACCCCGGCGAGGGCGGCCAGCGGAATCCGCGACACGAGCGGGGCGGCGGCGAAGACGATCACGGCGAGAACGGCGGCGTGGGTGAGGGCCGCGGCCCGCGAGGTGGCGCCCGTGCGGACGTTGACGGCGGTGCGGGCGATCGCGCCGGTGGCGGGGACACCGCCGAACATCGGGGCGGCGATGTTGGCGAGGCCCTGGCCGAACAGCTCCCGGTCGGGATCGTGCCGCTGTCCCACGGTCATGCCGTCGGCGACGGAGGCGGAGAGCAGCGACTCCAGCGCGGCGAGCGCCGCGACCGCGAGGGCGGGGGCGAGCAGACCACCCAGGGCGCCGAGGTCCAGGAACGACAGGGACGGCGCGGGCAGCCCGGCCGGCAGGTCGCCGATGGGCCGTACGCCGTCGAGTCCCGCGGTCCCGACGACGACCGTGGCGGCGATCACCGCGAGGACGGAGAAGGGGACGGTCGGCTTCCAGCGGGCGCCGACGAGCATCACGGCGGCGACGGCGGCGGCCAGTGCGGGGGCGGTCCCGTGCGGGTCGCGGGCGAAGTCCTCGGCCGCGTGCCAGGCGACCTCCAGGACGCGTTCGCCGTCCGGCTGGGCCACGCCGAGGGCGTTGGGTATCTGCTGGAGCCCGATCACGCAGGCGATGCCGAGGGTGAAGCCCTCCACGACGGGCGCGGGCACGTAGCGCATGGAGCCGCCGGCCCGCAGCAGGGCCAGGCCGACGAGGATGACGCCGGCCATCAGTCCGACGGTGAGGACGCCGGAGGGTCCGTGGTCGGCGACGATCGGCACCAGGACCACGGTCATCGCGCCGGTGGGTCCGGAGACCTGCAGGCTGGAGCCGCCGAACACGGCCGCGAGGGCGCCGGCGACCACGGCGGTGGCCAGTCCGGCCTCCGCGCCGAGTCCGGAGGAGACGCCGAAGCCGAGCGCGAGGGGCAGGGCGACGACCGCGACGGTCAGCCCGGCCAGCAGGTCACGGCGGGGATGGCGGCGGGCCTGGGCGAGGTCGGCGCGGGTGGGGAGCAGGGAGGTGATCCGGGACCGGAACCCGGCCGGTGACAGCGGTACGGACACGGCCCCTCAGCTTCGCTCGCGACGGTATGACGGGCCCAGCATGTAGTCACTTGCGAAAATTTGCAATTCAGCAGATCACGAAGTCGCATGGCGACCCTGTGTGGTGCGCGGGGAGGCTCAGCCGGTCATGCGCTTGCGCCACGTCGGCTCGACCTGGCGCCATTCGGCCTCCCAGAGGTCGAGGCGGCGCAGCCGCAGCCGGGCCCGCGCGATCCATCCGACGAGCAGCACCATGCCCGCCGTGACGAAGGCCACGGTGATGCCGGCCATGGCGATCTGGAAGCCCGCCTCGGCGCCCTCGGGCGGCGCGGACACGAGGCGGCCGTTCGCGTCGGTGTGGACGGTGACCTTGTCGCCCTTCTCGCCGTCCGCGGGCACCTCGGCGCGTCCGGTGTGACGGGTGCCGTCGGGGGCGGTCCAGCGCACCCCGGCCCAGACGCCGCCGTCGCCGCTCTCGGACACGGGCGCGGGGGCGGCGTCGCGCGCGTTCTCGACCAGCACGGCCGGGACCGGGCGGGTGTGTTCGCGGCGGTCGTCGAGGGAGGCGTCGACCGCCCCGGCCGCCGTGATGCCGGCGAACCCGGACAGGACGAGGGCGAGGACGACCGTGGCGATCATCAGCCAGGCCTCGGCGACGTCGCTGCGGCGGCACAGCGGGTTGTCCCGCCATCGCCACCACGGCACTGTGGGCCTCGCGCCATGCGTCGTCGCCATGGGAGGTCACCTCCTCGCGCGGGTGCCGCGCGTCACCACCTCCAGGGTGGCCCGTTCTCCCCCGGCCCGCACGGGCGGAACGGGCCCTTTTCGCCCCTGCTCCGGTCAGACCGTCGGGTGCACCGGGACGACCTCGTGCTGCGGCACGCCGAGGACCACCTTGAGCGCGCCCGTCTCGGCGGCGTTGGCGAACACCTCGTACGCCTCCTGCATCTGGTCCAGGGGGAAGGTGTGGGAGACCAGACGGCGGGTGGGCAGCCGACCTGCCGCGGCCATCCGCAGCAGGGTGGGCGTGGAGTGCGTGTCGACGAGGCCGGTGGTGATGGTGACGTTCTTGATCCAGAGGTCCTCGAGGTGCAGCGTGGCGGGCGTGCCGTGCACGCCGACGTTGGCGACGTGCCCGCCGGGGCGCACCACGCGGGTGCACAGTTCGAAGGTCTCCGGGACGCCGACCGCCTCGATCACCACGTCCGCGCCGAGCTCCCCGGTGAGGTCCTCGACCAGCTGCTCGGGACCCTCGCTCGCGTCGGCCACCGCGTCGGCGCCGAACTCCTTCGCGGCCTGGAGCCGGGACGCCGCCAGGTCCACCGCGACCACACGCTCGGGGCCGAACAGCCGGGCCGTGGCGATCGCGGCCAGACCGACCGGTCCGGCGCCGACCACGACGACCGTGTCCCCGGGCCGCACGCGCCCGTTGAGCACGCCGACCTCGTAGGCGGTGGGGAAGATGTCCGCCAGCAGCACCGCGTCCTCGTTGGCGAGGGCGCCGGGCAGCGGGTACACCGACAGGTCGGCGAACGGCACGCGGACGTACTCGGCCTGGGTGCCGTCGACGAGGTGCCCGAGGATCCAGCCACCGCCGCCCCGGCACTGCCCGTACATGCCCTCGCGGCAGAAGCGGCAGCGGCCGCACGCGGTGATGCAGGAGACCAGGACCCGGTCGCCGGGCCGTACGGTGCGGACGTCGGCGCCGGTCTCGACGACCTCGCCGACCGCCTCGTGTCCGAGGACGGTACCGGGACGCACCTCGGGCACGTCGCCCTTGAGGATGTGCAGGTCAGTCCCGCAGATGGTGACGGCGTCGACGCGGACGATGACGTCGCCGGGCTCCCGGATCTCCGGATCGGGAACCTCCTCCCAGGCGGACTGCCCGGGGCCGTGGAAGACGTAACCCTTCATGCCGATCCTCACCCTTCTCGCTGAGCGACGGGCCTCGGCGCCTGGCGCACGCACCCGCCTGCGTCGGCGGAGCCGGGGTGTCCGGAACCGCCCTGCCCTTCCAGTGTGTGCGTGATTCGCCCGTTCTGCCGACACGGGCGCCATCCCGGCGGGACGCCCGGGGCCGGGTCAGGCGACGGGGCGCGCGATGCCCGTGTGCAGGATGTGGCGGGTGTGGCGGGCCGAGTCCAGCAGGCGCCGGGTGAGGCGGGTGGCCAGGGCGTAGAGCCGGCGTACCACGGCCAGGCGTTCCAGGCGGGGGGCCAGGGCGGACAGGGTGATGGCGAGGGCGACGCCCGCCCAGGCGACCGGGCCCAGGGGGACGCAGCCGAAGAAGTGGCTGACGCCGGGCGTCTGCACCAGCGCGGCGAGGACCGCGGCGGAGCCCAGCGCGGTCACCCACACCAGGGTGCTGTGGCGGCGGCCGGAGAGGGTCTGCACCAGCTGCGCGCCGACCACCCCGCACAGCGCCATGGTGGTGGAGCGGCGCTCGGTGCCGGGGGTGAACCGGCCGATCAGGTACGCGGTGACCGCGCCCAGGCAGGTGGTGACGCCGCGCCGCCGGATGGAGCGCAGCAGCGGCGTGCCGAGGACGTCGAGGCCCATCGGGCCGGTCGCGGCGTGCGCCGCGGTGGACGGGTCGCTGCTCGGCGTCACCGCCACGGCCATGGCCGGGAACATGTCGGTGAGCAGGTTGACCAGCAGCAGCTGGCGGGTGGAGAGCGGCGAGGAGCCGGCGAGGAGGGTGCCGAGCACGCTGAAGCCGACCTCGCCGGCGTTGCCGCCGATAAGGATGCTCACCGCGTCGGCCACGCTGCGCCACAGCGCCCGGCCCTCGGCGAAGGCGTCGACCAGGACGGAGAGGTCGCCGCCGGTGAGGACGATGTCGGCGGCGTTGCGGGCGGCGGCGGAGCCGCGGGCCTCGATGCCGACGCCCACGTCGGCGGCGCGGATGGCGGCGGCGTCGTTGGCGCCGTCGCCGGCCATCGCGACCACCCGCCCGGCCTGCTGGAGGGCCTCCACGACGTGCAGCTTCTGCTCGGGCGCGACACGGGCGACGACGCCGGCGCCGTGCAGGGCGCGGACGCGTTCGGCGCGGCCCATGGCGACCAGGTCGTCGCCGGTGACCACCTGGGTCTCCTCGGGCCAGCCCAATTGCAGGGCGATGGCGCGGGCGGTCTCCGGGTGGTCGCCGGTGAGCATGACGGGCAGGATGCCGGACGCCCGCAGCGCGGTGAGGAGTTCCTGCGAGGTTTCGCGGGGCACGTCGGCGAGGGCGACGAACCCGACGAGCTCCAGTCCGGAGAGGCCGGTCTGCACCTCGGTCTCCGGGTCGGATCCCTCGTACCGGCGCCGGGCGACGGCGAGGACGCGCAGTCCCTGACCGGCGAGGGTGTGGGCGGCGCCGGCCGCGTCCTCGGGCAGGTCCGCGCAGGCGGGCAGCACCGTCTCGGGGGCGCCCTTGACGACGAGGTACGCGCCGTCGTCGCCGTCCCGGCCGACGGCCGCCGCGTAACCGCGGCTCGCCTCGAAGGCCAGTTCGCCGGCCGGGGTCCAGTCCTCGTCGGGCGGCGCGGCGTCCAGCACGGCCTCGTCGGTGGCGTGCGCGACCTTGCGGCCCTCGGCGGTCTCCTCCTGCGGGCAGGCGCGCGCGGCCATCCGTACGACCGGGACGGCCCGTTCGTCGTCCGGGGCGAGGACGGCGCCGTCGGCGGTGGCGGCCCGCACCAGGCGGAGGCGGTTCTCGGTGAGGGTGCCGGTCTTGTCGAAGCACACCGTGTCGACCCGGCCGAGCGCCTCCAGGGTGCGCGGGGTGCGCACCAGCACGCCCCGGCGGGACAGGCGGCGGGCGGCGGCCATCTGCGCGACGGTCGCGACCAGCGGCAGCCCCTCGGGCACGGCGGCGACGGCCACGGCGACCCCGCCGCTGACGGCGCGCCGCAGCGGGCTGCCGCGCAGCAGGGACAGGCCGGTCACCAGCGCGCCGCCGGTGAGGGTGACGGGCAGCGCCTTGCGGGTCAGCTCCTGCAGCCGGGCCTGCACTCCGGCGGGCGGCGGGGTGCGGGAGGCGAGGGCGACGGCGCGGCCCGCCTCGGTGTGGTCGCCGGTGTCCACCACCAGCGCCTCCGCCCGCCCGGCCACCACGGTGGTGCCCTCGAAGACCATGCAGGTCCGCCGCGCCACCGGCGCGCCCGGCGTCGCGGCGACGTCCTTGGCCACGGGCAGCGACTCCCCGGTGAGCGACGACTCGTCGACCTCGAGACCTTCGGCACTCACCAGCCGCGCGTCCGCCGGTACGACGTCGCCGGCGACGAGGTCGATACGGTCGCCCGGCCGCAGCCGCGTGGCGTCGACGGTGACCGAGCGGCGGTCGGTGAGATGCCGGCGCGCTCGGGGCTGCTGACGGGCGGCGAGCCGGGCGAGGGCCCGTTCGGCGCGCAGCCGCTGGAGGCCGCCCGCGACCGCGTTGAGGTCCATCGCGCCGACCACGAGCAGCGCGTCCACCAGCGAGCCGAGCAGCGCCGAGGCGACCGCGCCGGTGGCCAGGACCGGGGTGAGCGGGTCGTCCAGTTCGCGGCGGACCGCGCCGGCCGCCTCCCAGGTCCAGCGGGCGGGCGCGGCGGGACGTGTCCCGGCCAGCCGCGCGGCCCGCTGCCGCACGCGGGCGCCGAGCAGGGCGAGCCCGGCCGGTTCGGCCTCGGTGCGGGCGTGCCGCAGCAGGGTGTGCGCCTCGTGCGGTTCGAGGGCGTGCCAGGGCACGTGCAGCCGGGGTTCGGGCGGGGCGGCGCGGGCCACGCGGACGGCCTCGGTCCAGCCGCCGAGGAGGGCGCCGGCCGCGGCGACGTTCACCGGGGCGTGGCGGGTGAGCCGCTGCCACACACGGCCGCCGGGGGTGCCGCCACGGGCCACCAGCAGCCCGGACAGGGCGGCGCCCGCGCGGGCCAGGGTCTGCGAGCGGCGGCCGACGCGGCGGGCCGCCGGGATGGCGGTGAGGAGCCGCCACACGTCCGCGAGGCCGGCGGGGGCGAGGGCGTCGGCGCCCCACGGGACCGCCGAGCGGCCGTCGGTCAGGGCGATCGCCACGTCCCCCGCGGGCAGCCCGTCCGCGACGTCCGGGTCCCCGCCGGGTGGCACCCGGGCCACGCTGACGACGATGTGCCCGTCCTGTTGCAGGGCACGGACGGCGTCACCGAACGGCAGGTCGGCGGGGGCGACCTCGTCGGCGAGGCGGGTGATGTCCTTCAGCTCGGAGCCGGCCGTGACGACGACGTGCAGCCCGGCCCGGCGGGCCGCGTCGAGCACCGCCTCCGCCCACGGATGCACGGGGTCGTGGTACGGCTCGGGCTCCTCGTCCTCGGCCGGGGGCAGGTTGCGCAGCGCGTCGGCGTGCAGGACGAGCGAGTCGGCGATCTCCAGCTGGCGCAGCCGGTCACCGCCGCGCACCAGCACGCCGGTACGGGCCAGTTCGGCGCCCAGGACCGAGTTGAAGGCGGCGGGGCCGTAGCGCGCGGCCTTCGGCGAACCCGCCAGTACAGCCTCGGCGGCCTCGCCGGTGTCATGGGTGACGAGGAGGGTGGCGACGGCCCCGGCGACGCTGCCGGTGCCCGCGTTCGCCGCGTACGCCTGCGCCGGGGTCACCCGCAGCGGCGGGCGGACGCCCGGCGAGGGCGGGACGCTGGTGCGCCGCGCGCGGCACACGTCGTCGTGGAGCGACTCGAAGGCGGCCGCGCGGGCCGTCGCCTCGGTGAGCTGCCCGGCGCGCAGCAGCCCGTCGAGCAGCAGCGACACCGGGGACTGGGCGGCGCCGTGCGCGGCGGCGTTGGCGGCGGCGAGCAGCAGCTCCATGGTGCTGCCGCCGAACCGGTCGCGCAGGCGGGCGCGGAAACGGGGGTTCTCCCGGAGCAGGGTGACGAGGGCCGTGACGGCCTTGGGGCTGCGCGGCAGACGCAGCGAGCGGGCCGCGAGGGCGCCGGCCACGCCGGCGGCGTCCAGCAGGAGCGCGGCGGCGGCGACGCGCACCTCGCGCGGGTCGCCGGGGTGCGTGGTCTCGGCCTCCGGCTCGGGGCCGGCGTCCTCGGTGAGGCCCAGGCGCTCGGCGACGGTGACCGCCCGTTCGGCCACGCGGTCGCCGGCCGCGTCGGTCACCGCCGTCACCACGAGCCGGGCCAGGCCCTCGTCCCAGTACGCGGCCACCACGTCGGGGTGTTCCAGCAGCTCGGCGGCGGCCTTGCGGGCGAGGGGCGCGAGCGCGCCGGCGGTCGCGTCGGGGTGGCGCAGCGCGAGGTGCACGCGGTGGCCCGCCCGCCAGTGGCGGTCGGCGCCGAGGGCGTTGCGGGCGACATGCGTCAGCCGGCGCGTGGTGTCGTGGACGGACGTCACGCCGTGGACGGTGCCGCGGGCCATCCCGGCGGCGGCGCCCGCCACGGCGCCGGCGAGGGGGGCTACGTCGAGCAGGGCGAGCATGTGGGTTCCGTGCCCGGCTCAGTGGGAGCGGCGGGCGTCGCCCGGCCGGCCGTGGTCGTCGTGCCCGGTCGCCGCGGCGACCTTCTTCAGCGCGGACGCGGTGTCCTCGTCACCCACCTTGGCGGGCTGGACGCGGGGGGTGGGGTGGTGGCGGGTAGGGGTGAGGCGGTCGCCGGGGCCGGTGTCGCGGGGATCGCGGCGGTCGGCGGGGGTGGAGTCGCCCTTTGCCGGGACCACGCCCTCGCGGGTCGCTGCGGCCCAGGCCTCCTCCTCGGCGGTGCGCTGTCGTCCCTCGGCGGTCTCCTCTTCGGGACGCGGCTTGGTCAGCCAGGCGACCGCCGCGCCGGTGAGGGCGACCGGCCACTCGACGAGGCCGGCCACGCCGAGGACACCCGCGCCGGTGTAGACGGCGATGCGGCGGCCGCGGGGGGAGAGCGCGCCGAGGGTGTCCAGGGCCGTGCCGGCGGCTCGGCCGACGTAGGTGGCGCCCGGGAGGCGGCTGAGGTGCGAGGCGACGGTTCGCAGGGGTTGGGGGAGTTCCGACGCGTGCGTCGTGTTTTGCTCCATGTCGACCTCCAGCACCGGGCGGGCGGGTCCGTTCGGACGGACGGGTTCAGGTTCATCGTCGGGGGTGAGTGGGGGAAGCGCTGCTTGGGTGCGTCCGAACGCGGTGGCGTGTACGGGGTGGGGGGTTGTCGCGCAGTTCCCCGCGCCCCTTCAGCGTCGGCGTGTGCCGGGTCGGGGTTCGTCGGCGCGTGCCGGACTGTGGAGGCTGAGCGCGCAGTTCCCCGCGCCCCTTCAGGCTGCCCCGCCGTGGGGGCTGGGCGCGCAGTTCCCCGCGTCCCTTCGGGGGCGTTCTCCTTGGCCGTGTCGGAAAGAGGGCGGGGGGTACCAGGTAGGGGCACGACGCCGTGTGGTGGAAGGAGTCGGCATGGCGGAGAACGGCGAAGACGCCGCTCGGGCGCGGCCTGGGCTCCGTCTGGCTTCCGAGGCGCCCGGGGAAGGGCCGCCCGTCGGGGCCGTCGACGAGGCGGATCTGCCGCGTGACCGCAACCAGGCCATCCTGGAGGCGGCCAAGCAGGTGGGCGCCGTGCTGAAGCGCGGCGGGCATCTCTTCGCGCTGGCGGGCAGCGTCGCCGTGCACGCCCACGGCGGCAGCGGGAACCTCCAGCACGACGTGGACTTCTGTGTGCGGCCCGAGGACGCGGGCCCCGTCGCCGCCACGCTGCGGGACGCCGGGCTGACCGTCTACAGCCCGCCCGAGGACTGGCTGATCAAGGCGACCTGCTTCGGGCAGGACGTCGACGTCATCTTCGAACTGGCCCACCGCCCCGTCTCGGAGGAGATGCTGCGCCGCGCGGAGGAGCTCCCCGTCGAGTCGGTGCGGATGCCGGTCCTGGCGCCCACCGACCTGCTGACCGGTCTGATCGCCGCCTTCTCCGAGCACCACTGCGACTTCGGCGCCGTGCTGCCCATCGCCCGCGCCCTGCGCGAGAAGGTCGACTGGGAGCAGGTACGGCGCGACTGCGGCGACGCGCCCATGCCCGCCGCCTTCTTCTTCCTGCTGGAACGGCTGAACGTCATCCCGGCCGTCCGACCCGCCCGTGGAAGGGAAACCCCATGAACACCCACGACGCCGGTCCCGAGTACCGCGTCGCCCACTTCCAGGACCGTCTCGCCTCCGGCGAGCTGGGCGAGCTCGGTGTGCACGCCGAGATCCGCGGCGGAGCCGTCCTGGTCACCGGGACCGTGCCGTCGGCCCGCTGCCGGGACGACGTGCTGGAGGTGGTGCGCGAGGAACTCGGCGGGCTCGACGTGCACTGCGACCTCGTCGTGAGCGAGTCCTCGTCCCCCGACCACGCGGAGGAGCTGTCATGATCCGGGTCGCGGCCGTCGGGGACATCCACATGGGGCCCGACACCCGGGGCGTGCTGCGCCCCGCCTTCGACACCCTGCCCGAGTGCGCCGACATGCTGCTGCTCGCCGGGGACCTCACCCGGCACGGCACCACGGACGAGGCGCGGGTCGTCGCCGACGAGATCCGCGGCCTGGGGGTGCCGGTGGTGGCGGTGCTGGGCAACCACGACTACCACGACGACCGCCAGGACGAGGTGTCCGAGCTGCTGCGGGACGCGGGCGCGCACGTCCTGGAGGGCGAGGCGACGGTCCTGACCGTCGGGGACGCGCGGGTCGGCGTGGCCGGCACCAAGGGCTTCGGCGGCGGGTTCGTCGGGGCGAGCGCCGGGGAGTTCGGCGAGCCCGTGATGAAGGAGTTCGTGCGGGTCTCCCGCCGCTGCGCCGACGGTCTGCGCACCGCGCTGGAGCGGCTGGCGGAGGAGGACTGCGACGTACGGATCGCCCTCACCCACTACTCCCCCGTGCCGGAGACGCTCGCAGGGGAGCCGCCGGAGATCTATCCGTTCCTGGGGAGCTATCTGCTGGCCGAGGCGGTCGACACGGCCGGCGCCGACCTCGCCGTGCACGGGCACGCACACGCGGGCAGCGAGCACGGCATGACCACCGGCGGCGTCAAGGTGCGCAACGTCGCCCAGCCGGTCATCGGACGGGCCTTCCACGTCTACCATCTGCCGCTGCGGGAGCGGGTGGGCGCCGACGCCGTCTGACCGTGCCCTGAGTTCTGAAGCGCCGTCGGTCGTACCGGCGGCGCTCTCGTGTGCCCTCTCCCCCGTACCGCCTGTGGTGTGAACGCCCCGCACGGCACGCCCGCGACACGCGCCTGACGAGCATTTTGTCTGCTTAGCATGCAGATCTTCGTGTCCGCGGCCCCGTCTGCCTGCGGCTGCCGTCCACCCCCGTACGAGAGGACACCGCATGGCGCTGCCGGGCCGCACCCGACGACCTGCCTCCGCGCTCGCCCCCACCCCGTACGACGCCGAACTGCGCGACGCCGCCCGCCGTGTGTCACGCCGTCGCTTCCTGAGCGTCACCGGCGCGGCCGCCGCCCTCGCCTTCTCCACCGGTCTTCCCGCGCGCGGCGCGTTCGCCGCGTCCCGGCTCGACGCGGCCCGGATCACCGAGGACCCGTTCACCCTCGGTGTCGCGTCCGGCGACCCGCTGCCGGACGCGGTGCTGATCTGGACCCGGCTCGCCCCGGCGCCGTTCACGCCGGACGGCGGTCTGGGGCAGCAGCAGGTGGAGGTGGCCTGGGAGGTCGCGCTCGACGAGTCCTTCACCCAGGTCGTGCGCAGCGGCACCGCTCTCGCCCACCCCGAGTACGCGCACAGCGTCCGCGCCGACGTACGGGGCCTCGACCCGGCGACGACGTACCACTACCGCTTCCGCACCGGCGCCTGGATCAGCCCCACCGGACGGACCCGCACCGCGCCCGCCGCGGGCGACGACGTGACGCGGCTGCGGCTGGCCGCGGTGGCCTGCCAGGCGTACCACGACGGCTACTACACGGTGCACCGGCATCTGGCGCGGGAGGACGTCGACGTGGTGTTCCACCTCGGCGACTACCTGTACGAGTACGCCGTCAACTCGGTCGGGGGCGCGCGGAACTACACGGACCGGGTGCTGCCGTCCGTGTTCAACCGGGAGACCATGACCCTCGCGGACTACCGGATGCGGTACGCGCTCTACAAGAGCGACCCGGATCTGCGGGCCGCGCACGCCGCGCACCCGTTCGTCGTCACCTGGGACGACCACGAGACGGAGAACAACTACGCGGCCGAGCACGACGAGAACGGCAGCGACCCCGCGCTGTTCCTGGCCCGGCGGGCCGCCGCCTACCGCGCCTACTGGGAGAACCAGCCGCTGCGCGCGGGGCAGCTCCCCGACGGGCCGGACGCCCGCCTGTACCGCAGGCTGCACTGGGGCACGCTCGCCCAGTTCGACGTCCTCGACACCCGCCAGTACCGCTCCGACCAGGCCTACGACGACGTCCCGCACGTGCCGGGGCCGGAGTCGGACGACCCGGCGCGCACCCTCACCGGGGACGCCCAGGAGCGCTGGCTGCTCGACGGATGGGCGTCCTCCGACGCGCTGTGGAACGTGATGCCCCAGCAGGTGTGCTTCTCCCAGCGCCGGCTGGACCTCAACGCGGAGGCCAAGCTGTCCATGGACGCCTGGGACGGCTACCGAGCCGGCCGCGGCCGGCTCGTCGCCGGGGCGAAGCAGGCCGGCGTCGACAACTGGCTGGTGCTCACCGGCGACGTCCACGTGGCGTACGCCTTCGACATCAAGGACGACTTCGACGACCCCGCCTCCGCGACCATCGGCACGGAACTGACCTGCACCTCCGTCACCAGCGGCCGCGACGGCACGCAGCGCCCGGCCAACTGGGACACGTACATGAAGGCCAACCCGCATCTGCGGTTCTACGACGGGCGGCGCGGCTGTCTGCGCGTGGAGCTGAACCGGGAGAGCGCCCGCGCCGACTTCCTCACCGTGCCCGCCGTGACCACACCGGGCGCGGCCGCGTCCACCGCGGCCTCCTTCGTCACGGAGGCGGGCGCGCCCGGCCTGACGCCGGTCTGACGTCACCCCTCCCCCGTCACCCGTCCGCTCCTTCCGCGTACTGCACACGGGGCCCGTCTCCCTATCGAACGTGCGAATTCCGGCGTGTCCTGACATTCCGTCCGGTGTGCCGGGCAAGGAAACGGTCTCGCGACAGCTACGCCGCCCCAACGAATGGAGACGTACCGAATGGTCCTCAGACATGCCCGGGCCGCGCGCCGCTCGGCGCTCGCCGCGCTCGGCGCCCTCGTCCTGGCCGGACTCCCGTACACCGCGGCGGCCGACGGCTCACCCGCCGCGGGTCCCGCGCCCGGGGCGGCCCAGACCCTAGGCGCCGACCGTCCCTCCCCGCACCTGCTCGGCGCCCTCCAGCGTGACCTGAAACTGAACGAGGAGCAGGCGTCGAAGCGCCTGGTCAACGAGGCCGAGGCGGGCACCCGCGCCGGCCTGCTGCGCAACTCCCTGGGCGAGCGGTACGCGGGCGCCTGGCTACGGGGCACGACCGCCGACGAGCTGACGGTGGCCACCACCGACGCCAAGGACGTGGCGGCCATCGAGGCCGAGGGCGCGACCGCACAGGTCGTCGAGCGGCCCCTGGCGGCGCTCCAGGCGGCGAAGGAGAAGCTGGACGCGGCGGCCGGACGCGTCTCCACGGCCGACACACCCGTCTGGTACGTCGACGTGGTGAAGAACCAGGTCGTGGTGCAGGCCGTCGACCAGGCCGCGGGCACCGCTTTCGTGGAGGCCGCGGGCGTGGCGGGCGAGGACGTCGGCATCCGCCTGGCGCCCGACCGGCCGCGGCTGCTGCAGGACATCACCGGCGGCGACGCGTACTACATCAACGACTCGGCCCGCTGCTCCGTCGGCTTCTCCGTCACCCAGGGCAGTCAGGGCGGCTTCGTGACGGCCGGCCACTGCGGCCGGGCGGGTGCGACCACCACCGGCTACGACCGCACGGCGCAGGGCACCTTCCAGGCGTCCGAGTTCCCCGGCCGGGACATGGCGTGGGTGGCCGCCCAGGACAACTGGACGCCGACGCCCGACGTGAAGGCGGCGGACGGCCAGGAGGTCCAGGTCACCGGCTCGGCGCAGGCGCTCGTCGGTGCGTCCGTGTGCCGCTCGGGCTCCACGACGGGCTGGCACTGCGGGGTGATCGAGCAGCACAACGCGAGCGTCCGCTACCCGGAGGGCACGGTCAACGGGCTGACCCGGACGACGGTGTGCGCGGAGCCGGGCGACTCCGGCGGCTCGTACGTCGCGGGCGCGCAGGCGCAGGGCGTCACCTCCGGCGGCTCCGGGAACTGCACCAGCGGCGGCACCACGTACTACCAGCCGGTCAACCCGATCCTCTCCCAGTACGGGCTGACCCTGACCACGGCGACCGCGCAGACCGCGCCCGCGGACCAGGAGGGCGGCGCCCAGGCGTGGACCGCCGGCCGGGTCTACGAGGCGGGCGCCACCGTCACCCGTGACGGCGTGACGTACCAGTGCCTGCAGACCCACCAGGCGCAGGGCGCGTGGGCCCCCGCGGGAACGCCGGCGCTCTGGCGGAAGGTCTGACGCATCCCTCGCACAACGGTGCCGGCGGCGGTCCTCGGACCGCCGCCGGCGCCGTTGCGTGGTGTCAGTGCTGTTCGGCGAGCAGCGCGTAGGCGGTGGAGACGAACGGGTCGCCGGCGCGGAAGCGGCGGGTGCAGACGGCGGCGAGCGCGGTGCCCGTGTCGGGCCGGAAGCCGAGGAACGCCTGCTGGCCGAGGGTGGCCCCGCTGTGGAAGTACAGCGGGCCACCGTCCGTGGGGTGCCGGAACCAGGCGACCGTGTGCACGTGCCGGTGCCCGAACCCGCGGCGCAGCACGGGGGTGCGGACGGCGCGGAGGGCGCCCGTGAGCGGCGGGCAGCGGTCGGGGTCGAGGTGGGCCTCGAGGAAGGTGAGCAGGTCGTGCGGGGTGGCGCGGACCGCGCCGGCCGACCGGAAACCGCCCGCGTCGAAGGCGGGCAGCGTGCCCGTGCCGTCCTTGCCGTGGCCGACGGCGTCGAGCCCGTCGGCGTCGGCGGGGTGCGAGGCGGTGTCCTGGAGGTCGAGGGGATCGAGCAGATGGTCGGCGAGCAGGTCGTGCCAGTCGGTGCCGGTGGCCGCGCGGAGGGCGTGGCCGAGGACGGCGACGCCGAAGTTGGAGTAGCGCCAGCGGGTGCCGGGGCGGGGGCGGGGGCGATGGCGCAGGAAGGCGTCGACGACGCGGGCGTCCGGGTAGCGGCCGTAGGGGTTGGTGCGCCAGGCGGGCAGGGCGCGGGGGTAGAAGTCGGCGGGGAGCGGGGGCAGTCCGGCCGTGTGGGTCACGAGGTGGGCGAGCGTGACGGGCGTGGGTCCTGGCGGGCGGCGGCCGCCGAGGAGGGCGGCGGCGGGTTCGCCCCCGGTGAGCCGGCCGCTGTCCACCAGGTGGGCGAGGAGCAGTCCGGTGTACGCCTTGGTGGCCGAGCCGATCTCGTAGCGCAGCCGGTCGCGGGGGCGGCCCGGCGAGGGGCCGGTCCCGCCGGTGACCACGGTGCGGCGGCCGTGGCGGGAGAGCGCGAAGACGGTGTCGGGGGCGTCGGCGGCGGTGACGGCCTCGGCCAGTCGCTCCGCCCAACCGCCTTGGTCGTCCACGGTGTTCGGGGAGGGCTCGTCCTCCGGGCCGGTCGGCGGGCCGGGCCAGGAGGTGCCGCACCCGGTCGTCATGAGGGGGCGCCCGCCAGTTCGGTCAGGGCGCGGGAGGTGGCGAGGACCGAGGCGAACGCGGCGACCAGGGTGGAGTGGTAGACGACGTCGAAGACGGTCTCCTCGTCGCCCTCGGGCATGTCCCGGATGGCCGGCATGGCGCCGTCGGGCTGCTGGGCGGCGGCGAAGGCGCGCCAGGCCGTCTCGTCGAGGGTGGGGCGGGGCAGGCAGGCGTCCACGACGAGGAGTTCGCCGAGCAGGTCCCAGCGGCGCAGGTCCAGCCAGTCGTCGATCCAGGCGGGCAGCCAGGTCGCCAGGTAGTCGGCGATGTCCGGGGGCAGCCCGTCGGGGTTCTCGCCCCAGTCGGTCAGATGGAACACGCAGTGGGTGACGTCGTAGGCGATGTGGCCCTCGACGGTCCAGGGTTCGGGGGTACGGGCCAGCCAGGTGGAGCGCAGGGCCTCGGCCTCCGGGGGGCGGGGGGTGAGGCCGAAGCGGCGCTGGAACGCGGACAGTCCGAGCCGCCGGGTGGGGGTGGTCTCGAGGGCGTACCAGCTGTCGAGGCGGGTGTTCAGCTCGGCGTGGCGCTCGATCTCCGGCCGGCTGTGGCCGAGTTCGCGGAACGGCAGGTACACCTCGAAGGGGATCGGGGAGGCCGGTTCGGTGCGCTGGCCGCGGACCAGCATGGCGCCGCCGTCCAGGGTCTCCCGCCAGACGTGGTCGAGGAGGCGGCGGGCCAGCTCGGCCTGCCGTGATCCCGCGACGCCCTCGCGGAACAGCACCTTGCAGACCAGGGCGAGTTCGCCGATCGGCTTGAAGCGCTCCAGGAAGCCCACCTCGGGGTCGACGTCGGTCTCGAGGCGGAAGCCGTCGCGGTGCGCCCACAGCCATTCCATGGCGCCGACGCCGACGGTGTGGACGAGACGGGTGTCGGTCATGACGGCGCTCCTTGTCCGCCGGGCCGTCGTCCCGCCGCGGCCGGCTCGGGCCGCCCGGCCGGGCGGGCCGCGTCCAGCACCGCCGCGAAGGCGGCCATGAGGGTGGAGTGGTAGTGGTGCAGGAAGTAGCGGTCGCCGTCCGAGCCGGGGCCCGCGGCGATCTCGTCCAGGTCCCGGTCGTCCAGCGGGAGTTCACCGGACGGGCCGCGCGCCGCGAGCAGCCGTCGCCAGTCGCCGGCGGGGGCGTCCTCGCCGGTTGTGCGGGCCACGGTCGCGGCCACGGCGAGGAGTTCGGCGCCGAGGTCCCACAACCCGGCCTCCAGGCAGGTGTCGAGCCAGGGCGGCAGCCAGTCGCCGAGGTAGGCGACGAGGTCCGGCGGCAGGGCGGACGCGTCGCGTCCCCAGTCGCCGAGGTGGAACACGACGTGGGTGAGGGCGTATCCGGCGTCGCGGCCGAAGGTCCACGGCTCGGGCAGTCCGCCGAGCCAGGTCTGCGGCAGCTCCGGCGGCGCCTGCGCGAAACGGTGGATGCCGCAGCGCTCCTCGGCGCGCAGCACGCCGAGCCGCCGCGTGGGGTCCTGTTCGGTGAGCCGCCAGCCGCGGGTGCGGGCGACGACGGCCGCCGCCTGCTCGAAGGCGGGGTGGCGCAGTCCGGCCGCGGCGAAGGCGGCGTACACCTCCAACGGGTAGGTGGCGAACGGCTCCAGGCGCTGGAGGCGCGGGAACAGCTCGCCCTCGCGCGTCTCCTGCCAGGCGAAGTCCAGCAGTTCGCGGGCGCGGGCGTGCAGCGGGTCGGCGGGCTCGGTGAGCCGGGTGACGGTCGCGCAGACCTGGGCGAGTTCGCCGAGGGGTTTCCAGCTGCGGTCGACCTCGCCGTCGGCGGCCAGCGCGTCCTCGCCCAGGGCGAAGTCGGCGCGCCGGGAGTCCACCCAGGCGAGGGCGTCCCCGGCGGCGGTGCGCAGGGCGTCGGCGGTGCGGTGGGCGCCGTCGGTGCGGTGGGCGTCGGCGGTGCGGTGGGCGTCGGCGGTGCGGTGGGCGTCGGCGGGCGCGGTCACATTCCTGCTCCGGTCCTCATCCGGCGGGCCGCCTGCACCTGGAGGGCGACGAGCGGGTCCTGTCCGCCCATCAACTCCACGAAGTCCAGGCCTGATTCCAGGCCGACGGTGTCCGGCACGCCGGGCAGCAGCGTCAGCCAGCGGCCCGCTCCGGCGGCCTGCCGCCAGTCCCTGCGGCGCACCGCGCGGACGAAGCCGCGGGCGACGTCGACGGGCCGGCCGGCCGCGAGGCGGCTCACGGCGCAGTCCTCCCCCGGCAGCGCGAGGGGCGCCAGGACGGCGAGTTGGTGGGTGAGGACCTGCCAGGTCGCGCCGTCCAGCCACGCGGTGTCCGGCTCGTCCGGGGGTTCCGCGGAGGAGGGGTCGGCGCGGCGCAGCGTGCGGGCCATCGCCCAGTGGCTCCAGCGCACGGTGGGCGCGGCGTCCGCGCGGGGCGGGTACGCCTCGACCGCCTTGCGGAAGACGGCCAGTTCCGCCGGGTCGGGCGCGGTGCGCGACAGAAGGCCCGGCAGCAGCGCGTCCGCTCCCAGGACGCGTACGGCGGCGAGTGCCAGGTCCCCGGCTTCCCCGTCGGTCCCCACCGGGGGGACGACGTGGGCGTGGCCCCCGCCCCGAAGGGCGGAGACCACACCGGAAGCCAGGTCCTGCACCGCGGCCTGCAAGCGGGTCGAGGTGCGTGACTGCTCCATTCGACTACTCCCGTCGATCCGTTCAGCCCTTCTTCGGGCGCGGGGTCGGCGGCGACAGCAGCAGCGAGGTGGAACCGGAGTTCAGCGCCAGGGCGGCGCACTGCCGGCTGTCGCGGTAGACACCGTCGGCCTCGGCGGGGTCGAGTGCCGCCTCGATGTCGGCGGCCTCGATTCCGGTGACTTCCTCGAGGACCTTCTCGTCGGTACGCATAACACCATCTCCCTGAGGCGTAGCGAAGTACCTTCCACTGTCAGAATCACCCGAATCGGACAAATCAGTCCACTTTGATCCGACTTACTTTCGTCACTTCTTCAACATGCGTCAGAGGCACGGGCGCAGGGCGAGGAACTACGGGACGGTCGAACGCCCAACGCCCGTAAGGACGACACCGCTGTGCGGGAGGGTGGGGACGCGGTGCAGGGAGATGGCCAGGTTCTGGTCCGGAACCGCGTACTCCATTCGGGCCAGTTGTGCGGCCAGCGTCTCCAACACGCCGACGGTGAGGCCCTCTCCGGGGCAGCGGTGACCGGTCGCCGGGTCGCCGCCGCCCTGCGGGATCAGCTCGTCGCGTCCGACGGACCGTTCGAGGAAGCGGCGCGGCCGGAAGGCGTAGGGGTCGCCCCACAGCGTCTCGTCGTGGTTCTGGCCGTACACGTCGAGCACCACCAGGCCGCCTTCGGGGACCCACGCGCCCCGCCAGAACAGGTCGCGGGCGGCGAGTCCGCCGAGGAACGGCACGAACGGGTAGAAGCGGCGCACCTCGTGGGCGAAGGCCGTCTGGAACGCCACGTCGCCCTTCGCCAGCGGGGCCCGGTTCTCCGGCCAACGGTGCAGGGCGTGCGCGGCGAAGGCGACGAACCAGGCGAGGGCGGTGGTCGGGCGCAGCACGTTGAGCAGTTCGACGGCGGCCGTCTTCTCGTCCAGCGGCTCGCCGCCCGCGTCGGTGTGCGCGCACACCCGCTCCAGCACCGAGCCGGCGGGCGCGGTGACCGTTCCGGTGCGCACGTCGCGGACCAGGCGGGCCAGTCGCTCCTCCTGGCGGCCGCGGGCGCGGCGGGCCCGCAGATGGCGCGGTCCGGCGGAGGCGAAGCCGTCCACCATCGCCGTCATGTCCCGTGCGGCCGCCCCCGCCTCGGCGTCGTCCAGCGGCACGCCCGCCCAGCGGTGGACGCCCCGTGTGAGCACGGTGGCCGCCTCGTCGAACAGCACGATCGAGCCGCGGCGGCCCCACTCCGGTACGGCCTCGTCCCAGGCGTCCGAGACGCGCTCGGCGAGTCCCGCCACGGCGGTGGGGTCCAGCAGCGGCAGGAACAGCTCCTTGCGGGCGCGGTGGGCGGCGCCGTCCAGGGTGTGCACCGCGCCGTGGCCGAAGAGGGTGCCGAGAATCGGCTCGGGGATGGCGCGGTGCCGGTGCACGTTCCGTTCGTCGTAGAAGAAGCGGACCGCCTCCGGTCCGCGCAGGGCGAGGGCGGGGCGGCCCATGATCCGGGTGCGGACCACGGAGCCGGACGCGTCGCGCATCCGGTTGGGCAGCCAGGCGTAGCCCTCGGCGAGGAGCGGCAGGGTGCGGTCGACGAGAGGGCGGCTGAGTACGTCCATGCCGGGCGGGTGCCCTCGGTGTCTCCCCGGACACTCGGCGGAACGGGCGTGGCGCAGACCACGCGCGGATCGAGACGCGGGTCACGCCGGGGGCGGCGGGGCGGCGTCTACGGTGCTGGCGTCCTCCTCCCCCGAATGCGGACGGAGATCCCGTGCCAGGCCACCTCCCCACCGTGACAGCGGCCACCGCTCAGTGGCTGACCCGCTCCTTCCCCGCGTCCGGCGGCCCCCTGTCCGCCGCGCTCTGCGAGATCCAGGCCCGCCAGGCGGTCGCCGTCGCGGCCCGGCTCCGCCACCCCACGGCCATGGACGCGGAACTGGTCGGACTGGCCGGCCCCGGAGGTTCGGCCCGGCTCGACGAGATCACCGGGGCGGAGGGTCTCGGCTCGGAGCCGTGGCGCACCTGGGTCGACGAGGTCGTGGCGAGCTGGGCGGCCTGCCTGCTGTCGGACGCGGCCCTGGCCGCCCGAGCGGTGAAGGCGCTGGGCCCCGGCCACGGCGAATACCGCCGCCTCGTCTCCCCCGACCCGACGGACACGAAGGCCGCGGCCCTCCTCCGCCACCCGGACCTGACGACCCCGGTGGCCGACCTCCACCGCGAGTCGCTGCTGGCGCGGCTGGGACACGAGTCCAGGCCGGCGGCCTGAGCGCGGCTCGGACGATCCCCGCATCGCCCGAGCCCGGGCTCGGTGACCCCCGCGAGACCGAGGGCCTCCGACGCCTGCGCGCGTGGCGGACCACCACCAGGCCGACGCGGTACGGCGCCCTCGAACCCACCGCCCCGCAGGCGCGCGGCGCCTCCCGGCCCGTCAGGCTGCCGCCGGCCGAACGTCGTCCGGCCGTTCCGCCGAGTGGCGGAAGGTCTCCGTCGCACGCGCTAGGCGGACCACCGCAGGGCGGACGCGGCAGAGGGCCCGCGAGCCGGCCGCCCGACACACGCACGGCGCCTACCCGGGCCCATTCCAACTTCCGCCCGGGCCGCACATGTCCCGGACGCACCACCGCCTCGGCCCCCGCGAACCCGCCGCACAACCGCCGCCGCGGTGACGCGGCAGAGCGCCCGCGAACCCACCGCACCAGCTCCGCCCGGCCCCCACCGGACCGTCACACTGCCGAAGAGCCGGGCGTCTTCCGGCACGCCCCACCCGAACACCGCCCGTGCCACGCACGTCCCGGACGCACCACCGCCTCGACCCCCGCGAACCCGCCGCACAACCGCCGCCGGGCCGGCGTGGCGGGCCCCGCCTACCGGACGCGCGTCCGCCGCGGCTCCCGCGAGCCCTGGGCGGCTCCGCCGCCGGGGCGGACCGGCGCATCGCAGGTGCCGGCGCGTTCACGCTCCGTGATTCACCCGACCGCACCAAGCGACCGTGCCGTCCGCCGCCGTGCGGGTGAGGGTGTGGGGCATGAGTAGCCCCATATCCCGGAAGTGGGAGCACGCCGTCGTGACCGGCGGCGCCGGATTCGTCGGCTCCCATCTGTGCAAGGCCCTGCTCGACGCGGGCGCGGCCGTGACCTGCGTGGACGATCTCAGCACCGGGCGGCCCGAGAACGTCGCCCCGCTGCTCGACCGGCCGGGGTTCACCCTCGTCCAGGCGAACGTGGCGGAGGAGCTGCCGGTGCGGCGGCGGCCCGACCTGGTGCTGCACTTCGCCTCCCCCGCCTCCCCCGCGGACTATCTGCGGCTGCCGCTGCACACCATGGACACCGGCAGCGCCGGCACCCGCAACGCCCTGACCCTCGCGCACGACTCCGAGGCGCGGTTCGTACTGGCGTCCACGTCCGAGGTGTACGGCGACCCGCAGCAGAACCCGCAGGACGAGCGGTACTGGGGCAACGTCAACCCGGTCGGCCCGCGCAGCGTGTACGACGAGGCCAAGCGGTTCGGCGAGGCCCTGACCACCGCGCACGCGGAGACGTACGGCACGGACACCTGCATCGTGCGGCTGTTCAACACGTACGGCCCCGGCATGCGCGGCCACGACGGCCGGGCCGTGCCCACCTTCGTGCGACAGGCGCTGGCCGGTGAGCCGCTCACCGTGACCGGCGACGGCCGCCAGACCCGTTCGCTGTGCTACGTCGACGACACCGTCGCCGGCATCCTCGCGGCGGCCGCCCACGGTCTGCGCGGCCCCGTCAACATCGGCAACCCCTCCGAGATCAGCATGCTCGCGCTGGCCCGCCTGGTGGTGGCCCTCGCCGGCTCCTCCTCCGAGGTGCGCTACATCGAGCGCCCGGTGGACGACCCGGCCGTGCGCTGCCCCGACATCACCCTGGCCCGCGACAAGCTCGGCTGGGAGCCGCGGGTGGGCGCCGAGGAGGGCCTGCGCCGCACGATCGACTGGTTCCGCGCCGAAGCGGCCCGCGGCTGAGCGGCCCGCCCCCGCCGGCCTGAAGGACCGGGCGGCCGATCCGGCCGCCGCCCCCACGCGAAAGGTCCGTCCGCCATGCGCATCCTCGGCATCAACGCCCTGTTCCACGACCCCGCGGCCGCCCTGGTGATCGACGGCCGTACCGTCGCCGCCGCGGAGGAGGAGCGGTTCTCCCGGCGCAAGCACGGCAAACGGCCGCTGCCCTTCTCCGCCTGGGAGCTGCCCGAGCAGGCCGCCGCCTGGTGCCTGAAACGGGCCGGGCTGCGTCCCGAGGACCTCGACGCGGTCGCCTACTCCTTCGACCCCGCGCTGGCCCGCCCCGCCGACGCGATGGGCCTCGACGACCCCTGGGACCATCTGCGCCTCACCTACGCGCGGGAGGCCCCGAACTTCCTGAGGACCGCGCTGCCCGGTCTCGACCCGGAGACCGTGCGGTTCGTCCCGCACCACATGGCGCACGCCGCGTCCGGCGCGTACGCCGCCCCCGACGCCGACAGCTGCTCCGTGCTGGTGCTGGACGGCCGCGGCGAACGCGCCTCCCACCTGGCCGCGCGCCGCACCGGCGACCGCCTCGAGCCGCTGCGCGCCCAGGACCTCCCCCACTCGCTGGGCCTGGTCTACGAGGAGCTCACCGAGCACCTCGGCTTCCTGCGCTCCTCCGACGAGTTCAAGGTGATGGCGCTCGCCTCCCACGGCACCCCGCGCATGCTGCCCGAGCTGCGCCGGTACGTGTATCCGACCGGAGACGGCGGCTTCCACGCGGCCGGGGTGCCCTGGGCGGAGCTGTGCGCGCCGCGCGGCCCGGACGAGCCGTGGACGCAGGACCACGCCGACGTCGCCGCGAGCGCGCAGGCCGTGCTGGAGGAGACGCTGCTGGACCTGGTGCGCTGGCTGCACGGCCGTACCCACGACACGGTGCTCACCCTCGCCGGGGGCGTGGCGCTGAACTGCGTCGCCAACTCCCGTATCGCGCGGGAGGGTCCGTTCTCCCGGGTGTGGGTGCAGCCCGCGGCCGGCGACGCGGGGACCGCGCTCGGCGGCGCGCTGCTGGTGTCCGCCGGGGCCGGGGACGCGCCCGAGCCGATGACCGGCGCCGACCTGGGCCGGGACTGGTCCGACGCGGAGCTGGGCGCGTGGCTGAAGACGGCCGCCGTGCCCTGCGAGAAGCCCGAGGACATCGCCGTCACCGTGGCCCGGACGCTCGCCGACAACGGCATCGTGGCCTGGTTCCAGGGACGCAGCGAGTACGGCCCCCGGGCGCTCGGCCACCGTTCGCTGCTCGCCCACCCCGGGCACGCGGGGAACCTGGAGCGGCTCAACGACGTGAAGGGCCGCGAGCAGTTCCGCCCGGTCGCGCCGATGGTGCTGGCCGACCGGGCGGCGGAGATCTTCGACGGGCCGCTGCCCAGCCCGTACATGCTGTTCGTGCACGACGTGGCGCCCGCCTGGCGGGACCGCGTGCCCGCCGTCGTGCACGTCGACGGCACCGCCCGCATCCAGACGGTCGACCCGGAGCGTCAGCCGCTGCTGGCGCGGATGCTGCGTGAGTTCGAGCGGCTGACCGGGCTGCCCGTCGTCGTCAACACCAGCCTCAACACGGCCGGCCGCCCCATGGTGGACGACCCGCGCGACGCCCTGGAGTGCTTCGGCTCCTCCCCGGTGGACCTGCTGGCCATCGGCCCGTACGCGGTGCGGCGCGGCGCGCTGTTCCGCACCGGTGACGGCGGCGAGGAGGTGGCGCGATGACCGGGCCCGCCGCTCCCGCCGGGGAGTACGCCGTGGTGGTGCCGACCCTGGGCCGCCCCTCGCTCGCCGCGTGCCTGCGGGCGCTGGCCGAGTCGGAGGGGCCGCGCCCCGCGCGGGTCGTGCTGGTGGACGACCGCCGGGACCCGGCCGTGCCGCTCACCGCGTCCGTTCCCCCTTCCCTGCGGTCCCGGACCGTCGTGGTGCGCGGCGGGGCGCACGGTCCGGCCGCCGCCCGCAACGCCGGATGGCGCGCCGCCGGGGACGCGCCGTGGATCGTGTTCCTCGACGACGACGTGGTGCCGGGGCCCACCTGGGCCGACGACCTCGCACTCGACCTCGCCGGGGCGAGCGTCGCGACCGCCGGGATCACCGCGCGCGTCGAGGTGCCGCTGCCCGCCGGCCGGGCGCCCACCGACTGGGAGCGCAACGTCGCGGGACTGGCCGAGGCGCGCTGGATCACCGCCGACATGGCGTACCGGCGCAAGGCGCTGGAGGCCGTCGGCGGCTTCGACGAACGGTTCCGCCGGGCCTTCCGGGAGGACGCGGACCTGGCGCTGCGTGTGCTCGACGCCGGCTGGACGCTGGCGGAGGGGCGCCGCACGACCACGCACCCGGTGCGTCCCGCCGACCGGTGGGTCTCCGTGCGGCTCCAGGCGGGCAACGCGGACGACGTGCTGATGACCCGGCTGCACGGGCGGGACTGGTGGCGGCGGGCCGGCGCGCCCCGGGGCCGTCTCCCGCTGCACCTGGCGGTGACGTCGGCCGGGCTCGCGGCGGCGGTGTGCGCGCTCACCGGACGCCCGCGAGCCGCGGCGGTCTGCGCCTGCGGGTGGCTCGCGGGGACCGCCGAGTTCGCCCTGGCCCGGATCCTCCCGGGTCCGCGTACCCGGGACGAGATCGTCACCATGGCCCTCACCAGCGCGCTCGTCCCGCCGGCCGCCGCCTGGTACTGGCTGCGCGGACAGGTGCGGCACCGCGCCACGCCCGCCCACCGCCACCGGGCCGAGCCCCCGTCGCCGACCGCGGCGGCGCCGGCCGGCGAACGGATGCCGACATGAACCGGCGGACCTGCCCGCCCCCGGCCCGCGACGGGCCTCGGCGGGCGCCCCGCGCACGCTCCCGGCCGCAGCCGCGGCCGGTACCCGATCCCCGGACGGCGGTGTCCGCACCCCGGCCGCGACCGATCACGGAGGTGAGCCCATGACCGCGGACCTCGCCCCTGTCCCCCCGGGCGTGCTGTCGATCGCGCTCGTCTCGGAGCACGCGAGTCCCCTCGCCGCGCTCGGCGGGGTGGACTCCGGAGGCCAGAACGTCCACGTCGCCGCCCTGGCCGCGGCGCTCGCCGGCCGCGGACACCGCGTCACGGTGCACACCCGCCGCGACGCGCCCGATCTGCCGGACCGGGTGCGGATCGGCGAGCGCGTGGAGGTCCACCACGTCACCGCCGGCCCCCCCGAACCGGTGCCCAAGGACCGGCTGCTGCCGTACATGGACGCCTTCGCGCGCGTGCTCGTCCGGGAGTGGCGGGCCCGCACCCCGGACGTGGCGCACTCCCATTACTGGATGTCCGGGCTGGCCTCGCTGGGCGCGGCCCGCCAGGTGGGCCTGCCGCTGCTGCACACCTACCACGCGCTGGGCACGGTGAAGCGCCGCCACCAGGGCGCCGCCGACACCAGCCCGCCGGAGCGGATCGGCTGCGAGATCGAGGTGGGGCTCGGCTGCGACCGGGTCGTCGCCACCTGCCGCGACGAGGTCGCCGAACTGGTCCGGATGGGCGTGCCCGCGGACCGGATCGGCGTCGTGCCGTGCGGCGTGGACACCGGACGCTTCACACCGGCGGGCCCGCGGTGGGCGCGCGGCCCGTACCGCCACCGGCTGGTGCAGCTGGGGCGCCTGGTGCCCCGCAAGGGGGCCGCCGTGTCGGTGGCCGCGCTGGCCCTGCTGCCCGGCACCGAGCTCCTGGTGGCCGGCGGTCCCCCGTCCGAGCGGCTCGACGACGACCCGGAGGTGCGGCGGCTGCGCGCCCTCGCGCGGGACGCGGGGGTCGCCGACCGGGTGCGGTTCCTGGGCGGGGTGGACGCCGAGCGCGTTCCGGCGCTGCTGCGCTCCGCCGACGTGGTGCTCTGCCCCGCCGACTACGAACCCTTCGGCATCGTCCCGCTGGAGGCCATGGCCTGCGGCCGGCCCGTGGTGGCCAGCGCGGTCGGCGGCCAGCTCGACACCGTCGCCGACCCCGCCACCGGACGGCTCGTGCCGCCCGGCGACCCCGAGGCGCTGGCCGCCGCCGTGGCGAGCCTGCTCGCCGACCCGGCCGGCCGCGAGGCCTGCGGGGTCGCCGGCCGCCGCCGGGTGCTCGCCCGCTACGGATGGGCGCGGATCGCCGCCGCCACGGAGACGGCGTACTGCGAGGTCCTCGACACCGAGCCGGCCGTGACCAGGACCGGCTGACCCTCAGGCCCGCACACGGGCCGCAGACGTCCGACGTTGGAAGGAGGTGCGGGCGCCGTCGCCGTCCCCGGAGGGCGGCGCGCCCGGCCCACCATGACCGAACACCCCGCGCTCGACGCCGCCCGTCTGCACTGCCGGTCCCTCCAGGACGCCCTCGACGGGCTCGGCCGGCACGGCCTGCCCCGGATCGCCGACTGGGGCGGCCGGCTCGCCGCCGTCCTCACCGGCGGCGGCCGGCTCCTGGCCGCCGGCAACGGCGGCAGCGCAGCCCAGGCCCAGCACCTCACCGCCGAACTCGTCGGCCGCTACCGCAGCGAGCGGCCCGCCTACTCGGCGCTCGCCCTGCACGCGGAGACCTCCAGCGTCACCGCCATCGGCAACGACTACGGCTTCGACCACGTCTACGCCCGTCAGGTCGCCGCACACGGACGCCCCGGCGACGTGCTGATGCTGCTGTCCACCTCGGGACGCAGCGCCAACCTCATCGCCGCCTCGGTCGCGGCCCGGCGGGCCGGGCTCGAGGTCTGGGCGCTGACCGGACCCGGCCCCAACCCGCTGATGGAGGCCGCCGACGAGAGCCTGTGCGTGGCGGCGGCCTCCACCGCGACCGTCCAGGAGGTCCATCTGGTCGCCGTGCACCTGCTCTGCGAATGCTTCGACGCCGCCGTGGCCGCGCCGCCGGCGCGGACCGTGGCGGCCGTTCCCGGGAGGCTGACATGACCGGTCCCGAACCGCTGGTGGTGGTGGGCGACGTCCTGCTCGACGAGGACATCGAGGGGGTCGCCACCCGGCTGGCCCCCGACGCGCCCGCCCCGGTCGTCGACGTCACCGGTGACCACAGGCACCCGGGCGGCGCCGGTCTCGCCGCCGCGCTCGCCGCGCGCGGCGGCCGGGACGTGGTCCTGGTGACCGCGCTCGGCGACGACCCCGCGAGCGAGGCCGTACGGCAGCAGCTCGGCGGGCGGGTACGGCTGCTGGAGCTGCCGCTGCACGGCACCCTGCCGGTGAAGACGCGCGTCCTCGCCGGCGGGCGGCCGCTGGTGCGCATCGACCGGGGCGGCGGCACGCCCGGCGAACCGGACGAGGCGGTACGGGAGGCGCTGGCCGGCGCGCACGCCGTCCTCGTCGCCGACTACGGCCGCCACACCGCCGGCGCGGTCCGCCCCCATCTGGAGGAGGCCGCCCGGCGCACCCCCCTCGTGTGGGACCCGCACCCGCGCGGCGAGACGCCGGTGCCGGGGGCGCGGCTGGTCACGCCCAACGCCGGCGAGGCGATCACGCTGTGCGCGGGCACGCCCGGCGTGTCGGGCGACTCGCTGGGCGCCTTCGCCGAACGCGGCACGGAACTCGCCGAACGCTGGCGGGCGGCGGGCGTCGCCGTGACGCTCGGCGAGCGGGGCGTCCTGCTGACCCGGCCGGGCGACGGCACGCCGATGCTGATCCCTGCGCCGTTCCACGCGGACGGCGACACCTGCGGCGCGGGCGACTGCTTCGCCGCGACGACGGTCGCCGGTCTCGCGGACGGGCTGCTGCCGGAGGAGGCCCTGCAGCGGGCGGTCGCCGAGGCCGCCGCGTTCGTCGCGGCGGGCGGCGCGGGCAACCCGGACCTGTGGCACACCCCGGTCGCCCCGGTCCCCGCCCAGGACCCGGCCGCCGACGCGTTCGAACTGGCGCGGGTGGTGCGGGCACGGGGCGGCACCGTGGTGGCCACGGGCGGCTGCTTCGACCTGGTCCACGCCGGTCACGTGGGGCTCCTGGAGAGCGCCCGGCGGATCGGCGACTGCCTGATCGTCTGCCTGAACTCCGACGCGTCCGTCACCCGCCGCAAGGGCCCGGGCCGCCCCCTGACCCCGGCCACGGACCGGGCGAGGGTGCTGGCCGCGCTGGGGAGTGTGGACGCGGTGGTGGTGTTCGAGGAGGACACACCGGAGAGGGTGCTGGAACGGTTGCGGCCGGATGTGTGGGTGAAGGGTGGGGATTACTCCGTGCAGGAGCTGCCCGAGGCGGAGGTTGTGCGTACGTGGGGTGGGCAGGCGGTGGTACTGCCGTACCTGGACGGTCATTCGACGACGTCGCTGGCGCGGCGGGCTGCGGGGGCGGTGGAGTAGTCCCTGGGTGGCGGCTCGGGTACGTGCGCCGTCTTTACGGGCGCGGGTGGGAGGCGCCCTATGGGGGCGCGGGTGGCGGGTGGTTCGCCCTCCAGACGCGGAGTGGCACGGGTGGTGCGCACTCCGGACGCGGGGTGGTGATGCCCCATAGGGGCGCGGGGAACTGCGCGAACGGGGGTTCGGGGGCGGAGCCCCCGAAGCGGCGACACCAGTCCGCGTGTTCTAGAGGCTCCGTCTCTTGGACTGCGGTTTGCGCAGTTCCCCGCGCCCCTGAGGGGTGTTTCAGAGGCTCCGTCTCCCGCGCTGACGTTTGCGCAGTTCCCCGCGCCCCTGGGGGGTGTTTCCCAACCGTGTCCCTGTACGGGACGGGGTTACGCCGTGTCCCTGTACGGGACGGGGTTACGCCGCCGTTTGCAGGGCCGGCTGCGGGGCCGTCTCCTTCGTGGGGAAGGCGACCGGCGTCACCGTCCGGCGACGGTGCAGGACGTGGCCCGAGGCGATGGATGCCGCGATGATCACGCCGCCTGTGATCAGGGCGCCACGGGGCCCCGCCAGCTCCATCAGGAGCCCGAGGGCCGGCGGACCGCCCAGACTCCAGACCGTGCCGATCGACCCCCACACCCCCAGCACACGCCCCCGCAGATGCGCGGGCGGATCGGTCTGCAGGACCGCCGTGCCCGCCGTGTCGGAGACGGACTCGACCACGGCCATGGGCAGGACGAGGACCAGCAGCACCGCCAGCGAGGGCGAAAACCCTGCCACGATCTGCAGCAGCGCCCCGCCGGCGGCCAGCGCGCCGACCAGCCGTACGGAGGGCCGCCGCAGCCGCGCGCCCAGCACCGCGCCGATGATCCCGCCGGCCGCGAGGACGGTCGACACCGTGCCGAAGGCGCCCGCGCCGCCCGCGAGCGGGCCGGTGACGAGGACGGCGAGAGTGAGGCCGTAATTACGGCCGAAGACCGCGCTGATCCCGGTCACCCCCGCGAGTGCGAGCAGCCGCGGCCGGCGGGCGAAGAAGGCCAGCCCCTCCCGCACACTCATGTCGGACTCGGAGCGCCGGGCCGCCCGCCCGGTGACCTGCCGTACCGCGCCCGCCGCCGGGCGGAGGAACGGGATGACCGCCGTCACGAAGAGGAAGGAGAAGCCGTTGGCGAAGTAGGCCGCCGCCGTGCCGAGGAAGCCGACGGTGACGCCGGCGAGGGCCGCGCCCGCGAGCCGCCCCGCGTTGAAGACGAGCGCGCCCACGCCGATGGCGGAGGGCACGTCCTCGGCGGGGACGAGGTCGTTGCCGAGCAGGGCGCAGGCCGGGTTGTCGACGGTGGCGACCATGCCGGTGACGGCGGCCAGCACCATCAGGGTGGTCATGTCGAGCCGGTCCATCGCCACCAGGGTGGCCGTGGTGAAGGCGATGACGGCGAGCAGGGCCTGGCTGACGGCGGCGGTCAGCTTGCGCGGCCAGCGGTCGACGGCCGCGCCGCCGAGCACGCTCATCAGCAGGGCCGGGGCCGCCTGGACGGACATGGACAGGCCGGTGGCCGCGGCGGACCCGGTGATCTGCAGGACCAGCAGGTTCTGCACGGTCAGCTGCATCCACGTACCGGCGTTGGACACGAAGTTCGCGACGGACCACCAGCGCATGCTGCGGTGCCGGAGGGAACGCCAGGGCGACCGGGACCCGGCCTGGGCGGAGGGGAGTGTGGAAGACACGGTGCGCTACTCGGGGAGGAGCCCCGGGGGGGCTCGGCTGAGTGGGCGCGGGAAGGAGGACGCCGGCTGCGCTGCGCGGCGTTTCCCGTCGCCGGATCGGGCGCGCACCATCGTGGCAGAAGGGACCCCCGAGTCCTTTCCACCGCACAGGCGCCGTGGACGGACACAGGGGTCAAAGGCCCGTACCCGCACGGCACTTGGCCGCGCGAGTGCGGTTGCTCACAGGGGGTTTGCGGGACGGAACCGAGGGAAAGGCCCCCGGCCCCGCTCCCGGTCAGCGGTCAGCGGTCAGCGGTCAGCGGTCAGCGGTCAGCGGTCAGTAGTCACTGGTCAGTAGTCACTGGTCAGTGGGACAGCTTGGCGCGGGCGCGCCCCGCCGCCGCGGCGGGCCCCGCGCCGGCCTTGAAGGCGCGCCGGGCGATGTGGGCCTCGCGGCGCAGGTCGTGGGCGGCGTGCCGGCTCCGCCACAGCACCGAGGGCCGGGCCCCGGTGTCGTCCGCCGCGATCAGCAGCCCGCCGAGCAGGCCGAGGTTCTTCAGGAAGTGGATCCGGTGCTGGGCCTTGTCGCCGGAGTCCTCCT
Source organism: Streptomyces sp. P9-2 (assembly GCF_051903975.1). Lineage (NCBI taxonomy): Bacteria > Bacillati > Actinomycetota > Actinomycetes > Kitasatosporales > Streptomycetaceae > Streptomyces > Streptomyces sp. P9-2. Next base: position 470,850 of record NZ_CP192634.1, read on the forward strand.
CCTCCCAGAAGCGGTGCGCGGCGAGCGTGGTGGGCACGAGGGTGGCGGCGATCGCGAGGGCGGCCGGGCGGGACATCCGTCCGGTGGCCAGCAGCAGTCCCGCGGCGACCTGGACGGCGCCGTTCAGCCGCACGGAGTCCTCGGTGCGGTCCGGCAGTGCGCGGACGCGGTCGGAGACCGGCTTCACCACGGGCTCGGCCAGCCCCGCGACACGTTGGGGGTTGCGGAGGGTGTCCAGTCCGCCCGCGATGAAGATCGACGCCAGCATCGGCCGGCCGAGGACGCGCAACAGGCTCATGTCCTTCTCCTGGAGTGTGGAGGGTGCGGTGCGCCGGGTTCCCCGCGGTGCGGGGAGCATGCGGCGGGGGCGGGCGGCGGGGCCGTCACCAGAAACGGGTGGTGAGGGCGGGCTGGCGGACCGCCTCGACGGCGTCACGCAGGCACAGGGCGACGCCGATGGTGGCGCGCAGCACGGAGGGCCGTACGCTCTGGGCGGTCTCGGTGGCCAGGACCAGCAGGCAGCCCGCCGCCTGTTCGACCACCGAGACGGGGAGGGTGCAGTCGCCCTCGGCGGCCGCGCGGAACGCCTTCAGCGGGACGCCCGCCCCGTCGACCGTCCGCCGGGCGGCCTGTTCCAGGTACTGGACGGCCTGTTCGCAGAGGGTGGCGGGCAGGGTGAGGGTGCGCTGGAACGATGAACTGGTCATGTTCAGAGTGGTCCCACGGTGTGACGCGCCCGCATCGGACGGAGCGGGTTTTTCACCGTCCCGCGTGAGCGCCGCCCCGCCCGCGCCGGGCTCGTACGCTGGGCCGACCGCCAACCGCCGACCACCCACCCCTGCTGAGGAGGCCGCCGATGCCCCCGTCGTCCCCCGCGTCCGGCGACGAGACCCCCGCCGCCGTGGCCGCGCGCCTCACCGGCCGGGCGGTGACCGGCGTCCGTCCGCTGTCGGGCTCGCTCACCGAGGCCGCATTGGACGACGGCCGCACGGTCGTGGTGAAGCGCGCCGAGGAGGCGGAGGCGGCGCGTGCCGAGGAGGCCGGGCTCCGCTGGCTGGCGGAGGCGGGCGCGCCCCCGGTGCCGCGGGTGCACGGCCGGGAGGGGGCGTGGCTGGTCCTCGACCGGGTGGCGGAGGGGCGTCCGGACAGGGAGGCCGCGCTGCGTTTCGGGCGCGAGCTGGCCGGCCTGCACGCGGCCGGGGCGGCCGCGTTCGGGGCGCCGCCGCCGGGCGGTCCGGTGGAGGCGTTCATCGGGCTCGCCCCGATGCGCAACGTGACCGGCGACGACTGGCCGGCCTGGTACGCGGAGCACCGCGTGCTGCCGTATCTGCGCCTGGCGGTCGACGCGGGCACGATCACCGCCGGCGAGGCGGCGGTGCTCGAGCGGGTCTGCACGCGGCTGCCGGAGCTGGCGGGGCCCGCCGAGCCGCCCGCGCGGCTGCACGGCGACCTGTGGAGCGGCAACGTGCTGTGGGGCGCGGACGGCAAGGTCCATGTGATCGACCCGGCCGCGCACGGCGGGCACCGGGAGACCGATCTGGCGATGCTGGCCCTGTTCGGCTGCCCGCTGCTGGACACCGTCCTGGGGGGCTACCAGGACGTGGCGCCGCTCGCGGAGGGGTGGGGGGAACGCGTCGGCGTGCACCAGCTGTTCCCGCTGCTGGTGCACGCCGTGCTGTTCGGCCGGGGCTACGCCGGGCAGGCGCTCGCCGCCGCCCGGTCCGCCCTGTCCCTCTGACCCGTCAGCGGGTCACCACATGCCGCTCGTCCGGCACACAGTGGGTCATGGTGAGCCCCGTCACGTCGCGCGGCGGGTTGTCGCCGAGGTTGGCGAGCCGCTTGCGGTCCTCCTCGGTGAGGGTCTGGCCCTCCAGCGGCTCCAGGTGGGCGACGTCCTCCGGCATGATGCCGAGGCCCTCGCCGACCCGGCGGCCGAGATCGTTCTCGACGAGCAGGAAGTGCCACACCATGCGCTCCTGCACCGGGCGGTCGCACTGCGAGAGCAGGTCGGTGAAGTTCTTCACCAGGTCGTCGCGCTCCCAGTCCTCCAGCAGCATGTAACGCTGGCCTGCCTGGAGGTAGTCGTTGGTGCGCTCGATCCGCTTGCGGGTGAGCCGGCCGCGGATCTCCGGCCCCTGCTCGTCGTGCGTCGGGTAGTGGGCCTCCCGCAGACCGCCCATGACGGACGGCTCGTAGTTGATGTGGGTGTTGTCCCCGCCGTCCACGTGGTAGGCCATCTGGCCGTCGCGCTGGTTGGTGCGCACCACCGCGTGCTTCGGCTGGTTGACCGGCAGCTGGAGGTAGTTGGGACCGACCCGGTAGCGCTGGGTGTCGCTGTAGGAGAAGGTCCGGCCGACGAGCATCTTGTCGTCGGAGAAGTCCAGGCCGTCGACGAGGACGCCGGTGCCGAAGGAGATCTGCTCGTTCTCCGCGAAGAAGTTGTCCGGCATCCGGTTCAGCACCATCTTGCCCACCGGCTTCGGCGGGAAGTCCTGCTCGGGCCAGGTCTTGGTGTCGTCGAGCGGGTCGAAGTCCAGCTCCGGGTGCTCGTGGTCGTCCATCATCTGGACGAGCAGCTCCCACTCGGGGTGGTCGCCGCGCTCCACGGCCTCGTAGAGGTCCTTGGTGGCGTGGCCGAGACCCTGCGCCTGGACGTTGGCGGCGTCCTCCTCGGTCATGGAGCGCACGCCCTGCTTGGGCATCCAGTGGTACTTGACCAGCTTGGTGTTGCCCTCGGCGTCGACCCACTTGTAGGTGTTCACGCCGAAGCCCTGCATGTGGCGGTAGTCAGCCGGGATGCCGCGCGGGCTGAACAGGTTGACCAGCATGTGCATCGACTCGGGCGTCTGCGACATGAAGTCGAAGATCCGGCGCGGCTGCTGCTCGAAGGTGACCGGGTCGGGCTTGAGGGCGTGGATGACGTCGGGGAACTTGATGGCGTCGCGGATGAAGAAGACGCCGAGGTTGTTGCCGACGAGGTCCCAGTTGCCGTCCTCGGTGTAGAACTTCACGGCGAAGCCGCGCGGGTCGCGGGCGGCCTCGGAGGAGTCGCGTCCGCCGATGACCGTGGAGAAGCGGACGGCGAGGTCGGTGCGCTTGCCGGCCTCCTGGAACAGCTTGGCGCGCGTGTAGCGGGAGATCGGCTCGTCGCCCCACTTGCCGTAGGCCTCGAAGTAGCCGAACGCGGTGACGCCTCGGGCATGCACGACGCGCTCGGGGATGCGCTCCCGGTCGAAGTGACTGATCTTCTCCAGGAACTGGTAGTTCTCCAGCGTGGCCGGGCCGCGGGAGCCGACGGTGCGCTGGTTCTGGTTGTCGTAGACCGGGTGGCCCTGCCGGTTGGTGAGTACCTTGCGGTCGTCGCCGGTAGCGGGGCCCTGACTCGAGGTGTCCGTCATGATTCGCTGGGCTCCTTGCGCTGCTGCTTCTGGCCGGTGACGGGCGCCGGGGCGTGCGGCTCCGGGCCGTCGGCCGGTTTCTGGCGGGCGGCCCGGGTACCCGGAGCCGCGGCGTCATGCACGCGTCCGCGGCCCGTTCACGGCGAAGGCCGGGCATGCGGGCGCCCGGCCGCGGTCGCATCCGTCGGCGGCGTGCGTACGGGGCCCATGCTGCCCCCGATCGCCACGCGCGGCGACCGGAGCGACACGGAACGTGAAGGGCGGCTACGGGCGGGTGAGGAAGCGGTCCAGGACGGCGGTGAGGTCGGCGGGCCGCTCGAGGGGCAGTTCGTGTCCGGCGTCCAGGACGCGGATCTCGGCGTCCGGGTAGCCCTTGGCGAGGCGCAGCATCTGCCGTACGGGCAGCTGGACGTCGTGGTAGCCGTGCACCATCAGGGTCGGCGCCTGGATCTCGCCGGCCCGGTCGAGGACGTCGAAGGCGCGCATCGCCGCGTACAGGGTCATGACCACCTCGCGCGGCGTGGACGCCGAGGCGCGGATGTACTTCTCGACCTCCTCACGGGGGTGGCCGGGCCCGAAGGCGCGCCGGATGTTGGCGGCGACGAACAGCTTGAACGGCACCAGCGTGGAGGCGCCCATCAGCAGTCCGCGCGCCCTGCTGTACGTCATGCGGCCGATGGAGTTGACCAGCACCAGGCGTTCCACGCGCCCGGGGTGGGTGAGGGCGAGGGTCTGGGCGGTCATGCCGCCCATGGAGTGGCCGACGGGGACGAAGCGGTCGACGCCGAGGTGGTCGAGGAGGGCGACGACGTCCGCGGCGAGGGCGTCGATGGCGGGGACGCCCGCGCCGGTGCTCTCGCCGTGGCCGCGCAGGTCGAGGCGGATCACCCGGCGGCGCGGGGAGAAGTGGGCGATCTGGTGGTCCCAGCGGTGCCGGTCGGCGGTCCACCCGTGGATGAGGACGAGCGGCGTGTCCCCGCCGTCGCGGGGGCCTTCGTCGTCGTAGGCCAGTTCGGCGCCGTCGACCGTGAACCGCGCCATGAGGGCCTCGCCTTCCAGGAGCCTGTCGTTACCGGTCAGTAGCGTAACGGCGGGCGGGCCCGTGCGACAGCGCGCGGCGGAGGAAAACGCGTCCGAACACGACGGAGGGCGGGAGCGCGACCGGTCCCCCGTTCCGGTCGTGCCCCCGCCCTGGCTCGAAACTATGCAAGGCGAGGCTGGTCTGTGTACCGCGCCGATGCCCGCTGCACGGGTCCACGGCACTCACCTGTGCACAGGTGAGTCCGAATCGCCCGGTTCACTCCCCCGCGAAGAGCGGCTGCTCCAGCTCGCCGACCGCCAGGTGGGCCAGGGCGACCTCGTAGAGATCGGTCCCGGCGGCCAGGAGTTGACGTTCCAGGACCGGTTCCGCGCTGCGGACGTGCTCGCGCACGGTCTGGGCGTGCACGCCGAGGGTCTGCGCCGCCCGTTCGGCGTTGGCGCCCTCGGCGATCCAGGTACGCAGGGTGCGGCGCACGTTGCGCGGGTCGGCGTCGAGGCGGCCCAGCAGCTGCTGCGCCCAGGGGGCGACGGCTGGTCCCGACAGCAGCTCGGTCAGGCGGCGCGCGCTCCCGGCGGAGTCGGCGGGCCCCTGACCGTCCAGCAGGTTGATCTGGGTGTGCAGCGCCAGGTGCACGACGGCCCGCACGGTCACGTCGGTGAAGTCGACGCCGAGCATGGACTCGACGCGGTCCATGCGGGCGCGCACGGTGTTGCGGCTGACGCCGAGGATCTTGGCGGTGGCGACGGCGGTGAACTCCAGGCCGAGCCGGGTGGTGGCGAGCAGTTCGGCGCGGGTGTGGTGGGGCAGCGCGTCGAGCGGGCGCAGCACGCGCGCCGCCCAGGTGCGCAGCGCCGCGGGGTCCATCAGCCGCTCGGGGTGGGTGCGCTCGGCGTACACCGCCGTCTTGTCCGGCCGGAACCGGGCCACGGCCAGCGCGCTGACGGCCTGTCCGTAGGCGGTGGCGGTGCGCGCCAGGCTCTGCCACACGCTGCCGCCGACGAAGGTGTCGGGGTGACGCTCCACCAGGGAGCGCAGGTCGGCGGCGGTGGCCTCGCGCGGGCTGAGGCCGATCACATGGCCGTCGACGGCCGGGCAGCGCACCACGAGCGCCTCCTCCCGGGTGCGTTCCATGCACTCGGCGGCCAGCCGGTCGCGGACGGAGGGGTCGGACTCCAGGACGTAGACGCAGGCGGTCTCGGCGTCCAGCAGGCCCGGCCAGAGTCCGGCGGCGACCCGGCGCGCGGAGACGGTGTCCTCGACCATCAGCAACTGGAGGATCGCCAGCCGCAGGTCGGCGGTGGCCCGCCGCAGACGGACGCCGGCCGCCTGCGTCTCGTGCGCGGTGAGCAGCAGTTCGATCACCTGTGCGGTGTGCGTGACGACGTCCGAGGCGTGCCGGTCGAACGGCGTCCCGCGGGAGACGGCCAGCACGCAGGCGCCCGTGGGGTGCCCGATGCGCACCAGCCGCAGATGGCGTCCGTCCCCGTCCCACGCGGCGGACGCGATCCGTCCGGAGGCCAGGTCGGCGACGAGCGCCTCGTCCAGCGGCAGCGGCGTCCCGGCGAGCAGGTCGCCCGCGCCGTCCCGGAGGGCCACCTCCGCGCCCACCGCGCCGGCCAGCCAGTCCACGACCCGGCGGACGTCACGCCCGGCCGGCCGCAGGTGCTCCAGCAGTTCACGCGCCCAGCCCGGACGCCCCGCCGCCGTCCCCCGCGCCGTCCCCTTTCCGCCCGTCACCTCGGCCTTCCCCTCGTCTCTCGCCCTGTGGCCCGGACCGGGGACGTTACCCCACGGTCCGTCGGGTCTCACCCCGGCGCGACGGGGCGTTCCCCTCCCCTGCGGGTGACGCGGGGGCGGTGTGCCGCGGCGCGGGGCGCGGGCGGCATAAGCTCGGTGAATGGCCAAGTACTTCGACGTGCACCCCGACAACCCCCAGCCGCGCACCATCGGCCAGATCGCCGCCGCCATCCGCGACGACGCGCTGATCGCGTACCCCACGGACTCCTGCTACGCGCTCGGCTGCCGTCTGGGCAGCCGCACCGGCATCGACCGGATCCGCACCATCCGCAAGCTGGACGACCGGCACCACTTCACCCTGGTGTGCCGCGACTTCGCGCAGCTCGGCCAGTTCGTACGGATCGACAACGACGTCTTCCGGGCGGTGAAGGCGTCCACCCCGGGCCGCTACACGTTCATCCTGCCCGCGACCAAGGAGGTGCCGCGCATGCTGCAGCACCCCAAGAAGAAGACCGTCGGCGTGCGCATCCCCGACCATGTGGTCACCCAGGCGCTGCTGGAGGAGCTGGGCGAGCCGCTGCTGTCCAGCACCCTGCTGCTGCCCGGCGAGGACGAGCCGATGACCCAGGGCTGGGAGATCAAGGACCGGCTCGACCACGAGGTGGACGCGGTCCTCGACTCCGGCGACTGCGGCACCGAGCCGACGACGGTGATCGACTTCTCCGGCGGCGAGCCGGAGATCGTACGGGTGGGCGCGGGCGACGTCTCGCGCTTCGAGTGACGGGAGGTTCGAGTGACGGAGGACGGCGCGACATGACGGACGGGCGGGGGACCGAGGTGCGTGTCCCCACGGAGGGCGGGACGGCGGACGCGTATCCGGCGTGCCCGGCGGACGGCGCACCCCACCCGGCGGTGCTGGTCCTCACCGACGCCTTCGGGCTGCGCCCGGCGGTGCGGGAGGCCGCCGACCGGCTGGCGGGGGCCGGGTACACCGTGCTGGTGCCGAACCTCTTCCACCGGCGCGGTCCCGCTCCCGCTGCTGGACCTGCTGGAGCGCACCTTCTGAGCCGACGCGGCAACTCCGGTACGGCACACCCAGGTTGACGCGCCCCCGCCCACCGTCCGTACGGGACACCGTTGTTACGGTGCACGCGTGTCCGAATCCTCACGCGACACCGCCGAGGGCGCCGGCTGGGGCGCCTCCGTACGCGGTGAGTATCTGCGGCTGGTACCGCGCCAGGCCGAGAAGATCTCCTGGCTGAACCCGAGACATCTGTGGGCCGCCCGCAACGGCGTCCTCGCCTCGTGGTTCGGCGACCCCACCGGGGAGGTCAGGTCGCGCTGGGCGGCCCGGCGGGCGGCGTCCGGGGCGCCGGCCGACCGCGTGATCCGTCGCGACGACCCGGACCGCTTCTCGTTCCTGGTGATCGGCGACACCGGCGAGGGCGGAGAGCCCCAGTACGCGGTGGTGCCCGGCCTGTTGAAGGAGGGCCGGGACACCTCGTTCGCGCTGCTCGCCAGCGACGTCATCTACCCGGTGGGCAGCGCCGACGACTACGGACCCAAGTTCTTCCGCCCGTACCAGGACTACCAGGCGCCGGTCTACGCGATACCCGGCAACCACGACTGGTACGAGGACCTGTCCGGCTTCATGCGGGTCTTCTGCGACGAGACGGAGCCGCTGCCGCCCGTACCCGCGCCGCGCCCCCTCACCCGCGCCTGGCTGCGGTCCCTGCTGTGGCACCGGCCCCGCCCCGGTGACGGCGCACACCTCGACGAGGCACGGAAGCTGCGCTCCTCCCCCGCCCAGCGGGCGGTGCAGCCGGGCCCGTACTGGGCGATCGACGCCGGGCCGCTGCGGATCGTCGGCGTCGACACCGGGCTGCTCGGCACGCTCGACGCCGAACAGGGCGCGTGGCTGCGGGAGGTGTCGCGCGATCCGCGCCCGAAGATCCTGGTGACCGGCTCGCCGCTGTACGTGGACGGCGAGCACCACCCGTGCCCGATCGAGGGCGGCGGCACCGTCGACGACGTCGTCCGCGACCCCGCCCACCGGTACGTGGCCGCGATCGGCGGCGACATCCACAACTACCAGCGCTACCCGGTGCGTCTGGACGACGGCCGCACCCTGCAGTACGTGGTGGCGGGCGGCGGTGGGGCGTTCACGCACGCCACCCACACCATCCCCCGGGTGGACGTCGCCGGGGTCACGGAGGCGGACTTCCGCTGCTACCCGCTGCGCGGCGACTCCCTCGCCTTCTACAGCGGCCTCTACGGGCGGCGGACGCGGCTGCGCCGGTTCTTCTCGCTGACCGAGGCGGAGGCGGCCGCGGTGATAGCCGAGCGCCTGGGCATCGGGCCGACCCGCGCGCCGGGCGCGCCGGCCCGGGTGACCCGCCGGATGCGGCTGGTCGCGGGGCTGCTCGGCACCGGACGCCGGCCGGACCGGGGGAAGCGGTTCCGGCTGCCGGTGCGCAAGGCGTACCAGTCGCTGTTCTCGCCCGGTTCGGCCACGTACAGCCCGCCGTTCTTCAAGTCCTTCCTGCGGATCGACGTGACGCCCGATGCACTGCGGCTGCGCTGCTTCGCGGCGACCGGGCAGCGGGCGCAGGAGGTCGCCCCGCCCGTGGAGGACGAGGTGACCGTCCCGCTGACGTGAGCGCGGCTACCAGCGGCCCGGCGCGGTGCCGGTGAGGGGCCGGGAGGGCGTGCCGTCCACGCCCACGGGGACGTCCCCGGCGAGCATCACGCGGTGCATGATCCGCGGGTGGTCGAGGTGGGCGGTGTCGGCGGGCGCGAGGTGGATGGTGGCGCGGTTGTCCCAGAACGCCACGGTGCCCGGCTCCCAGCGCAGCCGCACGGTGTACTCGGGCCGGGTGGCCTGCTCCAGCAGCATGTCCAGGACCGCCCGGCTCTCGGGGCGGGACAGGCCGGTGATCTGTTCGACGTAGTAGCCGTTGACGAACAGGATGCGCTCCCCGGTCTCGGGGTGGACGCGCACCAGTGGGTGCTCGCTGGCGGTCTGGTGGTCCAGGAGACGGCGCAGGTAGGCGTCGTCGCCCGGCCGGGGCTGGTAGCCCACGTCGAGGCGGTGCTCGGCGCGCAGCCGGTCGGCGAACTCCCGCACCGGGGCGGACAGTCCGGCGTAGGCGGCGGCCAGGTTGGCCCAGGTCGTGTCGCCGCCGTACGGGGGCACGGTCTCGGCGCGCAGGATGGTCGCGGCGGGCGGGTCGACGCGGGCGCCGTGGTCGCAGTGCCAGCCGCGCAGCAGGGTGTGGCGGCGCCGCCGCAGCCACTCGTCGTGGTCCATGCCGTAGCGTCCGCCCAGTTCCAGGCGGTCGGCGGTGGTCTCGATCTCGGGGTGGTCCGCCGGGGAGGCGGAGCCCCGGCGGGGCAGGACGACCGGCTCGCCGAACCGGCGGGCCAGCGCGACATGCCCGGCGTGGTCCAGGCGCTGGCCGCGGAAGAAGACCACCTTCCAGCGCAGCACCGCCGCCCTGATCGCGGCGACCGTCCCCTCGTCGAGGTCCGCGGCGAGGTCCACGCCCGTGATGTCGGCCCCGATGTGCCCGGCCGCGGGGCGCACCTCGGCCTTCCCCGTGTGCTCCCGGTCCTTCCCGACGCGGCTGTCCGTCGTCATGCGTCCCACTCCGTCGCTCGTCCCCGCCGGCCCCGGACGGACCGGCTCCCGGGAAGATCGTGGCAGGGGAAGCGGGACCTGGCGACAGGGCGCCGGGCCCGTGCGGTTGATCACCTCCCCCGTCGTGGCCGACGCTGGGAGGACGACACCGCGACCGGAGGGCCCTCCCGTGACGAGCATCCCGCAGCACACCCTCAACGACGGCACCACGATCCCCGCCATCGGCCTGGGCACCTGGCCAATGGACGACGCCGAGGCGGAACGGGCGGTGACGACGGCCCTGCACGCCGGGTACCGCCTGATCGACACGGCCGCCAACTACCGCAACGAGACCGGCGTGGGCCGGGCCGTGGCCGGCGCCGGCGTCCCGCGCGAGGAGATCGTCGTGACGACGAAGCTCCCCGGCCGCCACCACGGCTACGAGGAGACCCTCGCCTCCTTCGAGGAGTCCCGCGCCCGGCTGGGCCTGGAGTACGTCGACCTGTACCTCATCCACTGGCCGCTCCCCCGCGTCGGCAAGTACGTCGACTCCTGGAAGGCCATGGTCAAGCTCAGGGAGGACGGCCTGGTCCGCTCGATCGGCGTCTCCAACTTCACGCCCGCGCACATCGAACGCCTGGAGAAGGAGACCGGCGTGCTGCCCTCGGTCAACCAGGTCGAGCTGCACCCCTTCTTCCCGCAGGAGGAGCTGCGCGCCCACCACGCGGACAAGGGCGTGCTCGTCGAGAGCTGGAGCCCGCTGGGCCGCGGTTCGCAGCTGCTGGACGACCTCGCGGTGGCCGCCGTCGCCGACGCGCACGGCGTCACCCCGGCGCAGGCGGTGCTGCGCTGGCACGTCCAGCTGGGCGCGGTGCCGGTGCCGAAGTCGTCCGACCCCGCGCGGCAGCGCGCCAACCTGGACGTGTTCGGCTTCGCGCTGGACGACGCCCAGATGCGAACCCTGTCGGACCGGGCGCACCGGCGGATCGGCGGGGACCCGGAGGTGCACGAGGAGTTCTGACCGGGTACCCGGGGCACGCCCGTACGGAAGGCGGACGGACCCGGCGGACGGACCCGGCGGAGGGAGCGGCGCGGTGGGCGGAGCGGACCGGCTGCGGGACTATCACGGCAAACGGCACTTCGACCGGACGGCGGAGCCGCGCGGCGACGGCCGGGAGGCGCGGGAAGGGCGGGACGCCCTGCCCCGGTTCGTGGTGCAGATCCACGACGCCCGGCGGATGCACTTCGACTTCCGGCTCCAGGTGGGCGACGTGCTGAAGTCGTGGTCGGTGCCGAAGGGCCCGTCCGACGACCCGCGGGACAAGCGGCTTGCCGTGCCGACGGAGGACCACCCGCTGGAGTACGAGGAGTTCGAGGGCGTCATCCCGCCCGGTGAGTACGGCGGGGGCACGGTCATCGTGTGGGACCACGGCACGTACGAGCCGCTGAGCCACGACCGCCGGGGCCGGCCCGTGGACTTCGCGGAGTCGCTGGAGCGCGGGCACGCCACGTTCCGGCTGCACGGCCGGAAGCTGCGCGGCGAGTACGCCCTCACCCGCTTCCGCGGCGGGGACGACGGCGAGGAGGCGTGGCTGCTGGTGCGGGCGGCGAAGGGCGGCTCCGGCGGCCGGGGCGCACCCGACCCGCGCCGGGCCCGCTCCGCCCGTACGGGCCGCACGCTCACGCAGGTGGCGCGGGAGGGCGGCTGAACCCGCCGGGGGCGGGAGGCCAGCCGGGAGGACGGCTGAACCACCAGACGCTGGAGGCCAGCCGGCAGTGGCTGAACCACCCGGGCGCGGGAGATCAGCCGGGAGCGGGTTGAACCGCGGACGCGCGGAATCAGCGGGGAGCTGGGCTGAAGCGGACGCGGGAGATCAGCCGGGAGGACGGCAGAACCACCCGGGCGCGGGAGATCAGCGGCGTGGGAGGGCCTGTTCCGCCCAGATGGTCTTGCCGCCGTCCGCCTGCCGACTCCCCCAGCGCTGGGTGAGCTGGGCGACCAGCAGCAGACCCCGGCCGCCCTCGTCGAAGGCGTGCGCCCGGCGCAGATGGGGCGAGGTGGAGCTGGAGTCGGTCACCTCGCAGATGAGGGTGCGGTCGCGGATCAGCCGCACCCGGATCGGGGGCTCCCCGTAACGGATGGCGTTGGTGATCAGCTCGCTGACCACCAGTTCGGTGACGAAGGCGATGTCCTCCAGGCCCCAGGCGGACAGCAGGTCGAGCGCCCACTTCCGGACGGCGGCGACCTCCTCGGGGTCCTGGGCCACGTCCCGCGCGGCGACCTGCCCGGCGCCCAGGGCTCGGGTGCGGGCGAGCAGCAGGGCGACGTCGTCGCCGGGCTCCTCGGGCAGCACGTGCTTCAGCACGACGTCGCACAGGGCGTCCAGCGACTCCGTGGGCACGGTCAGGGCGCGGCACAGCTCCTCGGTGGCGTGGTCGACGTCGCGGCCGCGTCCGTCGACGAGGCCGTCGGTGTAGAAGGCGACGACGCAGCCCTCGGGCAGCTTCAGCTCGGTCGCCTCGAACGGCATGCCGCCGACGCCCAGGGGCGGTCCCGCGTTCAGCGGGACGAGCCGGCAGGTGCCGTCGGGCAGCAGCAGGGCGGGCGGCGGGTGTCCGGCGGCGGCCACCGTCAGCAGCCGGGCGACGGGGTCGTAGACGGCGTACAGGCAGGTGGCGCCGAGCTCCGGGACGTCGACGCGGTCGTCGGCGGTGAGGTGGGTGACCAGGTCGTCGAGGTGGGTGAGCAGTTCCTCGGGCGGCAGGTCGACGTCGGCGAGGGTGCGCACGGCCGTGCAGAGCCGGCCCATGGTGGCCGTGGAGGGGATGCCGTGTCCGACGACGTCGCCCACGACCAGGGCGACCCGGGTGCCGGACAGCGGGATGACGTCGAACCAGTCGCCGCCGATGCCCGCGGCGGACGCGGTGGGCAGATAGCGGTGGGCGATCTCGACGGCCGCCTGCCCGGGCCGCACCTTGGGCAGCAGGCTGTTCTGGAGGGTCATGGCGGTGGCGCGTTCGCGGGCGAAGCGGCGGGCGTTGTCCACGCACACGGCGGCCCGGCCGGCGATCTCCTCGGCCAGGACGGCGTCGTCCTCGGCGAACCGCTCGGGGCGGAGGCTGCGCAGGGCGATCGCGACGCCGAGGGTGATGCCCCGGGCGAGCAGCGGCACGGCCAGTTCCGCGTGGATGCGGTGGGCGCGTGCCGCCTCCGTCCGCAGGGACTGCGGCTCGCGCTCGGCCATCCAGCGGTCGAAGTCCGGCTCGCCCGCGTGCGCGAGCACGGCTCTGCCCTCGCGCAGGGCCCGCGCCGGCGGGGAGTAGGCCGGGTAGACGTCGGTGCGGCCGAGGGGGACGACCGTGGCGGGCGCGTCCGGGCCCGCGGAGGTGTGCGCCACGCGGCGCATCACGACGGCGGGCTCGTCCCGCAGCGGGGGCGCCTCCGCGTCGAGCACCCAGTCGAGCAGGTCGACGGCGGCGAAGTCGGCGAAGTCCGGCACCAGCAGCGCCACCAGCTCCTCGGCGGTGCGGACGACGTCGAGGGTGGTGCCCAGGGCGGTGGTGGCCTCGTCGATCAGGGCCAGCCGGCGCCTGAAGCGGTGCTGTTCGGTGGAGTCCAGGCCGGCCAGCGCGGCGCCGATCACCCGGCCGGTGGTGTCGCGCAGCGGCCACATCTCCACGTCCCAGGCCTGCTGGTCCGGGTCGGCGCCGGCCTGGCTGTAGGTCTCGTCGCGCATCGGGCGGCCGGTCTCGACGACCGTGCGCAAGTTCCGGTCGATGGAGCGGGTGCCCTCGCTCAGGCCCGCGACATCGAGGAAGGTCCGGCCGAGCAGGGTCTCCTCGGTGCCGTCCATGGCCTCGCAGGCGGCGGCGTTGAGCCGGACGAAACGGTGTTCGGTGTCGAAGACGGAGATGGGCAGGGACGACTGCTCGAAGACCCGGCCGCCCAACGACGTCTCCTGCGTGTCGACGGGCGCGGCGGTGATCACGTAGCCGGCGGTCTCGTCCCCGGGCCCGTCGAGCGGGGACAGCCCGATCCGGAGCGTGAGCGGGTGGCCGTCACGGTGACGCGCCGTGACGGCTCCCACGGGCAGGGGCGGACCGCCCGGCGAGGTCTCCCCGCCGTCCGGCTCCTCGACGAGCAGGTCCCGCACGGGACGGCCCACGGCCTCGTCGGCGGAGAACCCGGTCAGCCGCCGGGCCCCCTCGCTCCACCCCGTCACGACACCGCGGGCATCGACAACAAGCGCGGCGGAGGCGTCGTCCATTCGTCCAGGATCGACCCGCGGACGTCACCTCTCAACCGCGGCGGCTGCGTCCGGGGCGGCCGCGGATTGCCGACGGCGCGGGCCGCGCGCATCCCGGTCACCGCGGCGGCCCTCACCCACCCGGGCGAAGACCCGGCCCTCCCGAAGAGCCGGACAGCGGAGACACCCCGCCCGGCGACCGGCCGCCTCAGCCCCGGTGGACACGCAGCGCGGGCCTCACCCACCCGGGCGAAGACCCGGCCCTCCCGAAGAGCCGGACAGCGGAGACACCCCGCCCGGCGACCGGCCGCCTCAGCCCCGGTGGACACGCAGCGCGGGCCTCACCCACCCGGGCGAAGACCCGGCCCTCCCGAAGAGCCGGACAGCGGAGACACCCCGCCCGGCGACCGGCCGCCTCAGCCCCGGTGGACACGCAGCGCGGGCCTCACCCTCGCGGGCGAGGACCCGGCCCCCTGCCGGATTCGCGGGCGGGCACGGTGTCGGCCGGAGGCCGCCCGGCGGCCGACCGCCGCACCCCCGACGGGCGCGCGGGGCGGGGCGCCCGGCCCCGCCGAGCGCGATCGCGGGCGGGACGGCTCCGGGCGGAGGCCGCCGGCGACCGGCTCAGCCGCGGTGGGTGCGCAGCGCGGCGAGCGCCTTGTCCGCGTGCGTGTTCATGCGCAGCTCGCTGCGCACGACCTCCAGCACGGTCCGGTCCTGGCCGATGACGAAGGTGGCCCGCTTGGTCGGGGCCACGGAGATGCCCCGCTTCACGCCGAACATCTCGCGGATCGCGCCGTCGGCGTCGGACAGCAGCGGCATGCCGAGGGTGTGCCGGCCGGCGAACTCGGCCTGGCGCTCCACGGGGTCCGCGCTGACGCCGACCGGGCGGGCGCCCACCTCGGCGAACTCGGCGGCGAGGTCGCGGAAGCGGCAGGCCTGCGCGGTGCAGCCGGGACTCAGGGCGGCGGGGTAGAAGAACAGCACCACCGGGCCGTCGGCGAGCAGCTCCGACAGCCGGCGGACGGTGCCGGTCCCGTCGGGCGCGGCGAAGTCCTCGACCGTGTCGCCCTTCTCCAGGCGCGCGCTCATGCCGCCCTCTCCGCGTTCTTGGCCACGCCGCGCGCCCACAGCACGAGCGGCACCTGCAGCGGCAGCCGGCCGAAGGCGGCGGCGCGCTGGGGGGCGGGGCGGTGGCGCCAGTCGACGGCCATCTTCACGTTGGCGGGGAACACCCCGACGAAGAACGCGGCCGCGGCCAGGGCGGCGGTCTTGCGGGTGCGGGGCAGGGCCACGCCGGCGGCCAGCGCCAGCTCGGCGACGCCGCTGGCGTACGTCCAGGTGCGGGACGAGCCGGGCAGGGAACGCGGGACGATGTGGTCGAACTGGCGGGGCGCGGCGAAGTGCGCGGTGCCGGCGGCGGCCAGCAGGCCGGCGAGCAGCAGGGGTGAGCGTGCGGACCGTGACACGGTTCCTCCTCCGGTGACTGCCGCGCACGTTACCGGACGGTAAGGCAGCGGCGGCGCGGGAGGGTCGGGGCTCAGTCCGCCGGGGACTCGGTGTCCGTCGCGGCCGCGTGGGCGAGGAAGTCGTCGACCATACGGTGGAACAGCGTGGCCAGGGTGCGCAGGTCCTCCTCGGACCAGTGGGCCAGGGCGGCCTGCATGCCGCGCACCCCGGTCTCGCGGATGCGGGCGATCGCCTCGCGGCCGGTGTCGGTGAGCTCGATGCGCTGGGCGCGGCGGTCGTCCGGGTCGGGCACGCGGACGACGTGGCCCGACTTCTCCAGGTGCTGCACGGTGCGCGTGACGTGCGAGGCCTCCACACCGAGCCGCGCCGCCAGCTCCCCCGGCCGCATGGGCTCCGCGTCGGCCATCTTCCGCAGCACCGCCGCCCCGGCCCGGTCCAGCGGCACGCCCGCCGCGGCCATCAGCCGTTCGTGCTGCCGGGCGCGCGAGTTGAGATACGTGATGCGGTAGAGCGCGCGCTCGATCTCGACCACCTCCGGGGAGACGGAGGGGCCTGAAGGCGGGGGTGTGGACATGGGCGGCACTTTACCATCTCATTGCGTAACTCAATCAATTGGGGTGCCGCGGAACGGAGCCCTCCACTCAGGCCCCACGCCCCGTTCGCGCTCCGTTCGGGCGAAACACCGAGGCCGGACGCGTGGGGCCGGGCGGCGGCGTACACACCTCACCCGTGACCCTCCCGCTGATCCCGCCCATGCTCGCCACGCCCGGCCGGCTCCCGCCCCCCTCGGCGGACGCGCGCTGGGCGTACGAGACCAAGCAGGACGGGCAGCGGGCGGTGGTCTACCTCCCGGGCGACGGGAGCATCGTGCTGCGCGCCCGGTCCGGCCAGGAGATCACCGGCGCGTATCCCGAGCTGCGTCCGCTGGCGACCGCGCTCGGGTCCCGGCCCGCCGTGCTGGACGGGGAGATCCTCGCGCTCGACGCCGAGGGCCGGGCCAGCTTCCAGCTGCTCCAGTCACGGATGGGCCTGGCCCACTCCCCCGCCCGCGCGGCCCGCCGGGCGGAGACGGTGCCGGTGCATCTGATCCTGTTCGACGTGATGCACCTGGACGGCCGCTCGCTGCTCCGCGAGCCGTACGTCCGCCGCCGCGAGGAGCTGCTGGCCCTCGGGCTCGACGGGCCGTTCCGGTCCGTCCCGGCCGCGATCGTGGGCCACGGCCGGGAGGCGCTGCGGGCCACGGCCGAGCACGGCCTGGAGGGGCTGGTGTGCAAGCGGCTGGACTCGGTGTACGAGCCGGGGGTCCGCTCCCGCGCCTGGATCAAGATCCGCAACATGCGTACCGAGGACGTGCTGGTCGGGGGCTGGCTGCCGGGCAAGGGCCGGCTGACCGGACTGCCGGGCGCCGTGCTGGTGGGGCAGCGGGCGGGGGGCCGGCTGCGCTACGTGGGCGGTGTGGGCACCGGCTGGAGCGAGGCCGAGCGCGCCGAGCTGGCCGCGCTGCTGAAGGCGGCGGAGACCGACGTCTGCCCCTTCGACCCGCCGCCCTCCGTGCCGGGCGCCCACTGGGTGGTGCCCCGGCTGGTGGGCGAGGTGCGCTACAGCACCCGCACCCGGGAGGGCATGCTGCGCCAGCCGTCCTGGCTGCGCCTCAGGCCGGACCTCACCCCCGAGGAGGCGGCGGCCGACCTCCCCGACGACCTCGCGTGACCTGACGGCGGTCCCGTACCGACCGGTCCGCATCTTTCCCCCGACACCCTCTTGGCATGGGCACGCCCGGACGGGATGCTGTGAACTCCCCAGCCCCCCACACCCGTTGGGCTGCGCCTGTCCCGAGGAGGACGCAGTGTCGCCGAGCAAGCCCCGTACACACGCCAGGAGATGGCTGACCGGACTGGCCGGCGCGGCCGCCCTGGTCGTCGCCGTCCCCGCCACGGCCTTCGCCGCTCCCCCGCCCGCGCTCCCGGCCAACGCCGACGCGCTGGAAAGCACCTATCAGCCGGCCTTCGACTACGACACCGACGGCTGCTACTCCTCCGCGGCGATCGGCCCCGACGGCACCGTCAACCCCGGGCTCAACCCCACCGGCGCCCTCAACGGCAACTGCCGTGACGCGTCCGACCTGGACAACACCAACAGCTACGCGCGCGCCAAGTGCGACAACGGCTGGTGCGCCATCGTCTACGCGCTCTACTTCGAGAAGGACCAGGCCATCCCCGGCGTCAGCCTCGGCGGGCACCGCCACGACTGGGAGCACGTCGTGGTGTGGGTGCAGAACGACACGGTGCAGTACGTGGCGACGTCCAACCACGGCTCGTTCACGATCCACCCCCGCTCGTCCGTCCGCTTCGAGGGCACGCACCCGAAGGTCGTCTACCACAAGGACGGGATCAGCACCCACTGCTTCCGTCTGGCCGGCTCGGGCGACGAACCGCCGGAGAACCACAAGGGCACCTGGCAGTACCCGCCGCTGGTCGGCTGGAACGGCTATCCGCCGGGGCTGCGCGAGAAGCTCGTCGCGCACGACTTCGGCAGCGCCCACTTCGGCCTGAAGGACGGCAGTTTCGCCTCGCACCTCGCGAACGCCAAGCCGTCCGGCGTCCCCTTCGACCCGAACGGATGAATCGCATGGGCGAGTTGACGCCCGGGGAGGCGACGCCGTGTCCCCGGCGCCGGGGGGCGGCGGGGGTCTATCGTGACGCCATGGCCGTCCCGGAACTGATCCGCATCGTCTCCCGCGACTCGCCCATGGCGCTCGCCCAGGTGGAGCGCGTCCGCGCCGAGTTGACCGCCGCCCGTCCCGGGGTGCGCACCGAGGTCGTCCCGGTGCGCACCACCGGGGACAAGTGGCTGGGCGACCTGTCGCAGGTGGAGGGCAAGGGCGCGTTCACCAAGGAGGTGGACGCCGCGCTGCTGGCCGGCGGGGCGGACCTCGCGGTGCACTGCGTGAAGGACGTGCCCGCCGACCGGCCGCTCCCGGCGGGCACGGTGTTCGCGGCGTTCCTGGAGCGGGACGACGTCCGCGACGCGCTGGTCCACCCGGACGGTCTCACCCTGGACGAGCTGCCGCCCGGCACCCGGATCGGCACGTCGTCGGTGCGCCGGGTCGCGCAGCTCGCCGCCACCCATCCGCGGCTGCGGTGCGTGCCGCTGCGCGGGAACGCCAACCGGCGGCTGGCGAAGCTGGCGGAGGGCGAGGTGGACGCGCTGCTGCTCGCGGCCGCGGGTCTGGAGCGGATCGGCCGGGCCGACGTGATCAGCGAGGTGCTGTCCCCCGATGTGATGCTTCCGCCGGTCGGCGCGGGCGTCCTGGCCCTGCAGTGCCGGGAGGGCGACACGGGTCTGATCGAGGCGGTCTCCGTCCTCAACCACCCGGACACGCACCGCGAGACGACCGCCGAGCGGATGCTGCTGCACGTCCTCCAGGGGCACTGCAACAGCCCGATCGCCGGACTCGCCCGCGTGGACCGCAGCGGTGAACTGTCCCTGCGTGCCTGCGTGTTCACCCCGGACGGCAAGACCCGGCTGAACGCCCACGAGTGGGCGGGGCGGCTGGACCCGGCGACGCTCGGCACGTCGGTCGCCGTGGCGCTGCTGCGTCAGGGCGCCCGCGAGGTCATCGACGGCATCCCGCACTGAGACCGGCGGGGCGGGCGGGTCAGGCGGTGCCCTCCTCCGCCTGCTCCTGGAGGAACAGGATCACCTGCTGGGCCAGGCTCTCCCGGGCCGCCCCGGCGCCCGCGCCCGGCGAGGGTTCGAGGATGCCGACGCCGCCCGTCCACAGCCGGCGTCCCGCCCACTCCTCGTCGGCGCGCAGCTGCACCTGGACGTCGACCTGCGCCAGGGACGCCTCGGGCGCGGCCGCGTAGAGCACGGCGGTGGCGCGGCGCAGCGGATGGACGTCGAATCCCTCGATGAATTGCGAGTTGCGCCAGTCGATGAATGCGCTCTCGCCGTCGGGGCCGGTGCGCACGTCGATCTGACCGTCCTCGAGATGAATGCACACAGGGCGCTCGCCCCGGTTTTCCACGGTCACCCGGAACCGGAAGTACGTCAGCCCTTCGGCGGCGTCGTCCCGCCCGCGCGGCGGGTCGCCCGCTTCCAGACGGTGGACGCGGACCCGCAGACCGGCATGCTCGTCGTACTCCTGCCAGTCCCCGACCACGTTCGGCTCGTACACAGTGCACCTCTCGACTTCTGTCCGCTGCTTCCTATCTGTGGGCTCAGCGCACTGTCAAATGAGCGGAATGCGCTGTGGTCAGCCAGTTCGCCCGATCTGATCGCCGATCAAGCGCTGCGCAGGAGGAATCGCCCGACCGGACCACGGGACGCGCCCCGGGGCGTGCCGTACATCACGTCCGGCACGGTGACCGCCCGCGCACCGGGGGCGCCCGGCGCCCCTCCGCCGCCGGCACGGCCGCGCACCCCCGCCCCGGCCTGCCGCTTTTCACGCCCTGAATTCCTTCGATTCCACAGCGTGCGTATTTCCGGAATTCAACGGAACGCGATCCGTGAAGGATTTCCCGCAGCCGTTTTGAAATCGCGGCGCACAGGGAAAGGAATTCTCAGTGCTTCGGACAGGAGGCACGTCCGTTTCTGTCCATCCGGCACCCGCTCAGGGAGGTGCGCGCGTGATGCGTACCGTCAGTCCCAGGAAGCCCCACTCCCATGACGACGCCCCCGAGACGACGCGTGACTTCGAGCGTCTGGCCGGTCTGCCCGACGGGCCGGAGCGCCGGAGGCTGCGCGACGAGCTGGTCACGGCGTGGCTGCCGATGGCCGAGCGCATCGCCGTCCGGTTCCGGGGCCGCGGAGAGGCACTGGAGGACCTGTACCAGGTGGCGGCCCTGGGTCTGGTGAAGGCCGTCGACCACTACGACCCGGCGCGCGGCAACGCCTTCGAGGCGTACGCGGTCCCGACCGTCACCGGTGAGATCAAACGCCACTTCCGCGACCACATGTGGACGCTGCACGTGCCGCGCCGGGTGCAGGACCTGCGCAACCGGGTGCGCACCGCGGCGAAGGAACTGTCGCAGACCACGCCGGGGCGGCGGCCCACGGTCGCCGAGATCGCCGCGCACGCCCGGCTGACGGAGGACGAGGTGCGCACCGGGATGGAGGCCCTGGAGTGCTTCTCCGCGCTCTCCCTCGAGGCGGAGATGCCGGGCACCGACGGGTACGCCCTGGGCGACTCGATCGGCGGCCCGGACCCGGCGTACGACGCGGTCGTGGACCGGGTGGCGGTGCGGCCGTGTCTGGAGGCGCTGCCGGAGCGCGAGCGGCTCATCCTCTATCTGCGCTTCTTCAAGGGGATGACGCAGAGCGGCATCGCCGACCAGCTGGGCATCTCCCAGATGCATGTCTCCCGCCTGCTGAGCAGCTGCTTCGCGCAGGTGCGCGAGGAGCTGGCGTCGGCCGACGCCTGCTGAGCGCTCAGGGCTTCGGGTGCCCGTCCGCGGGGACGTCCGGGAGGCGGGTGGGGCCGAGCCGGTCGAGGGTCTCCTCGAGGACCGTGCGGACCTCGGCGGGCAGCGCGCCCGTGCGGCCCCAGACGAGGATCATGTCGGCGATGCTGCGGAGCTTGATGTTGGTCCGCTGGGACACCTCCTTCAGCACCGTCCACCCCTGGTCGGGCGAGACCCGCCCGAGTGCGACGATCATGCCTATCGCCTGGTCCACCACCGCGTGCGAGACGACCGCGTCCTTCAGCTGCTGGACTTCCTCCTCCAGCTGGAGGATGCGGTCCGCGCCCCCGTCCGTGGGCATGGTCACCTCCGGTTCCGGTGTGCCGCTGCCGCGGCGCCTTCGCCAAGTGCTTGAGTGCCTTCACCCGGTGTCCGATCCCTCCATGGTCGCCACACGGACCGCCCTGTGCCACCGGGGTGGACCACGGGTGGCCGGGGTCACCGTTTCGGGGCCGCGGCCGGGGTACTCGGCAGGCGCCCGGAGCGGTGCCCCGCGGACACTGGTGTCATCCGGGTGGCTGCCGGGCCGACGAAGATCAGGACACGAGCGCTATGAATCACGACATGACCTCCTCCGCCGGCTCGACGGGCGTCGTCTCGACGCACGCCGTGTACGGAGCGCCCTGCTGGGTGAGTCTGACCAGCCGGGACCTGCAGACCACCGAGGAGTTCTACAGCGCCGTCCTGGGCTGGGAGTGGCGGCCGATGCGGCTGGGCGACCGTTTCCGCGTCGCCCTGGCGGCCGGCCGGCCGGTGGCGGGGATCGCCGCCGTGGCCGGCATGTGGCAGATGGCGGTGGCCTGGACGCCGTACTTCGCGGTGCGCAGCGCCGACGAGGCGGCGGGGCGGGTGCAGGAGCGCGGCGGGACCGCCGCGGTGGGCCCGATCTCGCTGCCGCCCGGGCGCGCGGCGCTGCTCGCGGACCGGGACGGGGCGACGTTCGGCGTGTGGGAGGGCGAGCTGTTCTCCGACTGGCCGACCTGGCGCCGGGCGCAGCTGGCGTTCATCCGGCTGCACACCCGTGACGCCTTCGACGCGGCGATCTTCTACGGCGAGGTCTTCGACTGGGCGTCCGGCGGTCCCGGCGGCTGCGAGGTGCACTACGAGGGGGAGGAAGTGGTCCTGCGCAGCGACGGGGACGTGGTCGCGCGCATCACCTCGGGGGCACTGGGCTCGGCGCCCGACCCGCGGATCCGGCCGCACTGGCAGGTCCACTTCACCGTGACGGACGTGGAGGCGTGCGCCCGCGCCGCCGAGGCGCACGGGGGCAGCGTGCTGTCCCTGGGCCCCGAGGAGGCGGTGCTGAGCGACAACGAGGGCGCCCGGTTCACGGTCACCTCGCGCCGCGAGCACTGACCCCTCCCCGGGGCCGTCCGGTCACCGCGCGGTGCGGGCCGGGCGGGACAGCAGCACCAGGCTGCGGGCGTCCACGGTGAGGCGGGTGCCCGCCTTGCGTTCCGCCTCGTCGGGGGTGCCGTCCGGGTCGGCGGTGTCGATCAGCGCCGTCCACCGTTCGCCGTAGGAGGCGTCCGGCAGCCGGAAGCCGACCGGTTCCCAGTGGCTGTTGAGCAGCAGCAGGAACGAGTCGTCGATGACGGGCCGGCCGCGCGGGTCCGGTTCGGCGATGGCGTCGCCGTTGAGGAACACGCCCACCGAGTGCGCGTCGGAGCGCAGCCAGTCGTCGTCGCTCATCTCCCGCGCGTCGGGCGCCAGCCACACCAGGTCCGGCAGGGGCTGGCCGGGGTGGCGTGCGGTGTCGCCGCGGAAGAAACGGCGCCGGCGCAGCACGGGGTGTTCCCGGCGCAGGGCGATCAGCCGGCGGGTGAAGCCGAGCAGCGCCTCCTGCTCGTCGCCGAGCGCCCAGTCGATCCAGCTGATCTCGTTGTCCTGGCAGTAGGCGTTGTTGTTGCCGCGCTGGGTGCGGCCCAGCTCGTCGCCGTGGGAGAGCATCGGGATGCCCTGCGACAGCAGCAGCGTGGCCAGGAAGTTGCGCTGCTGGCGGGCGCGCAGCTCCCGCACGGCCGGGTCGCGGGTCGGGCCCTCCGCGCCGCAGTTCCAGGACCGGTTGTCGTTCTCGCCGTCCTGGTTGTCCTCGCCGTTGGCCTCGTTGTGCTTGTCGTTGTACGAGACCAGGTCGCGCAGGGTGAAACCGTCGTGCGCGGTGACGAAGTTGACGCTCGCGCGCGGCCGGCGCCGGTGGTGGGCGTACAGGTCGGAGGAGCCGGTCAGCCGGGAGGCGAACTCGCCGAGGGTGTGGTCCTCGCCCCGCCAGAAGTCCCGTACGGCGTCACGGTACTTGCCGTTCCACTCGGACCACAGGGGCGGGAAGTTGCCGACCTGGTAGCCGCCTTCGCCGACGTCCCAGGGTTCGGCGATGAGTTTGACGCGGCTGATCACCGGGTCCTGCTGGATCAGGTCGAAGAACGCCGACAGCCGGTCCACCTCGTGGAACTGCCGCGCCAGCGTGGCCGCGAGGTCGAAGCGGAACCCGTCGACGTGCATCTCGGTGACCCAGTACCGCAGCGAGTCCATGATGAGCTGCAGCACGTAGGGGTGGCGCATCAGCAGGCTGTTGCCGGTGCCGGTGGTGTCGTAGTAGTGCCGCCAGTCGCCGTCCACCAGGCGGTAGTACGAGGAGTTGTCGATGCCCCGGAAGGAGAGGGTGGGGCCCTTCTCGTTGCCCTCGGCGGTGTGGTTGTAGACGACGTCGAGGATCACCTCGAGGCCGGCCGCGTGCAGCGCCTTCACCATCTCCTTGAATTCCGTGACCTGCTGGCCGCGGGTGCCGTGGGCGGAGTAGGCGTTGTGCGGGGCGAAGAAGCCGATGGTGTTGTAGCCCCAGTAGTTGGCGAGGCCCCGGCCCTGGAGCACGCCGTCCTGGACGAACTGGTGCACCGGCATGAGCTCCACGGCGGTGACGCCGAGCGAGGTGAGGTGCCCGACGACCGAGGGGTGGGCCAGTCCGGCGTAGGTGCCGCGCAGTTCGGGCGGGACGTCGGGGTGGGTGCGGGTCAGCCCCTTGACGTGGGTCTCGTAGATCACGGTGTCGGAGTACGGGCGGCAGGGGCGGGTGTCGTCGCCCCAGTCGAAGGCGGGGTCGGTCACCACGCCGAGCATGGTGTGGCCCGCGCTGTCCGCGGGGTCGGGCCCGTGCGGGTTCCGCTCGTACAGCGAGGGGTGGTTGTCGATCTGGCCGTCGACCGCGGTGGCGTAGGGGTCGAGGAGGAGTTTCGCCGGGTTGCAGCGGTGGCCGGCGGTGGGCGCCCAGGGGCCGTGGACGCGGTAGCCGTAGCGCTGGCCGGGTCCTACGCCGGGGAGGTAGCCGTGCCAGACGAAGCCGTCGACCTCGGTGAGCCGCACCGTGCGGTGCCGGCCGCCGTCGTCCACGAGGACCAGGTCGACGCGTTCGGCGACCTCGCTGAACAGCGCGAAGTTGGTGCCCTCCCCGTCGTAGGAGGCACCCAGCGGGTAGGGGCGCCCGCTCCAGGCGGGCGCCCCTTTCCGGTTGTGTCGCCGGGTCACCGGACCTCCTCCAGGAGGCCGCCGGGCGTTCGGATCAGCGCGGTGGCCGTGGAGACGGTCACCTCGCGGGGCAGGTCCAGGCCTTCGCTCTCGCGCGGGTCGGGCGTGGTGGGGACGAGGGGCACGCGTTCGCCGGCGCGGGCGCGCTGCGAGAACCAGATGACCTTGCTGCCGGTCTCGGTGGCGCAGCAGCCCCATCCGTCGCTGCTGGCGGCGAGGTGTTCGAGGCAGCCGCGCAGCTCCTGGTCGGGGCGCAGGGCGCGGTCGTTGTCCGCGATGGCCGTGATGAGGTGCTGCCCGTTCCACCACATCTCGATGGAGGTGTTCTTGTCGGTGGCGTGCTCGTCGATGGCGCGGAGCAGCATCTCGGTGCCGCCGCAGACGGGCTCCATGAGGTTCTCCAGGTCCCAGAACCGGAGGTGAGCGGCCAGTATCCGGCTGACCTGTCCCACCCTCTCCGGGCTGACTTCCACGTCGAGGTGGTAGTAGCAGGGCACTGCGGTCTTCATCTTGTGGCTCCTCACCGCGAAGCTCGCGCTCCTCCCGTCCGGCGGACGGGCCCCCGAACACGGAACGTGAGCGGGTGTCGCTTCTGAGTCACCTTCAGACTGAGGGGGTTGGTCCATTCGTGCAACACGAGCGCACGGGTGAGACGGAAGGGATCGCATCTGAGCGCGACGGAACCCTCTGACCAGCGCAGCCGCCGCCGACCGGTGGTTGAAATTCCAACAAGACGTTGGGTCACTGTCCGTGCACCATGAGTGAAGACCTCGATCGCCGTTACGGGTCCGTGCATCGGTGCGCACGGCTCCGCCCCGACCGTCGGGACAACGCGCACCCATCGAGCCCCGGAAAGGTGAACGGCGCATGCTGCTACCCGCAAAAGCCGAAGTTGCCCGGCAGTTGCGTCGCTACCGGGCCTGGGAACGCGTGATGCTGGCCGCCCCCGCCGACCACACGGTGCGGGCGACCTTCGAGGACTCCGGCTACACCCTCTGCGTGCTGATGGGCAAGCGCTGCGCGCGGGAGGCGGCCGACGCCGCGGAACGGTACCTGCGCACCACGCTCGTCACCTATCTGCAGGAGCAGAACGACCGGCCCCGTCCGGCCGCCACGGTCCGGCGCGGCCCGCCCGCCGTCGAGCGGCGGTCCCCGGCGGGAAGGCAATGACCTTCCCGCCTCCATGTGGTCCCCCGCCCGGGCGTCCGGCCCGGGCATCGCGAGCGGCGGAGGTGCACAGGCCCATGAAGACGACCCCGGCCATCGGTCGTGTCCCGGTACGGGACGTCCGGCCGTGCGTCGACGGCGGCAGGCGGCCGGCGAAAGCCGTCGTCGGCGAGGCGTTCGAGGTGACGGCGACGGTGTTCCGGGAGGGGCACGACGCGGTGGCGGCCAACGTGGTGCTGAAGGACCCGGAGGGGCGTCCGGGTCCGTTCACCCCGATGCGGGAGCTGGCGCCGGGCTCCGACCGGTGGGGCGCGGAGGTCGTCGCGGACGCGCCCGGCCACTGGACGTACCGCGTCGAGGCCTGGGGCGACCCGGTGGCCACCTGGCGGCACGTCGCCGGCGTGAAGGTCCCGGCGGGCATCGACACCGGGCTGGTCCTGGAGGAGGGCGCCGACCTCTTCGCGCGCGCCGCGGCCGGGGTGCCGCGCGACGCCGGACAGAAGGTGATCCTCGAGGCGGCCGCGACCCTGCGCGACGACACCCTCCCCTGCGCCACCCGGCTGGCGGCGGCGCTGACGCCGGAGGTCGACGCGGTGCTGGCGAAGCATCCGCTGCGGGAGCTGGTCACCAGCAGCGAACCGCTCCCCCTGCTCGTCGAGCGCGAACGCGCCCTGTACGGCTCCTGGTACGAGTTCTTCCCCCGCTCGGAGGGCACGCCCGAGCAGCCGCACGGCACCTTCGACACCGCCGCGCGCCGGCTCCCGGCGATCGCGGCGATGGGCTTCGACGTGGTCTACCTGCCGCCCATCCACCCGATCGGCACGACCTTCCGCAAGGGCCCGAACAACTCCCTGGACGCGGGTCCGGACGACGTGGGCGTGCCGTGGGCGATCGGCTCCCCCGAGGGCGGCCACGACGCCGTGCACCCGCGGCTGGGCACGCTGGAGGACTTCAGGCGGTTCGTGGCCCGCGCCCGTGACCTGGGCATGGAGGTCGCCCTCGACTTCGCCCTCCAGTGCTCGCCGGACCACCCCTGGGTGCACAAGCACCCGGAGTGGTTCCACCACCGCCCCGACGGCTCCATCGCGTATGCGGAGAACCCGCCGAAGAAGTACCAGGACATCTACCCCATCGCCTTCGACGCCGACATGGACGGCCTGGTCGCCGAGACCTGCCGGATCCTGCGGCACTGGATGGACACCGGCGTGCGGATCTTCCGCGTCGACAACCCGCACACCAAGCCCGTCGTGTTCTGGGAACGCGTCATCGCCGACATCAACGGCACCGACCCGGACGTCATCTTCCTGGCGGAGGCCTTCACCCGCCCGGCGATGATGCACACCCTCGCCCAGATCGGCTTCCAGCAGTCCTACACGTACTTCACCTGGCGCAACACCAAGCAGGAGCTGACGGAGTACCTCACCGAACTGACGGGGGAGGCCGCCTCCTACATGCGGCCCAACTTCTTCGCCAACACCCCCGACATCCTGCACGCCTACCTCCAGCACGGCGGCCGGCCCGCCTTCGAGGTCCGCGCCGTCCTCGCCGCCACCCTCTCCCCCACGTGGGGCATCTACAGCGGCTACGAACTGTGCGAGAACACCCCGCTGCGCGAGGGCGGCGAGGAATACCTCGACAGCGAGAAGTACCAGCTCAAACCCCGCGACTGGGAAACCGCCGAACGCGAGGGCCGCACCATCGCCCCCCTCGTCACCCGCCTCAACACCATCCGGCGGGACCACCCCGCGCTGCACCGGCTGCGCAATCTCCGCTTCCACCGCACCGACAACGACTCCGTCCTGGCGTACAGCAAGCGCCAGGGCTCCGACGTCGTGCTCGTGGTCGTCAACCTCGATCCCCGGCACACCCAGGAGGCGACGGTCTCGCTGGACATGCCGCACCTCGGCCTGGACCGGCACGAGACGGTGCCGGTGCGCGACGAGCTCACCGGCGAGACCTACCACTGGGGCAGCACCAACTACGTGCGGCTGGAGCCGGGGCGGGCTCCAGCGCATGTCCTGCACGTCCAGCGACCGCCCGCCGCACAGCGAAACGGAGGGCCAGGAACGCCATGACCGTGAACGAGCCAGTGCCGGACACGTTCGAGGACACACCGGTCAGGGACCGGGACCCCGACTGGTTCAAACGCGCCGTGTTCTACGAGGTGCTCGTCCGCTCCTTCCAGGACAGCAACGGGGACGGCATCGGCGATCTCAAGGGCCTGACCTCCAAGCTGGACTATCTGCAGTGGCTCGGCGTGGACTGCCTGTGGCTGCCCCCGTTCTTCAAGTCGCCGCTCAGGGACGGCGGTTACGACGTCGCCGACTACACCGCCGTGCTTCCCGAGTTCGGCGACCTCGCCGACTTCGTGGAGTTCGTGGACGCCGCCCATCAGCGCGGCATGCGCGTGATCATCGACTTCGTCATGAACCACACCAGCGACCAGCACCCGTGGTTCGAGGAGTCCCGCAAGGACCCGGAGGGCCCCTACGGCGACTTCTACGTGTGGGCCGACGACGACACCGGCTACCCGGACGCGCGCATCATCTTCGTCGACACCGAGGCGTCCAACTGGACGTACGACCCGGTGCGGAAGCAGTACTACTTCCACCGGTTCTTCTCGCACCAGCCGGACCTCAACTACGAGAACCCGCGCGTGCAGGAGGAGATCCTCGCGGCCCTGCGCTTCTGGCTCGACCTGGGCATCGACGGCTTCCGCCTGGACGCCGTCCCCTATCTGTACGCGGCCGAGGGGACGAACTGCGAGAACCTCCCGGCGACCCACGCGTTCCTGAAGCGGGTCCGCAAGGAGATCGACACCCAGTACCCGGACACCGTGCTCCTCGCCGAGGCCAACCAGTGGCCCGAGGACGTCGTCGACTACTTCGGCGACTACGCCGCCGGCGGCGACGAATGCCACATGGCGTTCCACTTCCCGGTCATGCCCCGCATCTTCATGGCGGTGCGCCGCGAGTCGCGCTACCCGGTCTCCGAGATCCTCGCCAAGACCCCCGCCATCCCGTCGGGCTGTCAGTGGGGCATCTTCCTGCGCAACCACGACGAGCTGACCCTGGAGATGGTCACCGACGAGGAACGCGACTACATGTGGGCCGAGTACGCGAAGGACCCCCGCATGCGCGCCAACATCGGCATCCGGCGGCGTCTCGCCCCCCTCCTCGACAACGACCGCGACCAGATCGAACTCTTCACCGCCCTGCTGCTCTCGCTCCCCGGGTCGCCGATCATCTACTACGGCGACGAGATCGGCATGGGCGACAACATCTGGCTCGGCGACCGCGACGCCGTCCGCACCCCCATGCAGTGGACCCCGGACCGCAACGCCGGCTTCTCCTCCGCCGACCCCGGCCGCCTCTACCTGCCCACGATCATGGACCCCGTCTACGGCTACCAGGTCACCAACGTCGAAGCGTCCATGGCCTCGCCGTCGTCGCTGCTCCACTGGACCCGGCGCATGATCGAGATCCGCAAGCAGAACCCGGCGTTCGGCCTCGGCTCCTACACCGAGCTTCCCTCCTCCAACCCCGCAGTCCTCGCCTTCCTCCGCGAGTACGAGGACGACCTGGTCCTGTGCGTCAACAACTTCTCCCGCTTCTCCCAGCCCACCGAGCTCGACCTGCGCGAGTTCGACGGCCGGCACCCGGTGGAGCTGTTCGGCGGGGTGCGCTTCCCGGCCATCGGCGAACTGCCGTACCTGCTGACCCTCGGGGGCCACGGCTTCTACTGGTTCCGGCTCACCAGAGTCGCATCCCGCATCGGCCGACGACTGTGAGCGTGTGCCGGCGAGAGGAGGCGTCACGATGACGAAGACCGCATTCCTGCGCCCGCGGAGCGCGCCCGCCGAGTCCCTGGAGTCGCTCGCCGGGCTGCTGCGCGAGTGGCTGCCGTTGCAGCGCTGGTTCGCGGGCAAGGACCGTCCCGTCACCGATCTCGGTGTGCTGTCCACGACCGAGCTGTTCCCGGGCTGTCTGCACGTGCTGGTGCACGCCGCGCACGGCGGGGTGCCCGCGCCCGGGGGCACCACCCCCGCCGGCGACTGCTACCAGCTGCTGCTCGGGGTACGCGAGCGGCCCTCGCCCCGCCTGGGCAAGGCGCTCATCGGCACCGTACGGGACGGCCTGCTCGCCGGACTGACGGTCTACGACGCCCTCCAGGACCCGCGCGCCGCCCAGCTGCTGCTCGAACGGCTGCGCCGGCCGGGCACCGCCGGCCCGCTGCACTTCGAGGGCGACCCCGCCCAGGAGGTCCCCGCGGGACTGGTGCCGCGCGTGCTCAACGCCGAGCAGTCCAACTCCTCGCTGGTGTACGGCGACGAGTACATCCTGAAGGTCTTCCGGCGCATCCAGCCCGGCGTCAACCCCGACCTGGAGGTCCCCGGGGCGCTGGCCCGGCAGGGCTGCCACCGGGTGCCCGCGCCGGTCGCCTGGCTGCGCACCACGCACCCGTTCAAGGCGACGCTCGGCGTGCTCCAGCCGTATCTGCGCAACGCCGCCGACGGCTGGACGCTGGCCCTCGACGCGCTCGCCTCGGGGGACGACTTCACCGCGCAGGCGCACGCCCTGGGCCGCGCCACGGCCGACGTGCACCTGGCGCTGTCCTCCGCGTTCCCCGTCGGCGAGCCCGGCGAGAACGGGCGGACGGCGGCGGCGATGACCGAGCGGCTGACCGCCGCCGCGCACGCCGTGCCCGCGCTCCAGCCGTACGTGCCGGGGCTGCGGAGCGCCTTCGCCGCGCTCGCCACCTGCGACGCCGGACCGCCCGCCCAGCGCATCCACGGCGACCTGCACCTCGGCCAGGTGCTGCGGGCGGGACGCGAGTGGTTCGTGATCGACTTCGAAGGCGAGCCGTCCCGGCCGCTCTCCGAACGGCGCAGCGCCCACTCCCCCGTGCGGGACATCGCCGGGATGCTGCGCTCCTTCGACTATGCCGCCCGGCAGCGCCGTCCCTGGCGCCCGGAGTGGGCGCGGCGCTGCCGCGAGGCCTACTGCGCGGGCTACGCGGCCCGTGCCGGCTGGGACCCGCGCAAGAAGCACGGCCTGCTCCGCGCCTATGAGACGGACCGGGCCGTGTACGAGGTGCTGTACGAGGCCCGGCACCGACCCGACTGGCTGCCCGTACCGATGGCGGCGATCGAGCGCCTCGCCGTGAGAGGAGACTGAAGCCGTGGCCCTGCACGAAACGCCGCTGCCCGGATCGGCCGGGTCCGCCCCGTCCGCCGCCGCCGAAGGGGCGGCCGCACCCGCCCTCGACCCGCACGACCGGGGACGCCTGCTCGCGGGCGCCCACCACGACCCGCACGCCCTCCTCGGCGCCCACCCGGTGCCCGGGGGCGTCGCCTTCCGGGCGCTGCGCCCCTTCGCCCGCGAGGTGAGCGTGGTCGTCGACGGCGCCCGCACCCCGCTGGTGTCCGAGGGCGACGGTCTGTTCTCCTCCGTCCTGCCGCTGGACGGGATCCCCGAGTACACCCTCGCGGTGGCGTACGGG
The DNA here is from genome assembly GCF_051903975.1 of Streptomyces sp. P9-2. Lineage (NCBI taxonomy): Bacteria > Bacillati > Actinomycetota > Actinomycetes > Kitasatosporales > Streptomycetaceae > Streptomyces > Streptomyces sp. P9-2. The sequence goes on from NZ_CP192634.1 coordinate 502,019, forward strand.
GACGACGCGCCGGTGGAGACGCACGACCCGTACCGGTTCCTGCCCGCGCTCGGCGACTTCGACCTGCACCTGATCCGCGAGGGCCGGCACGAGGAGCTGTGGACGGCGCTCGGCGCGCACCCCATGACCCATCAGGGCGTGGCCGGCACCCGCTTCACCGTGTGGGCGCCCAACGCGCTCGGGGTGCGGCTGGCCGCGGACTTCACGTACTGGGACGGGACGGCGTTCCCGATGCGGTCGCTCGGTTCGTCCGGGGTGTGGGAGCTGTTCCTGCCGGGCGTCGGCGAGGGCACCCGCTACAAGTTCGAGATCCACTCGCGCCACGGCCACCGGTTCCTGAAGGCGGACCCGATGGCCCGCCGCACCGAGGCGCCGCCGAACACGGCGTCGGTGGTCACCGCCTCGCACCACGAGTGGGGCGACGCGGAGTGGATGGCGCGGCGCGGGGACACGCCGGTGCACGAGGCGCCGTTCTCGGTGTACGAGGTGCACCTGCCGTCCTGGCGTCCGGGGCTCGGCTACCGCGAGCTGGCGGAGGTGCTGCCCGCGTACGTCACGGACATGGGGTTCACCCATGTCGAGCTGATGCCGGTCGCCGAGCACCCGTACGGGCCGTCCTGGGGCTACCAGGTCACCGGCTTCTACGCGCCGACCGCGCGGCTCGGCACGCCGGACGACTTCAAGTACCTGGTCGACGCCCTGCACCGGGCCGGCATCGGCGTGATCATGGACTGGGTGCCGGCCCACTTCCCGCGCGACGACTGGGCGCTGGCCCGGTTCGACGGGGAGCCGCTGTACGAGCCCGGCGACTCGCGGCGCGCCGACCACCCGGACTGGGGGACGTTCACCTTCGACTACGCCCGCACCGAGGTGCGCAACTTCCTGGTCGCGAACGCCGTGTACTGGTGCCAGGAGTTCCACATCGACGGGCTGCGGGTCGACGCGGTCGCCTCCATGCTCTACCTCGACTACTCGCGTGAGGACGGCGGCTGGGAGCCGAACATGTACGGCGGCCGGGAGGACCTGGCCGCGATGGCGTTCCTCCAGGAGATGAACGCCACCGTGTACCGGCGCTGCCCCGGCGTGGTGACCATCGCCGAGGAGTCCACGGCGTGGGGCGGGGTGACCCGGCCCACCGACACCGGCGGGCTCGGGTTCGGGCTGAAGTGGAACATGGGCTGGATGCACGACTCGCTGGAGTACGTCTCCCACGAGCCGGTGCACCGCAAGTACCACCACCACGAGATGACCTTCGCGATGGTGTACGCCTACAGCGAGAACTACGTGCTGCCGATCTCCCACGACGAGGTGGTCCACGGCAAGCAGGCGCTGGTGTCGAAGATGCCGGGCGACTGGTGGCAGCGGCGGGCCGACGTCCGCGCGTACCTGGGCTTCATGTGGGCCCACCCCGGCAAACAACTGCTCTTCATGGGGCAGGAGTTCGCGCAGGGCGCGGAGTGGTCCGAGGAGGCGGGCCCCGAGTGGTGGCTGCTGGACGAGGACTACCACTCGGCGGGCGACCACCGCGGGGTGCAGGACCTGGTGCGCGACCTCAACGCGCACTACCGGCGGCTTCCGTCGCTGTGGCAGCGCGACACCGACCCGTCCGGCTTCCGCTGGGTCGCGGTGGACGCGGCCGACGACAACGTCTTCGCGTTCGTGCGGTACGACGCGGAGGGGCGGCCGCTGCTCGCGGTGTCGAACTTCTCCCCCGTGGTCCGGCACGACTACCGGCTCGCGGTCGGTGACGACGTGGTCGCCTGGGAGGAGATCCTCAACACCGACGCCGCCCGCTACGGCGGCGGCGACGTGGTGAACCCGGACCCGGTCAAGCCCGAGGACGGGCACGTCCGGCTCACCCTGCCCCCGCTCGCGACGGTCTGGCTGGCGCCCACGCCGCTGTAGCGTCCGCGCTCCGGCGCTCGGCAGCCCTCAGCCGGCGACACCAGGTGTTCCGCGTCCCGCGCGGGGCATGCGGGTCGTACGGCCGAGGGCTGCTCGGCGTCTACGCGGCAGGCAGAAGGGCGAGCATCAGGTGCGCACCGTGGGAGTGGAGGAGGAACTCCTCCTGGTCGATCCGGAGACAGGCGAACCGCGGGCGATGTCCGCGGCGGTGCTCGCCCGTGCCGAGCGGGAGGACGCGGGTCAGGACGTCTTCGAGAAGGAACTGCACGAGCAGATGGTGGAGTTCGCGACTCATCCGGAGTCGTCGATGGAGCGCCTGCTCGCGGAGATAGCCCGCTGCCGCAAGGAGGCGGCGGGACACGCCGAGGAGATCGGCTGCACGGTCGCCGCGCTGGCCACGTCTCCGCTGCCGGTCAGCCCGGCGGTCGGCGTCAACGAGCGGTACCGGTGGATGGAGAAGCAGTACGGGATCGCGACGCGTGAGCAGCTCGTCATGGGCTGTCACGTGCACGTGTCGGTGGAGTCCGACGAGGAGGGCGTGGCCGTCCTCGACCGGCTGCGGCCGTGGCTGGCGGTGCTGACCGCGCTGAGCGCGAACTCGCCGTTCTGGCAGGGCAAGGACTCGGGGTACGCCAGCTACCGCAGCCGGGTGTGGCAGCGGTGGCCTTCGGCGGGGCCGACCGAGCTGTTCGAGTCGCCGGAGCGGTACCACCGTCGGGTCGCGGACATGGTGTCGACCGGGGCGATCCTCGACGAGGGGATGATCTACTTCGACGCCCGTCTTTCCGAGCGGTACCCGACGGTGGAGGTACGGGTTTCGGACGTCGCGCTGCACGCGGAGACGGCGGGGCTGATCGCCACGCTGACGCGGGCGCTGGTGGAGACGGCGGCGCGGGAGTGGCGGGAGGGCCGGGAGCCGGTCGACCCGGGCGTCTCCCTGCTGCGGCTGTCCGCCTGGCAGGCGGCGCGGTCCGGTCTGACCGGGGAGCTGCTGCATCCGGAGACGATGCGGAGGATGCCCGCCGAGGCGGTCGTCCGTTCGCTGCTGGACCACGTCGCCGATGCCCTTGCCGACCATGGCGACGTGGATCGCGCCCGCGAGGGGTGCGAGCGGCTGCTGCGGGACGGGAACGGGGCGATGGTGCAGCGGGCGCTGCTGGAGCGGACGGAGAGTTTGCGGGACGTCGTGACGGAGTGCGTGCGGCATACGCAGGCGTAGGTGGGCGCGGTCCGTCCGTGCGGGTGCGTGGGGAGTGCGCGCGCAGTTCCCCGGGCCCCTATGGGGCGCCTCCGGGGCGCGGTCCGTGCGGGTGCGTGGGGGTTGCGCGCGCAGTTCCCCACGCCTCTTCGGGGCGCTCGGGCTGAGCGCGTCCGGCACCCTCCCAGGGTCAGTACTGACGCTGGGAGGCCGGCGGGCGGATGTCAGTCAGGTGACGGAGGCTGTCGGTACGGGGGCCGAGCCATTCTCGTGGAGACATCGAAACCGCCCGGTACCCGGGCGAGACCACGAGGAGCGGACCATGACCACCATCGCGCGGCACTGGATCAACGGACGGTGGACCGGCTCCGGCTCGGTTCTGCAGTCGATCAACCCGGCCGACGGCACCGTCGTCGGCTCGTTCTACGACGGTGGCGAGGCGGAGGCCTCGGCCGCCGTGGACGCCGCCGCCACCGCGTTCGAGACCACCGAGTGGGCCCGCACTCCCTCCCTTCGGTCGACCGCGCTCAGCCGGCTGGCCGACGCCCTCAAGGCCCGGACACCCGAGGTCGCGGCCATGCTGTCCCGGGAGAACGGCAAGCTGCTGGGCGAGACCACGTGGGAGGTCAGCGGCGCGGTCGGGTGGCTGCGGTACGCGGCGGCGTCCGCACGTACCCAGAACGCCGGGCGCGCCGCCGAGACGGCACCCGGCCAGTACACCCACTCGGTGCCCGAGCCGCTCGGTGTCGCCGGGATCATTTCTCCCTGGAACTCCCCCGTCATGCTGACCGTGCGGGCGCTGGGCCCGGCGCTGGCCGCCGGCTGCACCGTCGTGGTCAAGCTTCCGGCTCAGACGGCGCTGACCAATGAGCTTTTCGCGCAGGTCCTGGCCTCGGTCCCGGAGATCCCTGCGGGCGTGGTCAGCGTGTTCACCGAGTCCGGCAACACCGGGGCCCCGTTCCTGGTCTCCTCGGACAAGGTCGCCGTGATCAACTACACCGGCAGTACGCCGGTCGGGCGCCGTATCGCGGCCGCGGCCTCCACCACGCTCAAGCGGGTCGGTCTGGAACTGGGCGGCAAGGCGCCGATGGTGGTCCTTCCCGACGCCGATCTGGACCTGGTGATCCCGACCGTCGTGCAGTCGCTGGTGCTGATGAACGGGCAGTTCTGCTGCACCGGTTCCCGTGTACTGGTTCACCGGGACATCGCCGACCAGGTGCGCACCCGCCTCACCGACGCCCTCGCGCAGGTGCGGCTCGGCTCGGGCGACGACGAGAAGGCCCAGCTCGGCCCGGTGATCGACCGGGCGTCCGCCCAGCGGGTGGACGCGATCGTCGAGGAGGCCGCCTCGTACGGCACGGTGCTGCTGCGCGGCGGTGCGGTCACCGACGGCCCGCTGGCCGCCGGGGCGTTCTACCGGCCGAGCCTGGTCGAGGTGGACCGCACCGACGTCCGGATCGTGCAGGAGGAGGTCTTCGGCCCGGTCCAGACGTTCGAGATCTTCGACGACGAGGACGACGCCGTGACCAAGGCGAACGCCACCATCTACGGCCTGGCCGCCTCGGTGTTCAGCTCGGACTCGATGAAGGCCCGCCGGATCGCCCGGCGCATCCGCACCGGCACGGTGTGGATCAACACCTGGGGAGCCGTCAGCGAGGATTTCGAGGAGGGCGGCGTCAAGGGAAGCGGTTACGGCTACCTGTGCGGCCCGCGAGCGATCGAGGAGTTCCAGGCCCTCAAGGTGTACGTGGAGCAGGACCACACCCGGTCCGCCCACTGATCGGATCGTCGCCCGGCCCGGCGCCCACCTGGGCGCCGGGCAGCCCGTCGTGCACGGTACGCAGCATTGTGATGTGGAGTGGTCCATGAACGAGAGACCTGTTTCCCCCCTCCGGGAGCAGAGCCGCGACGCGGTCGCGGACGCCGAAGCCCGGAGCGGTCCCACCGTTCCGGCCGCCGTCCGGCGTGGGAAGCTGTGGCTCCTCACCGTGTGCGGCATCTATCCCACCATCGTCCTGCTGGGCCTGGCCACGGACCCTGTTCTGGGGGATCTGTACCTGCCGGTGCGACTCGCCGTACTCGTCCCGGCGGCGGCAGCGGCGATGGTCTGGCAGATCAATCCCCGGCTGCAGCGGCGTTTCGGAGCCTGGCTCACCAGATGACCAGCAGCCCGGCTCCGCCCCCGGTGCGCTCCGCGGCGCCCGCACACCACAGAGGGAAGGGCGAGGAAGGCACCGCGGTGGCAGTTCCGTGACGCCCCCTCGCCCCCGCCGGGACCTGGCGGCTCGTCACCAGGGCACGGGGGTCCCGTCCCAGGAGAAGAAGCCTCCGGTGGGGCCGTCGTCCGGCAGCAGGGCCAGACGGAGGGCGCCTTGTGCGGCCTCCGCCGGGTCGCCGCCGGCAGCGGCGGCCCCGGGAGTGAGATCAGTGGCCCGCAGACCGGGAGCGAGCGCGTTGACCTTGAAGCCGTCGTCGGCCAGCGTCTGGGCGTACAGGACGGTCAGGGCGTTGAGGGCGGCCTTGGACGAACGGTAGGCGGCGGCGCCGCCGCTTCCCGGGGTGAACTGGGGATTGGGATGCGTGCTCCAGGTCAGCGACGCGGTGCCACTGGAGATGTTGACGACACGCGGGCGCGGCGACCGGCGCAGGGCGGGCAGGAAGGCATTGGTCACCGCCACCACGCCGAACACATTGGTCTCGTACGTGCGCCGGAACTCCTCGACGCCGGTGCCGGCCGGCGGGGCGAGTGACACCGAGACGCCGGCGTTGTTGACCAGCACGTCCAAGCGGTCCACCTGAGCCGCGGCCTGTGCGATGCCGTCCGGATCACTCACGTCGAGGACGAGCGGGCGGGCCCCGGCGCCGATCTCCTCGACGGCCCGCTGCCCGCGCCCGGGGTCGCGGGAACCCACGTACACGGTGAGGCCCTCGGCGGCGAGGAGCCGCGCAATATGCTTGCCGATGCCCTTGTTTGCACCGGTGACCAGTGCTGTGCGTTCGTTCATGGCAGCCACACTTCCCCGGTCGCAGGCGTCCGGCCAGGGACAGTCCGTACCAGGCAGTGGGAGGGCAGGAGGCGGTATGGCACGGCAGGAACTGGCCCAGTACCTGCGGGGACGCCGGGCGGCCCTGCGGCCGCACGAGATCGGCCTGCCGGAGACGGGCACCGCCCGCCGCACACCGGGCCTGCGCCGCGAAGAGGTGGCGGAGCTCGCCCACATGTCGGTCGACTACTACACCCGGCTGGAACAGGCCCGGGGACCGCGGCCGTCGGCCCGGATCCTGGACGCGCTGGCCCGCGCGCTGCGCCTCACGCCGGCCGAACGCAGCCACCTGTTCCGCCTGGCGGGTTCGAGCGCGCCGCCCGGCACCACCGCCGTGCGCCGGGTGCGCCCGCACGTGGCCCGGATGCTGGACAGGCTGCCGGAGACCGGTGCCGTCGTCACCGACGCGGCGTACCACGTCGTCGCGTGGAACCCCCTGGCCCGGGCACTGCTGGGCGGTGACCTCGCAGACGGGACGCCGAACCTGGCCCGCCGCCGCTTCCTCGGCCGGGGGCGGACGTACGAAAGCTCCGGCTCCGAGGAATTCGGACACATCGCGGTGGCGCGGCTGCGCCGGGCCGCCGACCGTTACCCGCACGACCCGCGGCTGGCCGCTCTGCTGGCCGAACTGCACGACGGCAGCGAGGAGTTCCGGCAGATCTGGCAGACCCGTCCGGTCCACGCCCCCGGGCACCGCAGCAAGACCCTGGAGCATCCGGAGGCCGGCGCTCTGCGGTTGAACTGCGACGTCCTGCTCGTGCCCGAGGACGACCAGGAGGTCGTCCTGACCACGGCCGACCCCGGATCGCCCGCCGCACGGGCCCTGCGCAGCCTGGCCGGGCAAGCGCCCTGATCCGCCCGGCTCCCGGACCGTCCGGCCACGCGTGCGTCGAGCAGGAGCTGCGGGTGTCGGCGCAGCGGACGGCTTCCGGCTCCGTTTGCCGGCGGGTGCGATACTTCCTGGTCGAGTGCGTGGCTGGTGGTTCGACTGCCTCGCGAGGTACGGCGAGGGACGCGGCGGATGTGGGCGAAGTCAGGGACAGGCACGGGCGTCGGCCCGACCGGGCTGGTCGGCCGGGAGGGCGAACTCGCCGAGCTCGCGGCGTTCCTGGAGACGGCCGGGACGGACGGAGCCGTCCTGCTGCTCACCGGTGATCCGGGCGTGGGGAAGACGGCACTCCTGGACGCGACCGCCGAGCTGGCGGCGGCGAAGGGGATGCGGGTCGTCCGCGGGAGCGGTGTCGAGTACGAGACGGACATCAGCTTCGCGGGGCTCCATCAGCTCGTCGGCTCGCTGCCGGACGTGTTCGGCCGTCTGCCGCGTGCCGTGCGGGAGGCCCTCGAGGTCGCCCTCGGTCTCGGCGCCGGTCCCGCGCCGAGCCGGATCGCCGTCCTGAACGCGGCACTGTCCCTGTTCGACGAGGCCGCGAAGGAGCGGCCGTTGCTCCTCGTGGTCGACGACCTCCATGTCGTCGACCAGGCGAGCCAGGCCGCGGTGGGTTTCGTCGCCAGACGACTGGGGGGCCGCCGCATCGGGCTGCTCGGAGCGCAGCGGGCGGAGTCCGGCGCGTCCTTCCCGTCCACCGGTCTGCCGGAGCGCGCGATCGCGCCGCTGGACGACGCGGACGCCCTGCGGCTGCTGTCCCGACGCTTCGCCCACCTCCCCCGCCGGGTTCTTTCGACCGTGGCGCACGAGGCGCAGGGAAACCCCCTGGCGCTCCTCGAGTTCGCCGGGTCCACCGGGGCGTCCGGCGGCCGACCCGGCCGAGGGGCGGGACGGGCGAGCGGCCCGGGGCGGGATGTGCGCGCCCTGTACGGCGCCCGCGTCGGACGACTGCCGCGGGAAACGCGCGAGATCCTGCTGCTCGCGGCTCTCGAGGGCTCCGGCGACATCGGCGTTCTCGAGGCGGCCGGCGGGCCGGGCAGCCTCGATGAACTCGCTCCCGCGGAGCGTGACCACCTGATCATGGTCACGGAGAACGGCCGCGCGGTGCGCTTCAGGCATCCGCTGGTCAGGTCCGCGGTGGTCGACGGTTCCACCGGCGAGCAGCGGCGCGGCGCCCACCGCCGGCTGGCCGACGCGCTGGCCGGCCAGCCCGAGCGGCACGGTGATCACCTCGCCAGAGCCACGACGGCCCCCGACGAGGCGGTCGCCGCCGTCGTGGAGTCGGCGGCCCGGAGCAGCCTGCGGCGCGGTGACGCCGACGGCGCGATAGCGAGACTGCGGCGCGCGGCCGAGCTGAGCCCCGACCGCGCGGACCGCAGACGCCGCCTGTCGCAGGCCGCCTATGCCGCCGCCTGGGTGGCGGGGCATCTGGAGGTCAGCCACGAGATCATGCGTGAGGTCACGGGCGGTCCGGCCGCACGGTCGCTCTCGGCGGCGGCGACGGCCGGCTTCCTCCTGCTCGTCACGGAAGGCGACGCCGACACCGCCCACGCGCTGCTGACGGAGGCGGTCGGGCAGGCGCCGGTGGCGCCCGGTCCGCCGTCGGGTGAGCTGGAGACCGCGCTGTTCACTCTCACCCTCGCCAGCCAGTACTCGGGCCGGCCGGAGCACTGGGAGCCTCTGGTCGACGTGCTCGCCCGGTTCCCCGAGGCGACGCCCGCCGCCGCGGCATCGCTGGGGCGCGTCCACCACGACCTCGGTTCCGTCACCGACGGCATGCTGCGCCGCCTGGACGAGGAGATCGCGCGGCTGAGGGACCAGAGCGACGCCGACGTGGTCGTCCGCACCGCCCTGACCGCCTCGTACCTCGACCGGCTTCCGGGGTGCCGCGAGGCCCTGTCCCGGGTCATACGCGACGGCGGCGCGGTGGGATCGAGCATGCCGGCCCTGATGTTCGTCGCCCTGGACGACCTGTACAGCGGCCGGTGGCAGGCGTCGGCCGGCGCCGCGGACGAGCTCATCGCCCTGTCCGAGGAGACGGGGTATCACCTCTTCTCCCAGGTGGGGCACTACGTCGCCGCGATGGCCGCGGCCCAGCTCGGCGCCCTCGACGCGTGCCGGGAACACTGCGAGGCCGTCTGGGGGTGGTCGGGTCCCAGGGGCCTGAGGCGGCTGGAGAACTGCGCCCACCAGGCGGCGGCCCGGGCGGCACTCGGCGCCGCCGACTTCGAGACGGCGTTCCGGCACGCCACGGCGATCTGCGCCCCGGGTGTGCTGCCGCCGTTCAACCCCGAGGCCGTGTGGTCCGCGCCGGACCTCGTCGAGGCCGCCGTACGCACCGGGCGGCACGCCGAGGCGCGACGGCACGCGGACGCGCTGCGCGACGCCGGTGTCGGTCACCTCTCGTCGCGGTTCGCGCTGAGCGCGGCCACGGTCACGGCGATGACATCGGCTGCCGAGGACAGGGGCCGGTGCTTCGAGGAGGCGCTCGGACTGCCGGGCGTCGAGCAGTGGCCCTTCGAGGCCGGCCGGGCTCGTCTGGCGTACGGCGAAGCGCTTCGCCGGCAAGGACGCAACCGTGACGCCCGGGTGCAACTGGCTGCCGCCCGCGGCCTCTTCGAGGAACTCGGGGCCCGTTCGTGGGAAGCCCGGGCCGCGGCGGAGCTCCGCGCCACCGGCATGACGCGGACCGGCCGGGGCAAGGCCGGTGAGGCCCTCACCCCGCAGGAGCTGGAGGTCGCGAGGCTGGCGGCGACGGGGCTGTCCAACCCGCAGATCGCGTCGCGTCTGTTCCTTTCGCCGCGGACCGTGTCGTCGCATCTCTACCGTGTGTTCCCGAAGCTCGGAATCACGTCGCGGGCCGAACTCCGCAACGCTCTGGAGGCGCTGCCTCCCGCGTAGCGCCGTACGGCGTTCGTGCGGGTGCGTGGGGGCTTCTCGCGCAGTTCCCCGCGCCCCTCCAGGGCACACGTGACCCGCCGCCGGCCTCGTGGGGCCGGTGACCAGGGTGGCCGGGTCCCTTACAGGAGCAGGATGATCGCGTAAACCAGGAAGAACGCCGCGATGAAGGCGACCACGGCGAGGATCGCGGTCAGGGGGCCCTTGGACCAGCCCTTGGCGGGGTTGTGGTCCAGTTCGTACGGGCCCGCCTCGGGCATGCTGCTCTCCGCGGGCGGGGTCTCGCCCGGGGGGACGCCGCCACCTGCCTCGAGGCCGGTGGTGCGGTCCGGATCGGGATCGGGATTGACGTAGGTCATGGGGACCGGGTCCCCCGAAAGCGGCCCAGTCATCAGTGCGGACACACTTGACGTGATCCCGGCCCAGGGCCCGCCCGGCTGGACTACATTCATGCACCGTCACCCCCCGTCACCATGAGGAGCAGTGCATGCGCGACCTCGCTCTCGCTCCGCCGTACGCCTCGCCCCTGACCGGCGGCCTCGCCGACAGCCTGTTCGCGAGGGCGGCCGAGAGCCCGACCATGCCGGTGCTGGCCCGCCGCACCGGGGCCTCCGCCACCTGGGAGGAGGTCAGCGCCGTCGAGTTCCGCGACGAGGTGGTCGATCTCGCCAAGGGCCTGATCGCGTCCGGCATCCAGCCGGGCACCCGCGTCGCGATCATGGCGCGCACCCGCTACGAGTGGACCGTCCTGTGCCACGCCCTGTGGACGGTGGGCGCCGAGGTCGTGCCGGTCTACCCCACCTCCTCGCGGGAGCAGGTCGAGTGGATCCTGCGCGACGCCGGCTGTGTGGCCGTGCTGGTCGAGGACGAGCAGAGCGTGATGACCGTGGGCTCGGTGTGCGCCCAGCTGCCCCGGCTGCGGCACGTGTGGCAGCTCGACGCGGGCGCGCTGGACCAGCTGGTGGCGCGCGGCGAGGCCATCCCGGCGGCGACGGTCGACTCGCTGCGGCGGATCGTGCTGCCGGACACGACGGCCGTGGTGGCGTACACCTCCGGCACCTCGGGGCACGCCATGGGCTGCGCCCTCAGCCACCGCGGGCTGGCGTTCATCTGCGACACGCTGCTGGCGGGCTGGGGGCATGTCGCGGCGCCGCCCGGCGAGCAGGGGTCCGTGCTGGCGTTCCTGCCGTTCTCGCACGTGTACGGGCTGATGATCCAGAGTCTGTGCATCCGCGGCGGCCTGCTGATGGGCCACGAGCCGGACCTGGGCGCCGACGCGCTGTCGACGTCGCTGCGGTCGTTCCGTCCCACGTATCTGTACGCGGTGCCGTCCTTGCTGGAGAAGATCTACAAGAACTTCCTGCGGGCCTCGCAGTTGTCGGGGCGCGGGGCGCTGTTCGAGCGGGCCGCCGGCACCGCGCGTGACTTCGCGGCGGCGACGGAGCGGCAGCGCCTCGGACGCGGGTCCGGGCCCGGCTTCGACCTGCGGATGCAGCACGCCCTGTACGAGCGGACCGTGTACCGCAAGCTGCGGGCGACGCTCGGCGGCCGGGTGCTGCGGGCCACGTCCGGCGGCTCCCCGCTCTCCCGCGACCTGTCCCTCTTCTACGAGGGCATCGGCATCTACGTGCACGACGGCTACGGCCTCACCGAGACCAGCGGCGGCATCACCATGCAGCCGTACGGCAGGGAGAAGTCGGGGACGGTCGGGCAGCCGCTGCCGGGCACCGCGATCAAGGTGGCCGAGGACGGGGAGATCCTGGTGCGCGGGCCGTCGGTGTTCCAGGGGTACATCGGCGAACCGGCCGCGACCCGGGCGGCCCTGCGGGGCGGGTGGCTGGCCACGGGCGACCTGGGCCGGCTGGACGGCGAGGGCTACCTGACGATCACGGGCCGCAAGAAGGACATCATCGTCACCAGCAGCGGCAAGAGCGTGGCCCCGGCCGCCCTGGAGCAGCGGCTGCGGATGCACCCCCTCGTCCACCAGGCCGTGGTGGTGGGCGACAACCGGCCGTGCGTGGGCGCCCTGATCACGCTGGACCCGGAGTTCCTGGCGGACTGGCGGGCGGCCCTGTCGCTGCAGGGCGACGCCCCGGCGCGGGAGGCGCGGGAGGAGAACGCGCTGCGGGAGGAGATCGGGCGGGCGGTCGCCGCCGCCAACAGCAGCGTGTCCAGGTCGGAGTCGATCCGGGTGTTCCGTGTGCTGCCGGAGCCGTTCGACGTGTCCAACGGACTGCTGACGCCGTCGATGAAGCTGCGCCGGGACGAGATCGTGCGCCGCTACGCCCTGGAGATCGACGCGATGTACCAGTCCCGCACGCGCCCGGCGCGCCCCCCGGTGCGCACCGACGCGTCGGTGTGGGACGAGGACAACGTGTTCCGCTGATCATGCGCGCCACGGGGTGCGGGGTTTGTCACCCCGCACCGTCGGGCAGGCGGGCGCGTAGGCTCCGCCCGCACGGGAACCCAACGATCGGGGAACGCAACAGCAGCGACGACCGCCCCGGCGACGACCGGGGCCTGGAAGGCGACATGGCACCCGAGTCGCGTAGGGACAGGACACTGGCCGGCGAGGAGATCACGAGCCGCATCGCCAGCTTCCCGGGGGAGCTGCACGATGTGACGGACGCACGTCTGGTCGCGGAGGAATTCCTCTTCGACCTGGCCCGCGCGTCGGCGCCGTCGGCGCCGGAGCACTGGGACGACATACTCCTGGTGGTCACGGAACTGGCCGCCAACGCGGTGCAGTACGCCCCCGGACCGTTCGAGCTGCGGCTGCGCCGCACGTTCGACGGGGTGCATGTGGTGATGCACGACACCAGCACCACCGAGCCGGCCCCGCGCCCGTTCCATCCGCACAGCGGCGGGGGCGGCATCGGATGGCATCTGATCCACACGCTCTGCGACCAGGTGAGCGTCGTGACGCATGGGCAGGGGAAGGACATCCACGTCTTCCTGCCCTGGTGAACCCGGCGGCGGGGCGGCAGGCCCCGCGTTCATCCGGCGGGCCGCTCCTCGCGGGGCAGCTCGCTGTAGTAGTAGCCGACGGCGGTGAGGTAGACCCGGTCCATGGTCTCGCTGTCGGTGCGGAAGCGCGGCGCGGCCTTCAGCTCGGCCCGGGTGCAGGACACCGTCAGCTTCCGCCCCTCGGTGTCGACCGAGGTGATCACCCCGACGGGGACCAGGAGACTGCGGCCGAACACCCACACACCCGTGTCCACGACGAGGTGCGGCATGCCGTGGTGGGCGGCCTGGCGGTCGACGTGGCCGGCGGTGCCGTCGCGCGCGACGACGGTGTAGCCCGTGAGGTCCGCTTCCCGGGCGTGGCCGACGCCCGGCGCGTACGACCAGATGCTGTCGGTGGGCACTGCTTCCGGCCTCCCCGGGGTACGACTGCTCGCCATGAACTGCTCCCCCTTCGCACGAGCGGGGCCGGAACTCCGCCCCCCTCCACCCGAGCGGATACCCGTCCGGCGGGCACACATTCGAACGGCGCCCGCCGAATGCGGCCGGCCCGGCCGGGCGAACGTCCGAGCGGACGTGAAACCGCATCAGGTACCCCGGTTTCCCGGGAACATGCACGCCGGAAAACGTGATTCTCAACCGGCCCGGAAAGCCCCCCTCCTGCTTTGTCGCGCGCCCGCGTACTGGGTTAATCTGCGGCGTATTTCTCGCCGCGCGACTCCGCTGATCTGCGGAAATGCGCACTGAATGGGGCCGGAACGAGGGTGCGCATGACCAGGGGAAGCACCGAGGGGACCGACACGGTGCCGGGGGACAAGGAGCTGCGACAGCTCCTCGCGGGACTGACGGCCGTACGGGACGGGGACTTCGGTACCCGCCTGCCCGGGGACGCCGACGGGCTCATGGGGGACATCGCCAAGGTCTTCAACGGGATGGTGGACCAGCTGTCGCTGTTCACCTCCGAAGTCACCCGTGTCGCACGCGAGGTGGGCACGGAGGGGACGCTCGGCGGACAGGCGCAGGTGCCGGGGGTCTCGGGCACCTGGGCGGACCTCACCGACTCGGTGAACGCGATGGCGGGCAACCTCACGGCGCAGGTGCGCAACGTGGCGCAGGTGACGACGGCGGTGGCGAAGGGCGACCTGTCGCAGAAGATCACCGTCGACGCCCGCGGCGAGATCCTCGAACTCAAGAACACCATCAACACGATGGTCGACCAGCTCTCCGCCTTCGCCGACGAGGTCACCCGCGTCGCCCGCGAGGTCGGCACCGAGGGACGCCTCGGCGGGCAGGCGGACGTTCAGGGTGTACGGGGCACCTGGCGGGACCTGACCGACTCGGTGAACTTCATGGCCGGCAACCTCACCGGCCAGGTGCGCAACATCGCGCTGGTGGCCACGGCGGTCGCGGAGGGCGACCTGTCGCAGAAGATCACCGTCGACGCCCGCGGCGAGATCCTCGAACTCAAGAACACCATCAACACGATGGTCGACCAGCTCTCCGCCTTCGCCGACGAGGTCACCCGCGTCGCCCGCGAGGTCGGCACCGAGGGGCGTCTCGGCGGACAGGCGCAGGTGCGGGGGGTGTCGGGCACCTGGAAGGACCTCACGGACAACGTCAACGTGATGGCGTCCAACCTGACCGGTCAGGTGCGCTCCATCGCCCAGGTCGCCTCCGCGGTCGGCCGGGGCGACCTGTCGCAGCGGATCCGGGTCGAGGCGGCGGGCGAGGTCGCGGCGCTCGCGGACGTCATCAACACGATGGTGGACACGCTGTCCGCGTTCGCCGACGAGGTCACCCGCGTCGCCCGCGAGGTCGGCACCGAGGGACGCCTGGGCGGGCAGGCGCATGTGCCGGGTGTCGCCGGCACATGGAAGGACCTCACCGACAACGTCAACTCGATGGCCAACAACCTCACCGGCCAGGTGCGCAACATCGCGCTGGTGACGACCGCGGTGGCCCGGGGCGACCTGTCGAAGAAGATCGACGTCGACGCGCGCGGCGAGATCCTGGAGCTGAAGACGACCATCAACACGATGGTCGACCAGCTCTCCGCCTTCGCCCAGGAGGTCACCCGCGTCGCCCGCGAGGTCGGCACCGAGGGGCGTCTCGGCGGGCAGGCGGAGGTCGAGGGCGTCTCCGGCACCTGGAAGCGGCTCACGGAGAACGTCAACGAGCTGGCCGGGAACCTCACCCGGCAGGTCCGCGCGATCGCCGAGGTGACCAGCGCGGTCGCCGAGGGCGACCTGACCCGCTCGGTGAACGTGGAGGCGTCCGGCGAGGTCGCCGAGCTCAAGGACAACATCAACGCGATGGTGGAGTCCCTGCGCGAGACCACCCGGGCCAACCAGGAGCAGGACTGGCTCAAGACCAACCTGGCCCGGGTGTCCGGGCTGATGCAGGGTCACCGCGACCTGCCCGTGGTCGCGGAGCTCATCATGGACGAGCTGGTGCCGCTGGTGTCCGCCCAGTACGGGGCGTTCTACCTCGCGGAGGACGGCGAGGACGGCCCCGAGCTGCGTCTCGTCGGCTCCTACGGCTACCCGGACGACAGCGGGCGGCCGACGCGCATCGCCTTCGGCAGGACGCTGGTCGGTCAGGCCGCGCGCAGCCGGCGCACCATCCTGGTGGACCAGCTTCCGCCGGACTACGTCACCATCTCCTCCGGGCTCGGACAGGTGGTGCCGACCGCGCTGGTGCTGCTGCCGATCGTGGTCGAGGGCCAGGTGCTCGGCGTGATCGAGCTGGCGTCGGTGACCCCGTTCACCCAGATCCACCAGGACTTCCTGGCGCAGCTGATGGAGACCATCGGCGTCAACGTCAACACCATCGTGGCGAACGCCCGCACCGACGAGCTGCTGGTGGAGTCGCAGCGGCTCACCGCCGAACTGCAGGAGCGGTCCGCGGAGTTGCAGACCCAGCAGGAGGAACTCCAGCGCTCCAACGCCGAACTGGAGGACAAGGCGGCGCTGCTGGCCTCGCAGAACCGGGACATCGAGGCGAAGAACCTGCAGATCGAGCAGGCCCGGCAGGAACTCGAGGCGCGGGCGCAGCAGCTGTCGCTCGCCTCGAAGTACAAGTCGGAGTTCCTGGCGAACATGAGCCACGAGCTGCGCACCCCGCTCAACAGCCTGCTGATCCTGGCCCAGTTGCTCGCCCAGAACCCCTCGCGCAACCTCTCCCCCAAGCAGGTGGAGTACGCGCAGATCATCCACTCGGCGGGCTCGGACCTGCTGCAGCTGATCAACGACATCCTCGACCTGTCGAAGGTCGAGGCGGGCAAGATGGACGTCAGCCCCGAGCGGGTGGAGCTGCGCCGTCTCGTCGAGTACGTCGAGGCGACGTTCCGGCCGATGACCATGCAGAAGAGCCTGGACTTCACGATCACCACCGCGCCGGGCGCGCCCGCGGACCTGCTCACCGACGACTCGCGGCTGCGTCAGGTGCTGCGCAACCTGCTGTCCAACGCGGTGAAGTTCACCGAGCGCGGCCAGGTGGAGCTGCGGATCGAGCCGGCCCCGGACGACGAGGTGCCGCAGGAGGTGCTGCGGGGCGGCCCCGTGGTCGCCTTCCGGGTGCGGGACACGGGCGTGGGCATCCCGGAGCAGCACCTGGAGTCGATCTTCGGCGCCTTCCAGCAGGCCGACGGCACCACCAGCCGCAAGTACGGCGGCACGGGCCTGGGTCTGTCCATCACGCGGGAGATCGCGCACCTGCTGGGCGGCGCGGTCACCGTGGACAGCGTCGCGGGCCAGGGCTCCACGTTCACGCTGTTCCTGCCCGTCGCCCGGCCCGACTTCGAGCAGCAGCTGCGGCCCGCGCCCGCCGTGGAGGGGGAGCCGGCCGGGGACGAGTTGCCGGAGGCCGCGTCCGGCCGGACGCCCGCGATCGAGGCGGCCCCCGCCCAGCACGGCCGGCGTCCGCGCCGTCTGCTGGTGGTGGAGGAGCGGCCCCGGGGTCTGCTCACCCTGGTCGCGGAGAGCGTGGTGCAGGACGTCGCGCACACCGGCGGCGGCTCCCGTCCGGCGGTCGACATCATCACCGCCGTCGGCGCCCAGGAGGCGGCCGGCGCGCTGGCCGCCGATCCCTGCCACTGCGTGGTGCTGGAGCTGGGCATGGCGGAGGCGGAGGTGACCCGCTTCCTGGAGGCGCTGCGCGGCGACTCCGCGCTGGCGAGCGTGCCCGTCCTGGTGCACAGCGGACACCGCGCCGACGCCGGGGTGGAGGCGGCCCTGCGCGACCGTGCCTCGGGCACGGCGCTGGAGTTCCTGTCCAGCCTGGACGAGCTGCGGGAGCGGATCGCGCTGCATCTGTCGGCGGAGGAGCCCGGCGACGTGCTGTCGCTGGTGCGGCCGGACGAGGCGCAGCGGACCGCGCCGGAGGCGGTGGTGGACGGCTCGTTCGCGGGCCGGACCGTGCTGGTCGTCGACGACGACGCGCGCAACCTCTTCGCGCTCAGCGGCATCCTGGAGCTGCACGGCTTCCGGGTGCTGCACGCCGAGGACGGCCGCAAGGGCATCGAGAGACTGGTGGACCACCCCGAGGTGGCACTGGTCCTGATGGACGTGATGATGCCCGAGCTGGACGGGTACGCCGCCACGGCCGAGATCCGGTCGATGCCGCAGTACGCCGACCTGCCGATCATCGCGGTCACCGCGAAGGCGATGCCCGGGGACCGGGAGAAGAGCCTCGCGTCGGGCGCCAGCGACTACGTCACCAAGCCGGTCGACAGCCGTGAGCTGATCGCCTGCGTGCGCCGCTGGCTGCCGGCATGAGCGTCCACGGGCACCCGGGCGGGCCGCCGCCCGAGGAGATGGAACTGCTGAGCACCCCGGCGGGTCCGGCCGGGGTGGCCGCCGACTCCCCCGTGGGCCGGCTCGCGGCGACGGTGGACCGGCTGAGCCGTGAGGTGCGGGCCGCGCAGGCGGAGGCCGAGGGGCGGGCGCTGATCGAGCTCGCCAAGGGCATCCTCGTGGAGCGCCTCGGGTGCGGTCCCGCGCAGGCGGCGCGGCAGCTCGCGGAGCTGACCGGGCAGGCAGGGACGACCCAGCTGGAGTTCGCCGTCGAGGTGATCAACCAGGCCGCCCGCG
This sequence comes from Streptomyces sp. P9-2, assembly GCF_051903975.1. Lineage (NCBI taxonomy): Bacteria > Bacillati > Actinomycetota > Actinomycetes > Kitasatosporales > Streptomycetaceae > Streptomyces > Streptomyces sp. P9-2. Next base: position 520,004 of record NZ_CP192634.1, read on the forward strand.
ACCGGATGTCCGAGGTGACGCACGCCTTCCTGGCCGCCACCCGGGCGGCCGCCGAGGCGGAGGCGGAGGGGGACCCTGCGGCCGTACGGCTGCGGGCGGCGGAGAGCGGGGCGCTCGCCGCCGACGACACCCAGGCGGTGGCGGAGTCGCTGCTGGAGCAGGCGCTGCGTCCGCTGGGCGCGGTCGCCGTGGCGATCTGGGCGGCGGGCGCCGACGGGTCGCTGACCCTGGCCGGCAGCGCCGGCTTCTCCCCCGCCGAGGCGGCGCGCTGGTACTACGTGCCGCCGGACGTGGCGACGGTCGCGCGATGCGGTCTGGCAGAGCGTGAGGGGCTGTGGATCGAGTCGCTGTCGGAGCGGGGACTGCCCAGCGTGGGCCGGCACCACCACCCCGACGGCGGCCGCGCGGCCGTGCCCGCCGGGACCGGCGGGCGGGTGTACGGCGTGCTGGAGATCGTCTGGCCGGCGCCGCTGCCCCCGCAGCGGCCGCAGATAGTGCGTCAGGTGGAGGCGCTGGCGGAGCTGTGCGCGCACACCCTGGAGACGTACACGGCGCCGGGCGGCCCCGCCCGGCCGGAGCGGGCGCTGCCGGACGCGGCGGAGCTGATGGACCTGGCGGACGGGCTGTACGACCCGGCCCTGGTGCTCGTGCCGCACCTGGACGCGTCGGGCAACCTGCTCGACTTCCGCATCCAGCACGTCAACAGCCGCTTCCTGGACCCGGCGGGCCGGCCGCGCGGCATGGTCAGCGGGGCGCTGCTGCTGGAGGCGTACCCGATGGCCGCCGGGGAGAGCGAGCTGTTCCAGCGGATCGAGCGGGTCTACGCCACGGGTGAGCCGTTCCGGGCCCGGCGGATGCATCTGACCGCGCTGGTGGACCAGGTGCCGCTGTCGGCGGTCGCGGACATCAGCGTCAGCCGGCACGGCTCGGGGATCCTGTTCATCTGGCGGATCGAGGACGAGACGGCCCGGCTGGCGAGCCTGCTGCAGCACGCGCAGCGGCTCGGCCGGATCGGCGGGTTCGAGGAGAACCTGCTCACCGGGGAGATCACCTGGAACGGGCAGCTGTTCGACCTCTACGGGCGTCCGGAGACCAGTCCCCCGGTGCCGCTGGAGGACCTGCCGGCGTACGCCCACCCGGACGACGCGGTCGCCATCGGCCGTTTCCTGCGCACGCTGCTGCACCACCGGCGCCCGGCCTCGGCCGCGTTCCGGCTGCAGCGGCCCGACGGGGTGACCCGGCACATCCGGGTGGTCGCCGAGCCGGTGCTGGACACCGACGGGCGGCTGCTCACCGTACGGGGCGCCTACCAGGACATCTCGTCGCAGCACTGGACGGAGGTGGCGCTGGCCGCGACCCGCGACCAGCTGGCCCACACCGAGCAGCACGCCAGCGAGCGGGACCGGCTGGCGCTGCAGCTGCAGCGTGCGATCATGCCGCCCGCGCAGGCCCCGCTGCAGATGCCCGACCTGGACGTGGCCGTGCGCTACCGGCCGGCCGAGGCGGAGCAGCTGGTCGGCGGCGACTGGTACGACGCGGTGGTGCTGCCGTCGCGTCTGGTGCTGCTGTGCGTGGGCGACGTCGCGGGGCACGGCATCGAGGCGGCGACCAGCATGGTCGTGCTGCGCAACGCGCTGCGCGGCCTCGCCGTCACCGGCGCGGGGCCAGGGCAGCTGCTGTCGTGGCTGAACATGGTCGTGCACCATCTCACCGGCGGGGTCACGGCCACCGCCGTGTGCGGTCTGTACGACCCGGCCACCCGCACCCTGCGGTGGGCGCGGGCGGGTCATCTGCCGCCGGTGCTGGTGCGCGGCTCGGAGGCGGCCCCGCTGCCGCCGGTGCGCGGTCTGCTGCTGGGCGCCGTCCCCGAGGCGCGCTACGAGGAGGGCGAGGTGCAGCTCGCCGCGGACGACAACCTGCTGATGTACACGGACGGTCTGATCGAGCGCCGCGACCGCTCGGTGGAGGAGTCGCTGACGCACCTCCTCACCACCGCGGCGAAGGCCCCGGGCACGCTCGACCAGCGGCTCGACCGGCTGCTCACGTACAGCAGGTCGGACACCGACGACGACACGTGCATCGTGGGGATCAGGGTGGGGTAGGTCACGCGGACGGCCGATCCGGCGGGGGCAGGCATGAGGGGGCGATTCGGGGGTACGCGCGGCTGCGCGACGAAGAGCTTGATCACCTTGTTGGAGGTACTCGTGCCCATTGCCCAGGACCCATTGTCCGTCGAGGTGACACTTCCTCGTGAGGACGTGGCCCTCGTGACCGTCGAGGGCTACTTGGACGTCGACACCGCGACCGAGTTCCAGCACCATCTGGCGAACCAGCTGCACCACGGCCGCCGGCACTTCCTGCTGGACCTGTCGGCGGTGCCGTTCATGGACTCCTCCGGCATGAACATCATCCTGCGCGTCTACCAGGAGGCGCGGGAGCTGCCGGGGAGCGTGCACATCATCTCGCCCACCCCCGCGGTGCGCCGGATCCTCGATCTGACGGGCGTCAGCATCACCGTGCCCGTGTCGGAGAGCGTCGACGAGGCGCTGGAGCGCGTCGACCACCCGCAGGCGGCCCCGGCCGAGCCCGAGGCCTGAGCGGGACCGCCCCGCCCGCCCGGCCCCGTCACGGGTCCGGGCGCTTTGTGACGACGAGGAGGAGAGCAGACAGGTGCCGGAGCACGAAGCGGACGCGACCCAGGTGAGCCCCGCCCGGGAGGTCGGGGAGTTCCTGCGGCGGCGACGGGAGCAGATCGCCCAGCGATGGGCCGACGAGCCCCTGTTCCGTACGGTGTTCACCGTCTCGCGCGACGAGGCGGTGGACGCGGGCCGGGTGATCGTGGACGCGCTGGCCCAGGTGGCCGACGCGCAGCGGATCGAGGACCCGGACGCCGCGGGGTTCACCGGGGTGCGCGAGCAGCTCGCCCGGATGGGGGCGGCCCGCTCCCGCGCGGGGTTGTCCACCACCCAGGTCTCCAGCGAGCTGGCCGCGCTGCTGCCGCCGGTGGAGAACCTCCTGGTGGCCGATCTGGCCCAGGAGGACCCCGAGCGGCGGCGGGAGTGCGCGACCGCGCTGAGCGTGCTGATGGGCACGCTGCGGCTGGTCACCATGCAGACCGCGCTCAGCGAGAACCAGGCCCTGATCGACCGGCAGCGGCTCCAGCTGCTGGAGGTGGCGACACCGGTGATCAAGCTGTGGGACGGGATCGTGGCGGTCCCGCTGATCGGGACGCTGGACAGCGCCCGCAGCCAGGTGGTGATGGAGACGCTGCTGAACGCGGTCGTCGACCAGCACGCCCGGTTCGCGATCCTCGACATCACAGGGGTGCCGACGGTCGACTCGCTGGTCGCGCAGCACCTGATGAAGACGGTCGCCGCCGCCCGGCTGATGGGCGCCGAGTGCGTCGTCTCCGGCATCCGCCCGGCGATCGCGCAGACCATCGTCCACCTCGGCCTCGACCTCGGCACGGTCAAGACCCGCGCGAGCCTCGCCGACGCGCTCGGGTACTGCCTGAACGAGCTGGGCGCGAACATCGTGAACGCCCCGGCCGAGGGTGCGGTCCTGCGGTGAGCGAACACTTCGCCCGTCCGGCCGCGGGCCATGTGCCGGTGCTGCGGCTCGGGGACGTCCTGCTGGTCACCCTCCAGGGCGATCTGCACGACGGCATGGCGTCCCAGCTTCAGCAGGACCTGGCCGAGACGATCGTCGCCAGCCGGGTCACCGGGGTGGTGATCGACATCTCCGGCGTGGAGATCGTCGACTCCTTCCTCGGCCGGGTGCTGGCCGAGACGGCGGCGCAGACCGAGCTGCTGGCCGCGCGGACCGTGGTGGCGGGCATGCGTCCCGCGGTCGCCATCACGCTGGTGGAGCTGGGCCTGACGTTCCCGGAGCTGCGTACGGCCCTGAACACGGAGGCGGCTCTGGCGCTGCTGTCGCAGCCCGTCGTGGCGAACCGGCGCGGCGGCGAGGGGAGACCGTGATGGACACCGCCGCGGATGTGGAGGCGCGGCTGCCCATCCGGTCGGACATGGACCTCGCGTGGGTGCGTCAGCACGTGCGGCAGGCCGCCACCCGCGTCGGCTTCGGTCTGGTGGACCAGACGAAGCTGGTGACGGCCGCCAGCGAGCTGGCCCGCAACACGCTGGTGCACGGCGGGGGCGGCGTGCTGGAGACGACACGCGTCACCGCCGCCGACGGCACGCCCGGGCTGCGGCTGACCTTCTCGGACGAGGGCCCCGGCATCCCGGACCTCGACCGGGCCCTCAGCGACGGCTACACCTCGGGCGACGGACTGGGCATGGGTCTGGGCGGGTCGCGGCGCCTGGTGCACGACTTCGAGGTGGACAGCACCCCGGGTGCGGGCACCACCGTGCGGGTCACCTCCTGGGTGTCCCGGCCGGTCCGGCCGCGCGGGGGCGTGTGATGCCGCGCGTGTGGCATGTGCCGGTGCACGACGCGACCCGGGTGCGCGACGTCAGGGTGGCGGCCGAGGAGGCCGCGGGCCGCGCCGGGCTGGACGAGCAGCGCCGGGCCGCGTGCTCGCTGGTGGCCACCGAACTGGCGACCAACCTGCTGAAGCACGCGAAGGCGGGCGAGGTGGTCGTCGACGTGGTCGACCCCGCCGTGCTGCCGGAGGGACGGCCAGGACGGGCCGTGCAGATCACCGCCCTCGACCACGGACCGGGCATCGCCGACGTGGCCGGGGCGTTCGAGGACGGGTTCACCACCGGCGGCTCGCTCGGCGCGGGCCTCGGGACGTGCCGGCGGATCGCCGACGCGTTCGGCCTGCACAGCGTGGTGGGCCGGGGCACGGTCGCGGTGGCCCGGGTCGGGCCCGCCACGGCGGGGCTCGTGCCCGAGGAGGACCCGTCGCGCTCCCTCGGGGTGCGCGCGGGCGGGATCAACGTGCCGTTCGCGGGCGCGGAGCTGTCCGGGGACGCCTGGTCGTGGGTGCGGTCCGGCGACCGGGTGACGCTGATGCTGGCGGACGGCCTCGGGCACGGCGCGGAGGCCGCCCGCGCCTCCGACGCCGCCATGGAGGAGCTGCGGCACTGCGCCCGGCTGCCGCCCTCCGAGCTGCTCCAGCGGCTGCACACAGCGCTGTCCGGGACCCGCGGTGCGGCGGTCGCCGCGGTCCAGCTGGACACCTGGACCGGACGGCTGCGCTTCGCGGGCATCGGCAACGTGACCGCGCGGCTGCGGGACGGCGGACGCTGGCGGACGCTGCTGTCCCGGCCGGGGATCGTCGGCGCGCACCGGCCGCGCACGGTGCGCGAGGACGAGGTGGCCTGGACCCCGGAGAGCCTGCTGATTCTGCACACGGACGGGCTGTCGTCGCGCTGGACGCCGCCCGCGGACACCGGCGTGCCCCCGGCCGACCCGGCCGTGACGGCCGCCGTGGCGGTCCGCGACGCGGGCAGCGCGGCCCGTCCGGTACGGGACGACACCGCCGTGGCCGTGCTCGCCAACGTCCCGGAGGCTTCTTCATGACGCGTGCCTGGCGCATCGCGACCGTCACCGACGCGGCCCGCGCCCGGATCTCCGTGGCGCGTCTGGCCGCCGCGTGCGGGGTGCCCACCGTGACCCGGACCCGGCTGGCCGCCGCGCTGAGCGGGCAGCTGCGGCAGTGCCTCACCAAGGGCGGCACATGGCTGCTGACCGTGGAAAGCAGCGAGGGGACCGGGGGCGGTCCCGGCGAGCTGCACGTGGTGCTCGTCCCGGCCCCGGACGGCGCCGCCGGGGAGCGCACCCCGTGGACGACGTCCGTGCCCTGCCCCGACCCCGGCCGGCTGTCCGACCCGTGCCCGGTGCCGGAGGAGACGGCCGCGCTGTCCGAGGGGCTGCTCGGGGCCGACGAGGACACCTCGCTGGTGCTGGAGGAGCTGGCCGCGCAGGAGGATCTGGTCGCCTTCCACCGGGAGGAGCTGCACCAGACCAACCAGGGCGTCCTGGCGCTGCACGCCGAGCTCGACGCGGCGGGCAGGGCGCAGCGGGAGGCGTTCGCCGCGGAACGCCGGGCGCGTACCGAGGCGGAGAACGCGCGGCGGCGGCTGACGTTCCTCGCGGACGCCAGCGCGGCGCTGACCGCGTCGCTGAACCACGACGAGATCCTGCGGCGGCTGCCGGAGCTGCTGGTGCCGCGGTACGCCGACGGCGTCGACGTCTGGCTGTTCGACCACGAGGACGGCCGCCCGCTGCCCGCCGACCATCCGGGCGCGGCGGTGCAGGCGGCCCGCACCGGGCGCCCGCAGTACGCCGCCGACCATCCCGGCAACCTGCCGGGCGTGGAGGACCGGCCGCCGTCCGCGCTGGCCCCGGACCGGCCGCTGCTGTGCGTGCCGCTGCTGACGCCGCGCCGGGCTCCGCTGGGCGTGCTGACGCTGTCGCCGCAGGGCGAGCGGTGGGACCCGGACGACGCGGTGATGCTGATCGAGCTGGCCCGGCGGGCCGGGATCGCCCTGGACAACGCGCGCCGGTTCGAACACAACCGGGACATCGCGGAGACGCTGCAGCGGGCCCTGCTGACGGAGCTGCCGTCGGCCCCGGGCGTGGGGCTGGCCGCGCGCTATCTGCCCGCCACGCACGGGCTGAACATCGGCGGCGACTGGTACGACGCGTTCCTGCAGCGGGACGGCAGCCTGGTCACCGTCATCGGCGACGTGACCGGGCACGGGCTGCACGCGGCGGTGATGATGAGCCAGCTGCGCACCGCGCTGCGCGCCTACGCCGTGGACGGCGACAGCCCCGGACGGCTGCTGACCCGGCTGCACGGCTATCTGCGCCATCTCCAGCCGGACCTGTTCGCGACGGCCGTCATCGCCCGCTTCCACCCGGACGACCGCACCCTCACCTGGGCCGCGGCGGGCCATCCGCCGCCGGTACTGAGGCTGCCGGACGGCGAGGTGCGCACGCTGGACGCCAAGCCGGGCGCGATGCTCGGCATACCGCTGAGCCAGGACATCCCCGACCACACCGAGCGGCTGGCGCCCGGCTCGACGCTGGCCCTTTACACCGACGGCCTGGTGGAGCGGCGCTCCCAGGGCATCGACCCGGGCATCGAGCGCCTCGGCTCGGCCCTCGCCTCGTTCGACCGCGCGGAGCTGGACACAGACCTGGAGGACGCGGCGGACCGCGTGCTGCAGCCCCTTCTCAGCGACTCGGAGCGCGACGACGACGTGTGCCTGCTGCTCTGTCACCTGCGGGGCTGAGGACGGGGCGGGTCCCCCGGCGCGACGGTTCCCGGTGCGGTCCGGGGCCGGGGCGGGCATCGTGGAGCTGAACAGGGGCACGCGTCAGGCATCGACGTTCGAGGCGGACCGCCTGAAGCCGCACGAAGGGATGGACATCGTGACACGACCCAGGATCCTCGTGGTGGGCGCCGGTTTCGCCGGTGTGGAGTGCGTGCGGCGGCTGGAGCGCAGGCTCACTCCGGGCGAGGCGGAGCTGACGCTGGTGACGCCGATGTCCTACCAGCTGTATCTGCCGCTGCTCCCCCAGGTCGCCTCCGGAGTGCTGACCCCCCAGTCGATCGCGATCTCCCTGCGGCGCAGCGAGAAGTACCGGACCCGGATCATCCCGGGTGGCGCGATCGGCGTGGACCTGCGGGCGAAGGTGTGCGTCATCCGCACCATCGCCGGGGAGACCGTCGACGAGCCGTACGACTACATCGTGCTGGCGCCCGGCAGCGTCACCCGCACCTTCGACATCCCGGGCCTGACGGACCACGCCTTCGGGCTGAAGTCGCTGGCCGAGGCCGCCTATCTGCGCGACCACGTGATCTCCCAGCTGGACCTGGCGGACGCCTGCAGCGACCCGGCGGAGCGCGCCTCGCGGCTGCAGTTCGTGGTGGTCGGCGGCGGCTACGCCGGCACCGAGACCGCGGCCTGCCTCCAGCGGCTGACGCACGCCGCCGTCGAGCGCTACCCGCGCCTCGACCCCGGCCTGATCAAGTGGCACCTGATCGACATCGCGCCCAAGCTGATGCCCGAGCTGGGCGAGAAGCTGGGGCGCAGCGCGCAGGAGATCCTCACCCGGCGCGGCATCGAGATCTCGCTGGGCGTGTCCATCGCCAAGGCGGGCGCCGAGGAGGTCACCTTCACCGACGGCCGGGTGGTGCCCACGCGCACGCTGATCTGGACGGCGGGCGTGGTGGCCAGCCCGCTGATCGGCACGCTCGACGCGGAGACCGTACGGGGCCGGCTCGCGGTGAACGCGGACATGCGGCTGCCGGGGTACGACGGGGTGTTCGCGCTCGGCGACTCGGCCGCGGTGCCGGACCTGGCCAAGGGCGACGACGCAGTGTGCCCGCCGACCGCTCAGCACGCGCTGCGGCAGGGCCGGCACGTCGCGGAGAACGTCATCGCCTCCTTGCGGGGCAGGCAGACCCGGCCGTACATGCACCAGGACCTGGGGCTCGTGGTGGACCTCGGCGGCAAGGACGCGGTGTCCAAGCCGCTCGGGTACGAGCTGCACGGCCTGCCCGCCCAGGTGGTGGCCCGCGGCTACCACTGGTCGGCGCTGCGCACCGGGGTGGCCAAGACCCGTGTGATGACCAACTGGCTGCTCAACGCGGTCGCCGGCGACGACTTCGTCCGCACCGGCTTCCAGGCGCACCGGCCGGGCAACCTGCGCGACTTCGAGTACCTGGACGCCTACCTGACACCGGAGCAGGTGCGGGCGCACGTCGAGGAAGCGGGCCGGGCGGCTCGGTGACCCGGCACACGGAGGCCGGGACGACGGACGAAGCGGTGACGACGGGGGAGCGTGCGCGGGCGTGAGGGCGGCGGTACGGCGGTCGGGCACACGGCTGCGCGACCACCTGGCGGCGTCCGACCCCGGGCTGCTGCGGCTGACCGCCGGGCTGCGCACGGTGGGGGCGATCGCGCTGACCCTGGCCGTGCTGGCCCCGACCGGCGCGGACATCACCCATCTGGTGGCGGGCGCGATGACGTCGATGGCCGCCACCTTCGCCGTCCGGGAGCGGAAGCGCGGGGCGCAGGCGGTCACGCTGGCGCTGGGGCTGCCGGTGGCGCTGGCGTCGGTGTCGGCGGGCGCGCTGCTGAGCGAACGGGTGGTCGTCGGGGACGTCTTCGCCGTCCTGCTGATCTTCTGCGCGGTGTACGGCCGGCGGTTCGGCGACCGTGGGATGACGCTGGGGCTGATCGGCTTCCAGATGTACTTCGTGTCCCTGTTCGTGGGCGCGAAGCCCGATCAGCTTCCCGCGCTGTGGGCGGTGACGACGGTCGGGTTCGCCTGCAGCGCCCTGGTGCGGTTCGCCGTCGTGCCGGTGACGCCGACCGGGCTGCTGGCGCGGCTGCGGCAGGCGTTCCGCGTGCGGCTGGCGCGGCTGGTGTCGGCGCACATCGCGCTGCTGGACGCGGGGCCGGACGAGGTCGACAAGGCGCTGGAGGAGGTGCGGGAGCGCACCGCCCGGCTGCACGAGACGGCGCTGATGATCCAGAGCCGGCTGGAGGAGGGCACCCCCGACGAGCCGACCGCGCGCCTGGTGCAGCGGCGCGTCGCCGACGCGGAGATCGCCGCCGAGCGGCTGGGACTGCTGCTGCTGTCGGCCCGTAGTGCCGAGCGGGCGGACACCCTGACGCTGCATCTGCCCGGCGCGCCCGCGCCGGAGGTGGGGCGGCTGCCCGGCCCCGAGGAGGCGACCGCGCTGCTCCGCCGCGATCTGCGGGCGCTGCGCGCGCTGGTGCTGCGGAGGGACACGTCCGGAGCGGGCGTGGCCCAGGTGCGCAACCGGCTGCTCGGCTACCGGGACGAGGAGAACCTCCCGGCCGCCTCCGCGCCGGTGCGGGACGTGTTCCGGGGCATCGGCGAGGCGGCCCGCGCGGTGATGGGGCTGCGGATCGCCCTGGACGGGCCGCAGGACGAGTCGGACGACAGTCCCGCGACGGCCAGGTCGCGGGAGGAGCTGGACGCCGAGGACGCCGCGATCGACGCCGAGGAGGCGGAGGAGGCCGAGGAGCCGAAGGGGCTGCAGCGGCCCACCACGCGGGCGGCCGTGCAGGTGGCCGTCGGCTCGACGCTGGCCATCGTCGGCGGGGAGCTGCTGTCCACGGACCGCTGGTACTGGGCGGTGCTGACCTGCTGGATCGTCTTCATCAACACCGCGTCCACCGGGGAGATCCTGGTCAAGGGCTACCGGCGGCTGCTCGGCACGGTGTTCGGGGTGGTCGCCGGGATCCTGCTGGCCGGTCTGGTCGGCGGGAACACGGTGCTGGCGTTCGTGCTGGTGCTGGTGCTGATCTTCGCCATGTTCTACACGGCGCCTCTGTCGTACACCCTGATGTCGTTCTTCGTCACGGCGATGCTGGGGCTGCTGTACACCCTGCTGCACACCTACAGCTGGGAGGTGCTGGTGCTGCGGGTGGAGGAGACGGCGCTGGGCGCGGTGTGCGGGGTGGTCGCGGCGGCGCTGGTGCTGCCGGTGCGGACCGATCGGCGCACCAACGAGCTGCTCGTGACGGTGCTGGAGCGGCTGTCGGACGTCACCGAGGCCGCCGTGACGCAGCTGAGCGGCGGGCCGGCGGACGAGCTGCTGGACAAGGCGCGGGAGCTGGACCAGGCGCTGGGCGACCTGCGGTCGGCCACCAAGCCGCTGACGCACCCGGTGACGCCGCTGCGGGCACGGCGCACCACCGCGCGGTACGTGGTGGCGCTGCTGGAGACCTGCGCGTACCACGCGCGCTCGCTGGCCGCGACGGCGGAACTGCTGCCGACGCACCCGTCCATCGCTGCGGACCCCCGCCTGCGGGGTGCGGCGGGCCGCACGGTCCGCAACATCCGCACGATCGCGGCCCGTGTCGCCGACGACGAGGTCACGGCTCCCGTCGAGACGGGCCCGAGCATCGCGTCGCTCCTGGCCGACGACGACGCGTCCCGCTACGGCCGCATCACCGGGCGCGTCCTGCGCCATCTGGAACGCCTGGACGAGGCGGTGGTGGGGTTGGCGCGGCCGCTGGACGTTCCGGTGAAGGCACCGGAACACTGAGATTCCGCCCATGAGCTCGGGTCGCGCCGGGCGGGGCGGGTGCGGCGGAGTGGGTGCCGGTCGCGCAGTTCCCGCGCCCCCGTCGTGGCTGAGCCCCCCAGGGCGGCTGCGGCGATGTGGGGGCTGGTCGCGCAGTTCCCCGCGCCCCTGGGGAACTGGGCCTCCGGTGAGATCCTGAGCACAGCCGCGGCTACAGGGGCGCGGCGGAGTGGGGGCCGGTCGCGCAGTTCCCGCGCCCCCGTCGTGGCTGAGCCCCCCAGGGCGGCTGCGGCGATGTGGGGGCTGGTCGCGCAGTTCCCCGCGCCCCTGGGGAACTGGGCCTCCGGTGAGATCCTGAGCACAGCCGCGGCTACAGGGGCGCGGCGGCGTGGGGGCCGGTCGCGCAGTTCTCGCGCCCCCGTCGTGGCTGAGCCCCCGGGGCGGGTGCGGCCCCGGGGGGGGTGTTCGCGCAGTTCCCCGCGCCCCTGGGGAACTGGGCCTCCGGTGAGATCCTGAGCACAGCCGCGGCTACAGGGGTGCGGCGGCGTGGGGGCCGGTCGCGCAGTTCCCCGCACCCCTGGACGTGCGCCGGGGCCCCGGTCCGTGGATCCGGGGCCCCGGCGGTGAGGGGGAGGGAGGGGGTTCAGAAGTCCGTGGGGAGGCCGCTGGCCTCGGCGATGCCTCGTAGTTCCTCGTTCTGGCGGTGGCGGTCGCGGATGATGCCGGCGATCTCGCCCAGCCGGGAGGGATCCGCCGCGGTCTCCGCGTCGGTGACCACCCGCACCGGCCCGCTGTCGTCGTCGACGTCGAGCTCGACCACCTCGTTGTCCAGGCGGCCGGTGACCGCCGTGGCGATGACCAGGGCGGCCTCGTCGCGGACCTCCTGGGGCAGTTCCTCGTCCCCGCCGTCCAGCGCGAGGTCGAGGCCCGAGAGGCGGTGCTCGTCGATGGCCTCGAGGACCGGCTCCACCAGACGGAGCAGAAGCCGGTAGTCCTCCGTGTCCATCCGCACCCGCAGCAGGTCGAGATACACGTCCACGGGGCGGTTCTCCGGGGTGAACTCGGATTCGCTCATGGGCCTCGGGTTCCCTTCCTGCGTCGGGTCACACGGCGGCCGGTGCGGCCGCCGCAGTGTCGCGTCCGTCCTGCGTCAGCCAGGCGCGCGCCGTGGCGAGCGCCCTGCCCACGTCCCGGGTACCGGTCGTCACGCACAGGGTGTAGGCCAGGTCGGCGATCCGCGACTCGGGGGCAGCGGTCGCGGGGGTCGCCGTCAGGGTCTCGTACTCCTCGACGAGGCGGCGCAGCTCGGCGGGGTGGGGCTTCAGCATGGGACTCGCTTTCCTTGGCGGACGGTGCGGGGGGTCACGGGTGAAGCTCAGGCGGTGGGGCGGCCGCCGCCGCGGGCCGAGCGCTGGCCCAGCACGTCGGCCCGCACACGCGCGCAGCTGCGGCTGATCAGGCGGGAGACGTGCATCTGGGAGATGCCCAGCCGGTCGGCGATCCGGCTCTGGGTCATGTCCTCGAAGAAGCGCATGTAGAGGATGGCCCGCTCCCGCTCCGGCAGGCGCCGCAGCCCCTCCTTGGCCGACTCGCGGTCGACCACCACGTCGTAGGAGGAGTCGGAGGCGCCGAGGGTGTCGGCGAGGCTGTAGCCGTCGTCGTCGGAGGAGAGTTCGGCGTCCAGGGACAGGGTGCTGAAGCTCTCCAGCGCCTCCATGCCGGCGGACACCTCCTCCTCGGTCAGCCCGGTGTGCGCGGCGATGTCCGCGACGGACGGCTCGGGGCTGCCGGGGTTCTGGGTGAGCTCGCGGCGGGCGACGCGCACCTTGTTGCGCAGCTCCTGGATCCGGCGGGGCACGCGCAGCGCCCACATGCGGTCGCGGAAGTGCCGCTTGACCTCGCCGGTGATGGTGGGGACGGCGTAGCTCTCGAAGGCCCCGCGGCTCGGGTCGAACCGGTCGATGGCCTTGACCAGGCCGAGGGCCGCGACCTGGCGCAGGTCCTCGATGGACTCGCCGCGGTCGCGGAAGCGGCCGGCGATCCGGTGGGCCATGGGCAGCCAGGCGGTGACGAGTTCGTCGCGGACGGCGTCCCGCTCGGGTCCGTCCTCGAGGGTCGCCAGCCGGGCGAAGAGCGTCGTGGTGTCGGGGGCGTCGTCGTGCCGCCGACGGGTCGTGGCGGCGGTCGTTCCGGAGGAGCCGGGACGTGGTGCGGACGATTCAATGAGCATGCGGTTCAGCTCCCGAACGGTGGTTTCAGGGATCTACCGCGGGGTGGTCGTCGCGGGACGCACGGAGGAATCCGAGTCCCGGAGCGGTCGTACCACTCCCGTCGGCGCGCCTCCGGTCCGAAGCACGAACCTCCGATTGCCCCCGGTCCGGTAGAACAAACTCCACTTCTTCGCGGAAATTGCCGCGGAGTGCGCCGGGGGCCCGGGCAGGCGCCCGGGGCGGGTCAGACCAGGGAGACGAGGGCGGTGATCCGCTTGCCGCCGGCGGGCAGGTCGGACACCCGGACGTCGCGGGCCAGCCGGCACACGATGGGCCAGCCGTGGCCGCCGGGGCGGCGCCGGCCCTGGTCGTCGACGGCGGGCACGGCGACGGGCAGGGCGTCGCTGCGGTCGCTGACGGACAGCAGCACGCCGGGGCCGTCCACGTCGACCTCGAACCCGGTGACTCCCCCGCCGTGCAGGATCGCGTTGGTGGTGAGTTCGGAGGCGACGAGCAGCGCGTCGGCCAGCGCCTCGGTGTCGCAGGGCGTGCGGGTGGTGAGGCAGCGTTCGGTCACCGCCCGCAGCACGGCCTCGCGCACCTCGGCGGGCCGGGACGGGCACGGCTGCCCGGCGGGCCGGTCGCCGGGCGGCCGGACATCGGGTTCGGTGAGGTGCTCCTCGCTCATGGGGTGACTCCCTGGGTCGGGGACGGCGGTAGGTGGTTTTGCCTCGGACCTCCCTTTTCGGCTCACCTGTCACGGTTCCGGCAAACCTCCCGGGCCGTTTCCCGCCTGCCCCGTGATCGCACGCCCACCGCGGGTACCCGGGGCGCATGACCGATGTGGTGGACTCGGACGAACTGCTGCGGCGCATCCAGCGGGCGCGGGCCTGCGCGGCACAGGAGGAGCGGGCCTGGCGGGCCCGGGGCGAGCGGCTGGGCCGGGAGGGTCCGGGGGACGCCGCGGAGGCGCGGGACGCCGAGATCCGCACGGTGGCCTACGGGGTGGTGCTGAGGGTGCTGGACGAGATCCTCACGCCGGGCAAGCACGCGGCACCGGGCTGACCGGGCCGCCTCGAAGGGCGCGTGGATTGGCGACGGAGGCTTCGGGCACCCGGTCACGCATGACTGCCGATCACCACCGGGCACCGGTCCTGGAAGCGCTGGAGGAGTACCACCGCAGCGGACGGCTGGGGTTCACGCCCCCGGGCCACAAGCAGGCGCGGGGAGCGGATCCGGCGGTGCGCGAGATCCTCGGGGACGCCGTCTTCCTCGGCGACGTGCTGGCGACGGGCGGCCTGGACGACCGGCTGACCCGGGGCCGGGTGCTGCAGTCGGCGCAGAAGCTGATGGCCGACGCGGTGCACGCCGACCACACCTTCTTCAGCACGTGCGGCAGCTCCCTGTCGGTGAAGGCGGCGATGCTGTCGGTCGCGGGCCCGCACGAGAAGCTGCTGATCGGCCGGGACGCCCACAAGTCGGTGGTGTCGGGGCTGATCCTGTCCGGTGTCGAACCGGTGTGGGTGGAGCCGCGGTGGGACGCGGAACGGCATGTGGCGCACCCGCCGTCGGCCGCGGAGTTCGAGGCTGCCTTCGACGCGCATCCGGACGCGCGGGGCGCCCTGGTGACCAGTCCGACGCCGTACGGCGCGGCGGCGGCGCTGCGGGACATCGCCGAGGTGTGCCACCGGCGCTCGCGCCCGCTGATCGTGGACGAGGCGTGGGGCGCGCATCTGCCGTTCCATCCGGAGCTGCCGTCGTGGGCGATGGACGCGGGCGCGGACATCTGCGTGACCAGCATCCACAAGATGGGCAGCGGGCTGGAGCAGGGCTCGGTGTTCCATCTGCAGGGGGACCTGGTGCCGCCGGCGCTGCTGGGCACGCGCGCCGATCTGCTCGGCACGACCAGCCCCTCGGTGCTGATCTTCGCGGGTCTGGACGGCTGGCGTCGGCAGATGGCGCTGCGCGGCGAGGAGCTGATGGGGTCGGCCCTGGAGCTGGCGGGCGAGGTGCGGGCGGCGATCGAGGAGATCGACGGGATGCACGTGGACGGCCGCGACGACTACTGCGGGCCGGGTCTCGCCGACGACTTCGACCCGCTGCCGTGCGTGATCGACATCCAGGACCTGGGCATCACCGGCTACCGGGCGGCGGACTGGCTGCGCGAGCACCGCGCGGTCGACGCCCACCTGGTCGACCACCGCCGGATCGGCGCGCAGATCACGCACGGGGACGACCGGGAGACCGCCGGGGAGCTGCTGTCGGCGCTGCGCGAGCTGGGGCGGGCGGCGCCCGGGCTGCGCGGGGGTCCTCAGGTCGCGGTGCCGGAGCCGGGCGAGCTGCGGATGGAGCAGGCGATGCTGCCGCGGGACGCGTTCTTCGGGGCGGCCGAGGACGTGCCGGTGGAGAAGGCCGAGGGACGGGTCGCCGCGGAGATGATCACTCCGTACCCGCCGGGGATCCCGGCGGTGCTGCCGGGCGAGCGGCTGAGCGAGCCGGTGCTGCGCTACCTGCGGACGGGGCTGGAGGCGGGGATGTACCTGCCGGATCCGACGGACCCGGACCTGGAGACGGTGCGGGTCGTGGCATAGGGACCGTGCGGGTCGTGGCGTAGGGACCGTGCGGGTCGTGGCGTAGCGACCGTGCGGGTCGCCGCGTACGCCCCCGATTACGCGAACATCCCGTGAATGGTTTATCGTTCACTCATACGTGGTGACGGAGTCGACCAGACTCCTCCGGACACCACCGTTTACCGCCCTGGCTGGCTTCCCCCGTCCAGCCAGGGCTTTTTCATGCCTCGACCCGGCCCGGCCGCAGGTTTCCGGACCCGTTCCCTCCGCCGAGGTGCCCCGAACGGCGGCACAGGCTGAAATGAGTAGGGAGGGAAAGCACCCGGACCGCATCCCGGCGAGGAGCCCCGTCCCATGACCAAAGCGATCAAACTGCTGACCGCCCTCCCCCACCACCAGCGCGAGCGCCTGATGACGCTGGCCCGTGAGGTGTACTTCCCGGAGGACACCCGCATCTTCGAGTCCGGAGGGCACGCCGACCGCTTCTGGGTCATACGCTCCGGCGCCGTCTCCCTGGACCAGCGGCTGAACGAGGTGCAGCGGGTCACCGTCGCCGGGCTCGGCGCCGGCGACCTGCTGGGCTGGTCCTGGCTGTTCCCCCCGTACGAATGGGACTTCGGCGCGCTGGCGTTCAGCCCGGTCCGCGCCTACGAGTTCGACGCGGCGACCGTGCTCCGGCTGTGCGAGGCGGACACCGCGCTCGGGCTGTCGCTGGTCCGCTGTGTCGCCGAGGTGCTGGCGCACCGCCTGGAGATGACGCGTGGCCAGCTGATGGAGCAGTACGCGATGCGGCGCGGCTTCGTGGTGTAGCGGCGGTCGGACGTCGTGCTGCGGCGGCCGGACGTCGTGCTGCGGCGGCCGGACGTCGTGCTGCGGCGGCCGGTCAGACCCGGTAGCGGCGCAGCGCCGGCATCGCGGCGGCCAGCGCCAGCATCACCACGACGACCAGGATGCCGCCGCCCGTGACGGCCGCGCGGGGGCCGAAGGCGGACCCGGCGGTGCCGTGCAGCACGTCCGCCAGGCGGGGGCCTCCGGCCACGACGACGGTGAAGACGCCCTGCATGCGGCCGCGCATCTCGTCGGTCGCGGCGGACAGCAGGATCGCCCCGCGGAACACCATGGACACCATGTCCGCGACCCCGGCGAGGGCGAGGAAGGCGACCGCGAACCACAGGCTGCCGCTGAGCCCGAACCCGGCGATCGCCAGCCCCCACACCACGACCGAGCCGATCACCATCCAGCCGTGCCGGCGCGCCCGGGAGAACGTGCCGGAGAACAGTCCGCCCAGCACCGCGCCGACCGGGATCGCGGCGAACAGCAGGCCCAGCGCGAAGCCCTCCCCGTAGGGGGCGTACGTCTCGGAGGCGAGCTGCGGGAACAGGGCGCGGGGCATGCCGAGGACCATGGCGACGATGTCGGCGAGGAACGACAGCAGCAGCACCGCGTGCCCGGAGATGTAGCGGAAGCCCTCCAGGACGCCGCGCAGTCCGGCGCTCCCGGCCTTGGCGGCGGTGAGCGGCGGCAGGGCGGGCAGCCGGTACACCGCCCAGACGGTGACGCACAGCGCGAGGGCGTCGATCAGATACAGCTCGGCCAGCCCGATCACGGGGATCAGGGCGCCGGCGAGCAGCGGTCCGGCGATCTGGCCGGTCTGCATCACGGTGGAGCCGAGGGCGTTGGCGGCGGGCAGTTCGTCCGCCGGGACCAGGCGGGCGATGGAGGCGCTGCGGGCGGGCGCGTTCAGCCCCCAGAAGGCCTGCTGGAGGGCGAGCAGCAGCATCAGCGTCCAGACGGACTCCAGGCCGATGAAGGCCTGGACCCAGAACAGCAGCGACGTGACCGCGATGCCGGTGTTGGTGAGCAGCAGCAGTTTGCGGCGGTCCATGCTGTCGGCGATCGCGCCGCCCCACAGGGCGAACACGATCAGCGGCAGCAGTCCGGCGAGGCTCGCGGTGCCGACCCAGGCGGAGGAGCCGGTGATGTCGTAGATCTGCTTGGGCACCGCGACGGCGGTGAGCTGGCTGCCGACCGCGGTGACCACGGTGGAGGCCCACAGGCGGCGGTAGGCGGGGCGGCGCAGCGGGCGGGTGTCCATGGCGAACCGGCGCCAGCCGCGCGGTCCGCCCTTCTCCTGCTCGGCGTCCGGTGTGCGGGGCTCGGTACTGCTCTCGCTGGTGTCCACGACCGTCCTGGTTGGTGCTTACATCCACTTGGCCGGGACTCACTATGGCAGGCCGCCGGGGCGGCGCGTCCTCAGGCTCCCGCGATCAGCGTCACACCGAGGACGATCATGGTGGCGGCCACCAGGGCGTCCAGCACCCGCCAGGCGGCGGGGCGGGCCAGGAAACGGCCGAGCAGCCGCGCGCCGAAGCCGAGCGCGGCGAACCAGCAGAGGCTGGCCAGCACGGCCCCGACGCCGAAGGTCCAGCGCGCCGGGCCGTGGTCGGCGGCGACCGAGCCGACGAGGAACACCGTGTCCAGGTAGACGTGCGGGTTGAGCCAGGTCAGGGCGAGACAGGTGAGCACGGCCCGGCGCCGCGACCCGGCCGCCACCGCCCCGCCCTCCACCTCGAGGCCCGTGCCGGCCGGGCGGACCACCCTGCGCGCGGCCAGGGCGCCGTAGCCGAGCAGGAAGAGGCCGCCGATCCAGCCCACCACCGTCAGCGCCGCCGGCCACGCCACCACCACCGCCCCGACTCCGCCCACGCCGAGCGCGATGAGGACGGCGTCCGACAGGGCGCAGATGCCGACGACGGCGAGCACCGCGTCCCTGCGGATCCCCTGGCGCAGCACGAAGGCGTTCTGCGCGCCGATGGCGACGATGAGGGACAGTCCGGTGCCGAAACCGGCGAAGGCGGGGGCGAAAGCGCTGGGCATGGCGTCGACGTTAGGCCGGACGGCCCTGTTCAGTACAGCTAATGATTCTTACGTACTCTTAGCCGATGTGATGGAGGACCTTCCGCTGGACCAGGTACGGACGCTGCTCGCGGTGGTCGACGAGGGGACGTTCGACGCGGCGGCCGCCGCGTTGCACGTGACGCCCTCGGCGGTCAGTCAGCGGGTCAAGGCGCTGGAGCAGCGCACCGGGAGGGTGCTGCTGTCGCGCACCCGTCCGGTGCGGCCCACCGAGTCCGGTGAGGTGCTGGTGCGGCTGGCGCGGCAGGTGGCCCGGCTGGAGCGGGACGCGTACGCGGAGCTGGGGCTGAGCGGCGCCGGGGAGCCGACGCGGGTGTCGATCGCGGTGAACGCGGACTCGCTCGCCACCTGGTTCCTGGACGCGCTGGTCCGGCTGCCGGCCCGGTCCCGGCTCTGCTTCGAGCTGCGCCGGGAGGACGAGTCGCACACGGCGGCGCTGCTGCGCGAGGGGACGGTGATGGCCGCGGTGACCTCCTCCCCCGACCCGGTGCCGGGCTGCTCGGTGCGGCGCCTGGGGACGATGCGCTATCTGCCGGTGGCGCACCCGGAGTTCGCGGCGGAACTGCTGGCGGATCCGCTGGAGGAGTCGGTGGCGGCGGCGCCGGTGGTGGTGTTCGACCGGCGGGACGACTTCCAGGACGGGTTCGTGCGCCGGCTGACCGGAGGCCGCACGGGGGCGGGCACCTCGCGCCACTACGTGCCGACGTCGGAGGGGTTCGCCGAGGCGGTGGCGGCGGGGCTCGGCTGGGGCATGGTGCCGGAGGCGCAGGCGGTGCCGCTGCTGGAGGCGGGCCGGGTCGTGGTGTTCGCGCCGGGACGCGAGGCCGACGCGGCCCTGTACTGGCAGCAGTGGAAGCTGGACTCCCCCGCCCTCGCGGCGGTCGCCGACGCGGTCACGGAGACGGCGGCCCGGGCGCTGCATCCTTGACGCCGAGTTCTGCGAGCTCCCGTTCCGCGCTCGACAGCAGCATGTCCAGCGCCGTCGGGTAGGCGCTCTCGACCATCCGGGCGGCGAGCAGCGGGGCGGTCTCGGCGATGCGCGGATGGGTGGCGGCGGGCAGCCGGGCGTAGGTCGAGCGCCACATGTCCTCGTCGGCCCGCCGGGCCGCGTCGGGCAGCGCCAGGGAGGCGGCGTCGAGAGCGGCGAACGCCAGCGTGGTGTCGATGAAGGCCTGGTAGACGCGGACGGTGTCGGCGGGCGGAAAGCCGGCGGTGCGCAGCACGTCCAGGACCGCTTCGTCGGCGGCGAGTTCGTTGGCCCGGCCGGACACCCGGCTCGCGGTGAGGACGGCCGCCTGCGGGTGGGAGACGTAGGCGGCGTGGATGCGCAGGCCCAGGGCGCGCAGGTCGTGGCGCCAACGCCCGGTACGGCGCCAGCCGTCCAGCGCCTGGCCGATCAGCGCGTCTCCGATGGCGAGGGTCAGGTCGTCCATGCCGCGGAAGTACCGGTAGAGCGTGCTCGGGTCGCAGTCGAGGGCGAGTCCGAGGCGGCGGGCGGTCAGGCCCGCGCTGCCGTGCTCCCGCAGCATCCGCAGCGCGGTCTCCACGATCAGCCGCTCCGAGAGAACGACCCCGCTCCTGGTCGGCCTGCGGCGCCTGCGCCGCTCCTCGGGCACCACACGTTTGGCCATCGCCCCTCCTCGCTCCCGGCCCTCCCGGATCCTTATGCCAACGCCATTGACCTTACGTCCCGGCCCGGCGTTTCATCACGTCAGGGGCCCCGCAGAACATTCCGGATCCACGCGGATCCATGAGGACGAAAGGGAGTGCTCCGTCATGCGCGTACTGCTGGTGGGAGCGGGCGGTGTGGGGACCGCCGTCACCCGGATCGCGGCCCGGCGGCCGTTCTTCGAGCTGATGGTGGTGGCCGACTACGACCCGGCCCGGGCCGAGGCGGCGGTGACGGCGCTCGGCGCGGACGGCGACCGGTTCCGTGCCGAGCGGGTCGACGCCGGCGACGAGGCGCAGGTGACGGCGCTGCTGGAGCGGCACGGCTGCGACGTGCTGCTCAACGCCACCGACCCGCGGTTCGTGATGCCGCTGTTCCGCGCGGCGCGGGCCGGCGGCGCCACGTACCTCGACATGGCGATGTCCCTGTCCCGCCCGCACGGCGAGCGGCCGTACGAGGAGTGCGGTGTGAAGCTGGGCGACGAGCAGTTCGCGCAGGGCGCCGAGTGGGAGGCGGCCGGGCTGCTCGCGCTGGTCGGCATGGGCGTGGAGCCGGGTCTGTCGGACGTGTTCGCCCGGTACGCGGCCGACGAACTCTTCGACGAGATCGAGGAGATCGGCGTCCGCGACGGCGCGAACCTCACGGTGGACGGCTACGACTTCGCGCCGTCGTTCAGCATCTGGACGACCATCGAGGAATGCCTCAACCCGCCCGTGGTGTACGAGAAGGACCGCGGCTGGTACACCACCGAACCCTTCAGCGAGCCCGAGGTGTTCGACTTCCCCGAGGGCATCGGCCCGGTGGAGTGCGTGAACGTGGAGCACGAGGAGGTGCTGCTGGTGCCCCGCCGGGTGGACGCCCGCAGGGTCACCTTCAAGTACGGCCTGGGCCGCGAGTTCACCGACACGCTCCGCACGCTGCACCTGCTGGGCCTGGACCGCACCGAGCCGGTGACCGTGCCTGGACCCGACGGCCCCGTGAAGGTGTCCCCGCGGGACGTCGTCGCCGCCTGTCTGCCCGACCCGGCGACCCTCGGCGACCGCATGCACGGCAAGACCTGTGCGGGCACCTGGGTGCGCGGCACGAAGGACGGGGCGCCGCGCGAGGTGTACCTGTACCACGTGGTCGACAACCAGTGGTCGATGAGCGAGTACGGCTGCCAGGCGGTGGTGTGGCAGACCGCCGTCAACCCGGTCGTCGCGCTGGAGCTGCTGGCGACCGGCGCCTGGTCGGGGGCGGGCGTGCTCGGCCCGGAGGCGTTTCCGGCCGGTCCGTTCCTGGACCTCCTCACCGCGTACGGCTCGCCGTGGGGGCTGCGTGAGCAGTGACCGTTTCCACGCGGATCGCGCTGTTTCAGCGTGACTTGACAGGTCACCCGAAAGTCAGCAAGGCATCCGAAAGGGTGCGGACCTACTTCGGACGCAGGTGACTTTCGATGGACAACTGGCGGCACAGCGCGGCCTGCCGGACCGAGGACCCCGAGCTGTTCTTCCCGATCGGCACTTCCGGTCCTGCCCTGTTGCAGACCGAGCAGGCCAAGGCGGTCTGCCGTCGCTGCCCCGTGCGGGAGCAGTGTCTGGAGTGGGCGCTGGAGACCGGGCAGTCCATCGGCGTGTGGGGCGGCACGAGCGAGACGGAACGCCGCGCGCTCAAGCGGCGCATCGCGGCCCGCCGTTCGTCGGGCAGGGCCTGACGGACACGGCGGACGGTGTGCGGGCGTGACGGCGAGGGCGCGACCCGCGCGCGGCCCCCGGGCGGGCGGCCCGGCGGTCAGCGCGTGGCACGGCGGAGTGGCCCCCAGGGATTCTCCTGGCGGGCCACTTCCCTGTGCGCCTCCTCGATCACCTCGTCGGCGAGCCGGCACAGCGGGCGCACATCGGTGACCAGCGGCTCGTTGTCCGGGCCGCGCCCCGTCTCGCGGCCCTTGAGCACCCAGGGCCGGATGTCCGCGCCCTTCTCGCGCGGCAGATGCTCGTAGTCGTACAGCCGCCGCGCCACCCACAGCTCCGGGGAGCGGTCCTGCCACCACTCCTCGACGTCGAGCGGGTTCGCGCACAGGCCGGGCATGGCCACGCCGGTGAGGTCGTCGATGCTGGACACCGCGTGCAGGTCGACCGCGGGTCCCCTGGACCAGCGGACGTACAGTCCCCGCTCGTCCTCCACGAGCGCGGTGAGCTCGGCGAGCGTGCCGACGACCGGCAGGTCGTCCGTGGCCTCCATCCGTCAACTCCGGCGTCAGGGTTCCAGGCGGACGGAGTACCCGGTCCCCGCGGGGACGATGCGGGCGCCCCGCCCGTCGTGCCCGGTCCCGGGCGTCGCAGTAGGCTCGCAGCGATTCCGGCGGAAGGGGCCTCACCATGAGCGTGCGCGTGCGGCGTGTGTACGAACCGCCCGAGCCCGACGACGGGGTGCGGGTGCTGGTCGACCGGCTGTGGCCGCGCGGCCTGGCGAAGGACGCGGCCCGGGTCGACGAGTGGCCGAAGGGGCTGACCCCGTCCACGGAGCTGCGCCGCTGGTACCACGCCGACGAGGGCAGCTTCGACGAGTTCCGCGAGCGCTACGAGGCCGAACTGGCCGCCCCCGAGGCGGCGGAGCTGCTGGAGCGGGTGCGGGAGCTGGCCGGGAAGGGCGCGGTGACCCTGCGGACCGCCTCCAGGCAGCCGGAACGCAGTCACGCGGAGGTGCTGGCCCGGCTGCTCTCGGAGTGAGCGGACCGCCCTACGCCGTCTGCGCGGCCGCCGCCCTGCCCGCCGCGCGGCCCGAGAAGAGGCAGCCGCCGAGGAAGGTGCCCTCCAGCGCGTTGTAGCCGTGGACGCCTCCGCCCCCGAAGCCCGCGACCTCGCCGGCCGCGTACAGCCCCTCGACCGGGCTGCCGTCGGCGCGCAGCGCGCGGGAGTCCAGGTCGGTCTGGATGCCGCCGAGCGTCTTGCGGGTGAGGATGTGCAGCTTGACGCCGATCAGCGGGCCCGCGGCCGGGTCGAGGATGCGGTGCGGTGCGGCGACCCGGCCGAGGCGGTCACCGATGTAGCGGCGGGCGTTGCGGATGCCCTGCACCTGGGCGTCCTTGCTGTAGCCGTTGGCGAGCTGCAGGTCGCGCGCCTCGATCTGGCGCCGGACGAGGGCCGCGTCGAGCAGCGGCTCGTCGGTGAGGGCGTTCATCTTCTCGACGAGCTCCTCGACGGTGGCGGCGGTGACGAAGTCCGCGCCGTTGCGCAGGAAGGCGTCCACCGGGCCGGGCGCGCCCTTGCCGAGGACGCGTTCGCGCAGGAACCCGGCGCGGTCCTTGGCGGTGATGTCCGGGTTCTGCTCGGAGCCGGAGAGCGCGAACTCCTTCTCGATGATCTTCTGCGTGAGGACGAACCAGGAGTGGTCGTACGGGGCGATGTCCTCGGTGGTGCGCAGGTGCTTGAGCGTGCCGAGGGTGTCGTAGCCGGGCAGGCAGGGCTCGGGCAGGCGGCGGCCGAGGGCGTCGAACCACATGGAGGACGGGCCGGGCAGGATGCGGATGCCGTGGCCGGGCCAGATCGGGTCCCAGTTCCGGATGCCTTCGGTGTAGTGCCACATGCGGTCGCGGTTGACCAGCCGCACGCCCGCGCGGGCGCTGATGTCGAGCATCCGCCCGTCGACGTAGGCGGGGACGCCGGTGACCATCTCGCGCGGCGGGGTGCCCAGCCGCTCGGGCCAGTACTTCCGGACGATGTCGTGGTCCGCGCCGATGCCGCCGCTGGTGACGACCACGGCCTGCGCGGTCAGCTCGAACTCGCCGATCGCCTCACGGCTGGAGGCCACCCCGCGCGGTGCGTCGTCCTCGGCGAGGACGGTGCCGCGCACCCCGCGGGCGGCGCCGTCCTCCAGGACCAGCTCGTCGACGCGGTGGCGGTGGTAGAAGGTCAGCAGCCCGTCCCGCGCGGCCTCGCGGGCGTACCGGGTGAAGGGGGCGACGACGCCGGTGCCGGTGCCCCAGGCGATGTGGAAGCGGGGCACGGAGTTGCCGTGGCCGCCGGCCCGCAGGTCGCCGCGCTCGGCCCAGCCGACGGTGGGCAGGAAGGTGATGCCGTGGCCGTCGAGCCAGGACCGCTTCTCCCCCGCCGCCCACTCGACGTAGGCGCGCGCCCAGCGCCGCGCCCAGGAGTCCTCGTCGTCGGTGCGGTCGAAGGCGGCGCTGCCCTGCCAGTCGTTCCAGGCGAGCTCGAAGGAGTCCTTGATGCCGAGGCGGCGCTGCTCGGGCGACCCCACCAGGAACAGCCCGCCGAACGACCAGTAGGCCTGGCCGCCGAGGCTGGCGGCGTTCTCCTGGTCGACGAGGGCGACCCTGCGGCCCTTGCTGGTCAGTTCGTGGGCCGCGACGAGGCCCGCGAGGCCCGCTCCGACGACGATGACGTCGGCATCCATGGCGACCGTCCCTTCCTTGTCCTCCCGGAGACTTCGTCCGGGGTCTTCAACCGGTGAGCAGCGCGGTGAGCAGTTGTTTGAGCCAAGTCCGGGCGCGTTCGGTGTCCCGGTCCAGCAGCAGTTGGGCGGTGACGCCGTCGTAGGCGGCGATCACGGCGTGCGCGGCGCCCTCGGCGTCGCCGAGCACGGCGGGCAGCGCGGTGTGGCCGCGGGCCCGCTCCAGCCGGTCGGCGACGGCCCGCCGCAGCCGCGCCCGGTGGTCGAGGAGCATGTCCGCCACGCCGGGGTCGCGGGCGGCGTGCACCAGGAAGTCGGTCTTCACCAGCAGCCAGTCGCGGTCCAGCAGCAGCACCTCGGTGACCCGGTCGACGGCGGCGGCCACGTCGAGGTCGGGCCCGTCGGAGGCGAGGGCGCCGGCCACCTGCTCGGCGATCAGGTCGGCGCGCTGGGCGTAGAGCGCGA